>JALHJB010000005.1 GCA_022839745.1 Actinomycetes bacterium
CGCCTAGTTGGAGGCTCATCTCCGGCCCGACCGAGATGTGGGGTTCGAATCCGTTAGATATCAGCATGGTCGAGCGCCGAATCCATGTGCCCGCCCGCTTGCACCGACGAAGAACCAGAGAGGACCGTGAGCGATCGGGGGTTGACCGGCAATCTCATATCAACGTCTATGAGTTGAGCCGCGAACGAAGTGAGTCGGCTCGATCTCATGGTTAGGCAGCTCACCGTCGACCAATCAGCCTGCTTGACCGACGGACTGCCTAGACAAGACCTCTATGACCTGAACATGATTGTCAAGCCGCTCGATGAATGCCCGAGACAGCATGTCGACGACTTCATCTAGTGTTCCGCCGAGCAGGTCGTACTCCTCATTGAGGTAGGGATCCGGCAGGCCCAGCTCCTGCGCGACCCGACCGACAGCCTTCGCCTGAGCCGCATTACTCTTAGCGGTGAACCCGTAAATGCGGCACTTGGTTGGGTCTGACAACCGCTCGGTTCTCATGGCATCCGAGTACACCACGGAGTACTTCCATTCGCCGTACTGATCAAGCCCCGGCAGGTCGATCTTCTTCACATAGAAGCTGACGTACCCGCCGTCCTTCTGAAGGTACTCTCCGAATGTCACCGACAGATCGCCGCGTGTCTTGAGTTCCTGTCGGACTGCCGCCGCCAACTTGTTCGCGATCTCGTCGAGATAGCGGTGCGCCCCCGATCTCGCCTGCTCAAGTAGGTAGTAGTCGGCCAGGTACAAGCGAGCACTCTCATCCAGCTTCATCGTGATCCCTCCAAGAGCAGGTCAACCAGCAGTCTGTTCCGGTCAACGATCCGGTCGAAGCGAAGCCGCTCACCGAAGTCGGCATCCCGCGTTGCGGAAGCTGCCCGAACCTCGAGATCCTTGATTTCATCCTCTGCACGTTCATACGGACCGAGCGCCAAGTCGACGGCGAACCTCAAGAGATTCTCCCGGGCGGTGGCCGAGATGCCGTCGCTGCGGAGCAGATCAAGGGCTACCTGGGCCAGATCAGAATGTGACAGGCCCAACCAGTCAACGTGCCCGGAAGACGCGCTGCCTCCAGGAGTCAAGTAGATGCGGATCTTCGACGGGTCGTGATAAGCGGGATTTCCGTCGATTGCGATGTCATACCGGACGAGCTGCCGATCGCTGCTGTTCGGATTCGCGCTCTGCCCGCTCTTCACCTTGTGTTCGATGAAGAACACGTAGCCAGGGCACTCGACCACAACATCGCAGGTGCATCCAACCGGGCGTCCGTTCTGTCCAGGGGCACTGCCTATGTAGACCTCTGCCTCAACGTTCGCCGCAGTCAGGTCGAGGTCACTAGGAACAGAAGGGTTCGACAGCCGCATCAGTGACAGCAAACCATCCAGATACCGCGCCCCAAGTCCGTGTGGCTTCGAGGGATTCAGGAAGTAGGCTAGGTACTGGGTGTAGCGGGTCTCAGCCGTGCCGTGACCGCATACGGACAGGACTGGCACCGGAATCCCGTCGGCGAGACTCGCTTTCAGAGCTCGCGCCTCATCGAGCCTCCGCTCTTCCCAGCCCCGATGGTAGGCGGAACGAATCTGCTCGATGGTCTCCGTGATACGTGAGCCCGCTGCCGACTGTGCGAGATCCTCCCGATTCCCACGGCGGCGTGCCTCGACAACTCGCTCGATGACCGATGCTAGATTGGCGGTCACGTGTCACACCCCCCTGGAGATCCATTGTTCCACGAGCCTCTGACATTTCGCTAAGGCGTTGGCGATCCCGTCGACTTCGCTTGAGGGTGCCTAACGTCTCGGTACTTCAGCCGCGAACGAGCGGCTGCAGTTCAGCCTAGCGCCTGCGTGAGTCGGCTGGGAAGTACGGGTTAGCCATCAGCGCCGGCGACGTACTCCAGCCTCCCCGAACAGGAGGAGGATGGCGGAGGCGGTGGCGTTGAGCGCGTAGGCGGCAAGATGGGGAGCGACCTCGTGCTCAGCCATTCCAGCACCGTGCGACTTGCTCAGGCGATTCCTCAGCGTGGCGATGATCATGAGCGTCGACTCGAAGTAGCTGTCGAGGCCGGTGTGCTCCAAGACCGTCTTGACCAACATCGCGGCCGTGTCCTGCTGCTGATAGGGCCATCTGTTAATCTCGCATAGTACCTTCATCACACTCTCGAATGCGCTTCCGCAATTCGCGAGCGCCCCCCGCGTGTCCCCTTGGCGATAGTCCGCGAGCGCCTCGAGGTACTCAACGTTTGCCTGCTTGAAGCGAGGATCCTTGAGGAGATCCAGGGCTGGCTTAGTCATCTCCAGGTGGACTACTTCGTTCTCGCACGATATCACCACTGGCCTAGACACGACTTCCTCATAGGTGAAGGTCCCGCCGAATGACGGCGGTCCATCCGAGTGCCGCGTGATGGACTCGCGAACGAAGTCCGTCAGGTGGTAGGGCAGGTCATCAACCCGCAGGATGTCGTTGATTTCTCGAACGAGTCTGTCCTCATCGACGCCAACCCGGTGCAGGCAGTCCAATCTGAAGATGTACTCAAGGAAGTCGAGGAATGACGCGTCGTCGCACTCGAGCAAGAAGGCGACGGATTCCGTTGCCGCCGACGGCCGATAGTAGCGGGTCTCCGCCAACTGCACGCGACCGTGACGCATCTGGAGAGTCCTGTGGATCTCGTCCCAGAACTCCGCTGTGCAGTCGCTGCTCCCAAATGATGCACGTTGCCCACTGAAGACGTCCCGACACCACAGCAAGACCCGATTTCGAGTGGCCTCGGGCACGGCGGCGATGCCACTCGCGGGTAGCTCCCGACGAGAGAAGACATCGAAGATGCGTTTGAGTTCCATGACCCCCCACGTGTATGGCTAACGTTCTTGGACATGAGCGGCGGCCCAGCCACCACTCAGGTTGATTCTACCTGCATGCCGTCCGCTCGATCTCCGGGTTAGCCAGCGGCGCCAGCTTCCCCGTCTCCGCGTTCCACCTCAACGACGCAGTCAGCCACATTTTCGTTCTCGAGGAAATCGAGGATTGTGCGAACATCGAGGGCGACGCCCATGGGCAGGAAATACGAGATCTCCTCAGTCCGCTCGTCACCGCATTCAACTCTGACGACTTGTGCAGGCATCAGGTGCTGCTCGTGATTGGCGACGATCATCCCAACCACTCCGTTGTCGCCACCGGTGTTCAGGACGGGGGCACCGCTCGCGCCCTGCAGCGCGGGGAACGACAGCTCTAGCCGCAGTTCGCCGTTCGGGTCTGATTCGGGGTCACGGTACCGCCGGGTCGCATGTCCCTTGTGGAAGTAGGGGGTCACTGCAAGCGCGGGATGCCGTTCACCGGGAAGACAGAATGTCGAAGAGCTACTGTATTCGAACGTACACAGGTCGGCATCGAGAGCATACTCTGGGCTGCCGAGATGAAGGCCGCCGACCGGAAGCCCCTTGACGAAGTCGTTCAGCGGTATCGCCGCAATGTCGTGACGCCTCGACCTGACGTAGGCTGAAGCCGAGCCGAAGTGGAGTTCGCCAGAAGTAAGCAAGTAGAGGGCGCCGAAGTCCCACCCGTTGTCTCTGGCCGTATCCAGTACGTGTCCGGCGGTCATGACCATTCGAACATCGCCGAACTGAAGAATGAAACCAGTGCCGAGTACCTCGCGCAGGACTCCGTCGTCGTAGCGAACGACGGGGACGATGTACTCCTGCAAACGCATTTGTCCCTCCGCCCGTCACCGGTCTGGCTAACGCATTTGCGCATCAGCCGCGGCCGTGCGCCTCACTTCGTAGCTTAACGCTTGTGCCGTCGGCTGGATGCGCTGGTTAGCTGCGCACCTACCACTCGTCGAGCACCCAGCCGTCCCACCCGAACTCGTTGCCCTTGGTCAATTCTTCGTAGAGTGCCGCCACACCCGTGGCGTCGACCGAGCCGAGTGTCAGCGCGATCTCGCCCTCGCAGATGTGACTACCGGTCATCATGTAAGCCGCGCCCGTGCTGTCAGCCAAGACCGTCACATCAACGGCTTCAGCATCAGGCAGATGCGAGTACTCGTAGTCGATCGTGCGGGCGGCCACCCATGTGCCATCTGCGAAGTGGCGGACATAGACGCCGTCATCGAGCCAGGTCTCGGACTGGCCGACCATCTCCCCGGGTTCGGAAAGAGCAAGGAGTCGGGGTGCCCACTCATCCGCGAACTCACTGACGGTCGGGACCGATGAGCAGCCAGCGATCAGCAAACAGGTAAAGAGGAGAAGAGCCCCACGGCGAGTCACTCGTGCCAACATCAGACCCTCCTGTGCCGCAGCTAACCCACGCTTCTGCAGTCTGCGTAACAGCATATGACAAGAGGCCCCTGCGTGTCGCTGGGACCTCCGTGAGCTTGCTGGTGAGCGATGAGGTGTGTGGGTTCACCACATCGTGGACGCATGTGTCGGAACATCGTGGACACCTACGGGAGGGATGTTCACGGTGGATCTGGCACGCTACGTCGTGGAGGCAGTGCTTGTCGAAGGCCGCAGCTACCGGGAGGTGGCACGTGCCCGCACGCCTCCTGCGGTCGAGCAGGCGATCGTACGGCTCAGGTGCGAGCTGACGTTCCTTCGGTGTCCACGATCTGGCGTGTGCTGAAACGCCGAGGGTCCGTCACCCCGCAGCCGCACAAGCGTCCCAGAAGCTCGTGGACGCGCTTCGAGGCGGCGCTGCCGAACCGGCGCTGGCAGTCCGATGTCACGCACTGGAAGCTTGCCGACGGCGGTCAGGTCGACATCTTGAACTTCTTGGACGACCACTCACGCCTGGTCGTCGCGAGCGAGGCTATGGAGGTCGTGCGGGCTCCTGATGTCCTGCGCGTGTTCCTGAAGGCGGCCGAGCAGTGGGGATACCCCGCCTCGCTTCTCACCGACAACGGCTGCGTCTACACCGCCTGGCGTCGTGGCGGATCCAACATCGTCGAGGCAGAACTGCTCTCCCGCGGCATCGTCTACCACCACTCACGCCCCTACCATCCCCAGACGTGCTGGAAAGTCGAGCGGTTCCACCAGACGCTCAAGGGCTATCTCGCAAAGCAAGAGGCGCCTGAGACGATCGAGGCCATCCAGGCGCAGATCGACACCTTCACCGCCTACTACAACAACCTGAGGCCACACCGGCCGACTCCACCACATCGGTGTGGGCAGAGCGCACAAACACAAAGAGGTCATCATGTTCGTGGCCGGTCTCCATGTCCGCATACTGACGGAAGAGGGTGAGATGCTGAGGCATCTCACCCTCGATCCGACCAAGATCTATGAGGCTATCAGGAACTCGGATGTGTCCACGATGTCCTGAGACATCACCTGGTGGGCGATGAGGGATTTGAACCCCCGACTTCCTCCTTGTAAGGGAGGCACTCTCCCGCTGAGTTAATCGCCCGTTGGTGGTGCGAGCGCCATTGTAGCAGGAGCGTGGCGGGTGCCGGAGCGGCCTACGCCCATCAGCACGGCCTTGCGGGATCGAGACGGCTGACAGCGCCTTTCAGGCACTCACAGTGAAGGCCGTGACCGACGAGCAGGCAGGCAAGCGACGCAGGAGCTGCTCGTGCCGGTCGACCCTGCCGATCACGCGCCAGGTGACACGCACTCCCTCGGCTGAGCGCTCGAGCGCAAGCAATGTGGCTGCGAGCCCCTCCTCGGCAAAGCAGGCCCCGCTGCGGGCCTCATCCCATGCCGAGGGCGCATACGCGATCTCGTACGTGCGGGCGTCCGACTGGACGCGGCGCATGTCGATGCGGCCGATGAGCGCCAGGATCACCAGCGTGAGCACAACGCCGAGCGCCGTGAGCGCATACTGCCCGAGGCCCGCTGAGACGCCCAGCGCGGCCGCCACCCACACGGTGGCCGCCGTGGTGAGGCCGATGACCTCGCCGCGCTCCCGGAGGATCGCCCCCGCCCCGAGGAAGCCCACGCCGGTGGCAACACCTGTGGCCATACGGACGACCTCATCGGGAGCGGCCAGGACCGCGCCAAGCACGAGCATGGCGCTGCCGCTCGAGACGAGCGCGACGGTACGCAGCCCAGCCGCCTTCTCGCGCTGCTCGCGTTCGAAGCCGATGGCCAAACCGGCCGCAAGGGCGACCGCAAGCCTGAGTGCGATGGCCCCGATGCCGAGTTCTGCCATGGCCACTCCCCTCGCACGCCACTGACAGACCCTATGATAGCCGCAGGCCCGGAGCGACGCGCGTCACTGTGCCCCCGCACAGGGTAAGGGTACGATACCGCCAACGCCCCGACAGACCGGAGGTGCCCATGGATGCCAGGCGGCAGACCGCGCGGGACGTGCGCGCACAGAGCGACCGCATCGTGCGCGCCGCGCTGGATCGCCAGCGCGAGCGGTGGCCGGGGCTCTTCGACTCCTTCTCGGCTTCGCAGATGGAGAACACCGTCAAAGACACCGGCTACCACGTGAGCTTCCTCGCCGCCGCGCTCTGGACGAACGAGCAGATCATCTTCGATGACTATGTGCGCTGGGTGCGCGTGCTCTTCGAGAACCTGCGCATCCCCGTGGAGTGGCTCGTCGGGAGCCTCGCCGACATACGCGACGTGCTGCCTGAGCTGGTGTCCCCGCAGGTGGCACGGGATGCCGCGGCTGTGATCGACGCCGCGCTGCTCCGGATGAACGACCCTGGCGACGAGATGCCCACCCACATCCAACCGGAGGCGCCGCTGTCGGAGCTCGCCATGCGCTATCTGAGCGCCGTGCTCGGCGGTGACCGCGCCGACGCGCTGCAGGCGGTCCTCTCCGCCGCTGAGAGCGGCGTGCCGATCGTGGACCTGTACCGACATGTGCTCGAGCCGGCACAGCTAGAGCTCGGCCGGCTGTGGCACATGAACGCGATCACGGTGGCCCAGGAGCACTACGCCACCGCGGTCACGCAGATGGTGATGGCCCAGCTGTACCGCTTCATGTTCACCGGGCGGCACTCCGGCGGCGTTCTGGTTGCCGCGTGTGTGGGCGACGAACTGCATGAGCTCGGCATGCGCATGGTCGCCGACCACTTTGAGATGGCCGGCTGGGACACGCACTTCGTTGGCGCCAACACGCCCGTGGGAGCCATCGTCGACCTCGCCGCACAACGGGGTGCCGACATCGTGGCGCTTTCAGCGACCATGACGTACCACGTGCCCGAAGTGGCCGAGACCATCGATGCGCTCAGGGCAGACGAGCGCACGAGCGCCATGCCCGTCCTTGTGGGCGGGTACCTGTTCAACCTGGTGCCCGACCTCTACCTGCAGGTGGGAGCCGACGGGTACGCGCCTGACGCTCGCCAGGCCATCGAGACCGCCAAGCGCCTCGTGAAGGCCTGAGTGGAGGAACCGATGTCGACCCGCAGCTCCGGCTTCATCGTTCTGTGCGACCCGGAGGGCCGTATCCGCGAGGTCCTGGCCGACAACCTCTGGATGGCCGATCCGGTCCAGCCCGGAGGCCTCCTCCCCGCCCTGGCTGTCACAGCCGACGCGGCGAAGATCGAGCATCTGCTCACAACGGTGAACCGCGAGGGCAGCGCGTTTGGCTGGACAATCGCCGCCCATCACGGCGGCCGCCCGATGAGCATCACGCTCAACGCTGTGAAGATCGAGAACGACATCCTGGTGATCGGCTCGCCCAACGACGCCGAGGCGCTCGAGACGCTCGCCGAGGTCGTGCGCATCAACTCCGAGCTGGTCACACATGTCCGGGGCATGAGCAAGCGGCAGGCACACGCACGGCCGCTCGGCACACAGGACGACATCGCGGCGATGTCGCGCCTCAACAACGAGCTGGTGAGCCTCCAGCGTGAACTTGCACGCAAGAACGCCGAGCTTGAGCACAGCCAGCGCCTCGTGAGCAGCATCATCGATATCGCGCCCACGTTGATCTACATCCACGACCTGACGAAAGAGCGCATCGTGTTCGCGAACCGCGGCGCGCAGAGCATCCTCGGCCACGAAGATCTGGTTGGCGCCGAAGGCCTCCACACGCTGTTCAGCGTTCACATCGCCGACGATTCCCGTGCCGAACGCACGCGAACGATCGCGGAGCTCGCCGGTGCCGCCGATGGCGAGCTCATCAAGTGGGACCTGCGGGTGCGGGATGCCCAGGGCGCATGGCGGATACTCCACACCCGTGAGACGGTGTTCGCCCGTCTGCCTGACGGCGAGGTGTCGCAGGTGATCGGCGCCGCCGTAGACGTGACCGAGCAACGCGTGGCGGCTGAGCGTCTCAGGGAGCTTGCGCTGGCCGACCAGCTCACCGGACTCCACAACAAGCGCGGCTTCGAGCTGCTGTCCGCCGCGACGGTCGAGCGGGCGGCGCGCTCCAGGAAGGCCATCGGCGTGGTGTTCGCCGATCTGAACGACTTCAAGGCCATCAACGACGAATGCGGGCACGCGGTCGGCGACGAGGCGTTGCGCCTGTTCGCCGCGGCCCTGCAACGCTGCGCGCGACGCGCGGACATCGTGGCGCGCTTCGGAGGCGATGAGTTCGTGGTGCTCATCGATGAAGGCGGCGACACCGGCCCGTCTCTGCTCGCTGAGCGGCTGCACGCGGAGCTGGCCGCCGTTGAAAGCCCGTGCGGACGACCGCTCTCGGCGTCCGTTGGCGCGGCTGTGGGACGGGTGGGCGGGATGGATGATCTCCAGGCGCTCCTCGAAGAGGCCGATCGCGCGATGTACGCCGAGAAGAACCGCCGGAAGTCGGCGGGCGCGTAGGCTCAGGCGGACAGCAGCTCGGACACCGCGCCATCCACGGACATGCAGCCGATCGGCCGGCGACAGCGGGGCGGTCTCAGACACCGTGTTGACGAGCTGCGATGCGATAGCGCCGTAGACGGAGCCGGGTATTACTCTACGAGCGACAGCACGACATCGTTGTCGGCGGGCGCGGGGTCGTTCCACAGCCCGTCGACGACGTAGCGCTGCTGCGACCAGATGAAGCGACCCCACAGGCTCAACCGACCGTTGTCGATCGCCGGCTGGGCGGAAAGATCCTCGTCGCCCTCATAGTGCGCAACGAACGCGGGGGCCACGTGGTCTGCGATGTACCGCGACTGATCCTCGGCGACGTTGTAGCCGCGCGACACGTCGTAGGCCTCCGAGGCGATCGTTTCGAGCACGAACGCGCGGGCATC
The DNA here is from genome assembly GCA_022839745.1 of Actinomycetes bacterium. Classification (GTDB taxonomy): domain Bacteria; phylum Actinomycetota; class Coriobacteriia; order Anaerosomatales; family Anaerosomataceae; genus Anaerosoma. The sequence goes on from JALHJB010000005.1 coordinate 9,131, forward strand.
GGCACCGTAGCTGGTGCCAGGTTGCACGCGGTCGACGATCGTCTCCGAGCGCACGGCGAGCTCGTCCGCTGAGATCTCGCAGTAGCGGATGGGGCACGGTGCGGTCGCAAGCGAGCCGGTCTCGATATCGTAGAGGAACCCGTGGTCGCCAAAGTCGGCACGCGCGACGTCCTGAGCGTGATAGTGACCGGTGAAGACCGCGCGCACCCCGTACGACGCGAGCAAGGCGCCCACCGACGGGTAGTCCTCCACGAGGTACTCGGGATGAAGCTTCGCCTGGCCGTCCCAGTGCTCCACCACGCCGTGATGCATCATCACGATCACCGCCACGCCTTCAGCCCGGGCGTCCTGCAGCACCTGTTCGATCCAGTCGACCTGCGCCTGCGTGAAGGCACCAGCGGTGACCTCCGTGCCCCCGGGCTCGTTCTCCTCCGAGCGGGTCGCGTCGAGCGCCAGCAGCCACAGGCCGTCGACAGGCTCGGCCACGTAGCTGAGCGAGGTCTCGTCGCGCATGCGCGCTTCGCCGTAGCCGAAATCGCGGTACACCCTGGGGAACTCGTCCTGCGAAACGGACGGCACAGGGATCTTCTCGGCACCGTCGAACTCGAAGGCCTCGGGATTGTCGGCGTCGTGGTTGCCCGGCACCACATAGACCTCCACGCCCGCGTCACGCAGTCGGCCGAGCGCAGTGGAGACCGCCTCGTGGTTGACGACCTCGCCGTCTTTGGTGAGGTCGCCGGGGATCAGCACGAAGTCCACGCCCGACGCCAGCACGTCGTCGATCGCGAGCTCGAGCAGCTCGGCGGTCTCCTTGAGGAGCTTCCTGTCCGAGCCGAACACGTCCTCGAACGCCTCGCCGCTCGTGCCGAGCGATGTGTCGTAATAGTGGAGGTCGCTCATCACGGCGAACCGGGCCTCCGGATATGAGGCGGACGCGACAGCCGGCTCGGCCATCGTGTAGTCCAGCCTCGGCAGGCTGTCCAGGTACCCGGAGATCGCCAGGTAGGCGGCACCCAGCACGGCCAGTGTGGCGAGAGCGCGGAGTATCACGGTGCGGGTACGCGGCTTGATGCTCACGCTGCCTCCAGTCCTTCCGGGGTCATCGCTTCACATGATGCCATGCGCAACCGCGATGCCGGTGTCACGCATGTCACGGCTTCGAGCAGACCCTACGCGAACCCGAACAGCGGTGGGAACGCGATCACCACGAGAGCGGCCCAGAGCGCGTAGACAGGCACGTATCCGGTCTGCCAGCGCTCGATCGCGGAGAAGGTGCTCCGCGCGCCGAGGAACCGCACGTACAGCACAGCCGACCACGCCAGGTTCACGAGCAGGATCAGATTCATGCCGAGCGCGGCCACGCGGTTGGGCGTGAAGCCGAACTCGGAGATGCGCGCCCCGATCGCCTGCAGCGCCACGGCGTCGGCCGCAAGCGCGCTTGCGATCAGCACCACCTGGACCACATCGAAAGCGCTGGGGCCGGACTGAGGATCGCGCGCCGAGATGGAGTACAGCACGAGCGCGAGCACCAGCACCAGGAGCAGATCGAAGGCGATCAGCACCTCACGTTCGATGTTGATGCCGGCGCCCGTCCAGAGCATCGTGCCGAGGAACGCGAGCAGCATGATGGCGAACAGTGGCGTGAAGAGGCGCGTGAGCACCGGCCCCATGTTCTCGATCACGCTCTTCTTGGCCTCCACCAGCCACGACGCGATGATCACGGCGCCTGCCGCCCCGCAGGGCAGCACCCACGATTCGAAGAGCGGCTCGATGTCCACGCCGATGGCCTGGAAGATGAGCGCCGAAAACACCATCAGCACACCGCCGCCGAGTGCGATCAGGACGTAGTAGATGAACAGCTCGCCCGAGAATCGGATGAAGTCCATACGCCCCGCGGACTCGCGCCAGCGGCCTCCCACGTACGCCGCGCCGATGACAGCGACCCAGAGCGCGATCGGCAGGTGCAGGGCAGTGAGCGCCTCGGTAGAGCCTCCCGGCTCGAACGGATACACGTTCGCGAAGACCGCGGCGCCTACGAACGCCACACCGAGCCAGCGGAGCGCCGTGGAGCCGAGCATGCCCCGCTTCCAGGCGAAGTAGCCCGTGAGCACGGGAAGGACGAAGAAGCTCAGGTTGCGCGCGTAAAACGCGCCGTCGCTCGTGAAGTCGAGGCCGAAAAGCGGTGGCAGTTTGATGAGCAGGGCGGCAAGCACCGCGAGGGCAACCGCAACGAAGCCTTCCTTTCGGGCGCCGGGCCCATCTTCGGTGGCACCCGCCCCGGCGGCCACGAGCTGCTTCCACAAGCGCTCCGAGTGTTCACGAGCGAACTCGGCGGAGAGCGCGTCGAGGGCGCCCATCCGCTTCACCGCCACGAGGAACGCTTCGTCCGGGGCGAGACCGGCCTCGGCAAGCACGTCGATCTGTTCGCGCAGATGGTCCTCGAGCTCCGCGACGTCTACCGAGTGGATCGCCTGGCGCCGGAGCAGGAAGCTCCGCCACTCGGCGATCTGCGCCTCGAGGTCCGCACTGTGATCAGGCTTCATCGGTCACACTCCCTGAGGGATCGTCGCGGACAGTGCCGGACGCCCGATCGGAGGCACATCAGCAAGCGTGTGCCAGATGCCGCGTAGCGTAGCGTCCACGGCCTGCCACTGCCGCTGTTGCTCGCGAAGGTGCGCCCGGCCGTCCGGGGTGATGCGGTAGTACTTGCGACGGCGGCCGCTCTCGGCCACCTCCCAGCGTGACTCGACCAAGCCGAGGCGTGACAGCCGGTGCAGCACCGGGTAGAGCATGCCGTCGGTCCACTCGAGATCGCCACCGGAGAGCTCGCGCACGCGCTGCAGGATCGCATAGCCGTAGCTGTCGCCCTCGGCGAGAATGGCGAGCACGATCGGCGTGGAAGACGCCGCCACAAGGTCCTTGTTGATCTCCATGTGCACACCTGTCCGTTGATACCGGGCCACACCGTCTATACCTTGTAGCATTATACATAGCGGTACGAGGTATCGCCAGAGGGGCGTCGCGGCGCATCGGGACCCCGCTCCGGTACTTGACAGCATCGCCAATGTGAGTGAATACTCACTTTCACTAATGGCCGCCCGAATCCAGGAGCTCCCCATGTCTCTCATGCCGCCCGTTTCCCGCACACTGGACCCCGTGTGGTTCGACGCCGTCAAGGCGAGGATCTCGAGCCGCCGCTATACCGGTGAAGCGATAGACCCCGCGCTTCTCGATCGGCTCGATCAGACCTGCGAGCGCCTCTCGGCCACGCCCGGCGCCGCCAGCGCGGTCCTCGTCCGCGAAGCCCCACCAGAGGTGTTCACCGGCCTGGTTGGCAGTTACGGCCGCGCGGAGGACTCGCCCTCGCTCGTGGCGTTCGTTGGCACCGACGAGGCCGCACACGACGTGGGCTACGTTGGCGAGGCCGTGGTGCTCGCGGCCACTGCCCTCGGACTCGACACATGCTGGATCGCCGCCTCGTTCGACCCGGAGCGTGCGGGCCGGTTAGCCGCCCTCGGCGAGCACGAGCGGGTGCACGCCATCACGGCACTGGGGCATGCCACAGGTAAGATCGGCGTCTCCGAGCGGCTGATGCGCGCCTCGCTGCGCGCGCGGAGCCGACTGTCACTTGACGTGATCGCGCCTGGTCACGAGAGCTGGCCCGCATGGGCACAGGAGGCCATCTCGACCCTGCGTCTGGCGCCCTCGGGCGCCAACAAGCAGCCGTGGCGGCTGCACATGGACGGCGAGGCGCTTGTGGTGACTGAGGCCCCGAAGGTCTACCGGACGGCGCCGCTCGACTTCGGCATCGCCATGCTGCATGCCGAACTCGGCGCCGCGCACGCAGGCGTCTCCGGCACCTGGGTGGCCGGCCTGGACGGCGAAGTGGCGCGGTTCGTACCGGGGAGTGCGTCGTGACGCCGCGTCCCAGCAGCCGGGCAGCGATCATGGATGCCGCCCTCTCCTGCTTCGCACAGAGCGGGTACGACGCGACGCGCATCCGCGACATCGCGCAGGCGGCGGGAGTGTCTGAAGGCGCGCTCTACCGCCACTTCGCATCCAAAGAGGAGCTGGCGCACGAGCTGCACCTGCAGGCGATGTCGCTCTTTGGCGAGGAGCTTGTAGCGGCGGCACAGGGCGGCGCACCCGTCGAGTCGCTCCGGCGCATGGCCGCGCGCGTGCTCGCGCTCTACCGGGAGCGACCCGCCGCGTTCGTCTTCGCGCTGGTGCAGGCCCCGCCCGCGGCACTCGCGAGCATGTCGGCTGAGAACCTGCCGATCGATATCATCACGGGAGTGATCGAACGCGTGCGGGCGGAAGGCCGTGGACGCAGCGGTAGCACGCGAGTGCTTGCGGCATGCTACCTCGGCTGTCTGATGCAGCCGATCAGCCTGTCGCTCTCGGCTCCGGGCTGCGTGCACGACGTCCTCGCCGATGACTCGGCAGACGCGACCATCGTTGAGGCAGCGCTCGGCGCGATAGGAGTGGCCTAGCCCGGGCGCGCTCATCACGCAACGCTCGGATGCGCGCGGGGAATACTCATCGTGACCGGTCGGGCGGGATGAGGACGGCAGCGTGCGCGATCAGCCGATCACAGGGTTGAGCTCAGCCGAGGTGCGCCAGCGCATCGACGCGGGCCAGACGAATGCGGTGCGTCGCACCACGAGCCGCCCGCTCGCGAGCATCATCGTCGAGAACGTGTTCACGTGGTTCAACCTGATCCTCGGCGTGCTATGGGCTCTCACGATCACGTTCGGCTCCTGGCGTGACGCGCTCTTCGGATCCGTGCTCGTCTTCAACTCGGCGATCGGCATCATCCAGGAGATCCGCGCCAAGCGCACGCTCGACCGGCTCTCGCTGCTGTCGGCGCCGCACGCACGGGTCCTGCGGGATGGCATTGCCGCCGAAGTGGACCCCGCCGAGGTGGTCCTCGACGACGTGCTCACGCTCGGGCCCGGCGACCAGCTCGTGGTGGACGCCACAGTGCTGGCAGCCGACGGCCTCGAGGTGGATGAGTCGGCGCTCACCGGCGAGTCCGTGCCCGCGCCGAAGCGCGAGGGCGACCCGCTCATGTCGGGCAGCTTCGTGGTAGCGGGAAGCGGGCTCGCCGTCACGACGGCCGTAGGGGCGGACTCGTACGCCGTCCGGATCGAGACCGAAGGCCGGCGCTTCACCCGTGTGGCCTCGGAGGTGGCCGACGGGATCGGCCGCATCCTGCGCATCATCGGCACGGGATTGGTGCCGATCGGCATCCTCACGATCGTCACGAGCGGCGGCGCCGACGGCGACCTGGCGTCCCGGGTCACACACACGGTGGCCGCGCTCGTCTCGATGGTCCCGGAGGGCCTCGTGCTGCTGAGCTCCATCGCGTTCGCGCTTGCCACGATCGCACTCGCGCGGCACAACGTCCTCGTGAACGAACTGCCCGCCGTTGAAGGCCTGGCGCGGGTCGACGTCGTCCTCACCGACAAGACCGGCACGCTCACCGAGCGGGAACCGGTGTTCCATGAGCTCGAGGTGCTCGATCCGCGCGAGGAGGGGCGGGCGCCCGAAGCGCTCGGCGCGCTCGTGGCGATCGACCCGTCGCCCAACGAGACGCTCGCCGCCATCGGACGGGCGTTCCCCCGGCCCGATGGCTGGAACGCCGTCTCAAGGGTGCCGTTCGCCTCGGTCCGCAAGTGGAGCGCCGCCGACTTTGCCGAGCACGGCTCCTGGATCCTTGGGGCGCCCGACGTCTTGCTCCCCGCACAGGCTTCGCTGCCCCGCGCGGATGCGCTGGCCGCCGATGGCGCCCGCGTCCTGCTCCTCGCCCGCGCCCCCGGACCGCCCGACGCTGCGTCACCTCCCGGTGATGTCGAGCCTGTGGCGCTCGTGGTGCTTGCCGAAGCGCTGCGGCCCGACGCCGCGGAGGCGGTGCGCTTCCTTGGCGAGGAGCGCGTGGCGCTCAAGATCGTCTCGGGCGACAATCCCCGCACGGTAGGCACCGTCGCGGCGGCTGCGGGAGTCCCAGGCTCCGATGACCCGGTCGACGCGCGTGATCTCCCGGCCGAGACCGGGGCGCTCGTGCGCGCGATGGATCGCTACGCCGTGTTCGGGAGGGTCATGCCCTCGCAGAAGGCCGATATGGTCTCCGCGCTCCGTGAGAGCGGCCATATCGTCGCCATGATCGGCGATGGTGTCAACGACGTGCTTGCGCTCAAGCGTGCGGACCTCGGCATCGCGATGGGTGCCGGGGTGCCGGCATCACGGGCTGTGGCGCAGGCCGTCTTGCTGGACAACAGGTTCAGCGCGCTACCGATCGTCATGTCCGAGGGCAGGCGGGTCATCGCCAACGCCGAGCGCGTCGCAAAGCTCTTCCTCACAAAGAGCGCGTGGGCTATGCTGCTCGCCTTGCTCGTCGCCCTCCTCGACATGCCCTATCCGTTCCTGCCACGGCACATCACGCTTGTTGGCAGCCTCACCATAGGCGTCCCCGCTTTCTTCCTCGCACTGATGCCCAACCCACGACGGTACGAGCCCGGCTTCGTGCAGCGCACGCTGCGGTTCGCGGTGCCCGCCGGTGCCGTTATCGCGATCGCCCTCGTCGTGATGAACCTCATGGCGGCGCGCGCCGGTGTCACGCCGGAGCACGCGCAGACCCTGAGCACGCTCGTGCTCGGCCTGGTGGGCCTGGGCGTCATCGCGATCCTCGAGTGGCCCCTCTCGGGCTGGCGCATGGTAGTGGTGACCGCGATGGCTGCCGGGCTGGTCCTCGCGTTCGCCATACCCTTCGTCCGCAGCTTCTTCTCGCTTGCGGTCCCCTCCTTCACCGAGGCGGCCATCGCACTCTGCGTCGCCGTAGCCGTGACCGGCACGATCGCTGCGATCACAGCCCTCCTTCGAGCCTGACCCGGGCACGGTGGGGTATATGTGCTGCAGCAGGTGATCGCACAGCGATGAAGTGGACGGTGGCCATGGACACGGCTCCGCACGGCGCCTCGCGGTCGAGATCGTGGCTTGTGGCGCTGCTGCTCATCACCGCGGTGGGTGCCGCCACCTTGTACAGCAACCGGCTGATCCTCACGATGTTCCCCGACCGGCCCTACCCGCGCGACCTGCTGTTCGAGCTTCTCCCCTACGTGGGGTGGACCCGCTACCTCACCGTGATCGCGCTCGTTGCCGGATTCTCGCTCTTCCTGTACTACGCGATCAACCACGAACCCAGCAGGATCCCAGCGTTCACTGCGATCTTCGCGCTCATGTACCTGTTCAGAGCCGCCATGATCGTGCTGACCCCGCTCGGCTCGGCGCAGGGCGACGGCGCCTTCGTCTTCGACGTGCAGCAGTACGGGATGTTCCCGTCGGGCCACATGGCCGCCTCGCTCATCCTGGTGCTGCTCACCTCGGCCGAGCGCGCACCGGCGCTGCGCCGCGTGCAGATACTGCTTGCCATGCTACAGCTGGCAGGGCTGATCCTGGCGCACGGCCACTACTCGATCGACGTCGTCGGCGGTGCACTGCTCGCGTACTTCGTCGTGCATGTCTGGACGGATGGCACGCTGTTCGACCCGCTCAAGCGCCTCACTGGCGCATGAGGCTGCCCCACCCTCCATGCCAAGGAGCGCACCTACTCGTACGCGATCGCGTCCCGCACACTCACGCGCGACGCGCGGAACGCCGGCGCGAGACTCGCCGCACTTGAGATGGCGAGCATCAGCGCAAGCCAGGTGAACACGCCGCTCCACGAGAACGCGTACGTCAGCGGCATGCCGATCGCACCCTCGAGCGCGCGCACAAGCGTGGTGCTGAGCGGATATGAGGCGAGTGCGCCGAAAAACCATGCGATCGCGCCCACGGTGGCGCCCTCGGTCACGTAGATCCGATAGATCGCTCCGTGCTGCGCTCCCGTTGCGCGCATCACGCCGATCTCGCGCGTGCTCTCCATCACGTTGATCGACATCGTGCCCGTGAGCCCGATCACGCCAACGGTCGCGATGAGCGCGGCCATCAGCACCAGGAACGCCACGAGGATCCCGAGCCACTCCCGTAACTGTCCCGCAAGGTCGGCGCGTGTCCGGGTAGCGCTCGCCTGGAGGCCCGCCTCGGAGAGGCGTTCCTCGACGTCGGTGAGCAGCGCCTGTTCGGACTCCGCATCGGAGTCTTCGCCCCGGACGAGGAGGCGCGTGACGCCCGGAATACCGGCCGCCTCCGCCATGAGTCCCGCGTCACAGTAGATCGCCGGGCCTCCCATCTGCCCCCTGACCACACCGACGATGGGCCAGCTTCGTTCCTGCCCCAGTACGCGGAGCGTGACCGTGCTCCCAACCGAGAACGAGGGCTCCGAGTCACGCGCATCGGTGTTGATGACGATCCCGTCAGGGCCCTCCCCGGTCAGCCATCGGCCCTCAACAAGCGTTGGCCCAACGAAGTCGGTGTCCGGGTCCAGCCCGACGATCACGAACGACTCATTCTCGGAACCGTCCGCGTGCACCACCGTCGCCCCGAACACGGGCCACGTCTCGGACGCGGCGACCCCGTCGACATCCTCGACCGCGGCCTCCACCGAAGCGGCATCGAGCGGCACCGCGAAGTCGACCTCGGCGTCGTAGTTCCACCATGTCTCAAGGTCGCTGATGGTCCGCTCGATGGACGCCTGCACACTCCAGACGGCCATGACGACCCCGGAGGCGAGCACGAGGGTCGAGAGCGTGAGCGCCAGACGGCCCTTCCGGAGGAACGTGTTCCGCAGCGACAGCGCCACCGGACGCGGCAGACCCCGGATCATGCCGAGCGCTCGATCCACCACGGTATGGCCGAAGTGCTTCCCGCCCACGCCTGTCGCGTTGAGAGCGGTGACCACGCTCATGCGCGTGCCCCTGCGGATGGGGACCGCTGCCGCAAGCAGCGGAACGGCCAGACCGACGGCCACCTCCACCACGACCACCCACGCCGGGGTGGTGTAGCTGGCGACGCGGAAGTTCAGGATCTCGGCGGCGAAGTCGGTGAACCACCGTGTCCCCGCCGCGGTAGCGGGAAGCCCGATGGCAACAGCGAGCACTCCGTAGATCCCCACCATGACGACGTACAACCACTCGAGTTGCCTGGCACTCCCCCCGATCGACTTCATGATGCCCACCTGCCGGACCTGCTGCGCCATCAATGATGAGACGGTGTTGATGACCAGGAATGCCGACAGGCCGAGCGACAGGCCACCGAGGGCCACCAGGAGTAGCGACAGCGCGCTGAATATATCGCCGAGAAAGTGGCTCCCCGGCTCCGGCACCTCGGTGTGATACACGCGCAGACCCTCCGGCTCGAAGAGCCGCTCACGCAGATCGATGGCGAACCGCGACGCGGCGGCCCATGAGATCCCCTCATCGGCGAGCGTGAGCGACAGCCGGTTGTACGAGTCGGACTCGCCGAGCGAAGTCATGGTCTCGAACGAAACGTAGCCGGTCTCATAGCCTGCGAACTGCGCCGGCATCGAGTTGATGTCGTGGGCGAATCCCGCGACGGTGAGCTCGACGATCTCCCCATCGGCCCGCTCCACCGAGAGCACGTCACCAACGGCGTACCCGGTCACCTGGAGCGCCGAGGACTCGAGCACGACCTCGCCGTTGGCTGGCGGCCACCCGTCCTTGCCCGCCGGGACGACCTTCGCCACGCTGATGTCGTCGAACTCCCTGAACGCCTCGAGCGTGATGGTCCGCTTCTCATCGGCGCCATCCCGACGGTAGCGGAACGTCGCGCTCCGCCGTGCCTGGGCCGCGGAGACCCACGGTTCATCGCCCGCACGTGCGACGAGATCGTCTCCGAAGTCGTCCGTGCGGTACGTGACGTTCGCGGGGATCGAGGCGGCGTGATCGGCGTCGAACTCGCGCAGGAGGATCTCGCGGCCCCCGAGCATGACACCGACAGCGAAGATGCCGATGACGATCGACAGCACGACGAGCACCGTGCGGAACCAGTGTAAGGAGAGGTCACGGACGACCTTGCGCCAGCGGGGGCTCATGGCATCAGCCCATGTGCCGCTCGCGGTGGATGCGCTCCTCGACGATCTCCCCGTCAGCCACGTGCAGCGCGCGCCGCACCCGCCCCGCGAGATCGTTGTCGTGGGTCACCATGATGATCGTCTTGCGTTGCTCCACGAGGCGCTCGAACATGCCGAACACCGCCTCAGCCGTCTTGGAGTCGAGGTTGCCGGTGGGCTCGTCGGCAGCGATGATCGGCGGATCGTTGGCCATCGCCCGCGCAATGGCCGCCCGCTGTTGCTGCCCGCCCGAGAGCGTCGCCGGAAGCTTGTGCGCCTGGTCGGCGAGCTCCACCCGCTCGAGCAGGTCCATCGCCCGGGGTACCCGTTCGCGGAGCGGATACGTGGAGCAGAAGTCCATCGGCAGGAGGACGTTCTCAAGCACGGTGAGCGTGGGCAGCAGCTGGAAGAACTGGAAGACCACGCCGACGGTACGGCCGCGCCACTTGGCGAGCGCATTCTCTCCGAGAGCGTGCACGGGTGTCCCGCCCACGACGACTTCCCCTGACGTGGGATGGTCGATTCCGGTGATCATGTTGATGAGCGTCGTCTTGCCACTGCCGGATTTCCCGATGATGCCAACGAACTCCCCCGAGTACACGTCGAGATCGACCGCTTTGAGAGCGGTGAACGGCGCCTCCCCTGTATCGTAGACCTTCACGAGGCTCCGAAGGCTCACGACAGGCATGTCTGAGTGTTCTGGGGCCACGGCACGCCTCTCCTCCGGTGGAACCCCGATGCCACAAGCCGATTATGCCCAGATGCACACCCTGCGGGACCACCCGGAAGATCGCTGGGCGGCCGGGCCGATGGGGTATCGTCCTGTAGGAAGTCCGCATCGGCGGGAGGGCCACATCACGATGGACTCGACAATGAAGGCGATCGCGAAGACCGCCGCGGGGCCGGGCGTCTCGCTCGTGGAGGTCCCCGTACCCCGGATCGGGCCCGGAGAGGTGCTGATCGCCGTCGAGAAGGTGGCGATCTGCGGTACCGACGTACATATCTACGAGTGGAATGAGTGGGCGCGCAAGACGATCAGCCCGCCGCAGATCATCGGCCATGAGTTCGTAGGGCACATCGCTGAGATCGGCGACGGCGTGAGCGGCTTCGCCGTGGGCGAACGGGTCTCCGGCGAGGGGCACATCGTCTGCGGAGTATGCCGTAGCTGCCGTGCCGGCCGCCGGCACCTGTGCACGAACACCGTTGGCGTCGGCGTCAACCGTGACGGTTGTTTCGCCGAGTACCTGGCGATCCCCGCGTCCAACGCGTGGCATGTGGCCGACTCCATCCCCTCGCGCATTGCGGCGATCTTCGACCCGTTCGGCAACGCCACGCACGCCACGCTCTCGTTCGACCTCGTGGGCGAGGACGTGCTCATCACCGGAGCCGGACCGATCGGCATCATCTCGGTGGCGATCGCGAAACACGTGGGCGCGCGCAACGTGGTCATCAGCGATGTGAACGACTACCGGCTCGGCCTGGCCGCACGCATGGGCGCCACGCGAACGGTCAATGTGACGCGTGAGTCGATCGCCAGCGCGATGCGCGACCTCGGGATGGTGGGGTTCGATGTCGGACTCGAGATGAGCGGCAACGGCGAGGCGTTCGAGACGATGCTCGAGAGCATGTACAACGGCGGACGCATCGCGCTCCTCGGCATCGCACCGGGGCCAGTGCGCATCGACTGGGACGAGGTGGTGTTCCGGGGGCTCACCATCAAGGGCATCTACGGCCGCGAGATCTGGGAGACCTGGTACAAGATGCAGACGATGCTGCAGAGCGATCTGGATATCGCACCGGTGATCACGCACGAGCTCGCCTTCGAAGACTACGAAGAGGGCTTCGCGGCGATGATGAGCGGCAACAGCGGCAAGGTGATCCTGCAGGTCGCGGGTGAGATCGACACGAAGTGACGGCGTACGTCTGATCGATAGCGGAGGCTGACTATGTTCGGATCGATGCGGGACACCCTGAGGACGGAGATCGACGGGCTGCGCGAGGCGAGCCTCTACAAGACCGAGCGTGTGATCGTCTCGCCGCAGGGGCCCGTGATCCGTGCAGCCGTACCGGGCGAGGGCGAACCGCGCGAGGTCGTCAACTTCTGCGCCAACAACTACCTCGGCCTGGCCGACGATCCGCGCGTGGTGGCCGCCGCGCATGATGCGCTCGACCGGTGGGGGTTCGGCACGTCATCGGTGCGGTTCATCTGCGGCACGTTCGGGGTGCACAAGGAGCTCGAAGCGCGCATCTCGCGGTTCCTCGGCACGGAGGACACGATCCTCTATTCGTCGTGCTTCGATGCGAACGGCGGGTACTTCGAGCCGTTCTTCGGCCCCGAGGACGCCGTCCTCGCCGACGCGCTCAACCACGCCTCGGTGATCGACGGCGTACGGCTCACCAAGGCGCGGCGCCTCATCTATGCACACTCGGACATGGCCGACCTTGAAGCCAAGCTTGCCGAGGCGCGCGATGCGCGCTACCGCGTGATCGCGACCGATGGCGTGTTCTCGATGGACGGCGACATCGCCGACCTTGCGGCGATCTGTGATCTGGCCGAGCGCTACGACGCGCTCGTGATGGTGGACGACTCGCACGCCACCGGCTTTGTGGGGCCTACTGGCCGAGGGACGCCGGAGCTCTGCGGCGTGGCCGATCGCGTGGACGTCGTGACCACCACCTTTGGCAAGGCGCTCGGCGGCGCGTCGGGCGGCTGTGCGAGCGGACGGGCTGAGATCATCGAATGGCTCCGGCAGAAGAGCCGGCCGTACCTCTTCTCCAACACGCTCGCTCCCGTGGTGGCGGCAACCACCGTGGCGGTCCTCGAGCTGCTCTCCGAGACCACCGAGCTCCGTGACAGACTCGAGCGCAGCACGCGCTCGTTCCGCGCGCGGATGACCGAGGCCGGCTTCGACATCCGCCCGGGTGAGCACCCGATCGTGCCGGTGATGCTCTACGACGAGGCGCTCGCCCACCAGATGGCCGACGCGCTTCTCGATGAGGGCATCTACGTGATCGGCTTCAGCTACCCGGTGGTGCCGAAAGGCAAGGCGCGCATCAGGGTCCAGGTGTCGGCCGCGCACACCAACGAGCAGCTGGACCGGGCGGTGCAGGCATTCACGCGCGTGGGCAGACGCATGGGCGTGATCGACGGGTAGATCTGGCGGTAGGGCTCCCTGCTACCAGGTCGACTTCTTCTGGCGGAGCGAGGCGGTCCAGAGGCGGCCTTCCTTGTCGACCCGGCACACCTGCCGCCAGTCCTGGGGCAGCTTGGCCAGCGCGGCCTCGACCTTCTCGGACAGCTCGACGCCAGCGGCGCGCAGGACCCGGTACGACTCGTAGACCTCGGCGTTGCTCTCAAGGCGCTCGATCCCAGCGGCGTACACCGTGCCGCGGGTGCTCTGCTGACCGCTGGCGCAGCGCTCCGCGTCCTGGCGGTCGCGCGCACGGTAGAACTCGAGCAGGCAGCGCCGGGCGTCAACCGCTACCGGTATCTCCTGCACCTGGTTCAAGGTTCTTGAGGCGGTCCTTGTCATCACAGCACACGCTCCTCGCTGGTCCGGGCTTCTGCTCCATGGCCGAGGCATGCCGCTGCGCGGCAAACCTGCATCGGACCGGTTCACTGGCATCAGGGGCGTCCGCGCGGTCGGCGACACCATCCCTGGAGAGGCCACTGGCGACACGTGACCGCCAGCCACTGATGTTTCTGCCTTGCAGTATAGCCGATTTCAGGTCGCGCTTCCTGTGGGGCGCGCTGCCGCCTCGTGTAGGCTGAGCGGCAGGTCCGCGTGGTCGGGACACCCCGGGCCCCAAGGGCCGAATCGCTAGTACACGTCCTCGATGACGTCCCGCCCGCCGATGCCGGTGAGGCGCCATGTGCTGTCGGCCTCGACGGCGTAGAAAGGATTCGTGACGCGCGTGGTGTCATCCAGCCCCGTGAGCACGATGCGGAACACGAGGATGCGCTCTCCGCTCTCTTGATCCACCAGGACTTGGGCGTTCTTCGTATCGATCGCCCAGTCCTTGATATCGAAGCCTGTGAACGCCTCGGACACGTCTGCGATCAGCGTGGATCCGAAGATGGTCACGAAGGCGCAGAGCCCGAGTGCGAAGGCGACGTCGAGGACTGCCCAGACGACCCGCCGTGCGGACTTGCCCGGCTTGGGAGACCGTGCCGGGTCCTGGGTGATGACCCGGTTCGGCCGATACGACGGGTCGCGCCACACATGTTGACGGTCGGTCATCTGCCCCCGGCTCACGTCCGGCGCCCCTGCAACTCCGCGCGAGCCGCCTCGGCCCCCTTCTGCAGCGTGCTCGCCATAAGGAAGCCGGCGAGCAAGATGGCGCTGGCAACCATCCCGGCGAAGCAGAGCCCCCTGCGTGGCTCCCGCACGCGCCATGGAGCCAGCCCCGGCGGTCGCAAGCGTGCCGATGATGATGAGCACGTTTGCCCACACGCGATACCGGTACGCCTTCTTGGGCCAGAACCGGATGATCGAGTAGAGGCGGAGCCGCCGATCAAGAGCAACTCCATGGCTCCCCCTTGAAGTCGTGGCATCCCGCTGCGTCTCATCATCGGTCAGCCGCCCCTGACACGCGACGGGACCTGACGTTATCATTGGAGTCTGACGCGCACGCCTGCCACACGGAGGTTCCGTGAAGAAGGCGGCGACCTGGATCGGCGCTTGCCTTGGCGCACTGCTGTTCCTGTGGATCGCGACGCACTTCATGCTCACCACGATCAACCCCGCGCAGGAGCCGCCAGCAGGCCACTTCCAGAGTGCCTGCTGGGCGTGTCACATGACGCTCGAGTCGGCCGAGCTGACCGAGTGGCCCGAGGAAGCCCCTACTCGCACAAGGAGCTATGCGTGGAGCACTCACGAAGCCTCGCGATCATCCTCTCGGTGCGACGGGCGCTTGCCGTGCTGCTGGCTGTTGTTGCGACTGTCTGTGCCTACGTGTCCGTCCTTGCGTACTGGGTAGACACGGTGCTGCTCGACACACCGACCTTCATGGAAGCCATCGGGCCGATCGTGAACGATGACAGCGCGCGAGCACAGGCCTCTACCACGATCTCCACCACCGTCATGGACGTCATCGACATACGTCAGGTCACGGACCTGGTCGCCCCGGGCCAGGATATCCCGCTGATCGACCAGCTCGCCACGGACCTTGACTCGCTCGTCCGTGAGAACGTCGAAGCCGTCGTGGGAACCGACACCTTCGGCGATTTGTGGCTCGGCGAGATGCGCCGATGGCACGTCGGGCTGGTGGGCGCCGTGCGCGCGAACGCCGATGAGTCCGTGACAGACGGTGCGGAGATACGTGTTGCGCTCGGGCCGTATATCGATCTGCTCATCGAGCAAGCGGAGACCCCGCTCATCCAGCGTCTCATCACCCGCCTCGTCCCTGACGATGTCCGCCAGATGCAGGTCGTGGTCTTCAACGCGGAACTGGTAGCGGACAGACTCGAACTGCTCCGCTTTCTCGGGCATGCCCGCCCGTATCTGCCCTGGGCGGCGGCGGTCGCACTGATTCTCACGTGCCTGGTGGCGCCTCATCCACGGCACGCGCTCTTCGGCACCGGTGGTGCGCTCGCCATCGGCGGGGCGATCGCCGGGACCGTTGCTGCGCGAGAGACCGAGCGGGTCGAGAGCCTCATGCGCTCGACGTTCTCGGCCTCCGACGAGAGCGTGGCGCACTTCGCCGGAACACTCCTCGAGCCACTCAGCACCTGGATCGGATACCTGGCATTTGCTGGACTGGCCGCCATGCTCGTGGGCGTCGCAATGATGTGGAGGGGCCGGCCAACGTCTGAGCCCCGTCAGTGAGGCGTCTCCGCCATGTCAATCCCCGCACCGGCCGAGTTCTCATCGGGAGCCTGGTCAGCCCCCTACTCGCTCCTCAGCGCCTCCACCGGGTCTTTGCGTGATGCCGCAGACGACGGGATCAGCCCCGCCAGGAACGTCAGCCCCATGCTGATGGCCACCAGGGCGGCGGCGGCGATCCCGGGCAGAATGGCCACGTTCTCGATCTCGAAGTTGGCGTAGATGATTGCGTTGGCGGGAATGATCAGCAGCCTCGTCACGCCGATCCCCAACAGCCCGGCCACGAACCCGATGATCAGCGTCTCGGCGTTGAACACCCGCCGGATGTCGCGCTTCGACGCGCCGATGGAGCGCAGGATGCCGATCTCCTTGATGCGCTCCAGCACGGAGATGTAGGTGATGACCCCGATCATGATCGACGACACCACCAGGGAGATCGCCACGAAGGCCACCAGCACGTAGCTCACCACGTTGACGATGTCGGTCACAGAGGACATCAGCGTGCCCACGATGTCGGTGTAGGTGATCACTTTGTCGTCGGCGCCCTCGGCCTCCATCTGCTCGTTGTAGCCGTCCAGGATCTCGATGACCCGGCCCTTGCTCTCGAAGTCGATCGGGTAGATGTCGATCCTGGACGGTTTTGCGAAGTCGGCATAGCCCAGCTTGGCCAGGTTGCCGTCGTACGAGCTCTGTTCGGTTCCCATCATCGACAGCATCAGCTGCGTCAGCTCTTCCTCGTCCATGTTGAACTGGAAGATCTCTCCAAACGCGTCGGCGTCGATGGCCATGAGGCCCGACATGTTGCTCGTGAGCTGGCCCATCGACGACTGCAGAGCGGTGCCGATCTGCTCCTGCAGAGCGGTGCCGAGCTCAGCGGTGATCTGCTGCGCGAGCGTGGAGAGCACCTGCTGCATGTACGTGGCCATGCTCTCCTGGAGCTGCTCCCCTATCGCCGCTGAGACCGCATCGACCTGCGACTGCACGGCGTCGCCCAGGCTCTCGGCCAGCGCCGCAAGCAGCCGGCTCTGCAGCTCGCTCAGGCCGGTCTCGGCGCCGCCGAAGAGCGACTCGGCCTCCGCCAGGATGGCCTCACCGTCGGTTGACGCAAGGAAGAGCGGGAAGTTCGCTTGCGTGTCCAGCGGATCCAGGCCTTCCACGGCGCAGAACTCCAGGTAACCCTGCACCATCCGGTTTGCCACGTCGGCGACCTGCTCGGCGTCCACGCTGAAGTCGATGCCCTCGATGAGCGCCGCGTAGTCGATCCCGGCGAGCGCCGCCTCCAGGTCGATCTCGCCCAACCCCGCGGTGAGGTCGAGTCCGGCAAGCGCACCGTCGAGGTCAAGCCCGGCAAGAAGGTCCGCCGGATCCAGCTCGGGCATGGCGGACGGATCCAGGCTGAAGTCCTCCATCGAGAAGTCGAGCGCCGAGGGATCGAACGCCAGCTTCGACGCATCGAAGCTGAACATCGAGGCCATCGCGTCCTCATCCACCGTCACCAGCGACGCCATGTCGAACCCGTCTCGCTCCGGGTTCTCCTCCTCGTCCAGGAAGGTCCGGCCGGAGAACACGTTCGTGGCCGGCTCGTCCAGCTGCATGCGCACGATCTCGGTTCCGGCCGCCTTGGTCACGATGTGAGCGGTCAGAGCCGGAGTGTAGTAGATCCCGGGCTGCAGCGCGGTCGCGGTCGCCCCGTCCTTGGCCTGGATGACACCCACGACGCGGATGTCCTCGCCGTTCTCGACCAGCCCCCTGAGGTACTCGGTGTCGGTCCGCTTGTCGGTCCACACGTCGTACTGCGCGTCGTAGACGTAGTAGTCGGTCGCGTTCACCAGCTTGAACGAGACGCCCATAAGCTCGTCGTACGTGAAGGACCTGGTGTCGGCAGGCGCGACGATCTCCTCGTCGTTGACCATCTGCTCCACCATCGCGTCCAGTTCGGCGGCATCGCGGAGCCCCATCGCGTAGGACATGAAGTCGCTGATCCCGCCGTTTGGCGTGAGCACCACCACCGTCTCGTTGTACGCAGTCGGCCAGCGTCCGGCCTTCACGTCGTACTGCCCCTCGATCATCGCGATGTCATCAACCAGTTCTGCGAACACATTGGTGCTCATGTTTGAGGCCATCATGGCGTTGGACGAGGCCCCTCCAAAGCCGAGCGCGGAGAAGGTGGTGTCCGGGTTGACCTGGCGCACGCTTTCCGAGGTGTCCGAGCTGAAGATCTGCGGCGTCACGTTGTACGAGTACTGGATCAGGTTCACGTGGTCCTTGATGCCCCCGCCGTTCCCGTCCAGGTACAGCTTGAGCGCGGCCAGGTCATTGGAGCCCACGGACTCGAACATCCGTGTCATCATCCGCAGCTCCCGCACGTCGCCCTCGCCCGCCGCGGAATCCGTGCCACCGTCGGCCCCCGCGCCGCTGCCGCCCTCGTCCATGCCCCCGGCCATCTCGCCTGAGATCGCGAACAGCGACGTGAAGTCCATGCCCTGGCTCTGGATCGTCAGCGGATACAAGGAGAGCGCGTCCTCCTCGACGCTCGTGATGTACTCGTTCACGCCGTTGGCCAGCGCCAGGATCGCAGCGATGCCGATGATCCCGATGCTGCCCGCAAAGGCCGTCATCAGCGTCCGGCCCTTCTTGGTCATGAGGTTGTTGAAGGAGAGCGCGATGGCGGTCAGGAACGACATGGAGGTCTTCCTGATGCTCTTCTGGCTCACGTGCGTGACGTCTGCCTCCGGCCAGTAGGGATCGCTGTCGTCAGCGATCCGGCCGTCCAGGAGGTTCACGGTGCGGGTCGCGTACGTTTCGGCGAGCTCCGGGTTGTGGGTCACCATGATGACGAGGCGGTCGTTCGCGATCTCGGTCAGCAGCGCCATCACCTGCACGCTGGTGTGGGAATCGAGCGCGCCGGTGGGCTCGTCGGCCAGCAGGATCTCGGGGTCGTTGATGAGCGCGCGGGCGATGGCCACACGCTGCATCTGTCCGCCGGAGAGCTGGTTTGGCTTCTTGTGGATGTGGTCTTTCAGGCCCACCTGCACAAGCGCGTCGATCGCGCGACGCCGGCGCTCGTTCCGCGAGATGCCCGAAAGCGTGAGGGCGAGTTCCACATTGGAGAGCACGGTCTGGTGGGGGATGAGGTTGTAGCTCTGGAAGACGAAACCGATGCGGTTGTTCCGGTACGTGTCCCAGTCGCGGTCCGTGTAGTCCTCGGTGGGGATGCCGTCGATGACCAGGTTGCCGGAATCGTAGTGGTCCAGGCCGCCGACTATGTTGAGGAGCGTGGTCTTCCCGGAGCCCGACGGGCCCAGGATGGCCACGAACTCGTTGTCCCGGAACGCGATCGACACGTCATCCAGCGCGACCTGGGCGAAGTCGGCCGTGGTGTAGGACTTGCGGACGTTGTGGAGCTGAAGCATCAGGGGCCTTTCGGTCAGAGCGGGCGCGGTGCGCTAGGGCAGCAAGCAGGGCCTGATCAGCTCAAGCCAACGCTCGCGGGTCTGCTTGGGGTGATCGAGGGGTCCGGTCGCCACAAGGAGGTAGAGGTCGGGCACGGTCAGGTCCTCGCGGATGCTCCCCGAGCCCTGGCCGGCGCCGATGATCTTCCGCAGGGCCGCCGTGCCGCGTACTGCAGCGGGAGGACATGCAAATCCGGTGCCGAGCGTCTGGGCGGCCACCTTGAGGGCACCGTTGTCGGCGGCCGCCTCGACCACTCGACACAGGAACACGTAGAGCTCCTCGCTCGCGGGCGCACCCGTCTCCACGCGACCCCAGGCCGCTTCCGTGGCATCGGCGAGACGCTCGATCTGCTCGGTGACCACAGCCGCTACGAGGTCGGTCTTCGTGGGGAAGTGGCGATACAGCGTCCCCACGGCGAGGCCCGCCGCGCTGGCGATCTCGCTCATCCCCACATCCGGCCCGTGCTCGATGATCTGCGCCCGGGCGGTCTGCAGAATCCTCGCGCGGTTGCGTTGCGCATCAGCTCGCAGTGGCTGCTTCACGTGCATTCTCATCCGATCGTGTTCTGCTCGCCGGAGTCGAGTCCTGCGGGCTTCGTAAGATGAATTGCGGTTCATGATAGTAGCATGACCGCCCCAAGATGCACGTAGGCCCGGACTACTGATCAGGAGTCCGGGCCTACGTCTTGTCTGCTTCTGACGGAGAGGGAGGGGCTCAGACCCTCGGAGTGGGGCAACCGCCACCCCCTACGTCGTGGGCCGGAGAAGAGAGAATGGGGGCCGGGTCCGGCAAAACCCGACCCCTGTCGCGTCTGTGCAGCGGCCCCCAGGCAAGGGGTGCGCGTCGGTCCCCCAAGGAGGTGTACCGACCGCAAGGACGCGGTCGGTTCGAAAGGACCGAGGGGCGGGGCCATGCACACGCATACGCGTCGGGCCGACGGCGTTCAACCGTCAGGCTCCCCGGAACGCAGGTCGTCCCTGCGCTCCGGGGAACCTCCGATCGGAAGAGGATCACGCCGTCTTCGATAGCCCCAGGTTGCTCGCCATCGCCTCGGTCAGGCTCTCGATGCGCTCGGCCGACAGATGACGTGTCTCCATCACAACGTGCTTGCAGTCGAACATCCGCCAATCGTCGCTGAGGATCCGGACGCCGAGCGAGTCGGCTTGGTCGTAGTACATCGTCCCCGGGAACGGTGTCGTCATCGAGATCAGTAGTCGACCGCCCGCCGCTTGGATCTCGCGCATGAACTCGAACGACTGAGCGAGCGTCTCCTCGTCATCCTCGGGGAAAGGAACCATGAACGAGCACGCGACGTTGATACCCTCCGCCACGGCGGCGCGCACCGCTTCGAGCGCGTCCTCAGTCCGGATTCCCTTGACTGAGTCCAGGACCTCCTGCGAACCCGATTCGATCCCGAACTGGATCGCGGTGCAACCAGTCTGTGCCATGCGATGGAGCATCTGCGGACTTACCCTGTCCACCCGCGTCGCGCATCCCCACGAGATAGCAAGGCCCGAATCCTCAATCGCATCCATCAGCCTGTCAAGCCATCGCGCATTCAATGTGAGGATGTCGTCCACAAAGAACACCCGCTCGGCGCCGTAGTCCTGAACAAGCTCGCGAATCTCGTTGATGATGTGTTCGACGGGGCGCATGCGTCTGCGACCACCCCACATCTGAGAGGCCGAGCAGAACGGGCATCGGTAGGGACATCCGCCCCGCGAGGTCAGCACGTTATGCGCGTCCTCGTAGAACTCGATGGACAACAGCTGGCGCGCCGGACGCCCGATATCCGCCGCGTCGAGCGGCTCGCGTGCCGGATTGATCCTGGCTTCACCGTCCGCCTTGTAGCCCAGTCCCGCTATCGCCGCGAGCGCATCCCGCCGCGCTCCGCCCTCAAGTGCCTGGACCAACTCGGCTGCCGTCTGCTCGCCTTCTCCGATCGCGACGTAGTCCACCGCTGGGTGGGCGAGCACCTCCTGCGGCAGGATGCTCGCGTGAGGGCCGCCGAAGAGTATTGCAACGGCCGGATCGTGCTCCTTCACGATCTCAGCGATGGCAAGCGCATTCGGATAGGTCTCGGTGTGCGACGAAACGCCTACCAGGTCCGGTCGCATGCGCTTCAGTCTCGACTTGATGCGATCGGGGTTGAAGCCGGTGACGTTGAGGTCAAGCAACTCGATGCTGTGTCCCCGATCGATCAGGTACTGGGCGACGTATGCCAGGCCGAGCGGCGGGGACAGCTTGGAGTGCGGACTCCGAATCGATACTGGTGCCTGGAGAAGCAACACTCGCACGCCGAACACCTCCGCCCCGCTGATTCGGGACACCGGACCCCCATCGGGATCCGGTGTCCCTCATGGATGAACGAATCGACTACCCGGCCGGCGCCTCGACTGCAGAGAGCGCAGCCTTCGCCTGCTCGATCCGTGCCGCGATCAGGCGCTTCACGTCTGGCACGAGAAAGCCGTACGGCTTGCGGGAATCCGCTACCGCGCGCACCGCGTCTGCCAGCTCCTGGTCGCCCAGCGTGCTGCCGATCCATGCGGCCAGGTGGTTGAGGTCGACGTAGTTGACCTTGGCCCACTGGCCGGCGTGATCCACCGTGCTGCTGTCGTACACCGTGAGGAAGGACTCGGCCTCCTCAAGGCTGAACAGCCGAACAGGTCTCGTACCTGCCATCGGGGTCAGGATCCCGGCCTCGAGGGCCTCGGTCGGCGCCAGGTGACGCAGCAGCCGTTCGGCATCCTCGATAGCAGGGGCGGTCATGGTCGTCTCGCTCATGCCGACGCACCCAGCTTGCCGGCCTTCTCGAGCTCATCGGCCACGTTGCCAAGGTCCAGCGCCTCGAGCGTTTCGCGCGTGGGCCATCCGCTCTCCGGATCCCAGCCCTCCAGCGTGTAGTACCGCGTCTTGAAGTCCTCGAACTTGTCTCGGTCGAGGATGCGGCCGGCCACGCTCTTGTAGGACCACTTGCCGTCCTCGTACACCGGCATGGTGTACGGAGCTTCGTAGGTGGTCGTTCCGGGCTGCGCACCCGTCGTGTAGATGTACTCCGCGAACTTCTCGACGTCGCGATGGCGGCCCTGCAGCACCCAGATGGCGCGATCCAGGTTCCAGATCCGGCGACCGAGCTCGATTCCTTCCTCGAACGTCATGGAGTTGCCGGTGACGGCGTTCATGAACTTGATCTCGCCCTCACCCGTCATGCCCTCATGATCCGGTCCATAGGGGTTCACCATGTCGGCCCATGCCCAGTCGCAGAACAGCATCGACTGCTTGTAGAACCGCGTGTAGTAGCGGTGCCACGCGAGCGTCTTGGCCATCGAGTCGGAGTAGATGCCCTCGTCGCTGTAGTCGATCGCCATCGGGTCGTTGAAGGGAGCCATCTTCTTCGTGAAGATCTCGGCCAGCCGCTCGGCGCTCACCGGAGGCTCAAGGCCGAAGAGGCCGTTGATGGTGGGCGTCCAGTACACGTGCCAGTTGAAGTCGTGCTCGTTGATGTCGCGCTCGCCCAGCAGCGATCCGTAGCCCCACTCGACCTCGGTGCGCGCGTCGTAGTGGTGCGGCAGTCCGTACTCCTGAAGCGGCAGGATGCCACTCGCGGTGTCCTGCTCGAGTCGGCCCCAGGCCTCGGCGGCCTGCGCGACGCCCTTGCAGAGCTCGGCGCCGATGTCGGTCTGGGTGATGATGGCGTTCACGAACGCCTCGGCCCACTCGGCGGAACCGAATCTCTCGAACGGCAGGTCGGAGTGGATCTCCAGACCCTTACCCATGATCCCCTGGGTATGCAGCCGCTCAATCCAGAGGGTGGCGGCCTCGACCGCGAACGCGTTCACGCCAGCGAGCTGTATCGCGTCGGCGGCCCGTGGGGTCGCCTCCGTGACGTAGCCGTGTGCGTTCACGTCGTGATGGTCGTACCAGAAGAAGTCGACGCACTGCGACTCGTTGCCCCTGCCCGTGTCTGTTCTACCGCGGCAGTTGCGGATGCAGCCGACACAGCCTTGCGGCCGCGACTTGGTACCCGCGGGGCTGTCCTGGATCGTGGACAGCGGCCGACCCGGACTCGAACCGAACGCCGTGAGGCCGACGTACTGCGCCGGATCATCGTGGTGCCCGCCGAAGGCGTACTCGTTCGCCCACAGGCGCGCTTCCATGAGCGCGTTCGGGTCGGCGATCTCCACACCGCCGGAGCCGAGGACGCTGACCGCCTTCAGGTTCTTGCTGGCGAACACGCCGCCGAAGCCGCCCTGCCCCGCACCGTTACCGGCGTCGTGGATCAGCGCGGCCATCGGCCCGAACTTCTCCGCGTTCGGACCGATAGTGAGAACCGCGGGGCGCTGCGTGGTGCGCCCAGCGTCACGTGACTGGCCGAGGTTGACCCAGCCGGCTCCCGCCTTGCTCGGTTCGACCGCTGCCCAAATCTCCTCCTGGGTCTCCCTGGTGTCCAGGCCCCAGAGGTCCTCGGCGTCCTCGAGCTTCACTTCGCCGTTGACGATGTTGAGCCAGACCTTCTTCTCCGACTTGCCCAGCAGGACGATGCCATCCCAGCCGGCCGCCTTGAGCTGCGTGGAGAACCGGCCGCCAAAGTTCGAGCGGGTGTACCAGCCGATCGGATAGGCCTGGATGCCGATCGCCTGGACCTCCGTGCGCCCAGAGACCGACGGAGCCAACGTCCCCGAGAGCGGTGACGTCATGATGGTCACGACGTTCTTCGGGTCTGTGCCCGGGACCGTCTTGTCCTCACAGAGATCGAAGAAGATCGCCGAGCCGATACCGTGTCCACCGCCCCACGACTCGTAATCAGCCGTATCGATCGTTTCAAACGTCCCGCTGGTCAGATCCACCTTCAGGATCTGCCCCATGTATCCATTACTAGCCATCGTGAACCTCCGTGGATGTCCTCATCAGGTGTGTGATGCACTACCAGGGCTAGCCGAGGTGGCCGAGTGACACCGGCGCTCCACCGAAGCCCAACGTGTCCCATGCCGTTCCGGTGCGCATGTCCTTCTCGTAGCCAGTCGAGGTCTGCTCGGGAAGCACATCGGTGAACTGGATGGCTCCCATCGGGCACACCTCTTCACAGGCGCGCTTGCCATCAGGCCCGCCAGCCTGATCCCAGAACGTGGCTCCTTCGCACAGGTCGCACTTCTGCGCGTGCTTCTCCTCGAAGTTCCAGAGCGCGCGAGAAGGAGTGAACGGACACGCGTTGACGCAGCGCTCACAACCGATGCACTTGCTCTCATCGACGGTACGGACGCCTGTCTTCTCGTCGGCGTGCATTGCTCCCGTCGGACACGCGTCTACGCACGAGGGGAACGGGCACTGCCGGCACTGTGACAGCTGGATGTCGTTCGGGAACCGGCCGAACGGGTCCTGGGTGATCTGTATGCGCGACAGAGCCTGGCTTGTCTTGCCATGGTGAGTGAGCGAGCACGCCATCATGCAGCTGGCGCATCCTGCGCACTTCTTGGTGTCGACCAGGAGATAGCCCTGCGATGCAGGAATGGCGAATACCTCTCTGGGGAGCAGGAAGCCCTTGACGAGGAAGCCCCCGAGGGCGAGGCCGAGACCTGCTCCTCCGACGCCGGTGACGAACTGGCGCCGCGAGAAGCCCGAGTCTTGCGACTGCTCCGGGTTCTTCCTATCGATGTCTGCCATTGTGTTTCCTTTCTGGGTCTGTACGCGAGGGACTACTCGTCGGCCTTCGCGTAACCGAGTTCCTCGAGCCATCCGGCGTGTTCATGCTTGGCGTGCTCGAGTGAGACGTAGCCGGTGAACATGCTCCGCAGCACCGGCCAGCTCATGGGCAGCACCGCCGCGAAGAAGACGTGCGCGAGGAAGAACGCGAGCATCGCGACTGTGGCGATGTCGTGAAGCGGAGTGATCACGCCCATGAGACCTGCGGGCATGTCGAGCGCGTGAGCCGCGACCTTGACGAGCCCGGTGAGGATGATCACGACCGTGGAAGCGAGCGCGAGCAGATACGCCATCTTCTCGCTCTCGAAGTACTTGGACTCCGGCGGGAACGTGAACTTCTTGAACCCGAGCAAGAGGCCATAGTGGCGCTTGGTGTAGTCAATCGCGTTCTTGGTCGGCAGGTGCTCGCGGAAGCGATGCGCTGCCAGAAGCGTGTTGGCGCCGTAGTAGAACGTTCCGAACAGAAACATCACCACGAAGACGAAGTGGACGTTCATCCACGTCCACACGCCCTGTGCGCGCTCCACCAGCGCGGGAGTGAAGAACAGTCCGAGCGCGATGCCGCTGATGAGCAGCATCATGGTGCCGATCCCGTGCGTCCAGTGCGTGATCCGCGCCGGCACATCGTGCCGGAACACCCGATCACCCTCCACTGCAGGATCCCTGCGTTTGGACAGTCCGGCTGCCAGTACGCCCACGAACGGCGCGAACCAGATCAGCCATGTGGCCGAGTCGAACAGAAGACTCTCCCGCATCCCTACCCCTTTCACTTGTTCTTGAGGGACGCGCCAGCACAGGCTGCTACTTGCCGCCGATGACAGCCGAGGAATCTCCGTTGATTCCAACCTCGAGCGGTCGTTCTGCGGGCTGCAACAAACACTGTTACCGGCCCGAACCTCAAACGGACTACCGGTTCCGTTTGCGCACTAACGTGCGGTTCTGCGCCGGTATAGCACGCGTGCTATTACCAGTCAACTCTCAACTGGTTTTACGACTTCCGGCGAGGAATCGCGCAACACGGATAGGGCTCTGACCAGTGATTTCTTGGCGAACACACAAGACAGGTGACCATTCCTGTCCGCGACGTCATCAGCTGGATGCCTGCATAGCAATACTAATTACTAGTCTAGTAGTAGTTGGTAGTCTATCGCAACGTAACACCTCTCCGGCTCCCGAAATAGCTATCCGACATCGCTCTTCTGCTCTGTCACTACTGCTCCAGTAATAGACGCACGCCAAACGCCCCGGAGGCGGTCCACAGGCACCATTGCCGGGCACTGCAACTGCCGGTATGCTTCGGTGGTAGTTCTTCATTCGTCCAGGTCACCGGCATATGACAGGGCGGTACACGCATGAGTAGCTTCAACGACTGCGAGTCGGCCAAGCGGCTGCTCCAGGCGCTCGACGAAGGCAAGCTCGATTACCTCTTCCAGACGGCACACGTCGACTACGCCGAGCGAGACGGGCTTGCCGGCACCAGCACGACCCTCGGACTCCCCCGTGAAGACGTCACACACCTCGTGGCAGCCATCCGCCGTGCGCAGGGGCTTACGATCCTGGCAGGCGCGTGGGGCGACTACTCGGCATGGATCACCATCTCGGCAGGCATGGTGCAACTGCTGCACGAGATCGACGTGCGCGCCGACTTCGACTTCGCATCGGGCTCGGAGCTGCCCGAGGACGAGATCCGCGCGCTG
This sequence comes from Actinomycetes bacterium, assembly GCA_022839745.1. Classification (GTDB taxonomy): domain Bacteria; phylum Actinomycetota; class Coriobacteriia; order Anaerosomatales; family Anaerosomataceae; genus Anaerosoma. The sequence continues at coordinate 35,815 of JALHJB010000005.1, forward strand.
CAGAACCACATCCTCATCGAGGAGGTCCTGCCGCTGGGCCTGACGTACGAGGAGCTGTCACGGGCGAACGACCTCGAGCGCACGCACGCGCGCAGCGCCGCGAGGCGCATGCTGGCCGAGGGCACAGAGCCTGAGACCGACTACGAGCGCTGGGTGCTGCAGTTCTTCAACCTCATGCAGCGTCTGCCCGAGCTGGCCGCGGAGCCGCTCACCGTGCAGCGCCTGCTGGAGCTTCATGCGATGCTCGCGCTCGATAAGTCACAGGGCGGGGTGCTACGCACTGAGGACACCGTGCATGACGTCGGCACCGGCCTTTCGTCGCACGAGGCGGGGATACCCGCGCGCCGGATCATGAGCGAGATGAGCGCGATCGCGGCGTACGGCACGGGCGAACAGAAGCCGTACGTGCACCCGATGATCAAGACGTTGGTGTACTTCTACTGGATCCGCCGCATACAGCCGTTCCAGGTCGCCAACGCGCTCTTCGCCCGGCTGGTCATCCACATCTTCGAGTATCAGCAGGGCTACCCCACGCTGCCACTCACACCCCTCACACGCACGGCCGCAAGTGAGTGGGCCGTGCCGCCGGCGGGCGGCTCGGAAGCGCGTTACGACGCCACCACGTTCGTGATCAAGCGCCTTCAGCTCTTTCTCAACGCGTACCTCGAGGCGGAGCGGGAACTCGCCGACGCCAAGAGGCGCTACCAGGCGCTGTGCGCACGTTTCGAACCGCTGAACGTGAACCATCGACAGGCGCGCATCTTGGACGAGGCGCTCGCCGTGCCCACCAAGGTCTTCACCATCAAACGCCATGCGCGCCTGCGTGGACTCGCGTACGAGACGGCGCGACAGGATTTCACGCAGCTCGTGAACGCCGGTTACCTGGAGCTCCAGAAGCGCGGCCGGCTCTTCGAGTTCCGCCTGGCGCAGGATGCCGAGCGCAAGATCGCCACGAAACTCGGACAGGGGCCGCTGTACTTGCGGTAGCCTCCTGGCTCTGTGACCTCCTGCAGAAGCAGCGGTGTCCGCCCCCTGTTCGGGAGCGGACACCGGTGTGCGCATCTGGCGGAGAGGGAGGGATTCGAACCCTCGTAGCGGGGGATACCCGCTAAACGGTTTTCGAGACCGCCGCATTCAACCACTCTGCCACCTCTCCGGGTGGTAGCCGCCTGCGCGAAGGCGGCGAAGCGCAGTATACCGAGCTGGGCGCGGGGCGGCAATGCGCTCCAGGGAGAGCGCCCGGGCGTACGCCTACGACTCCAGCGCCCACTGCCAGAACGGGACGATCCGCGCCACCCCCGCCGGGGTCTGCAACTCGCCCGACTCCGCCAGCGTCACGATGGTCGCCGTTGCTCCCGGCGCTGACGCCAGTGCCTCGGCGATGGCCTTGGTCTCGCGCTCGATGGCCGCCGCATCGGAGAGGGAAACGCAGGCCTGGACGAAATCGCGCTCCTTGCCGGGCAGCGGCGAATCGATCACGAAGTCGACCTCCGCGCCGCTTGGCGTTCGGTGGTAGGCGATCGCTGTCTCGCCCATCGGTCCGAGGCGTCGGCGCAACTCGAGGTAGACGGCGTTCTCCAGCAGCGCACCCCGGTTCCTCGCCCCGCCCACATGCATTGCCGACGCCAGTCCGGGGTCGATCGCGTACACCTTGCGCGGGTTCACCATACGGGTCTTGGCGGACCGCGAATCGATCGGCACCAGGAATACGAGATACGCATCGGCCAGGTGATCCAGATAGCTTAGCAGTGTGACCTTGGTGGTCCGAAAGCCCTGAGACCGCAGCGTTCCCTCGAAGGAGCTCACGCTGAACTGGCTGGCATTAGCAGCGAACAAGCCGCGGATCAGCGCCCGGAGCGCGCCAACGTTCTCCGTGCCGTGACGCTCCACAACATCCTTCATGACCAGCATCTCCACGTAGCCCTGGAGTGTCTGCACGCGAGCGAAGTCGCTCGCACCCACAAGCTCAGGGAAGCCGCCGACTGCAAGATATCTGTCGGCGAGCGAAGCCAGCGTGGAGCGTTGGCGCGATCCAACAGTGTCGTCAGGATCGTGGCCGGAGGCACGGACGAACTCACGCAGCCCATACGGAAGGATCTCCGTAGTGAAGCCCCGACCCCGGAACGCCGTCGCCACCTCCTTGCTCAAGAGACGCGATGATGACCCCCCGAGGAAGAGGTGGATCACCTCGGTATCAACGACTCTGCGGCAGAAGCGCTCCCACTCCGGGACCACCTGAATCTCGTCGAGGAACAGGTAACCGCCCTCGCTACGCGCTCGTGGCGCTATTCGAAAGAACGTCTCCAGAGCGGTGTCGAGCGTTCCCAGGTCGGGCCTGCCGAGACGATCATCGTCAAGATTGAGATACATGATGCGATCGGCCTCGACGCCGGATTCACGTAAGCGCTGGATGATCTCAAGCATCGCGTACGTCTTGCCCGAGCGCCGCATTCCCACGAAGACGTCGGCCTTGCGCTCCATCACCGCCGGCTCGATGTCGCGATGGACAAGTGCGGGTAGAGACGCGACCGTGAAGTCTCTCATGATCTGTTCGAGCGTCAGCAACGCACTCGCCCCTCCGGATACTGCCATTCGCCCTTCTGGTATGTGTGATTATACCTGAATCGATTGTTTTTGGTATCGCGTGTTATACCTGTGCCTCACGCCACCGCAACGTCCTCCGTCTGCTCGATCAGACCATCTCTCAGGCGCACGATCCGCCCCGCCCGTGCGGCGATCTCGGCATCGTGGGTGACGAGCACCACCGTGCGACCCTGTCCATGCAGCCCATCGAACAGGTCCATGATCTCCCTGCCGGTGCGTGAGTCGAGATTGCCGGTCGGCTCATCGGCAAGCATGAGCGCGGGATCGTTCACGAGAGCTCTGGCGATCGCCACGCGCTGGCGCTGCCCGCCGGAGAGCTGCTGCGGCAGGTGGTCGAGCCGGTCGGCCATCCCCACGCGCTCCAGGAGAGCGCGGGCCCGCTCGCGTCCGTCCGTGGTGCCCGAGTAGTGGAGCGGGAGCTCGACGTTCTGCAGCGCGTTCATCTTCGGCAGCAGATTGAACGTCTGGAACACGAAACCGATCGTCCGATTCCGCAGCGCGGCGCGCCGCACGTCGTCGAGACGTGATGCATCCTCGCCGTCGAGCATGTAGCTGCCCGACGTCGGTTCGTCGAGTAGGCCGATGATGTTCATCAGCGTCGACTTGCCGGAGCCGGACGGGCCCATGAGCGCCACGTACTCTCCCTGCGTCACCTCGAGGTTCACGCCGGCGAGCACCGGGACGTCAAGGCCAGAGAGGTGGTAGGTCTTGGTCACATCGGTCAGCGACAGCACGGGATCCATCGCTACTCCCCCGCTCCCGGAAGCACGACTCGTTGCCCTGACCCCAGGCCGTCGATCACCTCGACAGTGCTGCCGTCGGTCATGCCAAGCGTGACCGGAACGGTCCGCACGCTCCCCGCATCATCGAGCACGTCCACGACCTGCTTGCCGTCGGCCATCCGCACCGCCTCATTGGGGATCACGAGCACGTCGGTCACGCCTTCGGTGATGATGTCGAGCCGCACGCTCATCCCTGCGGCCGCGCGCGTGCCGGCCGGGTCGAGCTCCGCGGTGAGTGCATAGCTCACGATGCCGTTGGCATCAACCTTCCCCACCTGCGAGAGCGTCGTGACCGTACCTTCAAGCGACGCCCCATCGAGCGCGTCGACGAGCACCTCGACCGGCATCCCCTCGGAGACCGCGGCGTAGTCGTTCTCATCGAGCTCGGCCTCCACGAACATGCTGCCGAGGTCCGCCACCACGATCGCCGCTCCGCCGGAACCGGAGACGCTGGCCCCTGGCTGGATGTTCACCTCGATGACGGTACCGGCCGTGGGCGCAACGAGCGCCAGGTCCCCGTTGCCGAGGAGTGCCGCGTCCACCGAGGCCCGCGCCTGCGCAACGCCGGCGCGGGCCGCTGCGATGTCAGCCGATGTCGCTCCGGTGCGAGCTGCCGCGAGGTTCGCCTCGGCGATAGCGAGCGCCGAGGACGCATTGGTGACGGCCGCCTTCCTGGCCTGCAACTCGGATGCGGAAACCGTCGATTCGAGCGACTCGGCATAGAGCAGGTCGTATGCTTCCTGTGCGCTCGCCAGCGAGGCCTTCGCCCCGTCCACGCTCGCCTGCTTGACCGCCACGTCCGTGCTGGCGGGACCGGCCTGCACCGAATCAAGCTTCGCCTGCGCCGCCGCGAGCGCGGCCTGAGCCTGCGCTACCTGCACGTCGGCCTTGGCGCCTGACAGCGTGGCGAGCACCTGCCCTGCTGCGACCGTGTCTCCCGGCTTTACGCCGAACTCGGCCACGACCCCCTGCACGGGGAAGAACAGCTCACGGGTCTCCACCGAGATCCGCCCCTCGGCAGGAACCGTTGACCGGATGTCCCCGGGGACGACGACCGCGGTCCGCATCTCGGGCACCTCATCGCCTACTGACGCAGCGTACCCGTAGTAGGCCGAGCCGGCCACGAGCGCGAGCGCCACGAGCGCTATCGCCGCCGATTGCCAGGACTTCTTGAATGATGTCTTCATGTCTGTCCCCCGACTACTTGGCGGCCGCGAGCTTCACGTACTCGGCATTCGAGCCGTCGGTGCCGCCGTCTGTCCACACGGTGATCTCCATGCCGCTGCGGATGTCAGCCAGCGTCGCGGACTCGGCCACCGGCGTGTCGCCCTCGGAGACCATCTGTACGATCGGCACGCCGACCGGGATCGTGACGGTGACCTGCTCGGTCTCGAGCGCGACGTTCTCGGCGGCCTTCAGGGCCTGCCGCTCCTCCTGGCTGAGCTGCGCCCGCTCGGCCTTCTTGGCGGCCTTCTCCTCCTCGGTGAGCTCCTCGGAAGGATCCTTGATGTAGCGGTCGAGCGATACCTGCGTACCGTCTATCGAGAGCACAAATCCCTTCACCTCGGCCGTGCGCTCGGGCTGGTTGGGATCGGCGCTCGAACCCGTGGCCGAGCCGCCCTGGGCGCCGGGGCCACCCGCCACGGCCGTGTCGCCGTTACCTGCCGCCAGAGCGCTCGCGCCGAAGTAGGCGCCCACCCCCAGCACGGCCACCGCCAGGACCAGCAAGACTGTCTTCTTCATCGTGGATCTCCTTGATCGGTGTACGACAGATGAGCGCGGATCTTCACTCGTATCTGAGTGCTTCGATGGGGTCGAGGGACGCCGCCTTGCGCGCCGGGGCATAGCCGACGACGACGCCGGTGAGGATCGCGAACGCGAAGGCAAGCGCCACGCCGGCCGGTGACACCACGGCGCGGATGCCGAGGGAATCGGCAAGCGGTACCATCGCAAGGCCGAGTGCGACGCCGATGGCGCCGCCGCCCACGCTCAGGATCACCGCCTCGAGCAGGAACTGGACGAGCACGTGGTTACGTGTGGCCCCCACGGCACGGCGCACGCCGATCTCGCGGGTACGCTCCGTCACGGCCACATACATGATGTTCATGATGCCGATGCCGCCCACCAGGAGCACGATCCCGGCAACGCCGCCGAGGAGCAGCGTCATCGTCCGGCTCGATTCCTGGGCGCTCACGAGCTTACTGCCCATGTCCTTCACGGTGAAGTCGTTGCCCTGCTCGCTGCGCAGGTGATGGGCCTCGCGCAGTGCGGCGGAGATCGAGGTCATCGCCGCCGACACGTCCTCGATGCTCGTGGCCTGGGCGTTCAGGCTGACCTTGCCGTTGGTGCCGAGCAGCGTGCGCTCGGCGGTCGTGTATGGGACGAAGACACTGTCATCGATCGTGATCGGGCCGATCGAGCCACCCTTGGGCTGGGTCACTCCCACGACCTCGAGGCTCCGGCCGTTCACGCGCACCGTCTGGCCGATCGGATCGGTATCGCCGAAGAGCTCCTCGGCAGCGGTCGGCCCGAGCACGACGACGCGCTCGCGCCGCTCGAGGTCCTCGGCCGTGAAGAACCCACCCGATGCGAACTCGAGTGCGGCGATCGACTCGTAGGTGGGTGTTGTTCCAACGACCATCGTCTGGGAGGTCGTCTCGCCGACGACGATGGCCACGCGGCCGGTGAGCTGCGGTGCCACGGCGGCGATCTGCGGCAGGGCCGCGATCACCTCGGCATCGTCGGCGGAGAGCTCGGAGGCGTTGTTCTGGACCTGGTTCACGAAGATCGTGGTGACGCTCATATTGGAGTACTGCTCGTCGATGCTTTCGCGCGCGCCCATACCGATCGCCACGACCGCCACGATGGTCGCGGCGCCGATGACCACGCCCAGCGCCATGAGGACGGATCTGAGCCCATTGGTTTTCAGCGCTGTGACGGCCGCGAATGCGGTCTTGAGCAGTGTCATCTACGTCTCCCGGTCGGATACCTCCTCAGGTATACGCACCGGGTGTGAACGTGATGTGAAGGTCGTGAGCGCAGGCGATGAACGGTCCGGACCCTGCGACGGCGAAGCGGTCAGCGCGCGGCTACCTCGGCACGGGTGGGGATGGACGCCATCGCGCCGGGCCGCTCGGTGGCAAGCGCCGCCGCGCGGACCGCCCACTCCACCGCCGCAACCGTGCTCTTGCCCTCGAGCATGCCGTCGACGAGCGCGGCGCAGAAGGTGTCTCCGGCAGCAGTAGCGTCGACCGCCTCCACGGGAAACGCCGCGACATGGGTCATCTCATCGCCCTCGACCACGAGCGCGCCCTGCTCTCCGAGGGTCACGACAACCACGCGCGGGCCGCAAACGCTGCGCGCCATCTCTGCGAGCGCGTGAAGATCGGTGGTGCCCGGCTGTCCGGCGATCCCGGCGAGCTCGTGCCGGTTGGGCACGAGCACATCCACCCGCGCGAGCAGCGCCTCGGAGAGCGGACGTGCAGGCGCCGGGTTGAGCACGAAGATGCCCGTGCAGAGCTCCGCGGCATGCTCCACCACGTTGGCGGGGACCTCCTGTTGCGCGAGCACGCAGCGGGCGCCGGCGATCGTGTCCCGCGCCGCGTCGATCAGCGCGGGGGTGAGCGCACCGTTGGCGCCAGCCGCGACCACGATCGTGCTCTCGCCGTCCGGCTCCACGAACACGAATGCCTGCCCTGTGGCGGTGTCGTCAAGCTTGGCCACGCCGCGCGTGTCCACACCCTCGGCATCGAGCGTATCGAGCATCCAGTCGCCGTCGGCATCGGCTCCTACCGCGCCGATCATCGCAACGCCCCGTCCGAGGCGTGCCAGCGCCACCGCCTGGTTGGCGCCCTTGCCGCCGGGGCCGCGCAGCACGCTGCCGCCCAGAAGCGTCGCCCCCCGCTCGAGCGCGACCGGCACGTCCACCGAGCGGTCGACGTTGATGCTGCCCACCACCGCCACGTCACTCATAGCTGGCGATCGCTCCGATCATGAGGTCCCAGAACCGGGGCGCGTCCAGCCGCGTCGCCACGAGCGCGTTGTCGGGCTCTCCGGTCAGATGATGCAGGTCCACACACGTGGCCCCCGCCGTGAAACGCCCCTGCGTCTCGATCGCCACAGGCACGCTCACCACCTCCACGAGCGAGGGGTCGATCACGCGGGCCACCGCCACGGGGTCGTGCAGCGGCGGCGACGTGAACCCCCACGTGCGCAGATAGCTCGCCGAGAAGAAGGTCAGCAGTTCCACGCACAGATCACCCATCGGTGTGCCGAGCGCGCGAAGCCGCTCGATCACATCAGGTGTCGCGAGCGCCTGGTGCGTGATGTTCAGACCGCACATCGTCACGGGGACGCCCGAGCGGAAGACGATGTCGGCCGCTTCCGGGTCCACGCGGATGTTGAACTCCGCGTACGGGGTGTCGTTACCCCGCTCCGTGGACCCGCCCATCAAAACGATCTCGCGGATGTTCGCCTTGAGTTCGGGGTGCGCCGATAGCACGAGCGCGATGTTGGTGAGCGGACCGACCGGGATCAGCGTCACCGGCTCCGGGTGCTCGCGAAGGATCCGCACGATGAGGTCGTGCGCGTTCTCCCCGGCCTCCGGGACCGTCGGCTCTCCCCACTCGGGACCGTCGAGACCTGACGCGCCGTGCACGTACTCGCCGATGTGCAGCGAGCCGAGCAGGGGACCGGCCGCACCACGCGCGATCGGGACACCGGTGATACCGGCTACCGTGCACATCCGGCGCGCGTTGATGGTGCACTTCTCAACCGTCTGGTTTCCACCACACGTCGTTATGGCGAGCAGGTCGAGCTCCGGGCTTGCCGCTGCGAGGAGGATCGCGAGCGCATCATCGTGGCCGGGATCGCAGTCGAGGATGACAGGGATGGGCATCGCCAGTCACTCCCCCGCAAGCCAGTGCACGAGCTGCGTGAACAGCCGCGCATAGCCAGGCCATGCCACGAAGTCATCCGGGCACCAGTGAGGGCCGATGTCCGACGCCCACGCGGCGGTCCGGCCGGCGCCCTCGGCGCGCAGCGCGAGGAGCGGGTCATCGCCCACGGTGGCGAGCAGCTCGGCATCGGCCTTGAGCCCGAAGCGGTTGTAGCCGAGGAGCCCCGGCCACGGGCCGGTCACGCCGGACAGCACGGGGTGCGCCGCGTTCACGACCACCACATCGGTGCCTTCCGGCGCCTCGACGCGGTCGTCCCAGGGGTCGATCACCGATGGCAGGATCTCATCCACCGGAGTGCGGCGATACATCGCCTTGCCCTCGAACCCCTGGAAGCTCATGTAGCCGCCAGCCATCAATAGACCGCCGCCCGCGCGGACCCACTCGGCCAGCACCTTGAGACGGTTCGGCGTACGCTTGCCCCGGAGCCAGGTGTCTGGGTGCAGGAGGATGCTGTCGGCGCCGATGTCGGAGAGTACGACGACGTCGTACGCGTCAAACGCCTCCACGGTGGCGGGGAACTGCTCGGGCACCTGATGCGCCGGCATGTGGACGACCTCGATGCCGTTGCTCTCGAGGGCCTCCTTGAGCGGAGCGATCCCCGTCTCGAAGACCACCGATTGGAACGAATCGAATCCCTTGAAATGGGTGGATTCACTCACCCAGGACTCACCCGCGACGAGCACCCTTGTCATGATGTTCTCCCTTCCCAGGCGGCGTCGAAAACCGCCTTCGGGTTGGTGGTCAGGATCTCAAGGAGCTGCTCTCGCCCCACGTCGTGGCGCTCGAGACGATCGGCAAAACCCGTGAGCACGTGGGCGTAGCCGAAACCTCCGTAGGTGCGCAGCAATGTCTTGATGAAGACGTCGTGCGAGAGCAGCAGGCGCTTCCCGTAGCCGTCCGCGAGCAGCCGGGCGATAGCTGCGGCGTTGTCCTCATCGCTCGGGCTCTGGCCCTCGCCCGGGTAGTGGAACTCCATGCCGAGCATGTCGTACTCCACCCACGCGCCGCGGTCCGCAAGCGAGCGCTGATACTCCTCGTCGGCATGACTCGGATTCATGTGGCTCAGCACGGTCGCGTCGAGGATGCCACCTTCCTCCTCGACGATGTCGAGCACGCGGTGGCCGTACCGCAGCCACCCGGGGAGATGCACCGAGAGCGGCACGCCGCAGCGACGCTGCGCTCGCGCGGCCGCACGCAGCGAATGCTCCTCGGCAGGCGTGAAGTGCAGTCCCACGCCGATCTCCCCGATCACACCGGCGTGAACGCCCTCAACGCCTTCGAGGACGTCGGCCACGATGCGGTCGGCGATGTCGTCGATCGTCATGTCGGCGAAACCCTCGGGATGCGTCCGCTCGAGGTAGAAGCCGCACCCCATGACGATATTCAGGCCCGTCGCCTCGGCGATCGCCCGCAATCCGCGGGGATCGCGACCCGAGGCATCCGGCGTCACCTCCACGAGCGTGCGTCCGCCTGCGGCGATGAGCGCCCTGACCTCCTCGACCGCGGTCTCGACACTGTCGAGCCGGGTGTTGTCGAGCGACAGATAGGGGTCGTTCCGCAGCCGGCCGAGGAACTCCATCCGCACCGGCTCGCGAGCGATGGCCCAACCCTCGGCATCGTCTGGCGCGGGTTCATGCCAGGCGGTCTCGCCGTTGAGCAGCAGATGTTCGTGGAACAGTGTCGGCCCCAGATCCGCCGAGTCGGTCTCACCCAGGACCGTCCGGACAACGGCCATCAGCGCATCGCCGCCCCGAACCGTGAGAACAGTCGGGTGTTCATGAAGATGGCGATGAGCAGGATGACGCCCTGTACGATCTGGATGTAGAAGGGCGACACATGGAGCAGCACCAACCCGTTGGCGATCACGCCGAGCACGAGGGCGCCGAGCACCGTACCGAGAACGCTGCCGCGGCCCCCGAGCAGGCTGGTACCGCCAAGCACGACGGCCGTGATGACCTCAAGCTCGAAGCCCTGGCCCGCGTTGGATGAACCCGACGCCAGACGCGCAGCCACGATCACCCCGGCAAGTGCCGCGATCACACCAGACACGAGGAACACGACGAGGTTGACCAACTTCGTGTTCACACCGGTACGGCGAAGCGACTCATAGTTGCTGCCGAGTCCGACCACATACCGGCCGTATGGCGTCTGCGTGAACGCGAACCATCCGACCACGGCCACCACGACGGCGATGATCGCCGGAAGCGGAATGCCGTAGACACGACCCTGCCCGAGCACCTTCACCCAGGCGTCGGTCGGGATCGGCGTCGAGTACCCCTGCGTGATGAGCAGCGCCACCCCGCGTACGACACCCAGCGTGGCGAGCGTCACGATGAAAGGAGGCAGGCCCCGGTAGGAGGTGAACCAGCCGTTCACGAAGCCCACCAGACCGCCGATCAGAAGAACGAGGACGAGCGCGAGCGTGGAGTCCATCCCGCCGTTCGTCCAGATGGCGAGCAGCGAGCCCGACAGGGCGACCATCGAGCCCACAGAAAGGTCGATCCCCGACGTGGTGATCACGAAGGTCATGGCAACCGCCGTGATCATCGTCGGCGCGATCTGCCTCAGGATGTTCAAGATATTCGCGGACGTGAAGAAGGCGTCTGCGGTGAAGCTGAAGAACGCAAAGAGGATGAGCAGCACGCCGCCCACGGCCACAGTGAGGATATTGCGCTGCAGCCACGCCTTGGGTCCGGCGTCACGCTGAAGCTTCGCGATGGGTGCGCCTGCGTCGCTGTTGCTGGCGATCGACTCGTCGCTCACTGCCCGTGCCCCCGTCCTACGATGTCGCTGACCAGCTCTTCCAGTGTTGCCGTCTTTGCGTCGAGTTCCGATGCCATGGTGCCTTCGAACATGACACAGAGCCGGTCGCAGACAGTGAAGAGGTCCTGCAGCCTGTGCGTGATCAGGATGACGCTCACACCACGCGCGGCAACGGTGCGGATCAATTCAAGGACGGTGTTGACCTCGGTGACCGCCAGGGCGGCCGTGGGCTCATCAAGAATGAGGAGGCGGGGGTTGAACGCGACCGCTCGCGCTATGGCCACAGCCTGGCGCTGGCCACCGGAGAGATTCCGTACCGGGAGATCCGTGTACGGGATGCGGATCCTGAGAGAGTCAAGCAGCGCGCGTGCGTCCGCATGCATCCGCTTGGTGTCGAGCATGATGCCCCCGCGCGTGCGCGGCTCGCGACCGAGGAAGATGTTGCCTGCGACATCGATGTCATCGCAGAGAGCCAGGTCTTGATAGACCATCTCTATGCCCACCTGATGGGCATCTCGGGGTGAGGCGAAGACGGTCCGCTCGCCATCGATCCATATCTCACCCGAGTCCGGGATATAGGCACCCGAGAGGACCTTCATCAGCGTCGACTTGCCGGCTGCGTTATCACCGACCAGACCGACGACTTCACCGGGGGCGACGCGGAGGGTCACCCCCCGCAACGCTTCGACCGGGCCGAACCGCTTGCGTACATCCCTGAGGACCACGCGATCCGGAGCCTGCGTTGCAGCCACGGTGGTACCCTCCACGTCACACCCCGCTTCTCGATCGGCGTACCTGTCAAACCGAGCAGTCGTACCACGTGCCCTTACTCGAAGATGGCCCTGAAGTCGTCGACGTTCTCTGATGTGACGATGGCGATCGGCACATCGATGAACGGCTCGACGTCTTCACCCTCGACGAGCGCCTTGCATGCGAGAACCGCCTCGTAACCCTCGGTCTTCGGGTCCTGCTGCACAACGCCTACGACGAAGCCGTCGTCGATGCCGCGAATGACCTCGGCCGTGAGGTCCCACCCGAAGAGCTTGACGTCGGCCGTGCGATCCTGCGAACGGGCCGCAGCGACGGCTCCGACCATGGCGGGCTCACCCGTGGTGTAGAAGAGCTTCGTATCTGCCTGCGCGGTGAACAGGTTCTCCGCGGCAGCCATCGCCTCTTCCTGCTGATTCTGACCGTCGACGATCTGTGTGATCGTTGCGCCATCAGCTTCAACGACACGCTTGAACCCGTCGAGACGCAGGTTCTGGATGAATGAGTTCAGCGCACCGATGACACCGATGTTCTTGTCAGTGATGTCATTGTCCGCCATGTAGTCGACGACGAACTGGCCGATCTCTTCACCGGCGGCCTCGTTGTCCACGCCGACCTGACACAGGACCGACTCATCTTCGACGATCGCATCCACCGCGACGATCTTCACGCCCGCTTCCGCCGCCTCCTGGAGAGCCGGCTTCACACCTTCGACATCGATAGCCACGATGACGATTGCGTCGAAGCCCTGGGTGACGAAGTTGGCGATGGCCTCGTTCTGCTTGGCAGGATCATCGTTCGAGTTGAAGATCGTGAGGTCGACGCCCGCCTCTTCGGCTGCCTCTTCAGCGCCCTCGTTCATCTGGTTGAAGAAGATCGCCTGCTGGTTGATTTGGACCAGACCGACCTTGATGGCCTCTTCGCCGCCCGCTGTGCCGTCATCGGTGCCGGTTTCGGTCCCGGCACAACCGGCGAGTGAGACCGCGAGCATGGCGACCACCGCCACGATCGCTACGAGCCGCAGATCTCTAAGACGTCTCATGCCTATCTCCTTCCGATGAACACAGCTTGGTAAACGATTACACCGCTCGGTGAATGTATGTACCCAGAGAAGCGCTGTCAAGGACTCCAGGAGCACGCATATGCGTGATTGTGAGTGTGTAAACGTTCTCGTGCCATGGCGGCCGCACCACCGCGGACATATACTGTCTCTTGCCCAATCACGGATGAGGTCAGCATGGCGATAACGATCAAAGACGTTGCGGGGCGTGCGGGCGTATCAGTGGCCACTGCGTCGCGAGTCTTGTCCGGCGGTCGCAGGGTCTCACCGGAGCTGGCCGACCGCGTACGCGAGTCGGCGCGAGAGCTCGGATACCGTCACAACGCCGTCGCCCGCGCACTGCGCCACGGGCGCACATCCTCGGTGGGGATGATCGTCCCGGAGATCGGCAACCCGTTCTTCCCATCGCTCGTGGAGGCGGTCGAGAGGACTCTGAGCGAGTCTGGTCGCGACCTGCTTCTGTGCGACGCGCAACAGGATCCCTCCGTGGAGCTTCGCAGGGCGAGGACGCTCATGGCGCGGCAGGTCGACGGCCTCATCGTCATCCCCGTGTCTGCGTCCGCGAGCCGGGCCGCACTCGACGAGGTTGCCTCACGGCTTCCAGTGATCCAGCTGGACCGGTTCGTGACGGACTACCTCGGTGACTGGGTAGGGGTCGATGACGCGCTGGGCATCAGCCTCGCGGTCGAGCACATCGCGGCCCTCGGCTCGAGGAGCGTCGCGTTCGTCAGCGCGGAACCCGAGTGCTCCTCGGCACAGCAGCGGCTGCGAGGTTTCACCGAGGCCACACAACGCATGGGCCTGCTCGAATCAGGTGACCGCCTGCTCGGTGAGTTCAGTGCCGGGTGGGGTCGGGCGGCGGCACAGAAGCTGCTCGCGGGACCGTCTCTGCCCGATGCGGTGGTCTGCGGCAACGACGAGATCGCAGTGGGGTTGCTCGGCGAGTTCCGGCGTGCTCGCGTGCGCGTCCCCGACGATGTGCTGGTCACTGGATTCGATGACATCCGCTTCGCCGCCCTGGCCGATCCCCCGCTCACCACGATCCGTCAGCCGCACGAAGTGATCGCGTCCGAGTGCATCCGGCTGCTCGACGCCCGCATGGACGACGCCGATCTCCCCGCGCAGCGCATCGCGATAGCGCCGTCACTCATCGCCCGCGAGTCCACGGGGAGCGTCTCATGACCGACGCCGTCGCACTTGCGCAGCGTCTGGTCCACCTGAACACGGCCGGTGGAGGCGAGCGAGCCGCTGCCGAGGTGTGCGCGGAGGTGCTGGAAGGATCGGGTGCGAGCGTCGAGGTCGTGACGATGGTGGCGGACAGGGCGCACCTGATCGCTTCGGTCGGCGACACCACGACCGCCCCGTTGGTGCTCTGCGGCCATCTCGACACCGTGCCGTTCGGCGACACGCCGTGGACGCACGGTCCGCTGTCCGGCGACATCGGTGACGGCATGCTGTACGGCCGGGGCTCGGTGGACATGAAGGGCGGTGCGGCCGCCCTGGTCACGGCGCTCGCACGCTATGCCGCGCGCCGCTCCAGCGGCCCCGGCGTGCTGCTTGTGCTCACAGCCGCCGAGGAGACCGGATGCAGTGGCGCACGCCACCTCATCGCAACGCGACAGCTGCCCCCGGGTGGTTCCCTCCTGATCGCCGAGCCAACGGACCTGCGGATCGCGCACGGCCACAAGGGTGTGCTGTGGCTCCTGGCCACTACCCGGGGACGCGCCGCGCACGGCTCGCGGCCCGATCTGGGCCAGAACGCCATCGTGCCGCTTGCGCGATTCGTGTCCGAGCTGACTGCACGCGGTCTCCCGGGCAGCCACCCAGAGATGGGTGATGTAACGGTCAACGTGGGAACGTTCAGCGGCGGTACGAAGATCAACCTCGTGCCTGATTCGGCCTCGGCCGGGATCGATATCCGCCTGGTTGCCGGCATCGACTCGCGGTCGATTCTCGAGGAGGTGGCTGCGATAGCCGGTGGCGACATCCACATCCAGGTGGTCGAGGACCTGCCTGCCGTCTACTCGCCGGCTGACGGCCGGTTCGCGTCGCACGTGAGCGCCCGGTGTGAAGTGGTCACTGGCTCGGCAGCTCATCGGCAGCCCCTCACCTACTTCACTGACGCCTCCGTACTGGTGAGCGCGCTTCAGGCGAGCGAGATCGTGATCCTTGGGCCCGGCGACCCCGATCAGGCCCATACGTTGGATGAGCACTGCCCGGTGGCACAGATCCAAGCATCCGCCGAGGTCTATGAGGACATCCTCATGACACGGGAGGGCCACTGAGCACCATACGTGCGGAGTAGTCCACGGTGTAGACTGCACGTGAGCAGGGTGCTGGAGATCATGGAGCGCTTCTACCAGGTCGGCACCGGCATCAGCCCTACCGTCGAAGGCGTCGGGCTGGGGCTTGCCACCTGGAGGCGGGTGGCGGACATGCTCGGCGCCACGATCGAAGTCGAGAGCGAGCATGGCGCAGGCTCCACGTTCACGCTTCGGGTCTCTACAGAGACCGGAACGCCGGACGAATGACTGCGCCGGCGCGCCGTCACACGGAGATCACCTGTGGTTCAGCTGTCTCGGCACCAGAAGCGATCCGCGGAAACGCGCTCAGCACCATCTCGACCAGCTCACCGACCGGACGGGCCAGAGCATCGGTCACCGGAATACCGAGCTCCAGCTCGTACTGCGCGATCGCCGTCGTGATGTCGGCATCGCTCATACCTTCGTGATTGATGGTCAGACCGATAACGCGCGTATCCGCGAACGTCTCGATCAGATGGATCTCAGCTGCTGGCGGTGGGATCGGCAGGCCGTCAAAATCACACCTGACGCGGCGTGCGGGAGCGTGCTGCAAGATGACGCCCTGGGGTTGGCTGCCCCGAAGGATGAAGCCTGACGAGAGGTATGCGGGGTGACCAAGCGCGCTCTGCCCTTCGATGATGATCACGTCCGGCCGCTCGACCTCGTAGGCACTCAACACCGCGCCCTCCATCTCGCCGGCGCAGAACTGACTCGGCATGGCGTCGAGCGCCACGCCGTAGCGGGCACCCTGGATGAGCCCGGTCTGCCCAGTCGCGATCATGACCGCCCTGATGCCCCGATCGTTGAGCGCCTGCGTCAATATCGTTGCGGTCGTCCGCTTACCGATCGCACAGTCAGTGCCCAGGATCGCGATACGAGGACACGTGACCAAGGCGATCCGACCGTCGAACAACCTGAGGCCCTTCTTGTCTCGAGGGCGACGGACGTCACGTATGTTCACACCGTACTGGTTCTCTGCGGCCACGAACACCGGATCATCACCGAGAAACTCGTGGAGTCCGCTCACGATATCCATGCCGAGACTCATGGCCTCCAGGACGACCCCACGCTCGTGTACCGAGAGCAGCCCACTCGCCGGCGCGATACCGAAGATGAACACCTCCGGCACCTGCCCCGAGAGATCGACAGCGTGTGCGAGATCACAGCATATCGGTATGCCTCGCGGCTGCTCCCCGAGCACCTCACCGGCGTCAAGCCCAGCCTTCTTGCTGTCGATGACCGCAATGATCCGGTACTTGTCGGAATGGCGGACCAGACCGTTGGCGGTCTTCCCATCGATTCCGCCGAAGTTCGCCTCGCAATAAACGACCGCTGAGGGCATCCGTACGCGACCGGATTGGAGCCGGAGTGGTGAGATGGGTTTCATGGCGCTCCCTACAAGAGCGGTGATTCGGCCTGAACGGCCGGATTGGTTCGTGCGCCCTCAAGGGAGGGCGACTCGGCACGGCATCACCGGGGTGCGGCTGAAAGGGCTGACGGGGCATCGAATGATCTCGCTTGTTGCGATGATGCTTCGAAGAGGAGCATCGATGCCGGTGGTACGGATGTCCCAGCCGATGCGGGACGAGCGCGGTCTCGTGGTCGAAACTACCTTGAGTATACCACGTGAGCTGCGGAAATAACGCCGGTTGCCGCGTCCACGCCCGCTGACGTCCCGCTGATGCGGTCTCACGGCCTCACCGCGCTATGCGGTCGTAGCTACAACCCCGGCTCCGCGCACACCCTCTCTGTGATCGACTGACGCGCACGCAGCATGTCCGCCCAGGGGTCGTCCTCGAGCGTGCGGAGCCGTTCGCCGAGGGTGCGCACCGTGAAGACGGGACGCTCTGCACCATCCTCCAGCTCTTCCCAGTGGAGCGGTACCGCGACCGGAGCGCCCGGCCGGGAGCGTGCGCAGTACGGCGCGATCGCGGTGGCTCCGCGGGTGTTACGCATGTGATCGATGAAGATCCTGCCCGCACGCCGCGCCTTGCTCATGTTCGTGGTGAAGCGCTCGGGCTCAAGTGACACGATGTGGTTCGCGAACGCCTTCGCAAAGCCATGGACCTCGGCCCACTCGTGCCTGCGGGTGATCGGCACCACCACATGCAGCCCTTTGCCACCGGTCGACTTCACCCAGCACTCCAGGCCAAGGCGGGCAAGCTCGCTCCGCAGCAGCAGCGCCGTTGCCGCCACCGCCTTCCACGGCAGGCCCTCATCCGGATCGAGGTCGAAGACGATCCTGTCAGGCTTGTCGGGGTCATCGACCCGCGAGCCCCAGGGGTGGATCTCGAGCACGTTCATCTGCACGAGGCCGATCAGGCCGCTGAGATCGCGCACCTGTGCGTACGGCACCGTGACGTCGTCGCTCGGCACGTAGATGTCAACGGTCCCCACGGCCTCCGGGAAGTGTTTGATGCGCTTCTGATAGAAGCACGAGCCATCGGCCCCGTCGGGACACCGCACGAGTGAGAGCGGCCTGTGCGCCACGTGCGGCAGCATGAGCCCGGCAACCTGCTCGTAGTACCGGCAGAGCTCCAGCTTGGTGATACCGGTGTCCGGCCAGATCACGCGGTCCGGAGACGTGATGTGCACGCCGGCGAATCGCGTCCTGCCCGCCGGGGTCACGCCACGCTCCACCGGCTCCGGTGCCATCTCGGGCCCATCCTCCCCCGGCACCGTGCCGGGCAACTCGGCCACGACCTCCCTGGTGGGCTTGTCGTCACGGAGACCCTTGAACGAGGGGTGCCTGAGATGACCATCGGCAGTCCACTCGGCAAAGGCCACCTCCACCACAAGCTCGGGTTCGACCCAGTGGATGCCGAGGGCGTCGGCGTCCTGCGGCGGGTCGACCACCGGCGGGGACTCCCGCTTGAGGCCCTTGAGGCGCCCGTGGATGTCGGCGAGCGAGGCGTCGGTGAACCCTGTGCCCACGCGGCCGACCTCGCGCAGCGCGTCTCCGTCGTGCACGGCCAGCACGAGCGCGCCAAACCCCACGCGGCTGCCGCCGGGATCGGTGTAGCCCACCACCACGAACTCCTGCTCGAGCAGGCACTTGATCTTCAGCCAGTCGTGGCCGCGGCCCGGACGGTACGCAGCGTCGCCACGCTTGGAGACAACGCCCTCGAGCGAGAGGTCGCACGACTGCGAGAAGATCACGTCGCCGTGCCCCTCGATGTGGTCGGTGTACTGCAGCGGTGGCTCCGCGCCCTGTAGCAGACCCTCGAGCACGCGCTTGCGGTCGACCAGCACGGCACCCCGAAGGTCCATGCCATCCAGGTAGAGGAGGTCGAAGAGCTGGTACCGCACGTTGGCCGCGCCGCCGCTCCGGGCGTGGTTCTGCAGCTCCTGAAAGCTGGTGGTGCCATCGGGCCGCACCGCCACGACCTCGCCATCGAGGACCGCCGTCTGCGCGGGCAGGCCGCGCACCGCCTCGGCGATCCCCTGGAACCTGGCAGTCCAGTCCTTGTGGGTGCGGCTCACGAGCCGGACCGACTCGCCGTCTTTGAACGCCACGATCCGGTAGCCGTCGAACTTGATCTCGTGCAGCCACCGCTCCCCCTCCGGCGGCTCGCGCACCAGCGTGCACAGCTGCACATCCACCGTCTGCGGCATCGGCCCGCGCTTCGCCCCGGTCACGGCACCGGAGTCGACCGGCGCCCCGCCCGGCCCTTCGCCTCGCGGTGGCGCGCCGGACGCGATCTCCTCCATCGTCCGGCCGGTGGCTACGCTCGTTGTCCACTCGGCGGTGGCGTCGAACTCAGCGGCCGGCCGCTCCTCGGCATCGCGCTCCTTGAACAGCAGCCAGCTGTCCTGCGTGCCGCCGTAACCCTTGGTGCGCACCAACACCCAGCGGCCGCGCAGCCGCTCGCCCAAGAGCTCGAACTTGAGATGCCCCTCGGCCAGATGCGCGCGCGGATCGCCGTGGTCGGGACGCCAGGTGCCGCGGTCCCAGAGCATGACCGTGCCCCCGCCGTACTCGCCCTGCGGGATGGTGCCCTCGAAACCGCCGTACTCCACGGGGTGGTCCTCCACGTGGACCGCAAGCCGCTTGTCAGCGTTGCTGAGCGAGGGCCCCTTGGGGACCGCCCACGACAGCAGCACGCCATCAAGCTCCAGCCGGAAGTCCCAGTGCAGGCGTGAGGCCGCGTGCTTCTGGATCACGTACGACAGGCCGCCCGACCCAACGTCGCCGCCGGCCGGCTCGGGCGTGGTGGCAAAGTCGCGCTTGGCGCGGTATTCGTCGAGCGTACCCATCTACGCCGTGCCCCGCGTGCGCGCGTCCGCGTCCTTCTCCCGGGCCGCCGCCTCCACGCTCCGGCGCAGCAGGTCCATGATGTCGACCACCTCGCCGCCCTGCGGTTCCTGGGCCTCCTCCGCCGAGGCGAGCGTGGTGCCGCCCGCTTCCACCTTGCGCTTGATGAGATCGAGCAGGTCGTTGCGGTACGTGTCGGTGTACTGCCCCGGCTCCCACTCGGCCTCAAGCGCGCTCACCAGCTGGTGGGCAAGCTGCAGCTCCTTCTCGGTCACGCCCAGCTCGCCGAGGTCCGCCGAGGGGAGATCGAGGCCCTCGGTGCCCCTGAGCTCATCGGCGTACCGGAGGAGATCGAGCACGAGCGCGTCGCCTTCGGGAAAGAGCGCCGCGAGATACTGCCTGGTGCGGAGCACCACGTGCGCCACGGCGATCTGGTTCTTGGCGCGCAGGGCCTCGCGCAGCAGCGCGTATGCCTTCCGGCCGGCCTGCTGCGGCACCAGGTAGTACGGCCGGGTGAAGAACGGCGGGTCGATGCAATCCCTGCAGACCACGGCCACGATGTCGATGGTCTTGGTGGCCTTGGGGTTGGCCGCCTCGATCTCGGCGGGCTCGAGCACCACATACCGGCCGCTCTCGTACTCGTACCCCTTCACCACGTCGTCCCAGGGCACGTCCTCGCCGGTGGCCTCGGACACGCGCTTCTGACGCACGCGGCTCATCGTCTTGCTGTCGATGTTGTGGAAGGCGATCTCACTGCCACGGTCCTCGGCGGAAACGAGCCTGACCGGGATGGTCACCAGGCCGAAGGAGATCGCGCCTTCCCAGATCGTCTGGGGCATGGTCGTCGCCTTTCGTGGGGAGCGGACATAGGGTGTATGTCCCCCGTCTCCCGAAAGCGCGCACACCCGCAGAAGCCGCAGCCCCTACCCGACGCTGAGCCCGCCCAGCACGAGCAGCGCAGTGAGCGTTGAGACCACCGCCCACAGCACCACGCCCATCACCAGCGGCCGCACGCCGACCTCACGCAGCGTTTCGCGGGTGAGGCTCGCTCCCACCATGAACAGCGTGGGGGCCATGAGCGCCTTGCCGATGCGCGCGAGCACGCCCCACAGCTCCGGCGCCGGCACGAGCCAGGCCACCACCGAGGCCAGTATGAAGCCGATGAGGAACCACTGCACCTTCGCGCCGCTCCGGCCGCCGCCGTGGACCCGCGCGGCGATGAGCGCTACGGGCGCGATCCACAGCGCGCGCGTGAGCTTCACCACGGTGGCAAGCGCGAGCGCCTCGGCGCCGTACGCCGACGCCGCGCCCACCACGCTGCTGGTGTCGTGGATCGCCAGCGCCGCCCACAGCCCGAACTGCTGTTGCGACATGCCGAGTGCATGCCCAAGCCACGGGAACACGAACAGCGCCACTCCGTTGAGCACGAACACCACCGAAAGCGCGACAGCGGTGGACGCGGGAGACGCGCCGATCGCCGGCGCCACCGCGGCGATAGCGCTGCCGCCGCAGATGGCCGTCCCCGACCCGATGAGCGTCTGCACCTCGCGGTCGACGCGCATCAGCCTGCCGAGCACCGCCGCGAGCGCAAGCGTCCCACTGATCGTGAGCAGTGTGACGCCCGCCGAGGAGACGCCGATGCGGATGGCGGCGCCGATCTGCATGCCAAAGCCGAGGAGCACCACCGAGGCCTGCAGCAACTGCTTGGAGACGCGTGCGGGCCGCAGCCGATCGGGCGCTCCCACCGTCAGCCCCACAACGAGCCCGATGAGCAGGCCGATCGCCGGACTCGCTTCAGTGACAGCGAGCAGCACGGCGACGCCCACCCACAGCGCGGGGTGGCGGACGATTGCGGGGACGTGGTCGCGAGAAATCATGACGTACAGTGTCGGTGTCAGCGCCGGGAACGTCCATATCGATTCCGCGATACCGGTATTCCAGAAACGACAGACGGCGATCGCACCGCGTGACGCGGCGCCGAGGATCCTACGCGGTCACCACCACCGAGGCGTTCGTGTCGAGCGGATTGCGGCGCACGGCGAGCGAGAACAGGTACGGGTACTCCTTCTGCAGATGCCGCACATGATCGAGCCACTCCACGGCGATCGCGGCGTACGCGCGACGCAGGTCCAGGTTGAGATGCGCGATGTCCGTCTCGGGCAGATCGTTGAAGCCCTCGCGGAAGCTGAGCTCCTCGGCAAGATGGAAGACGGCCCAGAGCGCGTTGGTGAACGTCTCGTGCTCGAGCAGGTTCGGGTTCTGGAGCAATCCGAGGAGGAACGGCCGCTTCTCAACGGTGAACCGTGCGAGCTCCTCAAGGTCGGTGGCGCTCGCTCGGAGGCCGAAGTCGTAGGCGGTGATGGCCGCCTGCGCCGTGGCGTAGCGGCGGGCGTCCCAGGAGTCATTCACGAGGAAGTGCTCGCGCACCTCCACGGTCTCATCGAGCTCCGACGCGCGGCGGAGCAGCTCGTCGCCCACCTCGCTGAAGAACGCGCCGATCACCATGTTGAGCTTGTGCATCTTCTCTTCGTGCTCGCGTCGCTCGAGCAGCGAGTGGATCACGAGCGTGACCACAAGCACCTCGAGCGGCATGATCGCGATCTCATGCGTGAGGAAGAAGAGCCCCCATTCGTGCATAGGCGTGTCGTGGAACGCCACCGAGTGCGCGTAGAGCAGCACTCCGCTCACGGCCATCAGCGTCAGGCCGAACTTCACCCGCCAGTTGAGCTTCTTCATCGCACGCCCTTCATCCGGGTGAGGCCGGTTCACGCCGGCCAGCCGAGGTGCGCCCATGATACCTGAGCGCCCCGCTACACCGCGGCCACGAGCGCGTCATCGATCTCGGGGTACGTGAACTCGAAGCCTGCATCGATGAGCTTCCGCATGGTGGAGCGCTGGCTGTACACCATGTACGGCGCCACCTCGCCAAGCACGACCCTGAGACCGAAACCCGGCACCGGGAACCATGAAGGACGCTTGAGCGCACGTCCGAGCGCGCGCGAGAAGTCGCGCAACAGTCGCTTGCGCTCCTCGTTCCCGCGCATGACGATCGGGTATCCGGAGAGGTTCACCACCACGTCGGCCCGTGCCACCGCCTCTGCCCATGCGGGCAGCGGTCCGTCATCAAGCGGCGTCATGTACGTGAACGGGACCTCGGTGTACCGCTCGCCCAGGGCAAAGCGCCCCGGCCGGTTCGAGAGCCACACCACCTCATGGCCCGCCGCAAGGAGCTGCGTGGTGAGACGCTGGCCGATGAATCCGTTGCCGCCCGCGATCGCGATGCGCATCACGACCTCCTCCCGCCCCGAGCGTCACCGCCCGGTGCTCACCCGCGCCTATCGGCCGGAACCTCGCACACTACGTTCGTACCCGCCTCGCCCGCCACGATCCTCGCGATGTCCTCGAGCCGGCCGATGGCGGCACGGTTGCAGGTGGCCCGCACGAAACGCCTCGCGGCCTCCACCTTGGGCCCCATGGAGCCAGCGGCAAAGGAATGCTCGTCGAGCTCCTCGGGTGTCACCCAGCCGAGGTGGCGCTGCGCGGGCGTCATCCAGTCCAGGTATACGCCATCGGTATCGGTGGCCATCACGAACATCGAAGCGTTCAGCTCGCGCGCCAGAAGCTCGCTCGCGAGGTCCTTGTCGATGACCGCTTCCACGCCCACGAGCGTGTTCGGGCGTTCCGTGGAAAACGCGGTGGGGATGCCGCCGCCGCCCGTGCAGATCACCACGGTGCCCTGCTCGATGAGCCACCGGATGGGGCGGATCTCGAAGATGCGCTTGGGCTCGGGCGAGGCCACCACGCGACGCCACAGCCCGCCGTCGCGCTTGAAGACCCAGCCCTTCTCGGCGGCAAGCGCATCGGCCTTCGCCTTCACATACGTGGGGCCGACGAACTTGGTGGGGTCGTTGAACGCGGGGTCGTCAGGGTCGACCTCCACCATGGTCAGCAGCGTCGCGATCGGCTTCTCGGCGGGCAGGACGTTGCCCAGCTCCTGCTCGAGCATGTACGCGATCATGCCCTGCGACTGCGCGCCCAGCACGTCGAGCGGGTACGGCTCAACAGCGGGGTAGGACGCGGCCTGCAGCGCGAGCAGCCCCACCTGCGGGCCGTTGCCGTGCGCGAGCACGAGATCGTACCGTTCCACCAGTGGCGCGAGCGCCTCCACCGCGACCTTGATGTTCGCGCGCTGGACCTCGACCGTCATCGGGTCGGAGCGCCTGAGCAGCGCGTTGCCGCCGAGCGCCACCACGATCGTCTGCCTGGCCATCGGATGCACGTCTCCTTATGTGGCCGGTGCGTCGCGTCACCGGAGAGATGATGATACCCGCCAGGCGTGTCCCCCGCCCATCGTCAGGGAACAAAGAGTGTGGAGTCGTCTGGCTTCGTGCATCATACGGTGTGAAGGCAAGTTTATGCAGTCCTGACGGCAGCAGATCGGGAGGAACCATGGTCATCGGCATTCCCAAAGAGATACTCGAGCGCGAGCACCGGGTCGCGGCACTCCCAGAAGAGGTCGCGGCCTATGTGCGTATGGGCTTCGATGTTGTCGTGCAGGCAGGTGCGGGCGCAGGCGCCCTCCACGCCGACGACGAGTACGCGGCCGCGGGCGCGCGTATCGCCAGCGGCGCCGAAGAGGTCTTCTCGCAGGCCGATCTCATCCTTAAGGTGAAGCAACCGCACTTCAATGCCGAGACCGGCAAGCATGAGACCGAGATGCTGCGCGAGGGCTCGATGCTCATCACATTCCTCCACCCCGCCGCTCCCGCCAACCACGACATCGTGCGCGCGCTGCGCGACCGGAACATCACGTCGCTCACCATGGACGGCATCCCTCGCATCTCGCGAGCGCAAAGCATGGACGCGCTGTCGTCGATGTCCACGGTCACCGGCTACAAGTCGGTCATCATGGCGGCCGCCGCACTCCCCAAGTTCGTGCCGATGATCGGCACGGCCATCGGCGCCACCAAGCCCGCCGAGATCCTCGTGATCGGCGCCGGTGTTGTGGGCCTTCAGGCGATCGCCACGGCAAAGCGCCTTGGCGGCATCGTGAAGGCCGTCGACATCCGGGCGGCCGCACGCGAGGAGGCGGCCAGTCTCGGCGCCAAGATCGTCGGCTTCGAGGCGCCGGATGAGTTCGCCATCGGCGAGGGCGGATACGCGGGAGCGCTCCCGCAGGAGTGGTTGCTCCGCGAGCGCGAAGCCATCGCACCGTTCGTGGCCTCGGCTGACATCGTTGTCTCGAGCGCCCTGGTGCCCGGCGAGGTGGCGCCGGTGCTGATCACCGACGAGATGATCGCATCGATGCACGCGGGCTCCGTGATCGTCGACGTGGCCGTGGACCAGGGCGGCAACTGCGCCGCCACCGTACCCGCCACCGAGACCGTGGTGCACGGCGTGAACGTGCTCGGCTATGTGAACATCCCCGGCTCGGTGCCGGTACACTCGAGCTGGCTCTACGGAAAGAACATGCTCGCCTTCGTGCAGAACCTCTTCAAAGACGGGGCTGGTTCTCCGGACTTCGAAGACGAGATCGTCAGGCATACACTGGTGACGCGAGACGGCCGCATCGTGCATCCTGGTGCGCTTCACGCCATGGGGATGCTCGACTGACCGGTTCCAGTCCACGAGCGATACACAAGGAGCAGCTGTGTCAGACATCCTGCTTATGCTGGGCATATTCGCGTTCACCTCGGTGGTGAGCTACGCGCTCATCTCGCGCGTGCCACAGAGGCTCCATACGCCGCTGATGTCGTTCACCAACGCGATCTCGGCGGTGACGATCCTCGGCGCCCTGCTCCTCTTCACTGAAGAGGCCACGGCGCTGGCGATCGTGCTCGGTGGAACCGCGATCGTGCTCGCCGCCTTCAACCTCGTCGGCGGCTTTGCGATCACGGGCAGAATGGCCCGCATGTTCAGGCAGTAGGCACCGGCGCGAAGCGTTCGTACGAACCGACCCTGATACGGAGCGTTCATGGACAACTGGCAAGAGCTGCTCGTGGACCTTGTGGTGATCGCTGTCTTCATCGGCGGCATCGCGCAGTTCCGCACGCCCTCGGGTGCGCGTCGCGGCAACATCACCGCCGCGCTCGCCTTTGCCGCCGCGCTCGCGCTGGTGGTGTACCGCAACACGATCGCCCAACCGTGGCTCGTGGGCGCCACATTCGTGGTGGGCGCCGTTGCCGGCTGGGTGATCGCCGAGCGGATCACGATGACACGCATCCCCGCACTCATCGCGCTGCAAAACGGCGCGGGCGGCGGCGCCTCGCTGCTCGTGTCGCTCGTGGAGCTCGGCCGGGTCTCAGCGGCCGATGACGCCCTCGGCATCGGTTTCGCGCTGGCCGGCATGCTGGTGGGTGGCGTGGCGCTCGCAGGCAGCGTGGTCGCCGCGGCCAAGCTCGAGAACCGTATCAGCTCGCGCCCGCCACAGCTGCCCACCTACAACCTGCTCCTCGTACTGCTGCTCGCGCTCTTCGGCGGCGCCGCGGCCCTCTCGCTCACGATCACCGGCCTCGACCAGCCCGTCGCCCTCGCCATCGCCGCACTGTCGACCCTCGCGCTCGGTGCCGCCCTTGCGCTCCGTGTGGGTGGCGCTGACATGCCGGTGCTCATCTCGCTTCTGAACGCCTTCTCCGGCCTGGCCGCGGCGTTCCTCGGCGTGGCCACCGGCAACGAGATGCTGATCGCCGCCGGTGCGATGGTGGGCTCCTCGGGAACCATCCTCACGCTCGTGATGGCCCGCGCGATGAACCGCAACGTGGGCTCGATCCTCACGGGAGCGCAACTCGCCCAGCCCGCCAGCGGCGCACCCTCGGCGGGAGCCGAAGGCGCCCCGGTTGCGCAAGAGAACGCCGCGGCCGCGCCTGCCGCCGCGGGCCCGCCCGACGCGCTGCGCCAGGCCCGGGGCGCCCTTGCCGGCGCCACCTCGGTCATCATCGTCCCCGGCTACGGGATGGCGCTTGCGCAGGCGCAGCACGAGGTGGCCGCGCTCGCGCGGAAGCTCTCGCAAGCGGGTAAGCTCGTTCGCTTCGCGGTGCACCCGGTGGCGGGCCGCATGCCCGGGCACATGCACGTGCTGCTGGCTGAGGCCGATGTGGACTACGACGACCTCTACGAGATGGACGCCATCAACGACGACTTCGCCACAACGGACGTGGCGATCGTGGTGGGTGCGAGCGATGTGGTGAACCCCGCGGCCATCACCGTTGCCGACACGCCCATCTCGGGCATGCCGATCCTGAGGGTGCACGAAGCCGACACGGTGATCGTCTGCAACCTCGACAGCCGTCCCGGCTACTCGGGCGTCCCCAACCCGCTCTACCAGGACCCAAAGTCTATCCTGCTCTTCGGCGATGCCAAGGAGAGCGTGGCTTCGCTCATCGGAGAACACGCCAGGTAGGTGCGGCGGGATTCCCGGCATCCATGGCGAATCCTTTCGATGGGTACGTACACGCCGGTGGCAGCAAGAAGTGCGTCTGTGCATTCCTTTCCCCGGCGGTGCAGTATGGATAGCAGCAGGCGAGGCCCACAACGCGAGGTGACGCGACCATGAAGACAGACGCCGAGCAGTACAGCATCCTGGTGATCGAGGACTCAGCCACGATCCGGCAGATGATCACGATGGCGCTCCACGAGCGCGGTTATGTCGTGAAGTCCACACCCGACGGCGTCAGCGGGCTGCACGCGCTTGCGGAGTACACTCCCGACGCCATCCTGCTCGATCTCAATCTGCCCGACATCGACGGGTTCGAGGTCTGTAAGCGCGTCAAGGCCGATCCCCACAGCCGCAACATCCCGGTGCTGGTGATGACGAGCCTGGGCGAGCCCGGGTTCGAGATCATGGCCATCGAGGCCGGCGCAGACGATTTCGTCACCAAGCCGGTCGACCCCATGGTGCTCGACGCCCGCATCCAGATGGTCATCCGCCGTATGCGCAGAGAGCGCTTCGCCAACGCGCTCACCGGTCTGCCCGCCAACGCGCTCACCGAGGAGCGCATCGCCTTCAAGCTCGTCAGGCAGCAGCCGTTCGGAATCGCCTTCATCGATATCGACGGGTTCCGCGCTTTCAACCTGCGCTATGGCTTCGCCCGGGGCGACCTGCTGCTCAGGCACGTCACCGGCCTGATCCTGGAGGCGCTGCAGTTCGAGGGATGTGAAGACCCGTTCGTGGGACACATGGGCGCCGACGACTTCGTGATCATCTGTGACAGCGAGTCGATAGAACCGGTCGCCAACGAAATCGTGAAGGCGTTCGACAGCAGCGTGATGGACTACTACGAGGACGAAGACCGTGAGCGCGGGTACTTCGTGCTGCGCGACCGCACCGGCGATCAGACGGAGCACGGACCGCTCACGATGTCGATCGCGGTGATCAAGCTGCAGGACTACTTCCCCGACTCGCCGATCGCGCTTACCGACGTGAGCCACGAGCTTCTAGCGTATGCCTGCCCGCTCCCCGGCAGCAACGTGGTCGTTGAACGCCGCCGTGAGCCCGGGATGCGCTACCGCTAGGTGACCGGGCGTCCCGGGACCTGATGGCAGTCGGGGCAGCGTGCCTCGTAGTAGTCGGCGCCACCCACGAGGATCAGCGGCGAGTCCCACGGCGCAGGAGCACCATCGATGATGCGCTGGGTGCGCGTGGCAACGCCGTGGCACTTCTGGCAGATGGCAGTGAGCAGCGACAGCTCGTCAGCGAGCGACATGAGCGTGGGCATCACGCCGAACGGCTCTCCGCGGAAGTCCTGATTCAGCCCGGTCACGTAGACCAGACGCCCCTCGGCAAGCAGCCGTTGCACCACCGGCGCAAGTCCGTCGCCAAAGAACTGCGCCTCCTCGATGGCCACAACCCGGCATCCCTCGCCGGAGATCTGGTCCGGGCCCTCCACCACCAGGGCCTCCATCTCGGTGCCGAGGCGCGAGCGGGCCTTGCAGCCATCGCGGGAGTCCACCGAATGCTTGTAGATGACCATCGTGTCGCCGATGATCGAGTGTCGTGAAAGCAGCCTGATGAGCTCACCGGTCTTGCCGCTGCTCATGCAGCCGGCGATGACGTGCAACCGCCCTACTGTGTCTTCCATACGTTCCTCCCGGTCCGCGTCATCCCTGCGTGCAGCATACAGTCCACGCCGTGCAGCTCAAAGCGTGCCGCGGTGGCCCGCCAGGGCCTACTCCTCGTCGAATACCGCCTCACATGAGTCGCGGCCGGGCACCAGGCAGAGCGACTTCCACGCGAACGGGGCTACCGACAGCGTGAGAACACCGGCCAGCAGGCCGGGGGCCCACGGCGTGGTGTTCTCGAGCAGAAAGCCGCCGATGATCGGAGCGATCACGCGTGTCAGGCTCATGATCGACGTCTGGACGCCGAGCATCGACCCGACCTCCTCCCGGGCCACCGACTTCGACAGGATGCTCGTCATCATCGTCTGGCCCACCGCGAGACCGAACGCGAGCGGCGGGATGATCGCCAGCAGCAGCGGTACGTTGCGCACGAAGCCCCAGGCCGCGAGGCACACGCCGCTCACAAGGATCGCGGTCATCAGCAGCGCGTCATCGGAGAAGTGTTTCGTGAGGCGCCCTATCAAACCGCCCTGTATCAGCGCGCTCGACAGGCCGAGGAAGCCGAGAAACACCCCGGTCTGGCCGGGCTTGAAACCGAGAGTCGTGAGCGCCCAGAGCGAGAACATCGTCTCGAAGATCGCGAAGGAGACGCCGGTGGCGGTGCGCACCGTGAGCACCGGCCGCACACGCGGGTGGGCCAGCGCGGCACGGAACCCGGAGATGTCGAAGATCGCACGCTTCTTGTGCGCACGCTTCGCGCGGGCCTCGGCCGTAAGCGACTCCGGGAGGAAGAGCGCCACCGCGGCCATGTTGAGCAGTGCGAGCCCGGCACCGAGCCACGCAGGTGTGGCGTAGCTGATCTCAGCGAGCAGGCCGCCGGTGACCGGGCCGATCACGAAGCCGAGACCGAACGCCGCGCCGATGAGGCCGAGCGCCCTCCCGCGCTCCGTGCGATCGGTAACGTCGGTGATGTACGCCTGAGCCACGTTGATGTTGCCGCCGGTGAGGCCGTCGACGATGCGTCCCAGGAACAGTACCGGGAGCGATCCGGCAAGCGCGAGGATCACGAACCCGACCGCCGTGCCAAAGACCGATGCCATCAGTACCGGCTTACGCCCATAGTGGTCTGACAGGCGGCCGAGGAGCGGCGCCCCGAGCAGCTGCGAGAGCGGATAGGCGGCCACGAGCAGTCCGGTCTGGAACTCGGTGGCACCGGTGGAGTCGGCGAGGTACGGAAGCAGCGGGACCACGATGCCGAGCGCGAGCATGTTCACGAGCATGATCGCGAAGATGATGGCGAGCCGGTGTGTCTTCATGTGCCCATCGTAGCCGGACACGGGAGAGCCGTCTGCACGGCGCTGCGCGATCGCGGGCAGACTGACGAACGGACAGCGGCCGGTGGAGCGACACGCTGGCCGGAGACGCACGTGAGCCGCCCCGGAGGGCGGCTCACGATCGTTCGTCTGGCGGAGAGTCAGGGATTCGAACCCTGGGTACGGTTCAACACCGCACACACGATTTCCAGTCGTGCTCCTTCAACCACTCGGACAACTCTCCGGATGCTCCGGCACGCGGCCGAAGTGCATCGAGAGTATAGCCGCCGAGAACGGCGCGGGCAATTCGCCCACACCCAACGTGCCGCTAGCAGATGCCGCGCACCTGCCTCGCCGCCGCCTCGGCGATCTGGGTGCCCACGAAGGGCGACAGGTGCCTGGTGAGGTGATCGGACAGCGCGATGATGTCGCCGTAGGTGAGCGTCTCACTGTTCTTGCCGATGCGCTTCGCTTCGAGGTCGATGGCCGCACGCGCGAGGACCTGCCCCACGAGCGGGCTCAGCACGTGTTCGATCTTCTGTGCAACGTCGTTACCCATCATGCACGCCCTTCGGAGGCTTCCGGACCTCCGGCGTCCGGGTCCAGCACGGTCGCCAGGATCTCCTCCTCGCCGGCAAGCAGGCCCTGGAAGCGCATCATGGCCTGACGCACGCGGTAGAAGTACACGCCGAAGAGCACGATGGCGACGAGCGCCAGCAGGTCGGCACCGAGCCTCACGTGGTCTGCTGAGACGCCGACGGGAGCGATGCGCTCCACCCAGCCGGCGAGCACGGACGCGGCGAGGCAGATGACCGCGAGCACCGCGAAGGAGATGTTGTCGGCGATCGCCGCTCCGCTGGCCAGCCGTCGCAGCGACAGCATCACCAGCAACAACGCGGCGGCCGCAAGCAGCGCGGCGCCTCCGGCGCCGGAACTCAGCAGGACCGGCACGTCGCCGCTCGCCGCATACGCGACCGATGGCAGCATGAACACAAGCACCGGTGCGATGACGGTAGCGCGACGCAGCATGACGTCCTCCTCAATACCCCTTCGGATCGATACTTCGTACATCGGCCCAAAACACCATCTCCTCAAGACGAACGGCGCCAATCATCTGATGAACGGTATGGATGCCCACCTGTCACACTGTGCCCGATGTGCGGCACGCGCGAGGCCCGGGCGCTGTCGCCCGGGCCTCGGTAACCGTCACCGTATGTGCCGCCACCGGCCGCGCCGCTAGCCGGCGCCGCCGCCTCCGCCGCCGCCGCCTCCACCGCCGCCCCCGGAGAAGCCTCCCCCGCCGCCGGACGACGATGAACTGTGACTGGAGGCGATGCTGGCCACGCTCGACACGCCCTGAGAGAGCGAGCTCATCGGCGATATCCCGTTCGCGCCCGGGCTGGTCATCCACATCCATGTGCCCATCATCGGGTCGGTCATGACCTGCGGCACCTTCATCTGCAGGCTCTTGATCACCTGGTCCGCGATGCCGAAGACCACCGCAAGCGTCAGGAAGTGGCGCCACAGCACCACCGACTCCGGCGGCTTCTCATCCATACGGCCGAAGTCCTTGAGGTAGTTGCGCACACCCTCGTACTGCGCGGCCAACTCCGCGGCCTCGGGCGAACGTCGCTTCATCTGCGTGCCGAACCCGATGATCGCGGCGCCAACGGGCAAGGTCCACACGAGCGGCCAGATGCTGGAACCCAGCACGATGGGCAGCATCCCGAGAGCGGCGGTGGCCACGCCAAGCGCCACGAAGCCGCCTACGGCCTTCCCGCCCTTGGCCTCGAGCAGCCCGCGCTTGGTGATCTCCTCCTCGGCCTTGCTCCTGAACAGCGACACACCACTGCCCCAGATGTCGGCCTTGCCCTTCTTCTTGGCGAGCTCCTTGAGCTCCTCCATGGTCACGGTGTCCGCGGCGGCCATGTCACGGAAGATGAGTTCGATCACGCGCTTCTCGCTACCGGCGAGCCCCTTCTCGGCATCCCTGCGGCGCGTGAGCCGGTACGTCTCCACCTGCTTGCTCGAGAGGCCGAAGAGCACCTTGTCCTCGTGTGCGGTCCGCTCGATGCCCACGACGCCCCGATCGATCAGGTCCATGAGCGTGGCGGGAAACGCCGTGTCCGAGGGCGCGCCCATGTTCATGAGCGCGGAGACCTGCCCGGGAGGCATGTCCGACGGCAGGTCACGGTAGTAGTCGCCCTGGAACGTGGTCTTGTGCTCCTTGCCATGCTTGAGCCAGTACCTGACGGTGGCGATGAGCGCCACGATCGGCACTATGGCCACGAGCAGCAACGAGCCCCAGTACGCGATGCGCGACCAGAACCGTTTCTGGTTCGCCTCCCGCGCCCACGCCCCTTCCTCGTCAAGGATCGTCTGGAGCCGGTCCTGCGGCTCGACGGGCGCTGCGGCGAGCACCTCGGCGGGAAACGCCACGCGGGCCTCAACGAACGTGAGCGCTGGGAGCTTGGCGAGTATGAGGTCCACGGTGCCGTCGTCGTTCAGCACGACCTCGCCCTCGAGCGGGCCGTGCGCCCATGCTCGGACGTCGTCTCGCGTCACGCCGCCAGGCAGAGAGATGTGCACGCGGATGTCCTCGGAGGGCAGGTCCCACCGGTCGCCGATGAACTTCCAGTAGAGCTCGCCGGTGTCCTGCCAGCGCTTCGCCGCGCCCGCGACGCGGTATCGCAACGTGAGCGTGTGCTCGGTGTCCGCGGCGCGGAAGTACGCGCGCGCGTCCACCACGACCCCGTTGTCGGCGACGGTGTACGTCTGCGGGGTGCGATTGGGGTCCTCGCCGTAGATGTCCGAGAACGCGTACTCGCCCTCGGGGCCGCTGATCCCCAGTACCTCGATGTCGCTGGCGTGCCCGTAGTCGAGCTCCCAGTAGGCGAACGTGTACTCACCGGTGAAGTCGTACGTGCGCTCCTCGGTGACCGTCATCGAGCCGTCCGGAGCGACCTGCGCGTCTATCCATACGCGGGTCATCTCGTACGACTTCGCGAACGCCGATGGCACTCCGAGCGCGATCGCCGCCGCCATCGCGAGTGCCACCACGGCCCCCGCCCGCACGAGCCAGCGCCTCATCGCGTCCCCCTTATCCGTTGTCGCGCGAGACCCGCAGGCCCCGGAAGAACTCTTTCAGTAGATTCCCGCACTCGTCGGCCAGCACACCGGCAGCCACCTCATAGCGATGGTTGAGCCGGGGGTCCGCCGAGAGGTCGAACAGCGTGCCCACCGCACCCGCCTTGGGGTCCGCGGCGCCGTACACCAGCCGGTCGATGCGCGCGTTCACCAGCGCCCCCGCGCACATCGGGCACGGCTCGAGCGTCACGTAGAGCGTGCACCCCGAGAGCCGCCACCTGCCGAGCTTCTCCGCCCCGTCGCGTATCGCGATCATCTCGGCATGCGCGGTGGGGTCGGCCGCCGACTCGCGCGCGTTGCGGCCGTGGGCCACAACGGCGCCGTCGCAGACAAGCACAGCGCCGATCGGCACCTCGCCTTCGCTCGCGGCCAGGCGGGCTTGCTCGATGGCGAGCCTCATGTAGAGAGCGTCTTCATCCATGCACCGGATGCTACACCACGCGCTGCGTGCGCGAGTGCTCGCCAGGCCGCACGGTGGCGTACCGGCACCCGGTGGCGTACCGGTCCAGGGTGGCATACCGGTCCACGATGTCGTGCCGACGCCCCGCGACACTTGAGCGAAATCGATGCTTGACTATTGTGTACTTCACACTATTCTGAGTACCAACTAGTGTGAAGCTGATACTACTGCCGGTGCGAGAGCCTGGGAAAGGGGTGTCCCGTGAGCGAGGTCGCAGACTCAGCAGTACGCAAGTTCCAAAAGGAACTGAACGCGGGGACCGTCGCGCTCGTGCTGCTGTCCGTGCTCCGCCGGTCAAAGGAGCCGCTCTACGGCTACCAGATCGCGAAGCGCCTGGAGGAGACGGAAAGCAGCGGCATGGCGATCAAGCAGGGCACGCTCTATCCGGTGCTTCGCTCGCTCGAAGCCCAGGGCCTGCTCTCGAGCCGGGTCGAGCCATCGGTGAGCGGCCCTCCCCGCAAGTACTACTCGATCACCGGCGACGGAATCGAGGTCCTCGGCGCCTGGACCGAGGTGTGGCGCAAGACGCGCGCGTTCGTGGAGACGACACTGGAAGGGGGTCGCTGAAGACAGCGCTTGCCGGAGCCGACTCCGCGCTCGTGCAAGACGCCCTCTACGATGCCGAAGAGTACCTCCGCGCCGAGATCTCGGCGTGCACACAGCCGGGAGCGGACGATGCTGCATGCTTCGCCGAGGCGGTGGAGCGCTACGGCACCTCCGAGAAAGTCGCCGCGGCATACCTGGAGACGGAGATCACCGTCGCACGGGCGCTCGGCACCCCCGTGATCAGGCGGACCTCCGGGCCATGGGCGCGCTTCTTCGGCATCGTGGCCGACGCTCGCGGATACGGCGCGCTGTTCTACCTGATCCTGTCGCTCCTCACCGGCACGCTGTACTTCACGCTCGTCGCGGTCATGCTGCTCACGGGTATCGGACTCCTCCCGGTGGGCGCGGGTGTCATCATCCTGCTCCTGTTCTTCGCGATCATCCGGGCGCTCTCGCTCGCCGAGGGACGGATCATGGGGGTGTTGCTGGGCGTGCGCATGCCGCGCAGGCCCCGGGGAACGCTGCCCGAGGGCCACGTGTTCGACCGGGTGAAGCACTGGCTCACCGATCGGCACACCTGGACGAGCATCCTGTACATGGCGCTGCAACTGCCCCTCGGCATCGTGTACTTCACGATCGTGGTCGCCGCGCTGTCGCTGTCGGCGGCCGATGTGGCCTACCCGATCGCGCAGTCGTTCACGAGCTACCCGCTGCTACTTCGTGGTCTTCGCCAAGATGCGGCGAGGGTCGGCGCCGCGCCCGTCGTGGGCCGGCACGCCCACAGACGCCGCTGTGGCCCAGCCCGCGTAGCGGACGCTTCGAGCGGCAAACGATGAAGGCCCCGGTCGGGAGACCGGGGCCTTCGCGTCGCTCACGTGCGAATGCGCGCTACTTGCCGAGCCACCCGTCCACAAGGGCACGGTTCTCAGCGTCGCTCAGCCACTCCTCAACAGCCGCCTCTTCCTGACCGGTGCCGTACTCGTTGAGCACGAGGTCCTCAAGCGAGGCGAGCTGCTCGTTGTCCATCTCGAACGCGGTGAACCATTCGGCCAGCTCCGGGAAGTCATCCGAGAAGCCGGCGCGAGCGACGGCGTGGATCTCCTCGGCCTCGCCGAGCGAACCCTCGGGGTCCGCGAGGTCCTTCAGCGGGAAGGCGTTATACGCCCAGTGCGGACGCCACAGGGTGACGACGATGGGCTCCTCATCTTTGATGGCTCGATCGAGCTCGGCGAGCATCGCAGGGGTCGAGCCCTCCACGAGCTCATACGCCTCAAGGCCGTAACCGGGGATGACGGCTTCGCGTGACAGCCGCGTCAGGCCCGCGCCCGGCTCGATGCCCACGACACGATTGCCGAACGCGGCCTCCCTGCCGGCGAGGTCCTCGATGCTGTCGATCTCCACATACTCCGGGACCGCCCAGGTCAGCAGCGCGTTGTCATACCAGATGCCGAGGTCTTCCAGCCGATCGCTGTACTCGGCCCAGTAGTCCTCATGCGTGACAGGGAGCCACGCGTCGAGGAACAGGTCGAGGTCACCGGACGCCACACCGTCGAAGACCGGCGCCGCATCAAGTTGGGTGAGCTCGACTTCGTAACCCTCGTCCTCGAGGATGCGCTGCCACAGGTACGTGACGGCGACGTCCTCGTCCCACGGGATCCAGCCGATCCTGATGGTGCCACCGCTGGCGTCGCCGGTGCCGGTGGTTCCACTGGTTGCGGGCTCGCTCGAGCAGCCGCCGGCGAACACGCCGGTCAGCGCAAGCATCAGGGCGAGCACGAGCGCGGTCACGAATCGCCCACGCTTCTTCATCGTTCCGATCATTCGAACACTCCTTCCTGGTTGCTGACAGTCCTGCGTCCGGCGCTAATGCGACACGCGCTTGTTGGCACGATCGCCGAACGCCGCCGTGATCCGGTCCAGGAAGACCGCCATGATCACGACGCCGAGGCCTCCTTCGAAGCCCAGCCCCACATCGAGGCGGGTCACGCCGCGGAAGATCACGGCGCCCAGCCCGCCTGCGCCCACCATGCCCGCGATGACCACCATCGAGAGCGCGAGCATGATGACCTGGTTGACGCCCGCCATGATCGTCGGCAGAGCGAGAGGGACCTGTACACGGGTGAGGATCTTCATCGGCGTTGCGCCGAACGCCTCACCGGCCTCCACCACCTCGGGGTCGACCTGACGCAAGCCGAGCTCGGTCAGGCGCGCCGCCGGCGGCAGGGCGAACACCACGGTGGCAACCACTCCCGGCACCTTGCCGATGCCGAAGAACACGATCGCCGGGATGAGGTACACAAGCGATGGCATGGTCTGCATGAGGTCGAGCACCGGCCGTAGCATCGAGCTGAACCGGTCGCTCCGCGCTGCGATGATGCCGAGCGGGATTCCAACGAGGAGTGCCACGGAGCTCGCCACAAGGACGAGCGAGAGCGTGGACATCGCCTCGTCCCACAGTCCCATCATCGCGATGACCGCGAACGACGCCGCGGTGAGGAGCGAGAATCGCCAGCCCTTTGCGATGTACGCAAGCACCGCCACGATCGCGACCACGACAAGTGCCGAGGGCCAGAGCAGCCCCGACTCGAGACCGTCGATGAGCGCCTTCAGGAACGCCGAGACGGCATCGAAGAGCCATTCAAGGTTGTCGGTCATCCAGTCCACGGCACTGTCGACCCACGTCCCAACAGGCAAGCGATAGGCATTGAGAACCATCACGACACCGCCTCTCCGTCAGTGGCGGCCGTGGTGACGGCGGCACCGCCCTCGGCGGAGGTCTCATCAGGCGAGCATTCGGCACCGTTGGTGTCGTTGCCGCCAAGCACGTTCAGAAGCGTCACGCGCGGGATCACACCAAGCAGCGTCCGGTCGTCATCGACCACCGCAAGCGGCAGCCTGCTCTCCGCCGAAGGGATGAGGCAGTCCACCAACGGGGTGTCGGGGCCCACCTGGGCGACCTCGTCGGCGGTCATCAGATGCTCGAGCTTGTCCGCGCCCGAGCGGATCATCCGCACCACGTCGTCGTCGGTGGCGGCGCCCACGAGCCGCTTGCGCTCGTCCACGACCATGAGGCCGCTCGTCTGGCGCAGCCGCATCTCGCGAAGCGCGGCGGACGGGCCTTCGCGGCGCAGGATCATGGCGACCGGCTCCTCCATGACCGCTGAGGCCGTGAGGACGCGTGAGCGGTCCACGTCCTGCACGAACGCGCGTACGTAGTCGTCGGCGGGCGCGCGGAGGATCTCCTCTGTGGTGCCCAGCTGCACGATCCGGCCGGCTTTCATGATGGCGATGCGGTCGCCGAGAAACATCGCCTCGTTGAGATCGTGCGTGATGAAGACGATGGTCTTCTCCAGGTCCTGCTGCAGGCTGACCAACTGCTCCTGCATCTCGCTGCGGATCAGCGGATCGAGTGCCGAGAAGGCCTCGTCCATGAGGAGCACATCGGCGTCAGTGGCGAGCGCACGGGCAAGACCGACGCGCTGCTGCATGCCGCCCGAGAGCTCTCCGGGGTACGAGTCCGCCCAGCCGGCGAGGCCGACCAGGCCGAGCGCCTCGGCGGCGCGCTCGCGGCGCTCCGCCTCGGGCACCTTGCGTACCTCGAGGCCCCATGCGGCGTTTTCGAGCACTGTGCGGTGCGGGAACAGACCGAAATGCTGGAAGACCATGCTGATCTTCTCGGAGCGCACCTCGCGGAGCTCGGCAGGGGTCAGCGACATCAGATCCTGACCGTCGATGAGCACCGAGCCGCTCGTGGGCGGGTGCATGAGATTCAAACAGCGAACGAGCGTCGACTTGCCAGAGCCCGAGAGCCCCATGACGACGAAGATCTCGCCGCGTTCGATCGTGAAGGATGCGTCGATGACAGCAGGCACCGTGTTGGTGGCCTCGGCCACCTCCTCACGGGTCTTGCCCGCCTTCAGCATCTTTACCGCGGCGTCGGCCTTGGCGCCGAACACCTTGTATACATCGCGTACTTCTACCGCACTCAACCAAGCACCTCCTGTGTGCCACAGGCGGCGGGACGTGAGTCGGCGCTCATCGGTATGCGTGATGAAAAGCACTGCTCGCGTGCCTGCTGCCAGGTCGCGTGGCGTTCGTATCCGGTTGTCGTTCTCTGTCTAAGGGCGCCGGCCCGCAGCTTCCGCGCGAGCGGCAAAGGTCTGGCGCGAGGCGGTCCGTGCCCGGACGGCGACGGTCCTCGCTGGGGTACCACTCCGGGGAACGAACGAGAGCCGACCGCTCTACCCGGGTAGCGCCGCTGCCTGTTGGCAGTCGTTGTAGTTTACCAGATGGTAACGGATGGCTCAAACCGGAGGATCCTGCAGCCCCTCCACCGTGTGCGGTACCCTTGGAGACACGCCCAGCCAACCACCGGAGTCCCCGATGCAGGAAACGGTCTGGCTCGACCTCGTCATCGTCGGCTCACTGATCGCGCTCGGCTATCTCGGCGCGCGGATCACGACCCGGCTGCATCTGCCATCGGTCACCGGCTTCCTGCTGGTAGGCATCGCCGCGGGTCCGCACGGGTTCGGTCTGCTCACCGCCGAGCTCATGCATACCATCGCGTTCGCGGAGCCCCTGGCTCTCGGGGTCATCGTGTTCCTCATCGGCGAGCAGCTCACACAGAAGATGCTGCGGCGGCATGACGGCTCGTTCTGGCTGGCGTCGGTCCTCAACATCGTGCTGCCCGGCGTGCTCGTAGCGCTCGTGCTGTGGTGGCTCGTGCCCGACCAGCCCGCGGTGGTGTGGCTGCTCGCCATCATCGCCGTTTCCGGCGCGCCGGCCACCATCATGGCGATCATCTCCGAGCTTGGGGCAAAGAGCCGGGCCTGCAACCTGATGCTCGGGGCCTCAGCGCTCGACACGGTCTTCACGGTCGTGGCGTACTCGGTGGTGGCGCCCTTCCTCATGCTCTCGCTCAACATCCACGCCACCGTTGGCGATGCCCTGCTCGACACGGCAGCCCAGGTGGGCGGCGGACTCGTGGTGGGGGTCCTCGGCGGGCTAGCGCTGGCACGGCTGCTCAAGCGCGTCTTCAAAGACGGCGAGTTGCTCGCGCTCGGCCTCGTCACCGTGCTGCTGGTGGTGGCTTCGGCCGAGGCGCTCGGCTTCTCCAGTCTGCTCGCGGCGCTCACGGCCGGTATGGTTGTGGCCACGATCGAGGAGCGCCGGGGCGACCGCGAGCGGGTGTTCCGCTCGCTGCGGACGGTCGAGTATCCCGTGTACATCATCTTCTTCACGCTGGCGGGTGCGCATCTCGAGCTCGCGGCGGTGCTGGCCGCGGGCGGCCTCGCGATCGCGTACATCGCCGCCCGCAGCCTGGGCAAGTTCATGGCCGGCTTCGCCGGTGGCCTCGCTTCTCGCTACGCCGCTCGGCAGTCGGCCTGGATCGGCCTCGGCATGCTGCCGCAGGCCGGCGTGGCCGTGGGTCTCGGGCTTGCCGCCGCGCAGACCTTCCCCGAGGCGGGCGCCACCGTGAACGCGGTGGTCCTGGCCGTGATCGTGTTCTTCGAGGTCGTGGGGCCGGTGCTCACCAAACGCGCGATCGCCTGCACGCTTGGACCCGAGCCTGCCGAGGCCCGAGAGACCGACGCTGCGTGCGCATCGCGCACGATCCTCATGCCCGTGAGCGCCGCGCTGCCTCCCGAGCGCCTTCTCAACACCATCGAAGCGGCAGGGTGCGACGCCGGGTGCCGGCCCACGATCGTGCTCGCCCATATCATGCCGCTCGAGCGCGCCCGCCGCTCCACCAACGCCCTCTCGGCCGCCGAGGCCCACCTCGCGGTGCTCGCGGAATCGGTTGTGGCCGAGGGCTATACGGTGGAGACGACCGTGCGGGCCGCCAGGACGCTCGACCGCGGTGTCGCCACGCTCGCTGCCGAGTACGACGCCGACCTTGTGGCGATGGGGGCGCCGCTGCGAGGGCCGCGCACGGGCCCCGGACTCTCTCCGCTGCGCAGCACGCAGCACCGTGTGCTGGACGCGCTCGATATCCCTGTGCTCATCGTGCCGATGCCCGGGGCACACGAGGGAGACGCGCAGTAGATGAGCAGACCTGCATTCCGCGGTGAAGACATCATGAAGAGCACGCTCGAGGCGCTCAAGGCCCGCGCCTACCAGCTCCGCAGCTGGCGCCACCTCTACAAGTGGTCGGTCCTGGGCGGGCTCACCGGTGTGCTGGGAGGACTCGCGGCGGTGGCGTTCGTCTGGATGCTCGAAGCGATAAAGAGCGGTGTGGCGGCGGCTTCAGCGACCCTCCCCACGCCATGGCTGCTGCCGGTAGTGCCCGCACTCGGCGGCCTCGTGGTGGGGCTGTTGCGCGCGCGCTTCACCCCGGAGGCGTTCGAGAGCCCGGGCTCCACAGACCGGGCGATCGACGCGATCCACGACAGCGGCGGCCGCCTCCCGAAGCGTACCGCGCTCATGACCGCGATCACCTCGGCCATCACGCTCGGCACCGGCGGCAGCGCCGGACGCGAGGGGCCCACGGTGCTGATCGGCGCCGGGATCGGCTCGCTCACCGCGCGTGTCGTGGCGCGGCTGGCCCTGCCGAGGCGGCTGCGGTTCACCTTCACCGAGGAAGACGTGCGCATACTCGCCATCTGCGGCATCGCCGCGGGCCTTGGCGCCGTGTTCCGGGCACCCATCGGGGCGGCGTTGTTCGCCGTTGGCGTGCTGTACATCTACGGGATGGAGTCCGACTTCCTCGCGCCCGCGCTCGTCAGCTCGCTCACCTCGTTCGTGGTGTTCTCCCTGTTCCACGGCTTCGAGCCGATGTTCCGCGCGCCGTTCGTGTGGAACCTCG
Source organism: Actinomycetes bacterium (assembly GCA_022839745.1). Taxonomy (GTDB): domain Bacteria; phylum Actinomycetota; class Coriobacteriia; order Anaerosomatales; family Anaerosomataceae; genus Anaerosoma. The sequence goes on from JALHJB010000005.1 coordinate 76,636, forward strand.
ACGTGTTCGACATCGCGGTGGTGCTCGTGGTCGGCGTGCTGGCGAGCGTGGTAGGCATCGCGTACATCCGCGCCTTCTACACGCTGTTCGAACGCTTCCGTGCGTGGAGCACGCCCGTCTGGCTGAAGCCCGCTATCGGCGGGCTGGCCGTGGGTGTCATCGGGCTCGCGCTTCCGCAGGTCCTTGGCACGGGCCACGGCACGATCCAGGACATCATCGACTACCGTCTCGGCGCGGGCGTGCTCGCACTGCTCGTGCTCGCGAAGATCGTCGCGACATCGCTCACGATCGGTTCGGGCGGCGCCGGTGGTGACATGGCTCCCGCGCTCGTCATCGGCGCGGCCCTTGGCGGTCTCGTTGGCGCGGCCGTCGAGGCGCTCTTCCCGGGCAGTGCCTCCAACCCCGCGCTCTACGTGATCGCTGGCATGGGCGCCGTCTACACGTCGGTGGCCAAGGTCCCGCTCGCTACGGCGATCCTGCTCTGCGAGAGCACCCGCAACTACACGCTCATCGTGCCGCTCGTGATCGCCAACACCGCGGCCTCCCTTGCCTCCGGCAACCACACCATCTACAAGAGCCAGCATGCGAGCGCCACACGCGAACAGCAGGACGTGCTGCGCAAGGTCCCGGTGAGCCGGATCTGCACGGTGGACCCGGTCACGATCGCGGCCACGACCCCGGTGATCGAGCTGCTGCGCCTTGTGGGGGCCACGCGGCACCATGGCTTCCCGGTGCTCGGAGAAGACGGAGCTCTCGTGGGCGTGGCCAGCTGGAAGGACGCCCAGAAGGTGCCCCACGCCGAGCGCGAGACCACCACCGTGGCAGCAGTGATGAGCGCGCCCGCGATCACGGTCACGCCGATCGACCCTGCCCGACGGGCGCTCGACCTGATCGAGCAGCACCGGATCGGACGAGTGGTCGTGGTCGCGACAAACGACCCGCTCCATGTTCTCGGCGTGGTCACCAAAGAGGACCTCATCAAGGCGTATGCCGGGATCGCGCCCTCGGACTGACGCCTCGTGTGACCGGCGGCGGCAAACGCCGCCGCACCGTGCACGCGACATCATCGCGCACGCGCCAGCGCGTCCCGCTATAATCCTCGTGCGCGGAGGGGTGGCAGAGTGGTTGAATGCGACGGTCTTGAAAACCGTTGACCCGCAAGGGTTCGTGGGTTCGAATCCCACCCCCTCCGCCAGAATCGCCACCCGGACACCGAAGCGTCCCGCACGCGGCCGCACACGCCGCACGCGGATGGCCCACGATGGCGGTGACGCACCCGCTTCGCCCTGCTACAATGGGCGGCGCTTCTCTCAAGCGGAGAGTTGGCCGAGTCGGCTGAAGGCGCTCGCCTGCTAAGCGAGTAAGGGGCTAATAGCCCCTTCGAGGGTTCGAATCCCTCACTCTCCGCCATTTGACATCTTCAGCGTGAGCATGCAGGATACTGAGGCTCACGCACACGCGCCCTTAGCTCAGCCGGATAGAGCGTCTGACTACGAATCAGAAGGTCGCAGGTTCGAATCCTGCAGGGCGCGCCACAGATTCCTCGAAGGCCTCGCACATCGTGCGGGGTCTTCTGCTGTTCAGGTCCACCGCGAATCCGGACGAACCGCACCCTCCCCCGGCGCGTCTTACGGGCAGTGTCACAGGTGCGGGCTCGCCCGCTTGAGGAGGAACCATGAACCCGAAGACAGTGCTCGCGTTCGCCCTTGCCCTCGGCGTGCTCGCGCTCAGCGGCTGCACGACAAAGGTCGTGTCGGCCGACAGCACCGCATTGCCCACCGTCACGGCAAGCGGCCTGGGCACGACGACCGCCTCCCCCGACACGGCGGAGATGACCTTTGGCGCCACTGCCTATTCGGATGACTCCCGAAAGGCCCTGGAACAAGCCTCAAAGCTGAGCGCCGCCATCAACGCCGCAGTGAAGGACGCTGGCGTGGCCGAGGAAGACATCCAGACCGCCAACGTGAGCGTGTATCCCGAGTACTCATACGAGGGAGACAAGCCGAGGGTGACCGGCTACCGAGCCACCGTCTCCGTGCGCGCGAAGATCCGCGACATGGCGAGCATCGGCGATGTGATCGGCGCGGCAAGCGCGGCCGGCGCCAACGAGATCAACGGCCCCGCGTTCACGCTCACCGACGATGAGGAGAAGCGCGGGGAAGCCATCGAGCTGGCGGTCGCCGACGCGCGTGTCCGCGCTGAGTCGATGGCCAAGGCGGCGGGCAAGAAGGTCGGCGACGTGCTCAGCATCAGCGAGGCCGGTGTGAACGTGCCCGTGCTGTACGACAGCGCACGGAAGTTCGCCGCGGGAGAGGCACTCACCGTGCCGATCGAGACCGGCGAGCTGGAAGTCACCGCCAACGTCACCGTGGTGTTCGAACTCGAGTAAGATGCACGTGGGAGCACGCCCATAGCATCACACATCACACCAGCGCCACATGGGCGGCCCCACGGGGTCGCCCTTTTGTCGTGCACGGCGACGTGCGATGGAGAGTGACGATGGATCAGTACGAGAGCCGGCGGAGAGGCTCTAAGAAGACCTTCCATGGCAAGTACCGCACCATCGAACCGGCGCGCTCCGTGGCGAACCGGGGCGCCCGCGGCGTCGCTCGACCAAGGCGAGGCCGCGAGCAGTACGTATCACGCCGCCTCCATGCGCTACGCGGCGGCCGCGGCAGGCGACGCCCACCCTCGGCGGACCGCAAACGCGTCATCGCGATCCTCGTGCTGGCGGTGGTCGCCGCAATCGCGCTGGGCGCCTTCATCCTTACCCGCCCCGCGCGTCTCGAGGTGACCGCAACCCCGCCTGACGCGATGATCCTCTTCAACGGCTCGGTGGCCGCCACCGGAACGCTCGAGATCGAAGACCTGGAACCGGGCTCGTTTCCAATCGTGATCGAGCGTCAGGGCTACGAGTCTGTGACGGCCGATGTGGAGCTCAAGCGCGGTCGGCGCACCCGGCTCGACTATGCCCTCAAGGCGCTGCCCCAGGACATCTCGATCATCACGCACCCCGCAGGCGCGGCGATACGCCTCACAAGCGGTGACGAAGTCGGGTACGACGGTCCCTCCCCCGCGATGACGCAGGTGCCGAGCGGGCAGTACACGCTCACGATCGAGATGGACGGCTACAACACCTTCACCGCCGAGCTCAGCATCGATTCGTCGGCGACCCTCGAGTACTACCTGGATCCCGAGGGTCAGGTGCTCCACGGGCTCGGCCTGATCACCACGCTCGGCGCACCCAAGGGCGTCTCTGTCACACACGACGGTGGAGAGGCGTGGACCAGCATCCTGAACGGACCGCCGTCCATCCAGATCTTCGACCCTCGCACGGGCAAGCTCCTGGGCGGCGTGGACATCGGCGAGCACGGCGCGGTCGAGGTGATCTTCAACAAGGCCGGAACACTGGCGTATACCTCGCAGATGGAGACGGCCAAGTGCTTTGAGATCGACGTGAAGACGCGGCAGGTGCTCCGGGAGTTCGATACCGGCAGCGCGTGGACGAAGTGGGTGGAGCTCTCGCCCGACGAGAAGACCCTCTACGCGTCGAACTGGTCGGGAGACGACGTCTCGATCATCGACCTCGCCACCGGCGACCTGGTGAAGCGCATCGGCGTGTCCAACACGCCTCGAGGCATGTACGCCACAGACGACGGCAGCTCGCTGTACGTGGGCGGATTCGATTCGGGCGACCTCGAACGCATCGATCTGGCCACTGGAGAAGTCACCACGCTCTTCAGGGACGGCGGAGCGCTTCGACACATCGTTGCCGATGAGCGCACGGGACGGCTGTTCATCTCCGACATGGCGAAAGACCTCGTGTGGGTGCACGACATGAAGACCGGCACCACGAGCAAGTTCGTGGATGTGGACGCCAAACCCAACACGATCGACCTCACACCCGACGGGCGGATGCTGTTCGTGAGCTGCCGGGGCGAGAACAACGCGAAGAGCTACTATCTTCCCGGCCCCGAGTGGGGGTCGATCCTCGTGTTCGACACCGCCACCGGCGAACCGCTCGACGCGCTGATCGCCGGGAACCAGCCCACAGCACTCGACGTGAGTGACGACGGCAGACTGCTCATCTTCAGCGACTTCCTCGACAACCGGCTGCGCGTGTATGAGATACCGCCCTACGAGACGTTCGCCCGGGCCGGTGGCGGCAGATACGACGCCCACTTCGCCGAGATCGACAAGTAACCGAGGCGCGTTGTGACATGTGACGCCGCTCACACTTCGTATCGCACCGCTCGGCTCAAAGGTTCAGTTCGTTAGCAGGTAACGGTATTCCGCGCACGAACCTACTGGTATCATTCACCGATGATTCCGGCGCGGGGGGACGCGCCGGGCCGGAAACCACGGGGGAATCGATGTCCATCACACGCCGGACAGACTACGCCGTCCGCATCATGTATGAACTCGCACAACTCCCGCACGGGGCTTCACTGTCGCTTCGGGACGTCTGCTCTCTCGCCGACATACCCGAGAGCTTCGGGGCGACGATCGCCACATTCCTGGCCGAGGCGGCCCTGGTCAGTGCGAGCGGATACAACAACAAGCTGCTGTCGCTCGCGCGGCCTGCCGAGCAGATCAACATGGCTGAGATCATCTACGCCTGCGAACCGGAGTTCTCGCTCTCGGAGTGCGCACGGAACCCCGATGTCTGTGACCGATCGATACGATGCGGCGTCCAGACGATGTGGGAGGAGCTGGACGCCATCGTGGTCGACCACTTGACGTCGGTCACGCTCGCCAGAGTGGCGCGAGGAACGCGATCGAACGGCTTGACGATGCCGTACCGCGAGCAGGGTCCCGCCTCAGATCGCCGTCCCGTGGACCGACGAGAAGGTCAGGCGCTGACCGACAGGATCGTGCTGCCGTCTGCGGCAACCTCCACCAGCACCGGATCGAGCCCGTCGGCGATGAACGCGAAGCGGTAGCCGCCTGCGCCGAGCGTGAAGCCTCCGTCAGGGAACGCGTCCCGCATCATCTCGTCAACAGCGGCGACCGCGCTGACCTCGCCCTCGCTGCGCGGCTCGACACGCTCGCCCTCCATATCATCCACGGGCTGCCAGATGATCGACCCGCTGTCGAACGCCCGGCCGTAGCCGTAGATGTTGTGAGCGATGCCATCGGCCCGCACTTCGAACAGCGCGCCCTGCCCGTCGAGCTCCACACGCACGAGGTATGCGATGAGACGTCGATCCGCCTTGAGCGCCTCGCGGTCCTCGGCGGTGAACTTCGCGGCAGGCAAGGCGTCTATCGCTGCGATGGCGGCCTCTGCTGCGGCGCGCTCACCAGCACCGTCCTCCGGCATGGCGTCGAAACCCTCGAGCGACACCGGGGTCGCAGGGGCAGCGACAGGTGTCTCATCAGGCAGTGGTTCGGCTTCGGATCCGCACCCGGTCGGCAGCGCAAGGAGGAAGGCGATGACCGCAACCGCCGCTACGATGCGCTTCATCGGACGTCCTTCCGGATGATCTCCTGGCCACCCATGTACGGCCGGAGCACCTCCGGGACCACCACGGAACCGTCCGCCTGCTGGTAGTTCTCCAGCACGGCAACGAGCGTGCGGCCCACGGCGAGTCCGCTGCCGTTCAGGGTGTGCACAAACCGCGAGCCCTTGAACTCGCCGGGGGAGCGATACTTGATGCTCGCCCGGCGCGCCTGGAAGTCCCAGCAGTTCGAACAGCTCGAGATCTCCTTGTAGCCATCGTACGACGGCAGCCATACCTCGATGTCGTAGGTCTTGGCCGCGCCGAAGCCCATGTCGCCGGTGCAGAGCACGATCGTGCGATAGGCAAGGCCCAGTCGCTGCAGGATGTGCTCGGCGTCGGCCACCATGCCCTCGAGCGCGTCCATGCTCTCCTCGGGCCGGGCGAACTTCACGAGCTCGACCTTGTCGAACTGGTGGACCCTGATCATCCCGCGCGTGTCGCGGCCGGCGGCGCCGGCCTCCTCGCGGAAGCACGGGGTGTACGCAACGTACCGGAGCGGCAGGTCGTCCGCCTCAAGAACCTCGTCACGATGCAGGTTCGTGAGCTGCACCTCGGCGGTGGGGATCAGGTAGAGGCCCTCATCGGTGTGGAACAGATCGTCGGCGAACTTGGGCAGCTGCCCTGTGCCGAGCAGTGTCTCGCTGTTTGCCATGGCGGGCACCGACCACTCGCGGTAGCCGCGGGCTCCATGGGTGTCGAGCATGAAGTTGATGAGCGCCCGGTTCAGGCGGGCCCCGTCGCGGCCGAGCACCACGAAGCGGCTCTTGGCGAGCTTCACGCCACGCTCGAAATCGATCACGCCAAGCTCCGGACCCAGGTCCCAGTGCGCTACCGGTTCGAACCCGAACGCCGGCGGCATGCCCCAGCGGCGCACCTCGACGTTGTCGTTCTCGTCGGCTCCCGCGGGTACGCTCTCGTGAGGGATGTTGGGGATCGTCAACAGCATCTCACGGACCTCGGCGTCCACCGCGGTGCGCCGCTCATCGAGCGCGGCTATCTCGTCGTTGATGACGCGGACCTGCTCCTTGGCAGCCTCGGCTTCGTCGCGCTGACCCGCCTTCATGAGCTCCCCGATGCGCTTGGAGGCCTCGTTGCGCCGCGCCTGCCGGCTCTCTACCTCGCCGATAAGGCGCCGACGCTCGTCATCCAGCGCCACGAAGCGGTCGAAGTCCCAGCCGACAGCGCGGGCGCCCATGGCTGCACGGATTGTGTCCAGGTTGTCGCGAAGATAGCGGCCGTCGAGCATCGGAACCTCCGGTTGTTGAGGGCGCGTCACCCCGGCTGATGAACCACGCGTCGTACGGCGGTCTCGGTATGAGCACCAGCTACAAGTATAGCCGAGCGGACACAGGACCCGATGCCGCTCCGTGGCCTCGCCATGGCGCCGGGGTGCCGCGGCCGCGGATCACCTGGTGCGGTCTGCCTCCCAGCAGTCGCGGGTCCGAACGACCGTGAAGCCCATCTTGAGGTAGATATCGAGCAGCGGCTCATCGACCGGCAGCGTGGCAAGCCGCACGGCCCGTGCGCCCGAGTAGGCGGCCGCGCGCAGCGCGGACCCCAAGAGCATCCGCCCGAGCCCGTGCCCCTGCTCGGCGGGCACGACACCAAGCGTCTCGATCTCGGCCACGTCGCTCTTGCCCGGACCTGACACCGTGAGGACAACACCCGCTGGCACACCGGTACGGCGCGCGATAAGGGTCCCCGCTTCGATCACATTGGGACGCGGCAGCGTCACCCGCGCCTGCTCCAGGCTCATGTAGTGGCGGCACGGAAAATCCATGAACGCCGAGTTCACCACCTCGGCCCACATCCCCGCCATGAGCGGTGTGGCCGGGCTGACCGAGATCCCCGCGGGCGGATCGATGATGTCCACGGTGCCCGGGTGATCATGCTCGAGCACGTGTGAGCGACGGGTCGTCGTGAAGCCCGCGGTCAGGGCCGCCTGCACCACATGACCATCGGTAGCGGGCAGGAAGACGAACACCCGCTTGGTGGCACCGGACAGCTGCGAGAGCACCCGCTCGATCAGCAGCGGGTATGCCACGTAGTCGGTAGCGTACAGGATGCGGAACCGGGCGCTCGACTTCTCTACGTAGCCCTCCCACATGATGGAGGCGGCGCCAACGATCCGCCCGGCGGTGTCGTAGGCCAGCGCTGCCGGCTCGTGGCGCGGATCGAAGGTGAGCAGATCATCTATGCGAGTGAATGACTCGTCGTGCTCGGGCCCATGCTCGGCCGCGTACCGCACAAAGGCATCCCGCGTCTCAGGTGTCACGTCAGTGATCGTCACCCGCATGCTCAGTCGTCGACCTCCATCCGGGCTCCCGGAGCGAACAGACGCCCGAGCGCGAGCGCCAGGAGAACCACCTCGGCGACCAGCGTCACCGCCAGCAGCCCGGTATCGAGCTCCCATCCGTACGCGCGCTCGCCGGGCAACAGACCGGGCAGCGCGGCGCTCATCTCGCGGACCGTGAAGTACACCACCGCCAGCATCGGCACAAGCGAGAATCCTGCCAGAACGCGGCTCAGGCCGCCCGCTGGTAGAAGCCACGCGCCGATGAGCAGCACCGGCACGAACACCAGCACCCGCATCCCATCCTCGTACTGCAGCCAGGGCCATGCGGTCACCAGCACCGCTGCGACCACCGGCACGAGCACGATCCGCAGGTATTCGCGAAGCGGGCGTCGCGAGGGAGGAGCGACCCAGGCCCCCTCTGCACGTGCCGCCGCACCGCGCTCGAGGCCCGCCGCAACGATCGCCCTGACGCGTTCGTACTCAGCGGCGGTGCAGTGCAGCCGAAGGACGGTCCGCCAGGTGTTCCTGAGCGAGATCACACGCTGCCCGGGGAAGTAGCGGGCCGCGTGTATCTCGGCCCAGCCCCACCCACCCTGCTCGCGTGACGCCGAGAGCAGTCCCGCCCCGGCCGTGGACGCGCTCCCGGCCAACACGCCGAGGACGACCGCGGCCCGGTTCCACTTCCGCTCGCGCGAGCCAGAGGCGTACGTCACGCCTTCCGGACCCACGGCGAACGTCATGGTGACGTGATTGCCGAGCAGCAGGGCGGCGATCGCGAGCAGCATGAACATGACGCCACCCACGATCACGAACACCTGCGGCGGCAGGAGCACCAGCTCGCCCTCGGCAAGCCACCCCACGAACGCCACCGCCACGTACATCAGCAGTGCCGAAAGCACGATCACGCGGGCGAAGTCCCACAGCATGAACCTGCTGGTAAGCAGCGGGACGCGGTACGTCCACTCGATGACTCCGGCGTCGGGTGCTACCGGTTCCGTCGCACGCAGATCCTCACCCACTGTGTTCCTCCTCGCCCTGGTTGTCCGTCGCAAAGCATATCGCGACACGGCGATGCCCGTGCTAGCGATGCTCGCCCAGATGCGCGCGCTTCCCGGCATACCCGGCTAGGCGAGCCTCCGCTCCCAGCACACGCGGATGTCCTCTGCCTGGAACCCGGTGTCGAGGTACAGGGCCACCGCCCGCCGGTTGAATGTGCTGACCGAGATCGTCACCCAGCGACACCCCTCGCGTCCGGTCGCGGCCACCGCTTCGTGCAGCAGGCAGCGGCCGATGCCCATGCCTTGTTGCGTGGGCGTCACGGCCAGCGTCTCGATCTCAGCCGCGCACGGGTCGGCCGCATCGATGGTGGTGAGCACCACTCCGGCCGGGACTCCGCCCCGGTAGGCGATGAGCGTTGCCCCCCTCAGGACGCGCGGTGACGACAGGAGCTCGCCGGCGCGCTCATACGTGAGATCGTAGCGTCCCGGCTCGCCGTGGAACGCCGCGTTCACCACGTGCAACCAGTCGCTGGCGTTCGCGGCGGTGGCGAGCTGTATATGGGTCTCCGAGGGATACTCGAGGTGCGGCACCCCCCTTGGGTCGGTGTGTCGCAGCACGTACGCCCGCCGGGATATGCCAAAGCCGATGGCCCCAAGCGCATCCTCAACCTCACCCGCACGCTCGGGCAGGAAGAGGAAGACGCGTGAGACGGCGTCGGGCAGCCGGGCGAGCACGCGGTCGATGAGCGCGTGGTAGTACTCCGGATACAGCGAGTGAGTGATGCGGAACCGCGCGCTCCCTTCGCGAGCGTACCCGTCCAGCATCAGCGATGCGGCACCCACTACGGCATTCCCCGCATCGACCGCGATCGCAGCGGGCTCAAGCTCCGGATCGAAGCGGGCGAGCTCTTCGGGCGTTATGTACGAGTCATCGTGCACGCCGCCGTATGCGGCGGCATACGACACAAACACCTCGCTGAGCGACTCGTCCACATCGAGAATACGGATGTCGGACATGATGACCCTCCCCGCCATCGCCGGAGCATCCCCCACAGAGCGCCGCTCCCAGCGTACCGAGCCTCGGCAACAGCGTACCTGAACGGTATGCATCCATGCCAACGAGCACGTTCACCCGTTTACATAGTACATGCCACGGATTGCGGGGGCTTGTTCTCGCGCACGCTCCTGTACACTCCTCCCAGGAGGTGTTGCCATGCGTACGTCCGCACTCGCTCGGATCGTCATCGTCGCCCTCACGCTCGCCCTCGGCCTCCTGGGTTGCGGCCAGAAGGACGGGCAGGACGTTCGGGCAACCTCGCCATCCCCTGCCGAGGACCCGTCCTCCCAGCCTCCCACCATGCCGCTCGCACCGCCGGCGCACTCGGGAAGCTTGTCGTACCTCGATGGCGTCTGGGCGGTCACCGCGAACCTCACGGAGGCCGATGAGCCCGCTCTTGCCGACGCGGTCATTCCGGCCTCAGGCGAGTGGGAGCTCGTGGTGATGGGAGACAGCATGACCGTACATCTTGGCGACCTGCGCTACGAGGGACTCCTCACGCCCGAAGGCGAAGGATGGAGCTACTTCGGATTCGTGACCGGGAGCAGCGAGACCGGCGAGATGCTGACGGGCACCTTGAAGTTCCGCGGCACGCTGACGGGTGACGACGCGTTCAGCGGCAGCGCGGTCCAGTCGGTCGACGCCGCCGCTGACAGGCCCGCCTACACCGCCCACTGGGAGCTTACGGGGGTGCGCCAGCCGTAAGCCGTGCCGTGTCCGGCACGTCGCGGTACGCCTGTGACCCCCTTCTGTCACGCCGCTCGGGTACAATCCGTGTATGGGACATCATCGCGCAATCGTCGAGGTCGCAGGCCGGGACAGCGTTGCCGCCGCGGTAGCCGCTGTGAACGAGCATGGCTTCAGGGAGCTGGTCCCCACCGTGGCCTTCACCGGCACGGAGATCGGCGATCGCGAAGCCCCTATGCGGGCCGTCGCCACGCTCCGCACACTGATCGGCGATCGGACGGTCATCCATGACCCCATCGCTCTCTCAGACCCCGCTCTGTGGTCGGCGATGAACGCACGCTGCGGTGCCGAGGTGCAGCGCCGGTTCGGGCTCTGCTCTCCCTGCCTCGCCTGTCATCTCTACCTGCATCTTCTGCGCGTACCGCTCGCCTGGTCCAACGACAACGCTCCGGTGATCGCAGGCGAGCGCAACACGCACGACGGGCGGATCAAGCTCTCGCAGATGCCTGAGGGCATCGATGCGGCGATCCGCGTGCTCGAATACGGCGGGGTCGAGCTGCTTCAGCCGATCCGCCACCTGAGCGGCGAGAGGGTCTCGGAGCTCGTCGGTGGCGGCTGGGACCAGGGGGCAGGGCAGCTGGGCTGCCAGCTGTCCGGCAACTACGTCAACTTCGACGGCACTGTCACGTACGACGAAGAGGGCTACCGCCGCTACGTGGCAGAATACTTCGAGCCGGTCGGACGTGCGGTGATCGATGCGTGGCGCGCCGAGCGCGAAGGCGCACCGGCCGCCGATTTCGACGCTGTCGTGCGCAGCGTGCTGGAGGGCTGAGCCCCTCGGTCGCCATCACACGAAGCGGCCCGAGCATCGATGCCCGGGCCGCTCGTGATTCGACGCCGATACGGACGCTCAGATCTCACTCGTGCACGCGGGGCACCTCGTCGCCTCAAGCGCGATTTCGCTCTTGCAGAACGGGCACTCCTTGGTAGTGACGGCCTCTTCCTCCTGCTTGCGCAGCCGGTTCATCGCCTTCACGACCATGAAGATCGCAAGCGCCACGATGAGGAAGTTGACGACCGTGTTGATGAACGCGCCGTACGCCATCACGGTCGCTCCGGCCTCGGCCGCCGCCGCCGGCGTCGCATAGGGCGCGCCGGCCGAGCCCTCCTTGATGACCCACATGAGGTTTGAGAAGTCGACACCGCCGAGCAGCGCACCGATGGGCGGCATGATCACGTCGTGCACCAGCGACGTCACGACAGCACCGAATGCCCCGCCCATGATGACGCCGATAGCCAGGTCGACCATGTTGCCCTTGATCGCGAACTCCTTGAACTCCTTGAGCATCGCCCCTCCCTCGATCGCGCTGTTATGTCCGGTAGAACCGCACAGCATCAGTATCACCCGAAACGCCGACGAGCGGATGACGCGTCAGGGTCAGTCGCCAAAGAACGACTCATCGAGATCGCCGTCGTTGCTGTAACCCCGGTCCTCCCAGTAGCCGCCGGGATCCTCGTCCGCCACGAGCTCGATCCCCGCAACCCACTTGCACCATTTGTATCCCCACTTGTCCTCCGCCACGAGCTGGAATGGGAAGCCCCGCTCCCGCGGCAGCGTGACACCGTTCATCGAGTACGCGAGCAGGATGTCGTTGTCGTAGAAGTACGACACCGGGAACGAGGTGGTGTAGCCGTCGGCGGCTGTGAAGACCACGCTCCGCGCACCTGGTTGAACACCCGAGCGATCGAGGATTTCCCGGACAAGCACGCCACGCCACAGGATCGTGGCGCCCCAGCCTTCCACGCAGTCGAGCCGCACCACCTTCTCGTAGGCAGGAAACCCGCTCGTGACCTCCGAATACGTGTAGGCCGCTGGATCGTCCACGAGCCCCGTCACCTCGAGCTCGTAGGTGGTGACATCCACGTACTGCGGACCGGCGATCGAGTTCTCGCGGAAGGCATCGTACGAGTCCAGCTTCTCGCCTTCGTACTCCAGGACCTCCGCATCGCCGAGCTCGGTGACCGGCGGAGCCGCACCGGGAGGCTCGGCCGCGGGATCCGGCCCGCATCCAACAAGCAGCATCACCGCGACCAGTGCGATCGCGTATGCGACGCGGCGGATCACGGCCGTTTAGTGGCCAGCACCACCAAATGGCGGTTTCTGAACGCGACGATCCGCTCACCCTCGTACTCGGGTTCGAGCCACCGGCGCATCCCGTCCGGCGCCTCGGCCATCTGCCGCGTCAACTCAGCCACCGTCGCCTCATCGCTGTTTTGACGTGCGGTCCAATCGCCGAAATCATGCCGCTTGTCGACCAGTGTCGACCGCTCAACGACCAGTTCCGCCCGCTCGATCAGGGTCATCCACCCCTTCTCCTTATACGCCTGATTATGGCTCGAGTCCCGCGTTCTCTCGAAGACGTCGACAAGCACGGCCGACGGGCCCTCGGGCGGCAGTGTCTGGTCCTGGAAGCCGAAGCGTCCGCCGGGCTTCAGCACGCGGGCGACCTCATTGAAGAACGCCTGCGCATCAGGGAAGTGGTGGGCGGCGATGCGGCACGTCACGATGTCGAACGCCGCATCCGGATACGGGAGCGCGTCGGCCTCGGCCACGGCGAATCGTGCCGTGCAGTCTTCGTCCTCAAGGAGCACGCGCGCGACTTCGAGCATCTCCGGTGTGAGGTCACACGCCTCCACGTCCACACCGGAGCGTGCGAGCGCAAGCGCCACATACCCGCCGCCGGTCGCCACATCAAGCGCCCTTTCCCCCGGTCGCGGGGCAAGCCACTCCATCAGTAATGTAAGGTCCGGACCGCCCGCATGCAGCTCGCTGGTTCGGTAGCTGCCCGCTCGCGGGCCGAACCGCTCACGCGCGTGCGATGTCAGGTCCTGTGCCGATCGGTCCCCCATCTGCACTCCCCTCATCTGTCGTACCCCTATGACATACTAGCTGGTGCACGCCCTCAGGAGCACTGCGCGAGGAGAGGAGCCCCGCTGTGAGCGCTGGCGGCACGCTGCGACCGATCATTCTCGTGGTGCCCGATGGCGCGGGCGACCGCCCGTACGAGTCGCTCTCCGGACCGACTCCCGGCCTGGGCACCGCCGTCGCGCGCCCGCGCACGCCTATCGAGGCGGCCGACACGCCCAACCTCGACCGGCTGGCAACCCTCGGCCGGTGCGGCCTGCTCTATCCGGTCGGCCCAGGGCTCGCGCCCAGCTCGCATCAAGCGCACTTCGCGCTCTTCGGCTACGCTCCGGAGCAGTTCCCGGGCCGGGGCCTGCTGGAGGCGCTCGGCGAGGGGCACGCCCCGGCCCCCGGCGAGGTCGTTGTGCGCGCGAACGCCGCCCGTGTGAGCGAGCGCGACGGGGTGCTCTGGATCGACGAGCGGCCCGACCCCCGCGTTGGCGACGCGCCCTATCTGGCGGATGCGGGCCTCTCCACCGAGATCGATGGTGTCGCGTTCCGCTTCGTCCACACCGGAGCGCTGCAGGGACTGCTGTTCCTCCGCGCGCTTGATGGGCGCCCTCTCTCTCACTTCGTCAGCGACGCCGACCCGCTGCGCGACGACACCGCGGTCCTCGCGGTGTTGCCGCTCGAGGAGGCGCCCGATCCCGATGCGGCGGCATGGACCGCACGCGCGCTCAACGCATGGATCCGCCAGTCGCGCTCGGCGCTCGCGGGCCGGCCGCTCAACGCCATGCTGGTGAAGTGGGCCGGCGCCACGGCAGACTACTCGCCGTTTCCCCGGCGGTTCGGGATGCGCGGCGTCACACTCGGCGCGGGCCCTCTCTACAGGGGGCTTGGAGCCGCGATAGGGCTCGATCACCGCGAGTTCGGCACGGAGTCCGATCCTGAGGCTGATGTTGCCGTACGGATGACAGCCGCGCTGAAGCTGATCGCCGGAGGCTACGGCTTCGTCCACCTGCACACCAAGCGTACGGACATGGCCGGACACAAGAAGGATCCTGCGCGCAAAGCCGAGGTGATCGCCGCGATCGACCGCGCGCTCGCCCCGCTCGTGCCGCTCGTGGAGCGCGGCGAGATCGTGGTCGCGGTCTGCCCGGACCACCAGACTCCGGCCGCCGGACCGCTCTACCACGGAGGCGGAGCGGTGCCGCTGCTCATCGCCGGGGGCGTGGCGGGGGCAGACGAGGTGACCGCCTACGGGGAGACCGCATGCGCGCGCGGCTCGCTCGGTGTGGTTCGTGGGGGCGACGTCCTGCCGCTCGCGCTGGACGCCGCCGACCGCTCAGCGTTCCTGGCCGACAGGATGACCGGACACCTCGCGCTCGGCGTGCCAGCGGCCGGGGACCTCACGCCGCTTCGCGCGCGCGACTAGCGGCGCGCCCCGCGAAAGGCCGCGCGCAGGCCCTCGAACGAGAGCTCCGGCAGCTCGATCGTGGCCGTGCGACGGCCCATCTCCTCGAGCGAGTGCGAGTCCGACGATGAGATGTGCGCGATCGAAAGGCCATCGCGGAAGCGGCCCCGGCAGGCGTGATCGATGAGCTCGATCGCCGAGATGTGCTCGCATTCGGCCAGGTGGTGGACGAGCTCGGATTCCATGAAGCAGTACTCGCCAAAGGTGCGGTCCACGTGCCCGATGTGACACAGACCGCCAGCCTCGTCCACGAGCCGCGCCACGTCGAGCGGATCGCGGTCGTGCGCGAAGAACGGCAGCTCCTCGAGCGGGGCCACCGGGTCCTCAAGGCCGAGCGCGGCGAGCAGCCCGGCAAAGCGCTCCGCCACCTCGACCGGCGGGAAGAGCGCCACCATGTGCGTCTCCTCGCCGTCGTGACGGATGCGCAGCTCCGCGCCCGGTAGCACGAGCAGCCGTCGGCCCGTTTCGGCGAAGACATCCTCGGCCGCCTCCACCACGCGTGGGCCGTACGCCACGCTCCAGTGGTCGGCGATACCCCACACGTGTATGCCGACCTCAAGCGCGCGCTCGACGATCTGACGCGGCGTGGTGGCGACGTCCCCACGGTAGTCCGTCGGGATAAGCGGCGTGTGGTTGTGCAGGTCGATGGTGAAGAGCGGCATCCGTGTGGTCTCCGGTCGGCTGATATCCAGTGTACCGGTGCCTGTTCGGATCGTTGGTATCTGTGTTGGTGCTGTCAACCGAACCTCACCCGATACTCTCCGTCGTCCTCGCTTACCGCACAGCCCATGCCGCGCAGTTCGGCGAAGCGCTCCAGATGTGCGTGCCCCGGTACTCGGCCATGAGCCGACCCTCGGCACGCTTGTAGTCGGCTGCGGTCAGGTCGCCGCGACCGAAGAGCGTGCAGTGGCACCAGCCGATTGTGTCGATCTCGGCCTGGGCGAACTGGCAGGGACAGATCAGCTTGCGATCGAGCTCGGAGTCTCCCGACGGCTCGTAGCACGGGCAGTACCGGCGACCGTACATCGCTTCCGCGTCTGAGATCCATAGCTTGAGATTGGTGTAGATCATCCAGCGTGGATTCACGCTCCACCCACGATTGCGTGCGTGCTTGCGGATCCACGCGTCGTGCTTCTTCGCGTCCTTGCCGTAGCGCCGCCAGTCGGCGTAGAAGGCCTTGGCCATCTGCAGCATGTCGCTCATGGGATCAGCCTATCGTGACGATCTCATCTGGACCGCAGACAGCGGCGACCAGGCCCGACATGTTCCCCTCGGTGCCGACGGCGAGCTTGTCTTGCAGCCCGAAGTACTTGAGGCACGTCCCGCACGCGGTGACGGTGACACCAGCGTCGACCAGCAGACGCAACTCATCGAGCGCATCCGAGCCCTCACACGCAAGCTTCACGCCATCGTTGCTCAGCATGACTGCTGCAGGCGCGTTCTCCTCGTGCGCGAGCGACACGAGGAAGCTCCGCATCAGGATCGCCCCGAGTTCCGCCTCGGCCTTGCCCAACGTATCGCTCGTGATCAGGATCCGCTTAGCCATCGGATGGCTCCCTTCACTCCCGGGCGGCACTCAGTGCCGCTCCGTATGCGCCTACGATCTGTGCCTCCTCGGGCACCACCACCTCACCCGAGAACCCCGCGGTGATAAGGTCCACCATCGCCGGATTCTTCGCCACCCCGCCCGCGAAGACGAGCGGACCCTGTGCGTCCACGCGCTTGAGCGAGCCGAGCGTGCGCTTCGCTATGGTCTCATGCAGTCCGCGCACGATGCGCGCCCGGTCCTCGCCGCGATGCACGAGACCGGTCACTTCGCTCTCTGCGAACACTGTGCACATGCTTGAGGTCGCGATGCCGCTCTCGGCTCCGCGCGATGCAGCGGCCATCTCCTCGAGCGTGAAGCCGAGCGCACGTGCCATCACCTCGAGGAACTTGCCGGTGCCGACAGCGCACTTGTCGTTCATCTCAAAGTCCACGACCCGGCCGCCATGGCCGAGCGAGATCACCTTGGTGTCCTGCCCGCCGATGTCGAGCACCGAAGCGGCGTGCGGGAAGAGCGCCGCCGCGCCCAGCCCGTATGCCGTGATCTCGGTGACCGCGGCACAGCCGAATCGCTCCTTGGCCACATGGCGCCCGTAGCCTGTGGCTACCAGCACGTCGTGGGCATCACGTTCCACAAAAGCGGCCGAGGCCGACCCGGGGTCGTACCCCGAGTCGGCCACCGCCCAATCCACGATCCGCTCGCCCTCGAGCCAGACCGCGTCGATACTGCGCGAACCGATATCGAGTCCGAGGACCCGCATCGCCTACAGCATCTCCAGGAACGCCTCGACACGGGTCGAGAGCTGGCCCACGTCCTCCATGGAGTAATCGGTCGTGATCTTGAGAACCGGGAGACCGGCCTCGCGGACCGCGGTCTCGATGCCGTGCGACTCCATCTCGTACAGGCCGCAGAACTGGAGCGCAAGATCGATGACGCCGTCGGCCTCATACTCCTTGGCCATGCGCACGACATCATCGATGCGCCCCTTGTTGGTGGTGAAGCAGGCGCAGTTGATGTCGAGGTACTTCTCGGCCACCGCATCGATCATCTCGTCAAGCGTCGTCCCGTCCTCCGACACGAGGTCCTGGTAGTAGCGGCTGCCCGTGCACATCTCCTCGCCAACGACCACAGCGCCGGCCTTCTCGATGATGTCGTGGATCTTCCAGTTGGGAAGCGCCATCGGCGTACCGGTCACGAGGATCCGCTTGGTGCCCTTCGGGGCGACGCCCTCACCCGCGGCGACGCGCTGGTCAAGCTCGTCGGCGAGCGCGTTCACCATCTGCGTGAAGCGAGGCACATCGTCGTAGAAGGCCACCTGCGTGGCGAGCAGGCGGTCCTTGCCGCTGATCGGCGCAGGGTCGGCCGTGCACGCCGCGGCGATCCGCTGGAGCGCACGGCGCTTGTCGTTGACTTCCTTGATAGCCGCGCTGAGCGACCCAGCGGTGATCGTGTTGCCGGTGACCTCCTCGACCTTCTTGGCCAGCTCGCGCACCTCGGCCTTCCACATCGCGAGGTCCTCGGGCCGCTTCATCTGGGGCAGCTCCATCACCAAAGAGCTGCCCCACGGCCTGCAGAAGCGCGTCATGGCTTGGGAGATCGAGGCCGAGCTCCTCCCACATCGGATGGTAGTCCACGGGCTGATCGCTCATGAGAGACTCCCTGCTACTCAGTTTCCTTATCGTATTGTTCCGATACGCTTATACCTTGTAGCACAGCGATGCCCGCAAGTGAACGGCGATGAACCAGTTACCGCGCTACGGGATAGCTGCCGAGGACCTTCACTTCCCTGAGCTTCAGGCGTAGGCAGTCGAGCGCGAGGCGCACGTGCGAATCGTCCACATGGCCCTCCAGATCGACGAAGAACATGTAGTCGCCGAGCTGGCGCTTCGTCGGACGGCTCTGGATCTTGGTGAGGTTGATGTCGCCGTAGGCGAACTCGGAGAGGATCATCAAGAGCGCGCCCGGTTTGTCCTGTTTCATGAACAAGGCGAGCGACGTCTTGTCCGAGCCCGTCCGCGGCTGTATGCCGCGCCCGATCACCACGAACCGCGTCTGGTTGCCCGCGTAGTCCTGCACGTCATGCTCGATCACCTCGGCGCCGTAGATATCCGCGGCAAGCGCGGGGCCCAGCCCCGCCACGCCGGGCGTGGAGGCCGCGAGCCGCACCGACTCCGCGTTGGAGTTGGCGGCCGTGACGGGCCTGCCCGGCAGGTTGCGCTCGAGCCACCTGCGGCACTGACCGCTCGCCTGCGGATGCGCCGCCACCTCGGTGATGTCAGCCAGCGTGGCCCCGGGTGCGCCCACCAGCGCGAAGCGGATGTCGAGCACGAGCTCGCGCTGGATCTCAAGCGATGACTCGAACACGAGCGCATCGAGCGTGGCCGCGACCGACCCTTCGATGGAGTTCTCGATCGGCACAACGCCAAGATCGGCCTTGCCGCGCTCAACGGCCTCGAACACCTCGGCGATGGTCACACACGGTACCGGCACGACCTCTTCGATGCCCGCGGAGTATGCGGCCACCTCACTGAACGTGCCGGCGGGTCCCAGATACGCGATCGTACTCACTCGGCCATCCTCTCCGTGGGGGCATCGCCAGGCGCGGGCCGGTGCAGCCGGAGTCGCGGGGCGCGCACCCTGTCCTTGCCCGTCGTCTTCGCGTGGTAGAGCGCATCGTCGGCCGCGCGCAGCAGCGACTCCTTGCCGGTGGCGTGGATCGGGAAGCTCGCCAGACCGATGCTGACCGTCACATGGATGACCGGCTCACCGTCGGCGTCGCGGAAACGGTAGAGCGAGATGGCCTCCCGGATCTTCTCGGCCGCGATGAAGGCGCCGGGCGCGTCGGTCTCCGGCAGGATCACGGAGAACTCCTCGCCGCCATACCGGGCCACGATGTCGACCTCACGCACGGTCGTCTTGAGGACCTGTCCGACCGAAGCCAGCACCTGGTCCCCGACCCGGTGGCCATGCACATCGTTGACCCGCTTGAAGTTGTCGATGTCGAGCATCAGGAACGACAGGCGCTTGCCGTAGCGCTCAGCCCGGTGGATCTCGTCGTCGAGACGCTGCTGCAGATGCCGGTAGTTGTAGAGATCGGTGAGCTCATCGGTGATGGCGAGCCGTTTGGTGAGCCGGTACAGACGCGCGTTCTCAACCGCCACCACCAACTCCGAAGCGACCGCCTGCAGCACCACGCGGTCCTCGGCGCCCAGCGTCGCCACAGCGGCCTCATCGGCGCAGAAGATGACCGAGGTCGTCTCGTGGTCCACGAGCTCGATGCAGGCGAACGCGCCGGTGGACTCGGGGGCCGTCACGCCGGTGAGGTCGTAGCCGGAGTAGCTCCGGCTCACACCCGGCCTGACGCTGCTGGTTGAGAAGAGCGTCTCCTGCTTGTCCTTGTCGATCACGGTGAGCGAGGCCGTGGGGATGTCGATGACCTTCTCCAGGATGCTGAGCAGCGTGGGTCCGATGGTGTCGAGCTCAAGCGTGGAATGGATAAGCTCCGTGACCTGTGTGACCGCCCGGAGTTCGTTCATGCTGCGCTCGAGCCTGGCGTTGAGCGCCTCCACTTCGGCACGCTGTGTCTCGATCTTGTTCTGACGCTTCTCCACGTCGCTCAGAACCGTTGCCACGAAGTAGCCGATCGCGATAAGCGACGCTGAACTCACCAGCAGGAACACGTAGCTGGGGCCGCCATCCACGTTGCCGCGGAACACCTGACCGACGGCATGGGAGCCCGCCAGCATCGCTCCAAACAACCACGCCTGTTGCCGCTTGAGCGAGAGAGCGAAGAGCACCGCCTCGGCGGCATACCACGCGTAGTACGGGTCGCCGGGGACGGGGGTGTTCGCCGAGAGCAGGGCGAGCGCGACCGAGTCCACCACCACGGTCCAGCCCAGCTTGTTGGTGAGGTCCCGGGCCCCCTGCCGCACCCACAGCGCCCAGACGAGAGTCCACGCGACGAACAGGACACCACCCGCCACGCACGGCGCGGTCAGCTGGTTGACTGCAGAACCGAAGCCCAGCATGACGAGCAGCACGACACACGCAAGCGCGCGACCGAAGACGATGAGCCGCTCAGGTGCCTCGACGTGCGCTATGTAATCCGGTATACGCAGACCGACCCCCACCTCGCGCCGTGTCTGAACAGTGTATAACCTTCACAGAGCGTTTGTGAGCGAGTGACACGAGGAGCTTCGAGAACAGGAGCACGCATGGACCCCGCACGCTTGCGTGAGTTGCTCGACCAGGTGGCCTCGGGCGAGGTCGACAGCGATACGGCGCTGGAGTCGCTCGCGCAACTGCCCTTCGCCGACATCGACGACGCCAAGATCGACCACCACCGGGCGCTGCGCTGCGGGTTCGCCGAAGTGGTTTTCTGCGAAGGCAAGTCGCCGTCGCAGGTACGCTCGATCGCGCGCGAGATGCTCGAGCACAGCGATGTGTTCCTCGGCACCCGGGCCACCGCCTCGCACTTCCAGAAGGTTGCCCAGGTGGCGGCAGACGCACGCTACTTCGAGGCCCCGCGGCTTCTGGTGGTCGACCGGCGTGCGGAGCGACCCGCCGTTGGGCATGTGGTCGTGGCCACCGGCGGGACCGCCGACCATGCGGTGGCCGAGGAGGCGGCGATCTCGGCCGAGGTGATGGGCAACCGGGTCACCCGGCTGTACGACGTGGGGGTCGCCGGCGTACACCGGCTCCTCGCCCACACCGACGTGCTGCGCAACGCGAACGTCATCATCGCCGTGGCAGGCATGGAGGGCGCGCTTCCCTCGCTCGTCACGGGGCTGGTGTCGTGCCCTGTCGTCGCCGTGCCCACGTCGGTGGGATACGGCGCCTCGTTCGGCGGGCTGGCCGCGCTTCTCGGCATGCTGAATTCGTGCGCGTCAGGGATGTCGGTGGTCAACATCGACAACGGGTTCGGGGCCGCGGCACTCGCCAGCCGCATCAACCACATGGTCGTGACCGCAGCCGGCGGTGATGCCGGGTGATCGCATACCTCGACTGCTCCACCGGCATCTCCGGCGACAAGTTCCTCGGCGCGCTCGTGGATGCCGGATTCGACCTCGCCGTGCTACGGGAGGCGCTCGGCGCGATGGGCCTCGGAACGATCACGGTGGAGGCTCCGCCATGCGGCTCGGCTGGCGTGGGCGGCACGGGCGTGCGGGTCGCCGAGGACGGCGCGCCTCGGCGCGACTTCCGGGCGCTGCACGACCTCCTCCTGCATGCGCCGATCGCTGATGAGCCGCGGCAGGCCGCGCTCAGCGCGCTGCGCGAGCTCGCCCACGCCGAGTCGCAGGTGCACGGCGTCGAGATCGATGACGTGCACTTTCACGAGATCGGCGCCGCCGACACGCTCGTGGATCTCCTCGGCATCGCGCTGGGGATGCACGCGCTTGGCGTGACGAGCCTCATCGCGTCGCCGCTCGCGCTCGGCGGCGGTACCGTGATGACCGAGCATGGCGAGCTCCCCGTGCCGGCGCCCGCCACCGCGGTGTTGCTGGAAGGGATGCCGGTGCTGCCTGGTCCGGTGGGCGGCGAGTTGACCACCCCCACGGGTGCAGCCGCCATACGCACGTTCGCGAGCGGCTTCGGGCCGGTTCCGCCGATGGTGGTTCGCCGCGTGGGCACGGGACGCGGCACGCGCGAGATCGGCCTGCCCAACGTGGCACGGCTGCTCCTCGGCGAGTCTGCCGCCGAGGAACCCGGGCACGACCGCGTGACCCTGCTCGAGTCGAACATCGACCACCTCACCCCCGAGGAGCTCGCGATCGCGGCCGAGCGGCTCCGTCACGCGGGCGCCCTCGACGTGTGGCAGACCCCGGTGGTCATGAAGAAAGGGCGCGCGGCGATCGTGGTTTCCGTGCTCGCCGACGCGTCACACGCTCCGGCGCTCGCCGATCGGCTCATGGCTGAGACGGGCACCCTCGGCGTACGGATGCTGCCCTGCCACCGGCGACTGGCCGACCGCGACGTCACCGAGGTGCCCACGTCGCTCGGGCCGGCGCGATTCAAGATCGCGACGCTTCCCACTGGCGTCCGCACGCTCTCTGTGGAGAGTGACGATGCCGCCAGGATCGCGGCCGACAACGGCATGGCGGTGGATGTAGTGGCCAGGATGCTCGAGACCGAGGCCACCGCGATCACCGGGGTTCAGGCGAGGCGCCAGCCCTGGCTCGATGACACCACGAACCCCTCGGACTGAAGCGCTTCGAGCGCCAGGGCGACGTTTCCAGCAGGGAATCCGGCCGCCGCGGCGAGTACGTCGAGCGTGGCTCCGCCGCCGGCTCGCGCCGTGAGCTCCGCCAACAGGCGACCGCGCAACTGCCGGTTCGAGCCCTCGAAGCGCGACTGACGGACATGGTGCTTGCTCCGGCACGATGGATTGGGCTGCGTTGCCTTGAGGTGCGTGCCGTAGTCCAACAGCGCCCAGAACCACTCGCGCGGACGGTCATGATCGAGGGTGTCGGCCACCAGAGGAAGCAGCGCCGAGTCGGGCACGCCCTCCACTCCCGGGAAGAACTCGTGCAGATACACCGCCCGTACATTGGTCTCGATGAACGGCACGCCGATGTCGAATGCGAACGCCAGGACCTGCGCGGCCGTGGCGTGCCCAACGCCCGGTAGCGCGGTGAGCTCATCGAGCGTGGCGGGAACCGAGCCGCCATGGCGCTTCACCACCACCTCAGCGGCGCGCTTGAGCGCCAGGGCGCGGCGATTGTAGCCGAGGCCCTGCCACACTGCGAGCAGACGGTCGATCGGCGCCTCCGCAAGCGCCTCCACCGTAGGAAACGCGCGCAGGAACGCCTCGTACTTGGGCGCCACCCGCGACACCTGCGTCTGCTGCAGCATCACCTCCGAGACCAGCACCCGGTACGGATCGGTCGTCTGGCGCCAGGGCAGGTCGTCACGCGCGTGATCCTCGAAGTGCGCCCACACGCGCTCGCGGAACGCGTCGAGCCCCGGGCGCGCGGCCTGCCCATCGGGCGCGGGGACCCGGTCGGCCACGATGTCTGCTGAGTGTGCGGTACCCTCGGTCATGTGGCTCATGATGCCCCAAACTCCCGTGTCCCGCGACCACCCGACAAACGTCTCGGGTAGCAGGATGAGATACCCCCCTGGGGTATATTGTTGGCGCGCATCCTGCTACAGTGAGAACGCTTGTCCTTCCGCGCCGGCCTGCACGCACGTGCGCGGGTCCAACGACCTGCCCGACCTCGCATCATGAGAGATGAGGTGACCGATGACCTCCGATACCACCGCACCCCTCCTCGATATCCAGGACCTCCACGTTTCCGTGGGCGACCGGGAGATCCTGCGCGGTGTGGATCTCACCATCAACGAAGGTGAGACACACGTACTGCTCGGCCCCAACGGTGGCGGTAAGTCCACGCTCCTCAACACGATCGTCGGCATGCCCGGCTATCGGGTCACGCAGGGCCGCGTCCTGTTCAAGGGCGTCGATCTCGCCGAGCTCGAGGTCGACGAGCGCGCCCGGCTTGGGATCGGGATCGCGTTCCAGCGCCCGCCTGCGGTCCGCGGCGTGAAGCTCCGCCAGATGCTCGAGGTGGCCGCCCGCGGCGAACTCGATGACGAGGCGATCGCCACGCTCGATGAGGAGCTCAACCTCGGCCACATGCTCGCACGCGATGTCAACATGGGCTTCTCCGGCGGCGAGGCAAAGCGCTCCGAGATGGCACAGCTGTTGGCCCAGATGCCCGACCTGGCGCTGTTCGACGAGCCCGAGAGCGGCGTTGACCTCGACAACATCGCGGTCGTCGGTGGTGCGATGAACGCACTGCTCAAGGGTGAGGGCAGGATCTCCGAGCGTCGCCGCTCCGGTCTGATCATCACCCACACCGGTCACATCCTGGAGTTCGTGAACGCCGACGTGGCGCACGTGCTCTACAACGGTCGCCTTGCCTGCAAGGGCAACCCGCTCGACCTCATCGACGAGATATCCAGCCACGGTTACGACGCCTGTGTGGAGTGCAAACTATGTCAGACACTCAGCTAAGCCCCAGCGCCATCGCGCGCCTCGAAGAGATCCGCATCGCTGCGGAGTCCGCCATCGATAAGCAGGCCGCTCTCGGTCCCGATGTCGACATCACGCGCTTCAAGACCGTCTCAGAACAGCAGAAGATCGACTCACTCGAGTCGCTGGAGAAGCAGGTCAAGGAGACGGTCATCCACTCCGGCTTCATGGCCGACGAGTCCGACCGTTCGGCGAGCTACTTCCAGATGGACCGCACGCCGATCTACGAACGGGTCCAGAAGGCGTTCGATGACGCCATCGAGATCATGAGCACTGAAGACGCGCTGCGCCTGTGGCCGGAGGAGATGCTCGAGAAGTACTGGTGGCGCGCGGTCATGCCCGACAAGGACAAGTACACCGCGCTCGTGGCCCTCCACCAGACCGAGGGGTACTTCATCCGCGTGAAGGCCGGTCGCAAAGTCGAGAAGCCCATCCAGGCCTGCCTGTTCGTGAGCGAAAGCAACGTCAGTCAGAACGTCCACAACATCATCATCGTCGAGGACGGTGCCGAGGCGAACGTCATCACCGGCTGCAACGTACACGTGGACGTGAAGGAGGGCCTGCACGCCGGCATCTCCGAGTTCTACGTGGGCAAGGGCGCGAAGCTCACGTTCACGATGGTCCACAACTGGGCCGAGGACTTCAGCGTGCGTCCGCGCACGGGCGTCATCGTCGACGACGACGGCGTCTACATCAACAACTACGTGCTGCTCACGCCGGTGAAGTCGATCCAGTCCTTCCCGGTGGCCAAGCTGGAGGGCACGAACTCCACCGCCGTCTTCAACTCGATCGTCTACGGACTCAAGGACAGCCACATCGATCTGGGCAGCGAAGCCCAGCTGATCGGCGAGGGTTCGCGCTCCGAGGCGGTCGCCCGTACCGTGTCGCTCGACGAGTCGGTGGTGTACTCACGCGGACGCCTCATCGGCCGCACCAACGACTGCAAGGCGCACCTCGACTGCCGCGGTATCGTGCAGTCGCCCAACTCCACGCAGTGGGCGATCCCGGACCTCGCAAGCGAGGGCGCGCCGGGCGCCGAGCTCTCGCATGAAGCCGCCATCTCGCCGATCGCCGCCGAGGAGATCTACTACCTCATGACGCGCGGTCTCCCCAAGGACGAGGCGGTCTCGATGATCACCCGCGGGTTCGTGAACATCGACATCCCCGGTCTGCCCGATGTCCTGCGCAAGCAGATCGACAAGGCGATCGAGGAGACGAGCAAGGAAGCGATGTAGTCACCGCGCGTCAGGGGCGCTTCCGCTGAAGCGTGCTGGCGAGTGCGAAGGGCGGACCGGTCGATCCGGTCCGCCCTTCGTGTTCACGACGCCGGGCACATGCGGCCCGCGACTACCCGCGCGGCTGCTGCTGGGTGATGCAGTGCACGTTCCCGCCGCCGAGGATGATCTCGCGGGCGCTCTCGATCGCCACGACCGCGCGGTCGGGATAGAGCTCCTGGAGCTTCACCCGGGCCGCCTCATCATGCCGGTCTCCGAACGCCGGGACGAGGACGCCGCCGTTCACCACGTAGTAGTTGATGTAGCTTGCGGCCTGGCGGTCACCGGGTAGCCGCGGCAGTGTTCCGTCTACGGCGTCCACGCCCTGCGACTCCTCCTCGGTGATCAGCAGCGGGTCTGGGATGTGGATCGTGTGCACTTCGAGTGCGCGCCCACGCGCGTCGGTCGCCGCCTCGAGCGCCTCCTTCGCCGCGACCGACCGCGCGTACTGCGGGTCGCTCTCGTCATCGGTCCATGCGATCACGACAACGCCGGGACGCACGACGGCGAAGATGTTGTCCACGTGGCCGTTCGTCTCATCGTTGTAGATGCCGAGCGGAATCCAGATGACCTTCTCGCATCCCAGGTAGTCGCAGAGCGCGGCCTCGATCTCCTCCTTGCTGAGATCGGGGTTCCGCCCCTCGGAGAGCAGGCACTCCTCGGTGACGAAGCAGGTGCCTTCGCCGTCCACATGGATCGATCCGCCCTCGAGCACGACAGGGGCCTTGTAGCGGTCGACACCCTCGATCTCGCAGATCTTGCAGGCAACGGCGTCGTCCTTGTCCCAGGGGAAGTACAATCCGTCCACCAGGCCACCCCAGGCGTTGAAGTCCCAGTCCACGCCGCGGACGACACCCTCGTCATTCACCACGAACGTAGGGCCGCAGTCGCGCACCCAGGAATCGTCGTTGCTGATCTCAACCACGCGCACCTCTGGCGGTAGCATCTGCCGGGCGTTGGCGAACTGCGCGTGGCTCACGCCCATCGTGACAGGCTCGAATCGCGCAATCGCGCTCGCCACCTCAACGAACGCCTTCTGCGCAGGCTTGGCGCCCAGGCGCCAGTTGTCAGGGCGTTCGGGCCACAGGATCCAGGTGCCGGCATGCGGCTCGAACTCACCCGGCATGCGGAACCCGTCGGCCTTCGGCGTGCTGTCTATGACCTTTGGCATAGTGCCTCCTCTCCTGTCGGGGACCGTGTCTATGCCTTCTTGAGCGACTTCGCATGGTTGTACAGCCAGAAGCCCACCGCCACCGAGATGATCGTGCCGCCGATGGTGATGGCGTAAAACGCGCCGAGCGGCGTACCCTCGGGCGGCACGAGGAAGAAGAGCGCCAGCGTGAACAGGATCCCGATCTCGCACAGGACGGTCCACAGCCAGGCGCCAGCGTCGCCGCCGGGCACCTTGTACGGCCGGTGCTGCTCGGGGAACTTCTTTCTGAGCGCCACGAGCGACGGGAACATGAGCAGGTACGGCAGCAGGAACACCACGGAGCTGAGCGAGAAGATCGCCCAGAAGATGCCCTCGTTGTTGCCGAACAGCACGTAGGTGAGCACCGTTACCACGGTGGCGATGATGCCCATCAGATAGAACGCGTAGTCAGGCGTGTCGAACTTGGGGTGCATGTGGCCAAAGACGCCCGGCGCGGTCTCGTCCATACCGGTAGCGGCGATAGACTCGTTGGCGCCGATCGACCAGGTCACCATGTTGCCGAGGAACGTGAAGAGCACGCCGATCGCCATGACCGCGAACACAGGGCCAGCGGCGGCGCCGAGCACGGCCTCGAACGCCGGCTTGAGCGCGTCCACGATGCCGGTCTCGATGACGATCTCGTCCACCGGGATCACGGCGAGCACGCCAAAAGTCGCGAACATGTAGATGAACAGGATGGCGAGCCCGGCGGCGAAGATCATCTTCGGCACATCACGCTTGGGATCCTTGACCGAGTCGCCCACCGAGCTCATGAGCTCGAATCCCATGAAGCTGTAGATCACGACCGGGAGATACGTGAGGTTGTCGAACGACATGTCCGGTATCCAGTTGGCGAGCGAGAAGTCGTTCGCCAGCCCGCCGTTTTTGATCGCAGCCGCGATGCCCGCGACGCCGAGAACCAAGAACACGACCATCTTCACGACGGCGGATGCGTTTGGCACCCACTTGGAGTAGCGCTTGGGCAGCACGCCGATGGCGACCATCACCCAGATGAGCGCGATGACGAGCGCTGCCTCGAGCCACAGCGGCATCGTGATGCCGAACGCCGCTGTGAGCGTGTAGACGAACAGGACGAACACGCTTGGCGCCCAGAGCGCAACGTTCACCCAGTACAACCACGCGGTGACGGTGCCCCACATGGGCCCGAACGCCTCGCGCACCCACACGTAGAGCCCGCCGTCGTCGGGCCAGGCGGCACCGAGCTCGGCGGTCACGAACCCGTATGGGATGAAGAACAGTACGGCGAGGACGATCCAGAACGTCATGCCCTGCACGCCCATCGCCGCGGATGAAGCGATCGTGTCTCCCACAAGGATCGCGGAGACGGAGAACAGGATCATCGACGCCAGGCCGAATACCTTGTGCTTGGTTGGTGCGTTCTCTGCAGCCATCGAAGTTCCTCCCCGGGCCCGAAGGCCCCCTCGGATCAGGTCAGCAGTGCGCGGGCGATCGGATGGAGCCGTTCGTCAGCGGGCAGCTCATCGATGCCGATGAGCGCGAGCATCAGAGCCTTCTGGAAGTGCATGCGGTTCTCGGCCTGCGGGAAGATGATCGAGGCATCGCTGTCGGCGACCTCGTCGGTGACCTCCTCGCCGCGCATAGCGGGCAGGCAGTGCATGAACCGCGCACTCTCTTTGGCCTTCGCCATGAGCGCGCTGTTCACCTGGAACGGCGTGAACGCCTTGATGCGCGCCTCGTACTCGTCCTCCTGCCCCGTCCACCACCAGCAGTCGGTGTAGATGAAGTCGGCGCCTTCGATCGCCTCGAGCGGATCGTGCGTGAGCATGAAGCTCCCGCCATTGTCCTCCGCGATCTGCGCGGCCTTCTTCTGGAGCGCCTCGTCCATCTCATACCCCGGCGCGTTCCCGATACGTACGTTCAGGCCGAGCTTGGTGAGCGTGGTAGCAAGCGAGTTGCACGGGTGCGCCGCATCGCCGAGGTAGGCGAACGTAACCCCTTCGAGGCGGCCCGCGTGCTCAAGTATGGTGAGCGCGTCGCTCATCGACTGTGCAGGGTGGCGGTCCGCGTCCATGCCGTTGATGACCGGAACCGTCGCAAAGCGCGCAAGCTCCTCGATGGTCTCGTTCTTCTTCGAGCGGATCTCGATCGCGTCGTTCATGCGGGAGAGAACGCGGGCCGTGTCGGCCACTGTCTCACGCCCGGGCAGGTGTATCTCACCGGGACGCAGGTAGAGCGCGTTACCGCCGAGCTCGGCGAACCCGTTCTCAAAGCTCACGCGCGTGCGGGTGGACGACGCCTCGAAGATCATGGCGAGATGGCGGCCCGGCAGGAACGGCGTGAGCCGCATCTTCTGGCGCAGGGCCTTCAGGTGCACCGCAAGCACCAGCAGGTCCTCGAGGTCCTGACGCGAGTAGTCGAGATCGGTCAGGTAGTGCCGGCCTCTCAAACGTCGCAGAGCGGGCAGTGTCCGCATGTCCATATGCGTCCTCCTCCTCGTGTATCGGCGCGTTCTGTGCCAGGGGCCGGCAGCCGGCCCCTATCTCTCCTCTCCTTCGTCGATGGGATCGGGCTCAACGATCGTCCCAGCCTCGCCGGCGACGATCGCTGTGATGTCGTCCAGGCTCCCGATGGCGGCGCGGTGACCGGTGCTTCGAACGAAGCGGATAGCCGCCTCTACCTTCGGCCCCATCGAGCCCGCCGCGAACTCATGCCGCTCGAGCTCGGCCGGCGTCGTGCGGCCGAGAAGGCGCTGGGCCCGAGTACCCCAGTCGAGGTACACGCCGGGGGCGTCTGTGGCCATCAGGAAGAGATCCGCCCCCAGTTGACTTGCGAGGAGCTGGCCGGCGAGGTCTTTGTCGATCACAGCCTCCACGCCCACCAGCGTGCGGGTGCCATCGGGCAGATACGCCGTGGGGATACCGCCGCCGCCAGCACAGATGACCACGGTGTCTCTCTCCACGAGCCACCTGATCGGGTCGAGCTCGAAGATCTGCTTCGGTTCGGGAGAGGGCACCACCCGGCGCATGTGCGGACCATCGGGACGGAACACCCACCCCTTCTCCGCGGCGAGCACCTCCGCTTCTTCATTC
This sequence comes from Actinomycetes bacterium, assembly GCA_022839745.1. Lineage (GTDB taxonomy): Bacteria > Actinomycetota > Coriobacteriia > Anaerosomatales > Anaerosomataceae > Anaerosoma. Next base: position 106,672 of record JALHJB010000005.1, read on the forward strand.
GTGTACACGGGACCGACGAACTTGGTCGGATTCTCGAACGCCGGATCGTCAAGGTCGACTTCGACCATCGTGAGTATCGTGGCGAGCGGTTTCTCGAACGGCAGCAGGTTGCCAAGCTCCTGCTCCACCATGTACGCGATCATGCCCTGGCTCTGAGCGCCGAGCACATCAAGAGGGTACGGCTCCACATCCTTGTAAGCCGCCGCCTGCAGGGCGAGCAGCCCCACCTGTGGCCCATTGCCGTGCGCGAGAACAAGATTGTGCCGCTCGGCGATGGGCGCGAGTGCCCGGGCGGCGATGCGAACGTTGTTTCGCTGCACCTCAGCGGTCATGGGCTCCGAGCGACGGAGCAGAGCGTTTCCACCAAGAGCCACTACGATGGTCTGCTTCTCCACGCGAAACCTCCTGTGCAACCCGGTGATCGGTGCCCGGACCGCCCCCAGACCGGCCTTCACTTTAGTTTATTTGTCCGGTCGGCTAAATCTAAACATCTCGTGGCTATATACTTCAGGAGAGACACTCTCCACGGAGGTGAGCGGGCAATGGAAGCCCAGGTACCCAAGCGCCGCCCCGGCAGGCCGCGAACGCGCCAGCAGGCGCTCGAACTGCGCGCGCAGGATCCCATCGAATCGCTCCCCCCTACCGCCCGCAGACTGCTCGATGCCGCGCGTCGGATACTCGAGCGCGACGGCATCGCGGCGCTGAGCCTCTCAGCTGTCGCGGAGGAGGCCGATGAGTCAAAGGCGAGTATCGGCTACCACTTCGGCAACAAGGAAGGGCTGATCGTCGCCCTCGTCGACTCGCTCGTACACGAGGCCAACCGGGGCCTGGTGGCGCAGACGCACCAGTACCCCCTGGGCGACACCAGGCTGCGCGTACTGATGGAAGGCGAGCGTGAGATCATCGAAGACACGCAGGGGTTCATCGCCCTGCTCGAGATCTTCCCGTACGCGATGCGCAGCGAATCCATCCGTGGCCGCATCGCAGATCTGTACGCGGGCTACCGCGACACCGTGCTCGATGTGCTCGATGCCGGGCAGGGCACGCCCACACGGGAGCTCGCCTCATTCGCGCTGCTCACGATAGCGATCGTCGACGGGCTGTCCATCCAGTACGCCCTGGACCCCGACCGGGTCGATCTCGAAGCGGCAACGCACCTGTGGCAGCGGATGGGCCGGTGTGTGTTGAGCGACCTTGGCATGGTCGACATCGGATAGCCGAGGACTCGCGTCAGCGGAAGAGGCCTGTCACCATGGCCGCATGCACGCCGATCCAGGCCAGGTTCACGATCCAGATGGTCTTCTGCCGGTGGATGAGCCCGTACACGGTCCAGGTGATAGCCACCGTCAGGCCGATGACCGAGGTGACCGCCGATAGACCCGCCGTGCGATTGAGTGCCCAGACGTTGTAGAGCTGGGGCGCCATGGCAAGCGGATAGATCAGCCCGAGAAGGAGCACCATCCGATTCACGTGCGGTTCGATAGCGTCCGCCACATGCTCGGTGACGTGCGCCGCACGCGGGACTATGCCCGCGGCAGATACCTGGACCCGTAGTGGCTTCCTCACGTGCAGCATTCCGTTCATCTCCGCCAATCATGCTCGCCGTATGCACCTACCTACCCTATCGTCGCCAGGGGTGTATACAGCAAGCCCTCGACAGCGGCCTGTGTCCGGGGCGTTGACGGTACGTCACTTGCTGTGCCGAAAGGCAGTGATGGCTCCCTCACAACATCTGGATATGTTCGTGGCCGAACGACCTCTGGACATCAGCGCAAGCAAGTTTAATACTCGTCAATGCAGGGCAAGGAGATGTGTGATGGTTCGCAAAGAGACGTGTCCCGCCTGCAGGGGCAACCGGGTCATCACCGTTGAGCCGCGGCCGGGCATCAAGGAGTGGCGCCCGTGCAAAGGCTGCAACGGCACCGGGTATCTGGTGCGCGTCTCAACGGGAGGCGGATACTCCGGCCGCTGCTGATCGGGGAACCGTCGGCTTCCTACGATGACTCACACAACAAGAGCCGACTTCCGGAACGGCCCCTTCGGGGGCCGTTCGCCTGTCAGCTGAAGAAGATGTAGTAGCGGCAGTGGCGCTTCTCCGGGCAGTCGGCCGGCGTGGTGCTCGCCGTGTAGAACCAGCGGGTCCCCTCAACGAAGCAGCTGCACTCCACGTGCCAGTCTTCGGGCTTCACGCGGGTGTTGAAGCGATCGCTCTCGTCGACCTGCTCGCGCCAGTAGAAGCACTTGCCCTGTATCGGCTGATAGCCGTCCACATGCCTCCCTGTGCTCTACCCGTGCCCGCGCGGAAGCACGGGGGGCAGCTCGAGACGGTTGTGGTCCTTGAGCTCCATGATGCTGAAGACGCCGTTCATCAGCAGGATGCCCTGGATCGTGCCGATCCACCGGTAGGCCTTGGCGAACCGTCCCGCACGAAGAAACAGACGTGTCTGCCCGCACATCCACATCGCATGGTTAAGCGTGTCGTACTTGGGAGTCTCGAACCGGCAGGAACCGATGTGGCCCTCGATGTCTTCGTAGCGCGCAGACCGGTAGCCGAGTTCTGTGAGCGTCTTCTCGTAGAACTCGAGCATGCCGTACGCATGCTGAGTGGTGAAATCGTCATCAAAGCTGCGCGGCTCGTCTACGCGAGTCATCGGCGCCACCTCTCGTTGCGGTCATGATGACCCAGGAGCGGCGCTGATGTAAACCCGGTCGTGCAGCCGGCCTACTTGGCGGGGCAGAGCCGCTCGGGAGGAGGACCACACGGGAACGCACCGGCGTCGTCGAGCAAGACCTTCTCATGTGCCGGGAGGAGCTCGCGCTCGTGATCGCGATGATCGTTTGAGGTGGCGAGTGTCTCGCGCATCATCACCAGCAGCAGATAGCGCCCTCGGGGAGTGAGCGTGATCCAGCGTTCATCGTTGGTGGCGATGCCACCGGAGAGCTTCATGAAGGCAAGCTCGACCGGCATCGCGCGTTCGATCGGCACACCGAAGTCGGCGCGGAACTTCTGCTTGTCGAGCCTGAGACCGAAGAGCTCCGTCACGAACCGGTAGCGCATGCGGCCGAGCGTGCTGTACGGCTTACCGGCCTTTGCCACGGCTGTCCGACCCGCGGCGATCCGGTTGCGGTAGTCGTCGAGGGAAAACGTGTTGTTGTAGATGCGCCCGCCCAGATACGACATCGCGCCCGAGCCGACACCCACGTACTCCTCGTAGTCGACGATGTACTCGTCGATCATACCGCCTTTGTCGCGCGAGAACGTCCACGCCGACGCTGGTTCGAAATCGGGCGCGAGGCCCTCGACGATGACACGGTAGTACTCGGCTTCGCGCCCGTAGTCCACCACACCGATGGTACGCGCGAGTTCGCGCCGGTTCTTCGGTGACGCCATGAGCGGGTAGAAGGTCGTCTGGTTCGCACCGGTCTGCTTCACGAGCTCGATGTCCCGCTCCAGCATCGTGCGCGTTTGGCTCGGGAAGTTGAAGATCATATCGACGTTAAGCGAGGGGAACTTGCCCGCGGCGGAACAGACCCGCTCGAAGACGGCCTCCGAACAGCCGTACTTGTCGTAGCGGGCCATCTGCTGGAGCAGCTGGTCATCAAAGCTCTGAACGCCCACGCTGAACCGCTGCACGCGATCCTTCAGAGCGTCGATCGATTCATCGGTGATGTGGTTCGGGCTCGATTCGGCAGACACCTCGCCGATGCCGGGATAGAGCGACTTCGCCAGATCGATGGTGGTGCACAGCTCGTCGACCAGGATCGTCGGCGTACCGCCACCGATGTACAGCGCGCCGAAATCGTAGCCGTATTCGGCGGTGCGCTCGAGCTCGGTACGCAGCGACCGGAAGTAGTCGCGCGCACGGTCCTCGCCGTAGAGGAAGCGGTTGAACGAGCAGTACGGGCACAGCCGTTCGCAGAACGGGATGTGCAGGTACAGCGAGTACTGGCGCCCGGGCTCGGCGTCGGGAAGCCGGGTGATCTCGATCGGCGACTGACTCATGTACCCACGGTTGAGCACCCGGAGGACCCCGGTGAGCATGCGTTCGGAGAGCACGAAAGGCACGTCCTTATCTGACGAACGGCGGCCGAGAACCGATTGAAGGCCAACAATCCTGTATACGACGCCTGGCGGTCCATACCTGCAAGACGCGCGCCGGGATGTGTTGACGGGTGAGGACGCCCAGTGGCAGGCACTGCCGCGCCGCCCGTCGATTCGCCGACGCGCTGGACCTGCCGGGGTCCTGGTGAAACGGCCCCGATGCGAACACCGGGGCCGCTGGTCATCAAGCTGGTGCGGGTGAAAGGAGTTGAACCTTCACGGGGTTGCCCCCACATGGACCTGAACCATGCGCGTCTGCCATTCCGCCACACCCGCGTGTGGTGCGAGAAGTGATTCTAGCAGGGGACAGGCCGTCGGGCAACGCTCGCGAAACGTTGCGCACAAGCGCGTCCCCGCGCGGTGCTGTAGAGTGTCGGCTGAACCACTGCTTCCGATTCGACAGGAGATCCTTTCGTGAAACCACAGAACGGCGACACCGTCCGCGTGCACTACACTGGCACGCTCGCCGACGGCACCGAGTTCGACACCAGCCGCGGCCGCGATCCGATCAGCTTCACCCTCGGTGAAGGCGACGTCATCCCCGGCTTCGAGACCGCCGTGGCGGAGCTCGAGGTGGGCCAGAGCGCGACCGTCACCATCCCCGCGACCGAGGCATACGGCGACCGCAACGAGGACGCCCTCCAGCAGTTCCCGCTCGAGGCGTTCGGCGAGAGCGTACCGCAGGTGGGATGGGGCGTGGAGCTGCAGAACCCGCAGGGCCAGCGCGTGAACGCGATGGTCGTCGAGATCGGCGATGAGACCGTCACCCTCGACTTCAACCACCCGCTTGCCGGCCAGGACCTCACGTTCGACCTGGAGCTCGTGCAGATCGTTTCCGAGTAGCATCCTGTTCGGCTCTGTGACTCGGGGCGGGGCGCCATGCCCCGCCCCGACGCGTTTCCGGCCCCGGCTGCTCGGGCTGACGTACAATCGCACCAGCAGCGACACTGGAGCACCGTGGAAGAGCACCTGATCCTCGACCGCTATCGTCCGCTGGCCGACCTCGGGTCCGGAGGGTTCGGCTCGGTCGAGCTCGCGTTCGACACCAAGATGGCCCGGCGTGTGGCCATCAAGCGGCTTCCTCTCGATGACGGACACGCCGCCGTCCGGCGCGCGGGACTCGCCGAGGCACGCACCGCCGCGATGCTCAACCACCCCTCGATCGTCACCGTTCACGAGTGGGACACCGACGACTCCGCCGCGTATATCGTCATGGAGGACATCGACGGCGCCTCCCTCGCCGATATCCTTGACGAGCGCGGTGTCCCGCTTGATGACGACGAGTGCGCGGCGGTCCTCGACGCCGTGGCCGGCGCGGTCGCCTTCGCGCATGCCAACGGCGTCCTGCACCTCGACCTCAAGCCAGCGAACATCCTCGTGGCCCGTGACGGCCGCGTGAAGGTCGCCGACTTCGGCATCGCCGCCCTCACCGACGCGACGGGCCGGGCACGGGGGGCGAGCGGCACGATCGGTTACATGCCACCCGAGCAGCTGCGGGGCCGACCCGTTGATGAGCGCACGGATACCTGGGCGCTCGGCGCGCTGCTGTACGAGCTCCTCACGCGTGCCAACCCCTTTGACGCGGACACCGCCGAGGGGTCCCTCTTCAAGATCGAGGTCGCGCCCGTCCCGGCGCCATCAGAGTTCGAGCCCACGCTCTCTGAGGAGATCGACGAGGTCCTGCTGAACGCGCTTGCGCCCGACCCCGACGACCGGTACCAGTCGATCGAAGAGTTGGCCGACGCGCTCTCGCCGCTGCTCGGCGACGCCCGGCTCGGCCGGAAGAGCCTGGCGGAGTACCTCGATGACACGCTCGGCGATGACGTCGGGTACGAGGGCGAATACGGCCGGCCTGGGCTCTGGGATGCGCTCGCTCCCTACTCGGGGTGGTTCCGCCGGGCAGCCGCGGCGCTCGTCTCCGGCTGGCTCGGGTGGGCTGGCGTGAGCGCGGTACTGCCAGACGGCGGGGCAGGCCTCGCGGCCGGGGCGCTCGCGGGTCTTGCCGGAGCCCTCGCTCCGGGGCTTGGGCTGGCGCTCGGCGGCGTGTCCTTCTCGGCAGGCCTGGGCGTGGTGGCCGAGTGGTGGCTGGGATTGGCGGCGCTTGCGCTGTTCGCCGCCCACTGGCTGGCCGTAGGTCGCCACGGCGAGGGCGACGCGCTCATGCCAGCAGCAGGGCCTCTGCTCGGGATCGCACGCATGGCGCCCGCCGCGCCCCTGCTGGCCGGCTACGCGTTCCCACCGCTGCAGGCAGCCGTCGCAGGCGGCCTCTCGGCGCTGGCGACGATGCTGGTGAGCGCGGCCACCGGCGGCTCCGCGTCCCTCCTTTCGCCGGGCTGGAGCTGGCTCTGGCACCCGTGGAGCGGCGCCACCACCGTTGATGCCGCACTCCGCACGGTCGCCGACCCGGGAGTGCTCGCGGTGGTCGCGGCCTGGGCGATCGCCGGTGCGACGTGCTCCGCGCTGTGCGGGCGAAGCTCGCGTGGTGCGGCAGTACTCGGCGTGGCTTTGGGCATCGCCGTCATCGCCGGCGGCTACGCGCTGTGGGGAGCGATCGGCAACGGCACGGCCCCGCTGGCCTCCGCAGCGGTGGACCTTGGCATCTCCGCTGTGCTCATGATCGCGGTCGTCGCGTTCGGACCGCCCCCGCAGTCGCGGGATGTCTAGCGATACGCGCGTACGCCTCGATTCGGGTTCCGGCAACAACCCGGCGACATCCTGCAGGGACTCTCCGCCGACGCTGGTATCATGAGGTTTCCGCAACGATCCCGACGACAGCGCAGGCACATGGGCATCCTCTCCGACTTCGAAGACAGGATCGGTGGCGCCATCGAGGGCGTGTTCGCCGGCGCGTTCCGCTCCCCCGTCCAACCCGTGGAGATCGCGCGAGCGCTCGCCAGGGCCGCCGATGACGGTCGCAGTCTCGGCGTGGCCACCGTGTATGCACCCACGTCGTACACCGTGGCGCTCTCGCCGGAGGATGCCGAGAACCTCGGTTCGTTCCGTGCCACGCTCGCCGGCGAGCTTGCCACCTACATTGCCGATCACGCCCGCGAGCGCGGTTACCATCTGCACGGCAAGCCGAAGGTCGAGTTCGTGGTGCACGACGACCTCCGCCTCGGCCGGTTCCGGGTGAGCGCCGCGCTTTCCGAGGAGCCCGCCGCGGTGCCTCAGGCCGTCGAGTCTCACCCCCCTGTCGCGCCCGGTATGGCCACCGTCACCGTGGGCGACCTCGGCCACGACGTGGCGCTCAGTGGCGACCAGGTGCTCGTGGGGCGGCTTGCCGAGTGCCAGATCCACCTCGATGACGCCAACGTCTCGCGCCGCCATGCGGCATTCGTGCGGTTGGACTCCGGTTGGGCGATCACCGACCTCGGCTCCACGAACGGCACGCGCGTCAACGGTGAGGCGATCGAGCGGGTCCGCCTGCACGATGGCGACGTAATCGAGATCGGGCTCGCCCGGCTCGTCTACCACGAGCCGAGAGGATGAGCGATGGTCGACGTCGTTCTGCTCTTCGGACGCATAGTGCTGCTCGGGCTGCTCTACCTCTTCCTGATCGCGGCCGTGAAGACCGGCATCGGTATGATCGGCGGCCGTGCGCGACAGGCCGGCGGCGGTCTCGCGCTCCGGGTCACGCGCGGTCCGCGTGAGATCACCGGCGTGAGCGTCCCGTTGGGCGGGCCTGTGCTCATCGGCCGCTCACCAGACGCCGATCTTGTGATCGCCGACGACTTCGTGTCCTCCACCCACGCCCGGGTAAGCACCACCGAGTCCGGCCCCGTGCTCGAGGACCTCGGCTCCACCAACGGCACCCTGCTGAACGGTCAGCCCGTCACCCGCCCGATGCCGCTGGGCCCCGGTGACGCCATCGAGCTCGGACGCAACAGGATCGAGGTGGTGAAGCTGTGAGCGCCTACCGCGACCCCGGATACGCCGGCGACAGCCATGTCGGGCGCGTCCGCTCGGACAACGAGGACGCGTTCCTGCTCGCACCGCCGCTCTTCGCCGTAGCCGATGGTCTCGGTGGCCACCAGGCTGGCGAGGTCGCAAGTTCGCTCGCGATCGACACGCTGCTCGAAAACGCGCCGCGCACCGGCGATGCCAAGGCGCTCGGCCGGGCCGTGCGCAGAGCCAACGCGGCCGTGATCGAGGCCGCCGCCGCCGGCCGTGGCAAGTCCGGGATGGGCACCACGCTCACCGCCGTGATGGTGGAGGGTACGCGACTCTCGGTCGCGCACGTGGGCGACAGCCGCGCGTACCTGCTGCACCTCGGCACGCTCCAGCAGCTCACCGACGACCACTCGCTCGTGGCCGACCTCGTGCGTCAGGGCAGGATCACCCCCGAGGAGTCGCGCGTCCACCCCAACCGCAGCGTGATCACCCGTGCGCTGGGCTCCGATCCCGACATGATGGCCGACGCTTTCGAAGCCGAAGCCGCCATCGGCGACCGCCTGCTCCTCGCCACCGACGGGCTCACCTCGATGGTCGCCGACGATGAGATCGAGGCGGTCCTGGCGACCGCCCCAACGCCCGATGCCGCCGTGAACGAACTGATCGACCGGGCACTGAGCGCGGGCGGACAGGACAACATCACGGTCGTGGTCGCCGACATCGGCACGCATCCACGCGCGTCACGAGGCTCAGGCTCTGCCCGCCGGTGGGCCGTGCGGGTCCTCTGGGTGCTCACCGCGTTGGCCGTGATCGGCGGCGCCGCGCTTGCGGCGCGCTCGTACGCCCGCTCGCAGGCCTACGTCATCGATGAAGCGGGCTACGTCGCAGTGTACGAAGGCGTGCCGGGCGTGTTCGCCGGGTTCACTATGAACGAGCGGTCCCGCGTCACCACCGTGCCGGTGAGCGCGCTCGACCCCATCACGCGGGCCCGCCTCGCGCAGGGCATCCAGGTGGACGGCCTTGCCGAGGCGCTGACCCTCGTTGAGACGTACCGGGAGCGCGCCGCCGAGACCTCCCCGTCCGCGGGCCCGTAGCCGGCGATGCGGACCAGACGCGACACCGAGCTCGTCCTTCTGCTGGCCGCCGCACCCGCGGTGGTCCTTCTGTTCGTCCTCGTGCACGGCGCCCATGGCGGCGAGGTCGGTCTCGCGCAGCTCGCGGTGCCCCTCGGCCTGTTCGGCTGTTTCGTCGTCGCGCACGTGGCGGCGCGCTTCCTCGCTCGTGGTGCCGACCCCGTGCTGCTTCCCGTGGCGTTCCTGCTCACGGGCGTAGGACTCGCCACCATCACGCGCCTCGATCCGGAACTCGCCCAGAGCCAGGTGCTCTGGGTGCTCGCGGGCATCGTGGCGCTCGTGGCCACGCTTGCGGCGGTGCCCTCGCTCGAGCGGCTCGCTCGCTACAAGTACACGATCGCACTCGGCGGTATCGTGCTGCTGCTCCTTCCGGCGGTGATCGGCGTCGAGGTCAACGGAGCCAAGCTCTGGCTGCGCTTCGCCGGCATGTCGTTCCAGCCCGCCGAGGTAGCCAAGATCCTCATCGTGCTCTTCCTCGGGGCCTATCTCGCCGAGAAGCGCGAGGTGCTGTCGGTCGCCACCAAGCGCACCCTTGGCGTCTGGCTTCCGCCGGCGCGACACCTCGGGCCGTTGCTGCTCATGTGGGCCGTGAGCCTCGTAGTGCTCGTGGCCGAGAAGGACCTGGGCTCGAGCCTGCTCTTCTTCGGCACGTTCCTCGTGATGCTCTACGCCGCTACCGGCCGGCCCGCCTACGTGGTCACCGGATTCGGGCTGTTCGCCGTGGGCGCCACGGCCGCCTACCTTGTGTTCGGACACGTGCAGCAGCGTGTCGCGATCTGGCTCGACCCGTTCGCTGACGCCGCAGGGCGCGGCTATCAGCTCGTGCAGTCGCTGTTCGCGCTTGCCGATGGCCGCATGATCGGCCTGGGCGTGGGCCGGGGGCTGCCGGGACGGATCCCGTTCGTGGAGACCGACTTCATCTTCACGGCCATCGCCGAGGAGCTCGGCCTGCTTGGCGGCGCAGCGATCATCATCGCGTTCCTCGTCTTCTGCCTGCGGGGCCTGTCCACCGCCGCCCGCGCGCGCTCGGACATGGCCGCCATCACCGCCACCGGCCTGGTGGCGATCATCGGGTTGCAGTCGTTCGTGATCATCGGCGGCGTGACCCGGCTGATCCCGCTCACGGGCATCACGCTGCCGTTCGTGAGCTACGGCGGCAGCTCGCTGCTCTCCAACTTCATCCTGCTCGGCCTGCTGATGCGTGCCGGCGACGCCGGCACGGGAAGCGAGACCGACCTCATCGTCTCGGGCGGTACCGGCCTGTTGGGCCGGCTCGCCCTTACCCGCCGGCTCACCGGTGTTGGAGTGATGGTCGCGGTGCTCATGGTGGCACTCGTCGCCAATCTCACGTACATCCAGGTCATCTCCGCTGACCGGCTGGCCGCCAACCCCGCGAACACCCGCGGCCTCACCGCCGAGATGCGGCAGGAGCGTGGCGCGATCATCACGGCCGACGGCGTGGTGCTCGCCGACTCGGTGCGCGAGGGCGAGACGTACACCCGGCGATATCCACAGGGTGATACGGCAGCGCATGTCGTCGGCTACCACAGCCTGAAGTACGGGCGCGCCGGGATCGAAGCGGCGGCCAACGAGGCGCTTGCCGGCAAGCGCGACTTCGCGAACCTCGCCGACATGATCGAGGCCGCGGCCGGCGTGCCGGTTCCCGGCAACGACGTGCGGCTCACTATCGACTCCCGCGTCCAGGCAGCCGCCGAGGCGGCCCTCGGCGATCGGCGCGGGGCGTGTGTGGCGATCGACCCCACCACCGGCGCCGTGCTCGCCTATGCGTCCAACCCCGATTACGACCCCAGCACTATCGATGAAGCCTGGGAGGCCCTCTCGGGTGATGACGGCGGGGCGCCGCTTGTGGACCGCGTGGGCAGCAGCCTGTACCCGCCGGGCTCGACCTTCAAGGTCGTTACGCTGGCGGCAGCGCTGCAAAGCGGGGTGGCATCGCTCGAAACGACCTACACCGGTCCGGCACGCATCGACATCGGTGGGGCACCGGTCACCAACTACGGTGGCAGCGCGTATGGTGCCATCGATCTTCGCAAAGCCACCTCCAGCTCGGTGAACACGGTCTTCGGCCAACTCGCCCGCGACGTCGGCGCACAGCGGCTCGTGGCGCAGTGCGAGGAGTTCGGCATAGGCTCCCGTGTCCCGTTCGACCTCCCCACGGTGGCCTCGCTCATGCCCGACCCGGACGAGATGACCGTGTGGGAGACGGCGTGGGCCGGCGTGGGACAACCCGTGGGACAGCACGAGAGCCCGCCGGGACCGCAAGTCACCCCGCTGCAGATGGCACTCATCACTGCCGGCATCGCCAACGACGGAACGGTCATGCGGCCGTATCTCATCGACGCGATCACCGATCGCTCGGGTCGCGTGATCACCGGCACCACTCCCCGCACCTGGACGAACGCGATCGACCCGGTCACGGCCCGATCGGTCACCGAGGCGATGGTCGCGGTCGTCCGCTCGGGCTCAGGTGGACGCGCGGCGATACAGGGGGTCACCGTGGCCGGCAAGACCGGCACAGCCGAGGCCGGCAAGTCGGTGGAGACGCACGCGTGGTTCGTAGGATTCGCCCCCGCCGAGGAGCCACGCGTGGCTGTGGCGATCGTTCTCGAGAACTCGGGAGTGGGCGGCACGGTCGCCGCCCCCGCGGCACGCGGCGTCCTGCAGGCCGGCCTGGAAGCGGTTCGCTGAGACCCGCTGCGAGGGCGCTACCCATACGGTAGAATAGGGCGGCGCCCGGGCGCCGTACAGTATGCAGAGAGGGCGGTTCATCCGTGGACGATGTCGTATTCGGACGTAGATACAGAGTCATAGAGAAGATCGGCTCCGGCGGCATGGCCGACGTGTTCAAGGCCGTGGACGATGTCCTCGGCAGGACCGTCGCCGTCAAGGTGCTGCACCCGCGCTACGCGTCCGATCCCACGTTCGTGGCCCGGTTCCGCCAGGAAGCGCAGGCGGCGGCGAACCTCTCGCATCCCAACATCGTGAACATGTACGACTGGGGTCGCGACGGCGAGACGTACTACATAGTCATGGAGTACGTGAAAGGCACCGACCTGAAGTCGCTCGTAGCCCAGCAGGGCCCGCTCGACCCGCGCAAGGCGGCCGAGTACGCGGCGCAGGTGTGCAGCGCGCTTGCCGTGGCGCACGGCTACGACATCATCCATCGCGACATCAAGCCGCATAACATCGTGCTCGCACCCGATGGCACGGTGAAGGTGATGGACTTCGGCATCGCACGTGCCGGGAACACCACGATGACGCAGACGGGCTCGGTGCTGGGGACCGCTCAGTACATCAGCCCCGAACAGGCGCAGGGCAAGCAGCTGTCCCCCGCCTCCGACCTCTACTCGCTCGGCGTCACCCTCTACGAGCTGGTGACCGGCAGGCCGCCGTTCGATGCGGACACCCCGGTCGCCACCGCGCTGCAACAGGTGAACGACGAGCCGATCCCGCCGCGACAGGTGCGCGCGTCGATCCCTCCGGCGCTTGAGGCCGTGATCCTGCGCGCGATGCGCAAGAATCCCGCCGAGCGCTACACCTCGGCCACCGAGATGCGCGACGACCTGCGTCGCGTGCTGAACGGCGACGGCCCCGCCGGCGGCGTGTACGCGGGTGCCGCATCGCCCGACCACACAAGCGTGTTGCCACCGGTAGAGCGCGCGGCAAGCGCGCGGCCGGCGAGCGCCCCGCGTATGCAGCCCGTGCCCGAGCGCCGCATGAGCCCGTGGGCCTGGGTGGCGATCGTCGCCGCGCTGCTCGTAGTGGGCCTCGGTGTGGCATACGCGCTCGGCGCGTTCGGCGGCGGCGGCGTGGTCGTACCGCCGCTTGCGGGTCTCACCGAAGAGCAGGCACAGACCGAGCTCGAAGCCGCCGGACTCACGCTCGGCGTGGTCGGCACCGAGAACAGTGACACCGTGGAGCCGGGCATCATCATCAGCCAGGACCCGGAGGCGGGAGACAAGGTCGAGGAGGGCACCGCGATCAACATCGTGGTGAGCCTCGGCATCGAGCAGGTGGTCGTCCCTGACCTCACGGAGTACAAGGAAGCCGATGCGATCGCAGCGATCCGGTCCACCGGCGAGCTGGAGTACGACCACAGCGAGCCGGAGAACAGCACGGAGGTCGCCAAGGGTCTCGTCATCCGCACCGAGCCTGCGGCCGGTGCACCCGTGCCCAAGGGCACGCCCGTCATCCTGTACGTTTCCGAGGGCGTTGAGCTGGTGAAGGTGCCCGACGTGACCGGCCTGTCGCTCGCCAAGGCGCAGGCGCAGCTCGAGGACATCGGCCTGAAAGCGAAGACCACGGAGGCGTTCAGCGACAGCGTGCCCAAGGGCAGCGTGATCTCACAGAAGCCCGATCCCACCGTGCTGATCGAGGCCGGGAGCACGGTCACGCTCGAGATATCCAAGGGGCCCGAGGTGATCATCGTGCCGGACGTGCGCACAATGAACGAGGCCGACGCCAAGAAGGCGCTCACGGACCTCGGCCTGGAGCCGAAGGTCACCTATGTGACGAGCCCGGACGATGGCATCGTGGTCAATCAGTTCCCGATCCCCGGCGCCTCCGCCAAGCGCGGCGACGTGGTCGAGATCGAGGTCGGCAAGACGCCCGGCGATGGTGCTGGCGACTAACGCCTCGATCGCCGAGCACCGTAGAACGCACACCGAACGGGTCCGCGATCAGCGGGCCTGTTCGCGTTCGTGCCACGCCGCACGCAGGGCGGCGATCACCTCGGCGTCGGAGACCTGTCCGAACCGCGTGTAGTACTGGCCGACCGCCTGCATGTGAGGATCGACCCACAGCACCACCAGCTCGTCCGCGACCTGATGGAGCGCTTGTTCGGCCGAGGGTGACGCCACGGGCGCCGCAACGATGATGCGCGCCGCGCCACGGCGTCTGAGTGAGCGCGCCGCCGCCAGGAGCGTGAGTCCGGTGGCGATGCCGTCGTCCACGAGCACGACAACGCGTCCGGCGATCACCGGTGCGGCACGGTCTCCCCGGTACGCCGCGAGCCGGCGCCGGATCTCCGCACCCGCGCTCACGGCCTCCCGCTGGAGGTACTCCGCGTCGGCCACCAGGCGCTCGCCCGCGATGAGCTCGCCGTCGGCGTCGACCGCCGCGACGGCGTACTCGGGATTCCCCGGCGCGCCGATCTTCCGCACGACCTCGATGTCGAGATCGAGCCCGAGCGCGCGTGCCACCTCGGCGGCAACGATCACCCCGCCGCGCGGGACGCCGAGCACGAGCGTGTCCGCGGGAAGCGCCCGCCCAGGGCCACCGATACCCGGTCGTCCGGCAAGCGCCTCAGCCAGACGCCGGCCTGCGTCGATCCGATCGGTGAACATCAGGCCCACCCCCTTCCGCAACAGGGCCTACCCACGTGTATTCCCACGTCTCAGCGCTCTGATGACCGGATGCACCGGACCGCCACCTGGTGGGCGGGTATCATGAACGCGGAGGTGGCGACATGCTCACAGGACTCAACGATACCGTCAGGCTCGCCAACGGCGTGGAGATGCCGCGGCTCGGCCTTGGCACATACAAGTCGGCCGAAGGCGGCGATGTGGAGGGCTCGGTGCTCGCGGCTCTCGAGCTCGGCTACCGGAGCATCGACACGGCGTCGCTCTACGGCAACGAGGCCGGCATCGGCCAGGCGATCGCCGCAAGCGGCGTTGCGCGAGACGAGATCTTCCTCACAAGCAAGGTCTGGAACGATGAGCAGGGCTACGACAATACGCTCGCGGCGTTCTCGCGCAGCCTCGAGCGGCTGGGCACCAGCTACCTGGATCTGTATCTCGTGCACTGGCCACGCGCGCAGGCGCACGACACCTGGCGTGCGATCGAGCGTCTCTATGCCGAGGGGGCTGTGCGGGCCATCGGCGTGTGCAACCATCTCGAGCATCATCTGGAGGCGCTGCTCAGAGTAGCCGACGTCGCCCCGATGGTGAACCAGTACGAGATGCACCCCTGGCTGCAGCAGCCGTCGCTGCGGGAGTACTGCGAAACGCACGGCATCGTGGTGGAGGCGTGGGCGCCGCTCATGAAGGGCCGCGTGGCCGAGGAGCCCGTGCTCGTTGAGATCGCGGCGCGCCACGGCAAGAGCCCAGCGCAGGTGGCGATCCGCTGGCTGTTGCAGCGCGGCGTGGTGACGATCCCCAAGTCGGTACACCGCGAGCGCATAGCCGAGAACGCCGGCGTGTTCGACTTCGGGCTCACCGACGCCGAGATGTCGGCGATCGACGCCGTGGACCGCGGGTACCGCTTCGGACCGGAACCGGACCGGGGCGGAGAGCGCTAAGCGCGTATCCTCGTTACTCCGACGTGTAGAACCGCACGCCCGCAGGATCGCGCGCATCCTCAGCGCTGCCACCCAGGTGCGAGGTCGTATCGTCCCACGCCTGCTGGATGCGCGTCCGATCGGCCGTATCCACGCCGGGGTACGCCGCGTCGGCGAGCACGTCGCCGATCGGCAGCACGCGGTGCTCCTTGCCGGCCTCATCGGTATCATCCACCCACACCGGCACGTACTCCACCGTCACGAGCGATGTGATGCCGCTGCGCATGTCCTTCTCGAAACCGAGCTCCAGCAGCAGCCCCGTGTTGCGGTACCGCTCACGCTGGTTGGACACGAAGTTGCCGAGCGAGTGGATGATGAACCCGGTACGTGCGCTGCCGTCCTCCCGGGTAGCCGCCACCGTCTCCATCGGCTGGATCACGTGCGGGTGGCTGCCGAGCACCACATCGGCGCCTGCCTCGATCATCGCCGTCTCCACGGCTTTCTGCGCCTCGGACGGCTGGCGCTGATACTCCACGCCGTTATGGATGCTCACGATCACGAGGTCAGGCTCGAGCTGCCGGGCATGCTTCACATCGGCGATCATCCGGTCGGTGTCGACGACATCGACCATCCACTTCTTGTCCGACGGCGCGGTGAAGCCGTTCATCCCGTACGTGTACGCGAGGACGGCGACCTTCGCGCCGTTGACCTCGGCCACCAGGATGCGCTCGGCCTCCTCGGCCGTGCGGGCGGTGCCGGTGTGCTGCGCACCGAGTTCATCGAGCACGTCGAGCGTGCGCGTGAGGCCCGTGGGCCCACGGTCGAGCGTGTGGTTGTTCGCGGTGGTGAGCACATCAAAGCCCGACTTCACGAGCGCCGCGGCGAACGAGTCGGGTGAGTTGAACGTCGGGTAGCCGGTATACCCGCGGTCGGCTCCCGCGAGCGTGGTCTCCAGGTTGCCGATCGCCAGATCGGCGGCGCTGATCCGTGGCGCCACCGGCGCGAAGCATGGCTCGAAATCGTATCCGTCGGCGACCCTGGCGGATGTGAGCTGCGGCGTGTGCACCATGAGGTCGCCCACCGCAAGGATCGTGAAGCGATCTACCGGCGGCTCCGGCTCGGCCACCTGCCGCTCGACTGTGGCACTCGGCCACACGCCGCCCACAGTGGTGGCGCTCGCGAGGTCGGGAGCCACCGCTCCCGGGACCCAGATCAGGCCGGCAAGGGTGAGTGCCGCCGTCACGAGCACAACGGCAAGCGACACCCCTATGGCTTTGAGTGCCCGCATGCGAGGACCCCTCACCTGGTGCGCGGCCGGAGGTGGCGGAACGGCCACATTCTACGGGGCGCCGAAGCAAAACGCACGCCGTGACCGGGCACGGGCGCCGATGGACGCGCCCGGCACCGGTGGTCCAGGGTGCGGCTTACCAGCGTCCGCCTAGCCCTCCACCCCGTCGGCGTTCCTGATCTCCTTGCGCCTGATCTTCCCGCCGAGGGTCTTGGGCAGCTCGTCTGTGAACTCCACGATGCGCGGGTACTTGTACGGCGCGGTCGTCTTCTTCACGTGGTCCTGGAGCTCCTTGGCGAGCTCCGGTGAGCCGGTCCAGCCCTTGGCGAGCACGATCGTGGCCTTCACCACGAGCCCCCGCACGGGATCGGGGGCTGCGGTCACCGCGCACTCCACCACAGCCGGATGCTCGATGAGCGCGCTCTCCACCTCGAAGGGCCCGATGCGGTAGCCCGAGCACTTGATGACGTCGTCGTTGCGGCCCACGAAGTAGTAGTAACCGTCCGGGTCGCGCCAGGCCACGTCCTTGGTATCGTAGTACGCTCCGCCAACGGCGGCCTCGGTCATCGCGTCGTCATGGTAGTAACCCACGAACAGTCCCGGAGGATACGCGTCCTTGAGGCCGGTCACGCAGATCGTGCCTTCCTCGCCGTCCTCGGCCTCCAGACCGTCCTCGGTCATGAGCTTCATGTTGAGCAGCGGCGACGGCTTGCCCATCGAGCCGGGGCGCGGCTCCACCCACGGGAACGTGGCCACCATCACCGGGCCTTCGGTCTGGCCGAAGCCCTCCCGGATCTTCTTGCCCGTGAACGCCTCCCACTGCTTGGTGACCTCAGGATTGAGCGGCTCGCCCGCGGTGGCAAAGGTCTCCACGCTCGAGAAGTCGTACGCCGATACGTCCTCCTGCAGCATGAACCGGTACATCGTGGGCGGCACGCAGAACGTGCGGACGCGGTAGTCTTGCACCTTCCGCATCAACGTCGCCGGCACGAACTTCTTCATGTCGTACCCGAGGACGGTGGCGCCGCAGATCCACTGGCCGTAGATCTTGCCCCAGCCGAACTTGGCCCAACCTGAGTCCGAGACGGTGAGGTGCAGCTCGTTCTCTCGCACCTGCAGCCAGTACCGGGCGGTGATGATATGGCCGAGCGGGTGGAGGAAGTTGTGCATCACCATCTTGGCCAGACCTGTGGTGCCCGAGGTGAAGTAGATGAGCATCGTGTCGTAGCCGCCGGGGTACGCCTCGCCGGTGGGCCGCGCCCACTCATCGCTGTGCGCTTCGAGCAGCTCATCAAAGGAGAGCCACCCGTCGCGCGCGGGGCCCGCCACGATGCATGTCTCGATGGTCGGCGCGTTCGAGCGCGCGCCATCCACCTGTGAAAGCACGTACGCGTCATCCACGCACACCATCATCTTCACGCCCGCGCTCTCGGCACGATAGACGAGGTCCTTGGTGGTCAGCTGTACCGAACCAGGGATGAGGATCGCGCCGATCTTGTGGAGCGCTACCGCGGTGATCCAGTACTCCCAACGGCGGCGCAGCACGAGCATGACCACATCGCCCTTGCTGATGCCGAGGTCGGAGAACGCGTTCGCCATGCGGTTCGAGAGCCGCGAAACGTCCGAGAACGTGAACGTGCGCTCAGCGCCATCGTCGTCACACCACACGAGCGCTCGCTTCTCCGGTTCAACGCGCGCCCATTCATCCACAACGTCATAGCCGAAGTTGAAATCATCGGTGGGTTCGATGCGGAAGTTCTCGCGGAAGTCCTCGTACGAATCGAACTCGATACGTGGACAGTACTGCTTGAGGATGTGGTCCATGTGATCTCCTGATGGGCGCACGGCGTGCCGGACAGACAGACGCGGGTTTGTGCCGCTACTCGACGATGACGGTCACGAACTGGGCCGGCTCATCGCCGCCGCACTTCTGCCCGTGCGGGTGCGTGGGATTGAAGTAGATGCTGTCGCCCTCTTCGAGGACGAGTTCGTGATCGTCGTACGTGACGATCACGGTGCCCTTGATCACCAGGTTGAACTCCTGGCCGCGATGCGTCACGAGATCGGCCGGCTCATCGGAGGGGTCGAGCGTCACCAGCAATGGCTGCATGATCTTGTGAGCGAACCCCCATGCGAGGTCCTGGTAGTTGTAGCCGGGATAGCGGTCCACGGTGCGGCCGGTGCCGGCTTTCACCACCTGGAACGTGTCGAGCCGCCCGGGAATGCCGGTGAGAATCTCGGTGAGGTCCACGCCGAACTTGCTCGCCATATGGAAGATGGCCGAGATGGGCACGTCGGCCCCGGTCTCCTCGTAGGCGATGTACGTCTCGAGATCGATGCCGAGATCGGCGGCCATGTCCTCACGCGGGATGTCGCACGATTCGCGTAGCCCCTTGATCCTGAGACCGATGTCCTTGAACTGCGTGGTCATGCGCCGCTCCTTACCTCGGAGTGCCGTCTCTACTCGACTGCCCAGTCGTCGGGCAGCGAGCACACCGGCACCGACTCCCCGTCTTCATTCAACATGCCGATCTCGAACGCCTTGCGGTTCTTGGGCAGCAGGTGCGCCTTCTTGGGGGGCACGCTCTTGGCGATGGCCTCGTCAAGCGCGCGCGGGTCGCAGAAGCCGATCTCACGCAGCAGCTTGCCCACGAGGATCACGCTTGCCAGACCCTTGAGGCCGTTGTCCTCGGCGAGTTGCGTGGAAGGCACCGGGAAGATGTCCACATCGTCGCGCTCCGGAAGGCGCTGGCACATCGTGGAGTCCACGATGATCTTGCCGCCCGGCACCACCGCGTCGGCGAACTTGTCGAGCGAGGGCTGGTTCATCGCCACGAGCACGTCCGGCTCGAGCACCAACGGCGAGCCGATCGGCTCATCAGAGAGGCACACGCTGCAGTTGGCCGTGCCGCCGCGCATCTCCGGGCCGTAGCTCGGCAGCCACGAGAGCTCACGTTTCTCGATGAGGCCGGCGTAGGCGATCAGCTTACCGGCGAACAGGATGCCCTGGCCGCCGAAGCCCGCCAGAAGGATGTTGACCGTGGGTGCCATCAGGCCTCGCCTCCCTCGGCGGCAGGATCCGCCGTGTCGCCCTTCTCCACGTTGCCTCCGGCAAGCGCGAGAGCCCGCGCGGCGGCCGCCTCGGCCACGTTGGCGAACCCATCGGCCTTGACGTCCTTGTACACGCCGAGCGGGTAGTACGGAAGCATGTTGTCGCGCATCCACTGGAGCGCGTCTGACGGCGAGAGGCCCCAGTTGGTAGGGCATGTGGAGACGACCTCGATGATGGTGTAGCCCACGCCCTCGATCTGGTACTCGAAGGCCTTCTTGATTGCCCGCTTGGCGGCACGCACGTTCTTGGGCGTATCGACCGTGACCCGCTGAGCGAGCGCGACACCGTCGAGCGTGGAGAGCATCTCCACGACGCGAATCGGGAAGCCCGCCTCGTTCACGTCGCGCCCGTACGGACTCGTCTGCGTGATCTGGTTCGGCAGCGACGTGGGTGCGAGCTGCCCTCCGGTCATACCGTAGATGGCGTTGTTGATGAAGATGATGGTGATCTTCTCGCCACGCGTGGCGGCGTGCACGGTCTCGGCCATGCCGATCGACGCGAGGTCGCCGTCGCCCTGGTAGGCGAAGACGACGTTGCCGGGCAGCGCGCGCTTAAGGCCGGTGGCCACCGCCGGGGCGCGGCCGTGCGCGGCCTGCACCATATCGCAGCCGAAGAACTCGTACGCGAGCACCGAGCAGCCCACCGGCGCGACACCGACGGTCGTGCCCTCGATGCGGAGCTCGTCCATCGTCTCGGCCACGAGGCGATGCACGATACCGTGCGTGCACCCGGGGCAGTACGAGAAGGGTGCTTCCGTGAGGGCTTCGGGGCGCTTGTAGACGACCTTGCTCACCTCGCACCTCCTTCCAGCGACGCGGCGATCCGCTCGATAGCGGCGAGCGTCTCGACGGGTGTGGGGATGATGCCGCCGGCGCGGCCGAAGAACTCCACCGGCACGCGGCCACAGACGGCAAGGCGCACGTCCTCGACCATCTGGCCCATGTTCATCTCCACGGTAAGGATGGCCTTCGCGCGGTCCGCCGCCGCGCCGATCGCGTTGACCGGGAACGGCCACAGCGTGATCGGACGGATGAGGCCGACTTTGATGCCCTTCTCGCGCGCCTTGTTCACAGCGCTTCGCGCGATGCGCGAGCTGGCGCCGAAGGCCACGACCACGATGTCGGCGTCGTCGACGAGGTACTCCTCCGCCCGCTGCTCGGCGGCCTTGATGCGCTCGTACCGCTCGAACCGCTCGATGTTGGTGTCCTCGAGCTCCTCGGGCTTGAGGTAGAGCGAATTCACGACGTTGTGCGGGCGCTCGCCCCTGTGGCCGGTGACCGCCCACGGCTTCTCGGGGAGCTCGGTCTTGGGCTCGGGCAGGACCACGGGCTCCATCATCTGGCCGAGCATTCCGTCGGCGAGGATCATCACCGGCATCCGGTACTCGTCGGCAAGGTCGAACGCGCGGAAGACATAGTCGGTCATCTCCTGCACCGTGGAGGGTGCGAGCACGATGAGATGGAAGTCGCCGTGGCCGGTGGCGCGGGTGGCCTGGAAGTAGTCGGATTGCGAGGGCTGGATGCCCCCGAGGCCGGGGCCGCCGCGCTGCACGTTGATGATGACACCCGGCAGGTCGGCGCCCGCCATGTAGCTGATGCCCTCGCCCTTGAGCGAGATGCCCGGCGAACTCGAGGACGTCATCGCGCGCTTGCCGGCCGCCGATGCGCCGTACACCATGTTGATGGCCGCGATCTCACTCTCGGCCTGCAGGTAGACGCCGCCGGCCTTGCCCATGCGCTTGGCCATGTAGGCGGCAAGCTCGGTCTGCGGCGTGATGGGATAGCCGAAGAAGAACCGGCAACCGGCGCGGATGGCCGCCTCGGCCAGCGCTTCGTTGCCTTTCATGAGGACTTTCTCGGTCACGTTATCCCTACCTTTCGACCGTGATGGCGACGTCGGGGCACATGACGGCGCAGTTGGCGCAGCCGGTGCACAGCGACTCGTCGGTCAGCATCGCGGGGTGATACCCCTTGTCGGTGATCGTGTCAGGATCGAGCACGATGCACGTGCTCGGACAGACGTCCACGCACAGGCCGCAGCCCTTGCAGTAGCGTCCGTCGACGATGATACGGGCCATTCGGAGACCTCCTCGTGCAGACGGGAGCGAGCTCCCGGGGTAGTGACATGCCCGACACCCTACGAGGCGTCCTCCCAGGGTGTGCGGACGTGAATCGTAATAGGATAGGCGTTTTCCACGAATCCCGCAGCACCCGCTGTGCCCGAAAGCTCGGCGGCGAGCCGCTCGGGAATGGTCGTGAAGCGCAGTGGCAGGCCGAGGAGCGCGGCGGTGTCGTGGGCAAACCCGAGCGAGTGGAGGACGGTCTGCGCGGTGGTCTCGTCGCGCAGGTGCGAGTTGTTCACCACTCCCGTGGCCTTCAGGTGGCATGCGGCCTCAATCTCCGCGAGAAGCGCGGCGGCCTCGGCAGTTTCGGCCGTGAGGTTCCGGTAGTGGTTGATCACATAGAGCATCTCGTGGTCGATGGACGCGATCTCCTTCGCGTACCGGCCGAGCGCGGTGGCGCCCACGTCGTCGCCGCCGACGTCGAAGACGACCGCGCCCTCGGTATCGAACGCCGCGCTCACCGCCCCCGAGAGCGATGGCGTATCGAGCGTCGTGCCTGCGAAGGTGGGAGAGATCACCCGCACGCCGCGTTCGGCGAGCATCGAGGTGTAGTCCGACGAGCGGAAGTATGGGTTCACCACGTCGAGGTCCACGAGCATGACCTCGTCGTAGAAGGCTGCGAGGTCGAGCGCAAGGTTGATCGACAGGTTCGTCTTGCCGGAACCGTAGTGTCCGGTGACGACGGTGAATCGGGCAATGTCGTGCGGATCGAACATGCGGTGCTCCTCGGTAGCGGGCCGGGATATGTCACTCCCTCATTGTAGAATGGCAGGAGTGCCTATACCCGTCACGCGGAGAAGAGACGCCATGGCCCCATCCACCAAGGAAGCCCAGCGAGCCGAGCTCCACAAGACGATCTGGCGCATAGCCAACGACCTGCGCGGTTCTGTAGACGGGTGGGACTTCAAGAGCTACGTCTTGGGCATGCTTTTTTACCGCTTCATCTCGGAGAACCTCACTGCTTACCTCAACGTACAGGAGCGCGAGGCGGGTCGCCCCGACTTCGACTACGCGCAGCTCTCGGATGCTGACGCGGAGTTCGGTCGT
>JALHJB010000018.1 GCA_022839745.1 Actinomycetes bacterium
CTCGTGATGCGGTACAACAAGACATGGAAGAGTCACTGGGACGTGAGAGCCCGCTCCTTGCCTGATGCGGCCTAGTCCCCAGATCGTGGGATGCTTCCCACGAGCACGGCTGAGGTTGTCCGAAGAGCCATTCTTCTGTATAATGCGGTTCTTCGAGGAGGTTGATGTATGGATACCATGAACCAGGTCCAGGTGGTCGGTCGGATTCGCACTGACCTCGAATCCATGATGGGCGAGCGGATGAAGCTCAAGGCCAACATGGGGCGCTCCAAGATCCTTGAGAGAGAAGGCATTCTCGAACAGACGCATCCGAGCCTGTTCGTCCTGAAGATCGACGAGAAGCGTGGCCGTACGGCCCGGGTGAGCTACAGCTACGTCGACATCCTCACGGGTACCGTCGAGCTCACCGACTGCGATACCGGAGAATGCATCTTCCCCTGGTTGAACTAGGGGACCAGCGACAGACTGAGACGACGCGCGGGGTCAAGTGCCCCGCGCGTCGTGCGTTCGGGGGAGGATCGATGATATCCGAGGCGCTGCATATCACGGCCCCTGCGAAGGTGAACCTGTTCCTCTCGGTGGGAGCGGTCGCACCCGACGGCTACCATCCCGTCGAGACGGTCCTCCATGCGCTTGAGCTCGCCGACACGGTGACGGTGGCGCCTGCCACCCGGTTCGAATTCTCGTGCAGTCACGACCTCGGCCTTCCCCACGAGCTGAACCTGGCCCACCGGGCGGCCATGGCCATGGGCGCGCGCTTTGGTTGTGAGCCGCACGTGGCGATCGCGGTCGAGAAGCGCATCCCGGCAGGTTCTGGCCTCGGCGGCGCGAGTGCCGATGCCGCCGCCGTGATCGCCGGGCTCGTGACGCTGTGGGGGCTCGATCCGCTGGACCCGGGCGTTGCCGAGGTGGCGCGTTCCCTCGGCGCCGATGTCCCGTTCTTCCTGGTCGGTGGGGCCGCGCGGTTCACCGGTCGGGGTGATGTGCTCGAGCACGTTCTGCCAGCGATTCACGCGCCGGTGGTGCTGGTGAGGCCCGCTGAGCCGGTGCCCACCGCGGAGGCGTATGCGGCGTTCGACCGCGGCGAACCTTCGCCGCAGCCCTCGCCTGATGCGATGGATGCTGCACTCCGGAGCGGCGACGCCACTGCAGTGGCCGGCCGCCTCTTCAACGCCATGACGCCATCCTCGTCGGGGCTCGTCCCGGCGATCGGCTCCGCGCTCGGCCTGGTGCGCGCCCACAAAGGCGTCATCGCCGCCGAGATGAGCGGCAGCGGGTCGGCCGTCTTCGGCATCTGCGATGGATACGGCAGCGCTCTGGAGTGCGCCGCCTACGCGCGCGAAGCCGGCCTGTGGGCGGTGGCCACACGCTTCAGCCCGCACGGGTGCGTCGTGAGACCCGGATAGCTGTCCCTCGTGCGTCGCTGCCGCTCGCGCCACCGTCGTGCCAACGCCCGGCGGCCGCCCATTCGGCAGGTGCCATTCCTTAGGTTTCCTTGAGTGCAGGTATGGGGCTCCACGCGTCGAAGTACGGGCGCAGTGGCAATGGACACCTGCAGGGGGCGCCATGGACATCACCAAGGTCACACTGAGACCGGTCGCGATGAACAAGGTCTGCGCGATCGCCAGCATCGTCATCGACGACATGTTCGTCATCCACGACTTGCGAGTCGTCAACGGCGACAAGGGGCTGTTCGTGGCCATGCCGTCGCGCAAACTGCCGAGCGGCGAGTTCCGCGACATCTGTCATCCGATCAATGCCGAGGCACGTCAGAGGATCCAGGACGCCGTGCTCGATGAGTTCCAGGCCGAGGGCGGCGTTGCGGCGTTCTCCGAAGCGGCGCTGGGCGAAGGCCCCGCGTAGCGGCGGTCTCTGGCCGCGCGGCCTCGGCGCGCGCGATCGTGGATTCGCCGGTGCGGGGAGGCGTTCAGCCTCGCCCATCCGTCCGTTGGGACACCGGGACGATGCCTCACGCTGTGGTATACTCCCTGCGCTTACGGGAGCCCGCGTGCGGGTGCCTTGGGGCGTCGCCAAGCGGTAAGGCATCGGCCTTTGGAGCCGACATTCGTAGGTTCGAATCCTACCGCCCCAGCCATGTCGATCGAGCGGGGCGCCGCCCCGATCTGAAGGAGTTTCGATGAGCGCGACCGCTCTGGTCCTCGCGGCCGGCGAGGGGACCCGGATGAAGTCCTCGCTCCCCAAAGTCGCCCACCGCATCCTTGGCCTCCCGATGGTGGAGTACGCCATCCGGGCGGCCCGCGAGGCGGGGTGTGACCGCGTGGTGGTGGTGACGGGCCACCAAGCCGAGGAGGTCGAGGCGCTGGTGCACGGCGTCACCTTCGCCCGGCAGGACCGTCGTCTCGGCACCGGTCACGCGGTCATGTGCGCCGCAGACGCGCTCAGGGGCGCCACAGGCTCCCTTCTGGTGCTTGCCGGTGACTGCCCCCTTCTCGCGCCCGAAACGCTCGCAGAGCTCATTCAGAGCCGCGAGGAAAGCAACGCCGCCTGCTCGCTGCTCAGCACCCGGCTGGCCGACCCGGCCGGCTACGGCCGGATCATCCGTGACGCCGGGGGTGCGATCGTCGGCATCGTCGAGGACAAGGATCTCGCCGACGATCAACGCGCGATCGATGAAGTCAACACCAGCACATACTGCTTCGACATCGAGACGCTGTTCGCGCACCTGCAGAGGCTGGGCACGAGCAACGCGCAACGCGAGTACTACCTGACGGATATGATCGACATCTTCCGCCGTGAGGGGCTCGCGGTGGTGGGTGTCGAGGCCGCCGATCCCAACGAGATGCTTGGCGTGAACAGCCGCGTGCAGCTTGCCGAGGCCGCGGGCATACTCCAGCGTCGCATCAACGTCCGGCACATGCTGGCGGGCGTCACGATGACCGATCCGGGGCTGGTGTGGGTGGGCCCCGATGTCGTCATAGGGCGGGACACCGTGCTGGAGCCGATGACGTTCCTCCTCGGCGACACGAGCGTGGGCGAACGGTGCGTCATCGGTCCGAACGCGCGCGTCTCGGACTCGCGCATCGGTACCGGCTGCGTGGTCAGTGACGCCGTTGTCACCGATCAGACGCTCGCCGATGGCGCGAGTGCGATACCCTGTCAGTGTGAATGAGAGCGCTGAGCGTTCGTGGCCGGAGCGATCACGCACCGGCATGCATGACTGAAAGCGACCAGTAAGGAGCGATCGGCACGATGATCTCGCAACCGGGCAAGCGCATGATGGTGTTCGCGGGCACCCACAACCGTGAGTTGTCGGAGGATATCGCCCGGCACCTCGGGGTGGAGCTCGGGAACATCAAGATCTCCAAGTTCGCCAACGGCGAGATCTACGTCCGCTATCTGGAGAGCGTCCGCGGGGCCGACATCTTCCTGATCCAGTCGATCTGTCAGCCGGTCAACGCCGCGCTCATGGAGCTCCTCATCATGATCGACGCGGCCAAGCGCGCCAGCGCGCGCTGCATCACCGCGGTGATCCCGCACTACGCCTACGCGCGCCAGGACAAGAAGTCGGCCGCCCGCGAGCCGATCACCGCCAAGCTCGTGGCTGACCTGCTCACCACCGCAGGGGCGGAGCGCGTGATCGCGATGGACCTGCACCAGGGCCAGATCCAGGGCTTCTTCAACCAGCCGGTGAACCACCTCACCGCGCTGCCGATCCTCGCCGACTACTTCGAGTCGCTCGAACTCGAGGACCTCGTTGTCGTGTCGCCAGACGTTGGCCGCGTGAAGGCCGCGAAGAAGATGGCCGACATGCTCGGCGCGGGGCTCGCGATCCTGCACAAGGGACGTCCCGAGCACAATGTCGCGGAGATCACGCACGTGATCGGTGAGGTCGCGGACAAGAACTGCATCCTGTCCGACGACATGATCGACACGGCCGGCTCCGTCACCGCTGGCGCACGCGCGCTCATGCAGAAGGGCGCCAGGAAGGTGTGGGTCACCGCGACGCACGGCATCTTCTCGCCGCCGGCATTCGAGCGTTTCGAGTCCGCGCCCATCGAGGAGGTCGTGGTCACCAACACGCTGCCGATCCCCGAGGAGCAGCAGCACGGCAAGATCAGGGTGCTCTCGGTGGCGCCGCTCTTCGCCCGCGCAATCCAAAACGTGTACAACGACGACTCGGTCTCCGAGTTGTTCGATCCCGATTTCCAGCTCTGACACGACCCGGGCGCAGCCGCGCCGCAGGCCGACCACAAGGAGGCATACGAATGACGCACGTTGTCGAACTCGAAGCGAAGGTCCGTGACATCACGGGCAAGACGAGCCACAAGCTGGCCGCCGACGGGCTTGTTCCCGCCGTGCTGTACGGTCCCAAGATCGAGACCCGGTCGCTTTCCGTGGACAAGCGTGAATTCGACCGCTTGATGCAGACCGCAACCGTGGGCGCCACGCTCGTGGAGCTCACCGTGGAGGGCGACGACAAGTCGCTCGACGTCATCATCAAGGAAGTGAAGCGGGACGAGCTCAAGGGCTTCGTCAAGCACATCGACTTCTGGGCCGTGGACATGAAGCAGGCCATGCAGACATCGGTGGCGATCACGTTCGTGGGTTCCTCGGAGGGCGAGCGCGCCGGCGGCACGCTGATGCACTCACTGCGCGAAGTGAGGATCGAGGCCAATCCCAAGGACCTGCCCGAGCACATCGAGGCGGACATCTCCGCGCTCAACATCGGCGATTCCCTGACGATCGCGGACCTGGTGGCCCCCAAGGGCGTCACGATCCTCGAGGATCCCGACGCCGTCCTCGCATCGGTGGTCGCGCCTATGGCCGAGGAGGAGCTCGAGACGACCGCCGCCGAGTCCGCTGAGGTGCCCGAGGTGGGCAAGGAGTCCGCGGGATCCGAGGAGTAGTTCGCGAACCCATGACACGCATGGTGGTGGGACTCGGCAATCCGGGCCCCGAATACGAGAACACACGTCACAACGCGGGGTTCCTGGTTGCGGACCTGCTTGCTGAGAACCTGCGAGTGACGTACTGGAAGGACGAGGCCGGCGCCCGTGTCGGCCTCGTCCGTTTCGGTGATGACGACCTGCTGCTGGTGAAGCCGCAGACGTTCATGAACCTGTCAGGGAAGGCCGTTGCGCGGCTCGCCGCGTCCTACGACATCCCCATCACGGACATCGTGGTGGTTCACGATGATCTGGACCTGCCCGAGGAGACGCTGCGGATCAAGCGCGGCGGAGGACACGGCGGGCACAATGGACTGCGCTCGCTCGTCGACTCGCTCGGTGCTGGCGACTTCATCCGCGTGAAGATCGGCATCGGCAGGCCTCCGGGCCGCCAGGATCCTGCTAAGTACGTGCTGGAGCCGCTACGACCCGCTGCACTCGAGCAGCTCGCCGCGATGACGCCGCATGCCGCGCAGGCCGTCATCCACATCCTCGAGCACGGCGTGGAGAGCGCGATGCGGGAGTACAACGCGGGATAGGGGTGCGCTCAGGCGGCGCGGAAGCTTGAGCGGAGTCACTCCGCAGCAGGGGGAGGCGCAGGGAACGCACAGCGTTCGCGGCGCCGGGGGCCCACTGCTAGGACTACGAAGCGGGGCTTGAGCCGCCTGAGCGGCGCAGCGTTCGCGGCGTGGTCTCCACGGGGATGAGCCTTCTACTACTTGAGGTACTTCATCGGGTCGACGGGATTGCCGTTCACCCTGACCTCGAAGTGAAGGTGCGGGCCGGTGGAGAGGCCGGTGGAACCGACCTTGCCGATGGCGTCGCGCTTCGACACGGTCTGGCCGTTCCTCACGCTGATGCTGCCCGACTGCTGGTGTGCGTACAGGCTCGTGACGCCGTTCCCGTGATCGATGATGGTGCAGTAGCCGTAGCCACCGCGGTAGCCCGCGTAGATGACCTTGCCGTCGGCCGCCGCAACGATCGTGGCGCCGTTGATGTTCTTGCCCACCGCACGTCCGCCGATGTCGATGCCGGTGTGCATCTTCCGGTAGCCGAGGATGGGGTGGATGCGGTACCCGAACGCCGAGCCGCCCGAAGGCGTCTGCTCGAAACCGGGCACGGGGAAGGCCATGACGCCGGCGAAGTACCCTGAGCCAGTGCCGTACAGCTCCTTGGCGATGCGGGCCGACTCGGCCTCTTCAGCCTCGGCCTGGGCACGCAGCCGCGCGGCGTTGGCTTCGTTCTCGGCAACGAGCGCTTCCTTCTGTGCCTGAGCGTTCTTCTGCGCGTCAAGCTTCGACTGGTGCTGCGCCCTGAGGCCGAGGAGGCGGTCCTGCTCGGTCTTGGCCTCGGCGCGCTTGGCATCCACGGCCTCGCGGTCACGCTCGATCTCGGCCTTGATCTTCTCGAGCGAGATGCGGGTGTTCTTGAGGCTGTCCGCAAGCTCCGTGTTTGACTTGATCACGCGCTGGACGAGCGTGGTGCGGGTGATGAAGTCCTCGATCGTGCGGCTGTCGAGCAGCAGCTCGAAGTAGGCGAGGTCCCCGCTCTTGTACGTGCTCTCCATCCGCTGGCCAAGCAGCTCCTGCTGACGCTCGTACTCGTCTTGCGTGGCGTCGATCTCGGACTGCTTGGCGTCGATCTTCGCCGTGAGGGCGTCGACCTCTGCCTGCAAGCGCTCGGTACGCTCGGTCGCGATGGAGATGTCGTCGGCGAGGGCGGCGATGTCGCCCTGGATCGCATCGATGGTGTCATCGAGGGCGCGTGCCTCGGCTTCGAGCTTGTCAGCGGTGCTCTGGGCCGCGGCGGCGGCGTCACGAGCCTCTTGCGCGGCGCGCTCGTGCGCACGCAGATCATCGACCGTGGCGGCGAACGCCGCAGGCGTGATGAGGGTGAGTGTGAGGGCGAGCGAGAGTGCGAGTTCGAACGCGCGGCTACGGTGCATGCTGTGATTCCTCCGGACAGCCCCTACAGAGCCAGTCGGTTTCCGCCGGAAGGCGCTACGCACGAATCATAGCAGCCGTCCAGGGTATGCGGCAAATGCGAGAGGGTATACAGCAAACAAGATGCCCGCTGCACGAACCGGGCCGTACTCTCACAAGAAGGGGATGATACGTATGAGTGATGACTATCAGGCTCAGCAGCCGCCCGCACCTCCTGCGCCGCCTGTGATGCCGCCCGCGTCAGGGGGAGGCGACGTCCCAAGCGACACCGGCAAGATCCTTGCGGCACTCGGCTATCTGGTAGGCATCGTGGCGTTGGTCGCGATCTTGATCGAGCCGTACAAGAACGAGCGGTTCGTCAAGCATCACGCGATCCAGGCGCTTGCGGTCTGGGTGGGCTGGATCCTCGTGAGCGTCGTCTCCGTAATCCCGGTCATCGGCTGGATCATATCGGCCGTAGGCTGGATCGCACTGCTCGTCTTCTCGATCATGGGCGCCGTCAAGGCGTTCCAGTCCGAGATGTGGGAGATGCCGGTTATCTACAACATCGTCAAGCAGTACATCTGATCACGGCCCTGTGGCCTCCTCCGCCACGGTGAGTCCGGATCCATCGGGGGCGGGCACTACGAGTGTCCGCCCCTCGGCGTCTACGCAGTACAGGGCTATGCCGTGCTCGGAGGCGTAGTCAGACGCCCGCTCGGCGCCGCGCACGAAAAGCGCGGTGGAGAGGATGTCCGATCGGAGTCCGGTCAGCGACGAGCCGGCCACCGTGAGCGAGCGCACGCCGCGCGCCGGAAGCCCGGTGGCGGGGTCGAGGATGTGGTGGTAACGAATCCCGTCGACCTCGAAGTACCGTTGGTAGTCGCCCGAGGTGGAGAGCGCGCCGTCGGCTTCGAAGGCGAACGTCGCCACCACCCGTGTGGTGTCGCGCGGGTCTTCCACGCCGATGCGCCAGACGCTGCCATCGGGTTTGGTGCCGAGGGTCACGGTGCTGCTCCCGGAGCTGATGAGCGCAGCGGTCACCGCGCCGCTCTCACGGAGCGATGCGCGCGCGGCATCGAGCGCGAGACCCTTGGCCGCCCCGCCGAGGTCCAGGCCGGGGGCGAGCGACTCGCCCGGCTGGAGGCGAGGGTCGGGATCCTTGAGGCGCGAGAAGACCGCAGTCTCGGCACTCGTACGGATGAATCCGTCGGCGGCGGCGAGGGCAAGCTCAAGGTCGGCTTCGGCGGGCACGGTCTGCGCACCCTCGAAGTCGTAGAGGCGGGTCACCGCGAGGAGCGTCGGCGAGAAGGTGTCGCCCACCTCGAGATCCTCAATCGCGTCGAGGATGCTCGCGCTCCATGGGGGCAGCGGCTGCGCGGTGTATGGCTGCGCGTTGAAGGCGGAGATGTCCGAGGCCGGGTCGTACGCGTCGAGCGGGGCCTCGATCTCGGCCATCACGGCAAAGGCGTCGTCGATCGCCGCGCGGACTGCGGTCTCGTCCTCGCCGTACGCAGTGATGCTGACCACGGTGCCTAGCGCCTCGCGGCTCACCACCACCGGCTCATCGGTAGCGCAGCCGGGTAGCGTGAGGAGCGAGGCCGCCATCAGCGGGATACATACGTGCGCAGCTGTGATGCGTCGCATTGCCTGCCTCACGGGGACGGGTATACTTGTCGGCACTTGTTTCGCCGTTTCTGCCAGTGTACCAACCCCGGGAGGGCCGATGTTCCCCATCGTTCACGCTCGCCAGCTCTCCGACGCGGTCTTTGAGATGGGCGTTCACGCGCCCGCGATCGCCCGGAAAGCGCAGGCAGGGCAGTTCCTGATGCTGCGTATCGATGAGGATGGCGAGCGCATCCCGCTCACGTTCTCCGACTGGTCGGCGGATGAGGGTTGGATCCGCTTCATCTTCATGCGGGTGGGCAAGACCACCCATCAGCTCTCACACCTCGGCGTAGGCGATTCGCTTGCCGATGTCGTCGGCCCGCTCGGTGTTCCCACGCACGTGGAGGGCCTCGGTCGTGTGGCGGTCGTGGGCGGCGGCGTGGGGACGGCCGTGGCGTACCCGGTAGCGCGCGCGATGGTCGCCGCCGGCAACGAGGTCACCGTGATCGTGGGCGCGCGCAACGCCGACCTGCTCATCCTGGAAGACGAGTTCCGCGCGCTGCCCATCAAGGAGCTCATCATCTGCACCGACGATGGCTCCGCGGGGCGCAAGGACCTCGTCACCGCGCCGCTCAAGGAGCTCTGCGAGTCAGGCGCGATCGACCACTCCATGGCCATCGGTCCGGCCATCATGATGAAGTTCTGCGTGGCCACCACCAAGGAGCTCGGTGTGCCGTGTGTGGTGTCGCTCAACCCGATCATGGTGGACGGCACCGGCATGTGCGGCGCCTGCCGCTGCAGCGTTGGCGGCGAGACCAAGTTCGGCTGCGTGGACGGCCCTGACTTCGACGGGCACCAGGTGGACTTCGAGGAGCTCATGAGCCGTCAGCGTGTGTACAACGATGATGAGCGTCTGGCCGATGCCGAGTATCACAAGGAGTGCTCATGTCACTCGTAGACGACACCGCCACACCCGCGCCTGCCGAGAAGCCCCGGCACCGCCCGGCCCGCATCCCGCGCACGCCGATGCCGGAGCGCGACGCCGCCGTGCGCGCCAAGGACTTCGAGGAAGTCACCCTCGGCTACACCGAGGAGATGGCCCGTGCCGAGGCGAGCCGCTGCCTGCAGTGCAAGAACCCCACGTGTATCGAGGGGTGCCCGGTGAACATCGACATCAAGTCGTTCATCGGCAAGATGATCGGCGGCGACTACCACGCGGCCGTGGCCGTGCTCAAGGAGAAGAACGCCCTGCCCGCCGTGTGCGGCCGTGTGTGCCCGCAGGAGGAGCAGTGCGAGAGCCGCTGCGTGCTCGCCAAGAAGGGCGAAAGCGTGGCGATCGGCCGTCTGGAGCGGTGGCTGGGCGACTTCGACCTGGCGTGTGAGCTCGAGCATCGCTGCGTGCCCGAGGTGGGCGAAGACAGCGGCAAGCGCGTTGCGGTTGTGGGCTCCGGCCCCGCCGGACTCGCGTGCGCGGGCGAGCTGCGCCGCTTCGGTCACTCGGTGACGATCTTCGAGAGCCTGCACGCTACCGGCGGCGTGCTCACCTACGGCATCCCCGAGTTTCGCCTCCCCAAGCACATCGTGCAGGCAGAGGTGGGGCTGCTCGAGGAGATGGGCGTTGAGATCCGCTGTGATGTGGTCATCGGCGCCACCTACACCATCGACGAGCTCATGACCGAGGAGGGCTTCGACGCCGTCTTCGTGGGCAACGGCGCCGGTCTGCCGATGTTCCTGGGCATCCCGGGCGAGAACCTCAATGGTGTGTATTCGGCCAACGAGTTCCTCACGCGCGTGAACCTCATGCGCGCCTACGAGTTCCCCAAGGCCGACACGCCCGTGTGGCGCGGCCGCAAGGTGGCCGTGGTGGGTGGCGGCAACGTGGCGATGGATGCCGCGCGTACCGCCAAGCGCCTTGGCGCCGAGGAGGTCTTCCTCGTGTACCGGCGCACCGAGGAGGAGATGCCGGCGCGCAAGGAAGAGGTGCACCACGCGCGCGAGGAGGGCGTGGAGTTCAAGATGCTGTGCTCGCCGGTGGAGGTCACCGGCAAGGACGGCTGGGTGACCGGGATCGTGGCCAACACGATGGAGCTCGGCGAGCCCGACGCCAGCGGCCGTCGGGCGCCTGTGTGTGTGATGGGCGCCGACTTCACGATCGACTGCGACACGGTGATCATGGCGCTCGGCACGCGGGCCAACCCGCTGCTCCCCAAGACGACGCCCGACCTTGAGCTCTCCAAGCGCGGTTACATTGTGACCGATGAGGACGGCGCCACCTCTAAGCCCGGCGTGTACGCCGGCGGCGATATCGTCACCGGCTCGGCCACCGTCATCCTCGCCATGGGCGCCGGTAAGCGCGCCGCTCGTGCGATGGACGAGTGGCTCAAGGGCGCCGCTCGATAGTCCGATACAGGTGATGTGCGGTACAATCCGGGGCGATGGGCGCCGTTGTTCGGCGTTTCACTCCGACAGACGGCGCATCCCGCACGGACCGGGCTCGAGGAGGTGGCGGTGTCGGATCCGATCAGAGTCCTCGTCGTCGACGATGACGAAGCGATCGTCGACATGATCCAGATGGGCCTCG
Organism: Actinomycetes bacterium; assembly: GCA_022839745.1. GTDB lineage: Bacteria > Actinomycetota > Coriobacteriia > Anaerosomatales > Anaerosomataceae > Anaerosoma. The sequence continues at coordinate 11,019 of JALHJB010000018.1, forward strand.
AGGGAGAGGGCATGCGTGTGGTGTCGGCCTCCGATGGCTCGGAAGCACTTGAGATGCTGCACAAGCACCCTACCGACGTGGTGCTGCTCGACATCATGATGCCGCGGGTCGACGGCTGGATGACCCTCATGGAGATCCGCAACGATCCGCTCACCGCGGACATCCCCGTCATCATGCTCACCGCCAAGACGCAGGACCTCGCGCGCATCCTCGCGTTCAAACAAGGCGTGCAGCAGTACGTGACCAAGCCGTTCAACCTGATGGAGCTCGTCGCTCGCATCCAGAGCCTCATGCGCGGTCGTCAGCGCGTGGGCACTGCCGCACAGGCCGAGGGCGACTTCCGGAAGCTCGCGGTGCGCAAGGGCGGCAGAACGGTGTTGCTGGACCTGGATGATGTGATCTACATCTCCGCGAAGAACAAGTCCACATACGTGCATACGTACGAGAACCAGTACCTTGTGGATCTCACGCTATCCGAGCTCGAGGAGCGGCTGTCGACAGACGCGTTCCGACGTCTGCATAGGAGTTACATGATCAACTTGAACAAGGTGAAGGAGATCGTGCGCGTTGAGGGCTCGTACGTGGTCGTGATGTCGGACCGCGACGAGACCCAGGTGCCGGTGGCGCGCCGCCAGGTGAAGTCGTTCCGCGAAGCGGTGGGTATCTGATGGCCCGTGCGCGGCGCAGCCTCGCCGTCTCCGCGCTCGTGCTGGCCGCGTTGCTTGTGGCATCGTTCCCCGCACCTGCGGCTGCCGTGCGGACCGTGGGACTCTCCACCGGCACGTTCGACTTCTCGCTTGCGCCTGGCCAGACGGGCGAGGGCGAGGTCGCGGTTTCCAACAACGGCGATGAGGACATCGACGTTCTCATCTACGCCTCGGACCAGTTGGTGGCCGAGGATGGCTCGATCAGCTACGAGGTGCCCAGTGCGACCCAGGCGACAGGCGTGGGGACGCCTGCGACATGGGTTCGCATGGTGGTCGGTGCCGAGACCAAGACGCTTGGCAACACGCCGTACGTGTCGCTCACTCCGGGAGAGCAGATTCCCGTTGCGTTCGAGCTTGAGATTCCCGAGAACGCTCCGCCCGGCGATCATCAGGTGATCATCTTCTTCGAGATGTTCAGAGGGGACTCCGCAACCGAAGGGGCGAGCGCCGACGTCACCGGACGCGTTGGCGCACGGATCAGCATCCGCATCGCCGGCGAGATCGTTGAGCGCGTTGACGTGCGCCCATTCGTGACGAAGCCGTTCGTGCTGGCCAAGCTCGCGCCGTACACGTTCGTGGTGCGTAACGAGGGCAACATCGACAAGGACATCAATGCTCGCATCCTGCTGTTGGACGGGAACCTCCAGGAGGTCGTGAGCTCGCTGGTCACGTCGGACACCCCCGTCTTCGCCGGGACGAACTTCGAGCAGAGCGGTGCTGTCGATACCGGCAAGCAGCTCTTCGGGCGCTACACGATGCGGCTTGAAGTCTCGTACCCGCGCGAGGGGTCGGAGATCGGGGCGCCCGAGATCATCACCATCGACAAGGGCGTGTGGTTCATTCCGCTCTGGCTCGTGATCGCCCTCATCCTCATCGTCGGGGGCATCGCTATCTGGTTCAGCTGGAAGAAGGCGCAGAGCGAGGACGCCCGCGAGCGTCGCGCTCGCAGGCGGAAGTATCGTGAAGGCCACGTGCGCGTACCGGATGTCGAGGAGACCGCCGAGGGTGACGTTGCCGACGCGGGCGACGCACCAGGGCGCGATCGCTCAGACCTCTCAAGCGGTCAGGAGCCAAACGATGCAGAGGAGCGTCCGAGGCGGTCCCGTCGTGAGCCGGCGCCACGTCGCAGGTCGACCCAGCGGCGCTCGCGGTAGCGGGTAGACCGGGGCCAAACCCGCGCTCCCGCCCGGCACGAGGAACGACCAAAGAAGAGCGCCCCGGCCAGACGGCCGGGGCGCTCTTCTTTGTCTGCGCGGGTGTGGCGCTACTCCATGCCCACCAGCGAGAAGTCGGTGACATCCGCAGGGAGTGCAACCTCGGTGCCGGCCGTCGGTGTCCCGGTGACAAGATCGCTGTCGCCCTTGGACCACAGGCGCAGCTCCCAAGGGACATTGGACTGAACGGTCATCACGTCGGTATCCACACCTGCCTGGGTGACCCTGGCAACGGTGCCGACGATCGTCGTTGTGGCTGCCGATGCGGCAACGGGGAGCGCCATGGCCAGAGCCACGACGACCGTGAGGAGTGTCACGTAGCGTACGAACATCGCAGAACCGCCTTTCTGAGCCTTCACCATAGGTATCGGCACGTTGGCGTGTGACCTTAGCGTTCCTTCGGGGAAGCTGACGGGCGTTGCGCCTGCTAGGATGAGCGGTTGCTTCCGGGTGTGACAAGCGATGCATGGGGGTGGGCGGTTCGGCGGCCGGGGCTCCGCACGCACGAACGCCCGGACCGAGTGGCCCGGGCGTTCGATCGAGCCGTGTCGCTCTCGTCCGTTGCTTATTCCTGGACCATCGAGAACTTGACGGATCCGGTGAGCGCGGTGGTCGGGTCGAGGTCGTAATCGACCGTGCCCACGATCTTGTAATCAACGCCGATGTTGCCGCCGCGCAAGCCCGTGGTTGCTTCGAGCGCGGTGGACGTGAGCGTGGTGAAGTTGTCGTTGGTCACCTCGGCGGACATGGTGGCTTCTTTGTTCGACTTTCCGGACACGGTCACTGTGGCAACACCAGGTGCAACCGGAGTGATCGAACCGAAATTGACGGGATCGGGTGCGGTTACTTCCAGCAGGGTCCCAACATTGGCAGTGACAGCGGTGGTGTCGAAATCGGCCGCGGTCGCGTAGCTGATCACGCCAAAGACGAGAGCGACAACGGATAGTGCGATGATGATGGTCCGCTTCATACAATTCTCCTTCGTTCGTTCTTCCCTTACCTACTATGACAGTACGTGCTCCGTTACGGCTTCTGCCGTTCCGGTCCTGCATGGACCGGGTGGTGCCTGCTAAAAACACGCTGGAGGTCCGATCACAGACCACCCCATCCACCGGATGGGTAGGATACAGTCCCCCGGGCACCCCTATACGGGTGCGGTACCAGTATCGGCATCAGCAGCCGACCGAATGAGCGTTGTTCTGCATATTGTGACGAAAGCACGGATAGGTGCGACGGGCGGTCGGAATATCGTTCAATGACCGACGAACGGCTGCGTGTGATGTGGCTCACCGCGCTCACCTCGGCACGATCGTGTAGGTGACGGTGGCCTGGTACGAGCCGGGATCGGTCGTCCACGGGGCGAGGACCCCGATGGTATCTATGTAGGCGCCGTCCTTGACAGCCTCTCCGCTCACCATGGTGAGCGTGCGCGTGAGGCCCAGCTCGGCGACGTTGCCGGCGGCGATGCCCCTGAGCTCGAAGGGGAGCGATGCGTTCACGCTCACCACCACGTCGGAGCGAGTGTACTGCACGCCCGGCTGTATCGTGCCGAAGTCGACCGTGGGCGTGCTCACCGATAGGCTCAGCTCCGGCTTGCCGGGGGCCGCGAAGAACGTGGTGGTCCGCGTGTCGAGCATCATACCGTCGGCGCTCACCCATTCAGCGCGCAGCGTGTATGTGCCCGCGAACTTCAGGTACTGGTTCACAACGCTCCACGCGTCGGTGAGCGCAGCGGTGTTGGCAGGTACGGTGAAGCCCGATGTCTTGTGCGTGTAGCCCACGCCTGTGCTGGGGTCGGTCCAGGCGCCGTCACCGGCGATGTAGGCGTCGCCAGCGTTCAGGGTGCCGTCGCCGTCAGCGTCACGCCACAACAGGTAGGTCACTTCGGTGTTGGCGAGCGTGACCGCACCGCCGTTGTGGAAAACGGTCGAGACGGCGATCGGGGATCCGGCCTCGTCACCACCGCTCGTGGTCATCGAGGTGATCCGGGCCCGGTAGCCAACGAAGAACTGGTGCTCGGCCAGGAGCGTGGCGCCCATATACGTGCGCACCGTCCACGTTCCCGTCTCGTCCGTGGGAGAGAGGTCGTAGCTCGACTGTGCGATGCCACTCCTGTCGCTGCGGACCGTCTCTCGCGTCGTGACCTCATCGGGGCTGGTCCATTCGAATGTGACCGACTGGCCTGCGGTGAGTCCCATGCCGCGCGCGTACACCCGGTCGCCGAGGGCGAACTCGTCAAGCGGCGTACCGAATCCGCCCACGCCGAACGTGGCCAGACGGCTCACGACCGTGGTGTCGGCCACCGTGGCGAAGCCTGAACCGTCGGCAACGCGGAGGGTGGTGACGTCCGTGGTGAGCGCAGCGGTTCCTCTGGGCACGGTCACCCGGACGGTTACCTGTATCGAGCCGCCATACTCCGGGATCGTGACCGGCGAGAGCGGCGTTGCGCCGTCGGCGGCGAGGACCTGCACCGGCCAGCCCCTCGACGATGTCGCGGTGAGCGAGAGCGTCCGGGCGGTAGCCGTGTTGTTGGTGATGGTGTGGCGGTACAGCACCGATGTGCCAGCGCCGGCGGGCAGGGTGCCGGGCGGCACGACCGTGAGGGCGGCGCCAACGGTCACCGTGTCATAGCCGAACGCTTTGACCTCGGGAAGCGACACGAGGGATGCCTCGATGCGGGTCACGTCGACGGTGCCGAGCGCGGTGCTCGCAGGAGGGGTGATGTCCACGAAGACGTCCACCGACTGACGGGGCGTGAGCGTGAGCTCGGTGATCTGCGTACCGCTGGTGGTACGGATGGTCGCAGGCCATCCGCGGTCAGATACGCCCTGCAAGGCGACGGTGACGTCGTCGTCCGTATTGTTCTGGACCGTGTTGGTGAACCTGATGGTGCCGCCTGGCGTGATCGAGCCGGTGCGGTCGGGGATCACGAGTATCGGCCCTACGGCGGCCTGGTTGGTCGCCACGGCCTTCACGTTCGGGTGGGTGGTGCTTGCGGCCGTGATCCTGATCGTGTCGCGGGCGCCGTTGGGCGCATCGATGGGGACATCGAGCACTGCCTCGACGGTGACCGTCGCGCCCGGCGCGAGGTCGGCGGGAGTCACAGGAGCTCCGGTGACCTTCACGCGGAGCCCGACCGGCCATCCGCGCGTGGATGTCGCCTCTACCGAGAGCGGCAGCGGGACGTTGCCGGTGTTCGTGATGGTGTGCTCATACACGACCTGCATGCCCGCAGCTGTGCCGGCGCTGCGCCCGTCGCTGATCGTGACCGTACGCTCCACAAACGAGATGGGCTCCGACACGTCAACAGTGCCGGCCCCTCCCCGTTGGAGCGAGAAGCTCAGCGTGATGGGCGCCTTGGGATCGGTGATTCCCAGACTGGCCCACGTGACCGAGCCCTCAAACTGCACGCCTGCGGTGTCGACCCAGGTTTTCCAGCCGGTCCCTGATGTCCGACCTCTCCTGAAATCGTACTGCAGCGTCCGATCTGTGGTGCCATCGCCGTTCAGGTCAAGGTGGATGCCGAGGCTGGGATTGACGCCACCGCCTGAGGAGACTCGCCGGGCGTAGAAGTACAGCTTGTCGGTGTCGCTTGTCGCGGCGGTCACTGTCAGGTCGGCCCTGGAATCGCCGACGTCGCCGGTTGGGTCGTAGGCGCAGTTCTGGGAGCTTTCGAAGACCGGCGTCCAGTCGGTGAACTCACCGTTGATCACGATCGGCACACGCACGAGAGCTGAGCCAGGCACGACAGGCGTGAGGAGCATCGCCACGAGGAGCACGCGCCACAGCAGACGCGGCCGCCGCGTGATCGCCGTGGCGGCCCGTCTGGTGCGAGCCACGCTCCTATGCAGACGTGCGTTCATCCGGTCGTACCGCGCTTCCGTGCATCACCATTTCCGGCGCACCACATCACGGGGTGCCGTCCTCAACCGTACTATCCATTACGTGTATCGGCTGCGGCCATAGATGAATAAACGGAATCCGCCGGCCGTCATACATAATGTGATGAACGGCGCATCGGGACCGCTCGGCGGCGCGCTGCCACACGCAGTGCGCAATGATACCACGGGAGGTATGCCGTTGAGTACCGCTTGCTCCCGAAGCAGTGCGTTCCGTCACAAGCCGTGCCGAGGTGGCCCGCCGGACCAGGCGAATGCATCCGGGGCAGCCTCCGGGGCGAGCCTGCCCGAGGTCAGTTCCTCAGGCTGCCGAGGGGAGCTGGCATGCGTCCGCCGCGGTTGATCAGCTTCGCGGAGCTCCATCGTGACACGTCCATCACCGGTGCTGCGCCGAGCAGACCGCCCCAGCTCACGTGGTCGCCAGCGACCTTGCCCACAGCTGGTATCAGGCGCGCCGCGGTTGTCTTGTTGTTGATCACGCCGATCGCGCAGGCGTCGGAGATGATGCCAGCGATCGTCTCGGCCGGCGTGTCGCCGGGGATCGCGATCATGTCGAGGCCCACCGAGCACACCGCGGTCATCGCCTCGAGCTTCTCCAGGTTGAGTGCTCCGTCGGTGACCGCGCGAACCATGCCGGCGTCCTCCGAGACCGGGATGAACGCGCCAGAAAGCCCGCCGATCGAAGACGTGCCCATCGCGCCGCCCTTCTTCACCGCGTCGTTCAGGAGCGCGAGCGCGGTGGTGGTGCCAGGTGCGCCGCAGCGCTCGACGCCCATCGCCTCGAGGATCTCGGCCACGCTGTCCCCCTCGGCGGGAGTCGGCGCGAGCGAGAGATCGACGATGCCCATCGCCACGCCGAGCCGTCGGGCCGCCTCACGCGCTACGAGCTCGCCCGCGCGCGTGATCTTGAACGAGGTTGCTTTGATGGCCTCGGCGACCGCGGTGAGGTCGGCGTCGCCGGGGAGGGCCTCGATGATCGCGCGGACAACACCGGGGCCGGAGATACCCACGTTGATCACGGCATCGGCCTCACCGGCGCCGTGTACCGCACCGGCCATGAAGGGGTTGTCCTCCACCATGTTGGCGAAGACCACGAGCTTGGCGCAGCCGACGCTGTCCGCCTCGGCGGTAAGGGCGGCCGCTTCCTTCACCGTATGTGCCATGCGCGCGACGGCATCCATGTTGATGCCCGCGCGTGTGGAAGCGACGTTCACCGAGGAGCAGACGCGCTCGGTGGCGGCCAGCGCCGAGGGGATGGAGCGGATGAGGGCGTCGTCGGCAGCGCCCACGCCCTTGTGCACGAGTGCTGAGAAGCCGCCGATGAAGTCGACGCCAGCGGTACTGGCGGCGCGGTCCATCGCAACGGCTACGGCGGTGAGGTCGTCACGCGCGCAGCGGCCCGCGACGGCGGCCACCGGGCTCACCGAGATGCGCTTGTTGCGAATGGGGATGCCGTACTCCCGCTCGATCGCCTCGCATACGGGCACCAGTCGCTCTGCGGCGTGGGCGACCTTCTCGTAGAGCCGGCGACCCATCTCATCGGCGGTGTCCGCGCCGCAGTCGGCGATCGAGATGCCGAGCGTGACGGTACGGATGTCGAGGTGCTGCTGGTGGACCATCAACAAGGTCTCGACGATCTCCTCGGGGCTGATACGGAGCATGCGTGGTACCTCCGGTGGTGGGGGTGGGCGGGCGTCGGCGTTGTTCGGGCGACTAGATCGCGAGGTCCCGTGCGGAGTAGGCCCGGTAGGTGCCCGCGATCGCCAGCACGACGATCGTCGCGGAGAGCGCCACGAAGACGGGGTCGAGCGCCCCGTCGGTCATCAGCGCACTGGCCTCGAAGTACTTGAAGGGCGTGAAGTACTTCAGGAACTCCAGATCCTCGTCCAGGTTGACCACATAGAAGAGCAGGAACGTCCCGAACATGATCGATGTCGCCCGTGAGGCGGCCGACTTCGGCTTGTGGCTGGTTCCCGCCACGGCCGCGCCGATCGCGAAGAAGATCACCTGAAGGAAGAACAGGCCGATCATCAGCAGGACGATGTCGCTGCCGAACGGCTCGTCCTTGTTGAACATCTCGACGAAGTAGAACGACGAGGCCGCTGCCACCATGTTCAGGACGATGATGTTGACGAGGCCCGCCAGCAGCTTGCCGGTGAGCACCCTGCTCCGTGAGGCTGGCTTGGCGTAGAGGAACTCGGACGTGTGGTCGCGCTCCTCCTTGGCGATCAGGTGCGCCCCCAGCAGCGCCGCATGCACCGCGCCCATCACGGCGAGGTACAGGAACAGCATGCCGAAGAAACCCGCCGCACTGGTGAGGTCGAACCCGGTCATGCCGAACACCGCCTGCACGGCGCCGGGTATCTGATCGAGGATGACCGCGACCGACTCGTCAGCGGCCTCGTAAGCGCCGTACTTGGCCATGCCGGAGTAGATCATCATGACCATGCCGAGGCTCCAGAAGACCAGGCCCCACCGGTGTGCTTTCATCTCACGCAGGAAGACGTTCATATCGCCACCTATACGGCCGTGTGGATGTCTCTCTTGGCGAAGATCACGTAGGTCGCCACGATCGCCGCTGCAACGAATACGGCAACGACGAGCAGGTACTCGGGCTCCATTCCGCGCTCGGTGATCATGTACGCCGGATCGAAGTAGCGGAATGGGGACACCCAGCGCAGTTCGACGTTGTCGAGCACGTCGCCGATCGCTCCGATGATGTAGAACGCGAACACGGTGGGGAGCGACACTGCTACAACGGACTTGATCTTGGGGATCGTGACCGAGAACAGCGCTCCGAGCGCCAGGAAGACCAGCTGCAGCAGTAGAAGCGTCGAGGACATGAGCAGCAGGGTCGAGCTGTCGAACTCGGCGCCGGTCGCCGCAACGGCGAGGTACGAGACCGCTATGAAGACAACGTTCATGATGAGGACAACCGCGAGCGCGGCAGCAAGCTTTCCGGTCACGACCTCGGAGCGGCGCACCGGTTTGGTCATGAGAAAGTCGGCGGTCTTGCCCGATACCTCCTTCGAGATGATCACAACACCCAGGTTCATCGCCTGGATCGATGCCGCCAGCCACGCGAAACTCAGCAGATAGCCGTAGAAGCCCAGCACCGACATGAACGTTTCGGGCGTGATGTTCACCAGGGCCTTGATGGCCTCGGGGAAGTTGGCGAGCATCTCGTTCAGGCCCTCGATATCACTCGCGAACGCGGGGTAGAGGGCCATGAACAGGCCCACGATGCCGGCGAGCGAGACAGCCCAGGTGATGAGCGACTTCCGGTAGGCCCGGAACTCCCGGAGGAAGACGTTCATGCGTCTACTCCTCCTTCTGGTAGTAGTGCAGGAAGATCTCCTCGAGGTCCGGCTCCTCGACCTGCAGATCGACCAGGTCGAGCCGGGCGAGCAGCCCGGTGAGATCGTTCACATGGCCACGGTACAGGAAGCTCACCGTGTGGTTGGTGACTGCGAGGTCGCTCACCCCGTCGAGCGCGAAGACCGACTCTTCCACCGGGGCCGCCATCTCGAGGGTGAGACGCTTGGTGGCGTTCTCCAGGAGCGTGCGGATCTGGTCGACCCGGATGATCGAGCCTTCCTTGATGATCGCCACGCGGTCGCAGAGCTTCTGGACCTCGGAGAGGATGTGGGAGCTGAAGAGCACCGTGGCTCCCTCGGCGTTCTGCTTCTTGAGCAGGTGGAAGAACTCCTGCTGGATGAGCGGGTCCAGGCCGCCGGTGGGCTCGTCGAGGATGATGAGCTTCGGCTGGTGGGCGAGGCCCTGGATGATGCCGACCTTCTTCTTGTTGCCGTAGGAGAGGTCGTCGATCTTCTTCCTGAGGTCGAGGTCGAAGCGCTCCGCGAGTTCGCGTGCCCGCTTCTCGGTGGCCTTCGGGTCCTTGTTGTAGAAGCTTGCCGAGTAGCGCAGGAGGTCGATCGCGCGCATGTCGTCGTAGTAGAAGACCTCCGAGGGCAGGTAGCCCACTTCTTGCCGGATCTGGGGCCCAAACGCGGTGATGTCTTTGCCGAAGATCGTGGCCGAGCCGCTCGTTGGGTGGATGAGGCCGAGCAACGTGCGGATGGTGGTGGACTTGCCGGCGCCGTTGGGGCCGATGAAGCCGTAGATCTCACCTTCCTCGACGGTCATGTCCAAATCGACGATGCCCCGCGATTTGCCATAGTACTTGGTCAGTCTCGAGGTCTCGATGACGTTCATTCTCAGCTCCATGTATCGACTCCGGCGAAATCCCGCAAGTGTGAGTATGCCTTCTCGGACCCCGGCGAACATCACGATCGGCGCCGCCGGGGCCGGCGCTGGGCGCAACGGCTAGACACGGTGCATGAAGCGGAACACGTCTTCCCGCTGCAGCGTCACCTGCATGCCGAGTTCATCGGCCACGGTGGCGAGACGGGCGTGGACGTCTTCGAAGGGGTGGGTGTCCTCGTCGATGGTGACGAGCATCGTCATCGAGAAGACCTCCGACAGGATCGTCTGGCGGATGTCCTCGATGTTGACGCCTTGCTCGGCAAGCGCCGCGGAGATCGCGGCCACGATGCCGACACGATCGGCGCCAAGCACCGATACGATCGCTCTGGTCTTCATGGGTCCCCCTCGGCTCTGCGGGTCGCCGTGCGCCCGGCTGTGTCATTCTCGCGCGTTATACTCTACGCGCCCAGACCTGCGCGCGCGATGGCCGATGGAGGCACCGTGGCTGTTCCGATAACACCGATCCGCGTCGGCGACGTCGTGCGTCTCAAGAAGCCGCATCCGTGCGGGACCAACGAGTGGGAGATCACGAAGCTCGGCATGGACATCGGCCTGCGGTGCGTGGGGTGCGACCGCAAAGTCCGGCTCGAGCGATACGAATTCGACCGCCGGTTCCGTGGGTTCATCAGCCGCGCGGACGATGATCGCGCGGGCGCGCAGGACACCGAGTAGAGGCTACGAGCCACCCGTTGCGCCGAGCTCGCCCGGCGCGGGGGCCGTATTGATCTGCATATGCACATGATCGCCGCCGTCGCCCGTGTAGCCCGCGAGCTGCGATTCGATCACGGCCGACATCTGGCGGACCGCGGCGATGCGTGTGACGCCTCCGGCCACGCGGTCGCCGGCTTCCACCGACGCATCGGTCACGTGGATGAGCACGACATCGAGGTCTTCGGCGCCGTCCGGCCGGATGTGTATCTGGATGTCATCGTGCTTCTCGTACAGAAGGTAGGGGCGGACTTCGACCACCGTGCCCGTGACCGGCGCGTAGACATCCGTCCCGGGCGCCGCGCCGACATCCGCGGCCGTGTCGGGCTCGCCGCCCCGGCCGCTGCGCCAGAGGCGCAGGCACACGCCGCCCCAGATGTCGCCGTCGGCAGCCGCCTCGGCCATGCGAGCCGCGACCATCTCAGGAGCAGCCTCATCGGCCGGCATGTCCGGTACCAGCGACGTCATCGTCTGCGCGTCTTCTCCCGAGGCCTGATGGAAGGCGAGCGCGGTGATGGCCGAGGGGTCGATCGGCAGATGGAGGTCGATGTCACTCACGGTCGCGAAGCGCGCCGTAGGAGGACGTTCGGGCACAGAAGGCGCTGCCGCTGCCGATGCGGTTTCGGCGCTCGGCGGAGCGGGTTCGTCCCAGGTGAGCATCCATCCTATGGCGCTCAGGCCGAGCACTGCGGTCACGATTGTAAGGGTCGCGTACGAGAAGCGGGGTCTGCGTCGTCTCCGGTGAACAGGGGAGCGCCTTCGGTTCAGGATGCGCTCGCTCATGGCAGGATGCGGGCCGTGTCGCCATCGATCGCCACGGTGGTCCTGCGCGCGGCTGAGAGTGTCTTGAGGCGCTCGAGGATGACGGTGGCCTCACGTCCGCTGACGTAGTCGGGGACTCCGTAGGTGTCGTCGAGGTACACGGGGACCACCCGCGCGTTGGCCACACCGGCGGGCCCGAGATCGGCCTCAAGGATGAACGCCTCACCGGTCTTGCGCGAATAGTGGTCGAACACGAAGTCGCCGAGCGAGTACGCGATCAGCCTGCCGTTGTAGTACTCGACCGCCTGGATCACATGCGGATGATGCGAAAGCACCATGTCGGCGCCCGCGTCCACCGCACGATGCGCGTCCGCCACCTGGTCGCCGTTGGCGTTGTCTTCCTTCTCCACACCCCAGTGGAACGACACGATCACGTAGTCGTACTGCTCCTTCGCCGAGCGTATCGCGGCCTCGACACTGTCCATGTTCCCGCGGCCCCGCGCGATGCCAGGGCTGCTATCGGTGGCCACAAAGCCGGCCGGGAGGATGTGCGAGAAGCCAAAGAACGCCACAGAAACGCCGTTCACCTCGTGGACCGCGGGTGTCCACGCCGCTGTCTTGTCGGCCCCGGCTCCCGCATGACCGATGTTGTTGGCGTCGAGGCGCGCGATGGTGTCCAGCATCGCCTCGCTGCCGGCGTCCAGCGCGTGGTTGTTCGCGAGCGAGAGGAAATCGAATCCGGCGAGTGCGAGACCTTCCACACCGCGCGGATCGCCCTTGAAGGTGTAGTCCTTCTCGGCGTTGCGCTCACCGAGGTCGGAAAGCGTGCTCTCGAGGTTGCCCACGGCGATGTCAGCGGCGGCCAGGCGGTCGGCAACGTGTCGCAGTGGGGCGGTGGCTCCCCAGCGGTTGATCGCCTGGCGGACCTGACGGTCGAAGTGCATGTCGCCGACCGCTGCGATGGTGACGGTGGCGGGTCCTGAGGGGAGAGGCGTCTCGGTGGGCTGAGGTGACGCAACGGGCTCGGCGGTCACGGTGGTCTCGGATGGTGCGGCGGGTTCCGGAGTTGCCGCTGTCACCGGTGCAGGCACTGCGGTTGGGAGGTGTCCGAGCGCCCATGTCGCGATCGAGCCAACGGCGAGGACCGCAGTCGCCGCCACGGCGAGGGCGATGCGCTGACGTCGCACCGCTCGACGTCGCGCCTCCCGGCGCGACGCGGTTCGCGTGGGGTATGCGGATGGCACCAGCAGGCTCCGTTCATCGGAAGTGGAGATAGGGTGTCCGCCACTCATGGCGTACTATACTGTAGCAACGCGCGGGCCGTGGCCGTGCGGGTCGGACGCGACGTATGGCGAGAGCCGGGGTGGATACGTGGAGAAGCTGGAGCGCATCCTTGATGTGGAGGAGCGTGCTGCCGGTCTGATCGCCGAGGCGCGGGAGCGCGCCATCGCCATCGAGCGTGAAGCCAGCGCACAGGCCGTCCGCGTGCGTCAGCAAACGCTGGCCGATGCCCGAGCCGCGGTCGAGGCCGACACCGCCACGCTGCTGGAGGGTGCCCGCCGCGAGGCGGATGAGATCGCCCGTCACGCCGAGGCCGCACGCGCTGACGTCATCGATGCCGCGCGGGCCCGCGTCCCTGATGCGGTCGCCGCGGTGCTGAGAGGACTGGCGGACTAGTCGTGGCTGTCGTGCGCATGCTCCGCGTCACCGTGCTCGGACACGCATCCGTGCTTGAAGAGCTCATCGAGCGCATGCAGCGTGTTGGCGTGCTCGATATCGAGACGGTGGCCGAGGACTCCGTGCCCTCGCTCGGCACGCCCGACGCCGCTGAGGTGCGCCGCCTGGAGGAGTACCGCGCAGACGCTATCTTCGTGCGCGACTTCCTCGGCAGATACCACACCAACGAGCAGCCGTTCGGGTCGTTCATCTCCGAGAAGCTGCACATGACCGAGAGCGAGTTCGCGTCGCTTGAGGTCGACACCACGCTGCTGCACGTCTACCAGCAGTGCCAGGGGGTCGCCGACACGATGGCGGCGCTCGGGCGTGAGCGTACGCGGTTGAAGGCGCTCGCGCACGAGCTTGCCCCCTGGGAGGGCCTGCGCCTCGAGATCGGCAGATGGCAGGGCACGGAGCACGTCGTGCTGTTCACTGGCGTGCTGCCCGCTGCCGACGGACCCGGGGTACGGCAGATGTTGCGGGATGTCACACCGTATGTGTCTGTGGAGGAGCTGTCGTCGGTCGATGGCAGGAGCGCGTGGGTCGTGATGGCCCATCGCACCGTGGTCGACGAGGTGCGCGCGGCCCTTGCCGGCACCGCCTTCGTGGACGTGTCGTTCCCGGGACTCGTGGACTACCCCGCCGAGGAGCGGGCGATCGCGCTCGCGCGGATCGATGAGATCGAGCACGAGCTTGCCGTGCTGGACGAACGGGCCGCTGCGCTCTCAGAGCAGTATCACGCCGATGCGGTGGCGCTGGTAGCGGCGATCGACGCCGAGCTTGAGGCGGCCACCATCCCTGAGCGGTTCGGCACCACGGAGCGCACATTCCTCATCACGGGCTGGGTGAGTGCGCGGCGACGCGACGAACTGGATGAGGCGCTCGCGCCGCTTGGCGAGGCGCTGGATGTCACATACGCCGAACCGCAGCCTGGTGATCGCCCGCCGGTGGAACTCGAGAACCCGAAGCTGCTGCGGCCGTTCGAGGTGCTCACCGACCTGTACGGCCGCCCGCAGTACGACGAGGTGGACCCCACGCCGCTTCTGGCGCCGTTCTTCTGGATCTTCTTCGGCATCTGCATCGGGGACGTGGGCTACGGCCTGATGTTGATGGGCGGCGCGTGGCTCGTGAAGAACAAGCTCGATGTCGCCGACGGCGTGAAGAAGCTGATGGACCTGTTCATCGCGGGCGGCGTGGCCGCGATCATCGCGGGCGTTGCGTTCGGCTCGTACTTCGCCTGGGACCTGGCCCTGCCGCCGTTCCTCGAGGCGCTGCGGATCATCAACCCCATGGAGCAGCTGCCGACGTTCCTGATCTTCACGGCGGCCCTTGGTCTGGTGCAGGTGATCTTTGGCGTGCTCGTCTCGGCGTGGGACCTGGCCCGCAAGGGTGATTGGGCCTCGGCTGTGTTCGACCAGGTCTCCACGGTCGTGTTCTTTGCGGCGATCGGTATTGCGGCGGCCGTGCCCGGGCTCGCGATGCCGGCGATGGTGATCGGGATCGGTGTCACAGCGCTCGGCAAGAGCCGCGCCATCGATGTCGCTCTGCGCGAGGTCGAGGCCCCCGCATGGGACAAGGCGCTGGGTGCGGCGTGGCTGGTGGCGCTTGTGGCGTGGATGCTGACGCTTGCGTTCAGCTGGGCGGTGCCGACCGGCTGGGTGCTGCTCGGCCTGACTCTGATCGGGCTGGGCGTGTCGAAAGCCACCCGCCGGGTCGTGGTCGCCATTCTCGGTGGAGCGTACGCCGTGTACGGACTGTCGTCGTTCATCGGCGACATCCTGAGCTACACGAGACTGGCGGCGCTCGGCCTCTCGGGCTCGCTCGTGGGGATGGTGTTCAACCTGCTTGCCCGGCTGATCGGCGGAGGGGCCGCAGGTATGTTCGAGCAGGGCGGCGGCGCGATGGTGGGTGGCGTGGTGATCATGGTGCTCGCCGCGCTGGTGTTCGCGGTAGGCCACGTGTTCAATGTGGTGATCAACCTGCTGAGCGCGTTCGTGCATCCCGCGCGTCTGCAGTTCGTCGAGTTCTTCGGCAAGTTCTACGAGGGCGGCGGGCGTGCGTACGAGCCGTTCGCCTTCAGGTCCAAGACACTGGTGCTACATGCCGACAGCGCGCGGCAGGAAGGAGCGAGAACGTGAACGATCTCTTCTGGGGACTCTCGGGTGTCGACTGGGCGCTGATCGGGGGCGGCGTTGCGGCGATCCTCGGAGGCATCGGCTCTGCCATCGGTATCACGGTGGCATCCGCCACGGTGTCCGGGATCGTGACCGAAGACGGTGAGAAGTTCGGCAAGCTGCTGCCCCTGGCCGCGATGCCGAGCACGCAGGGCATCTACGGCTTCATCGCCGCGGTGCTCGTGCTTATCTTCTTCAACCTGCTCGGCGGTGAGTCCACGCTGACAGGGACACAGGGCTTTACTGTGTTCCTCGCGTGCATGCCGGTGGCGTTGCTCTGCATGATCTCTGCGATCTACCAGGGCAAGACGGGCGCGGCCGCGGCAGGTATCGTGGCGCGACGCAGCGAGGACTCGGGTAAGGCGCTCATCTTCCCGGCACTCGTGGAGACCTACGCCGTCCTCTCGCTGATCGTGACGGTGCTCATGCTTACCGCCCTACAGGCCACCTTCGGTGGCTAGTGAGGCGGATCATTCGTGGCGATAGCTGATATCATCACCCGCATCGAGCAGGACGCGCAGGCCGAGGCCGACGAGCTGCTTGCGACCGCGCGCGACCGCGCGGACGCCATGGTGGCGGCCGCGAAGACCGAGGCCGAGCATGATGCCGCACGCATCAGGAGCCGGGGCGCCGAAGCGGCTCGCGTTGAGGCGGAGACTCTGCTGGCCAACGCGCGCCTTGCCGCGCGAGACGGTCTGCTGGGCGCCAAGAGGGAGATCGCGGAGCGTGTGCTGGACGAAGCGCGCGAGCGGCTCGAGTCGCTGTCCGACGACGAGTACGCGGCGTTCATCGCCCGTGAGGTCGTCCATGTGGCCGTGCCCGGACAGGTCGTGCGTGTAGCGGCTGCCGACAAGCAGCGGCTCGCTTCGCTCGGTGAGCGCCTTGCCGCGGCGGGTGCGCCGGTGACCATCTCGGGCGAGGCCGAGGGGCTGACCCGCGGCGTACGCGTCGAGGGTGACGGGGTGCGCGTTGAGGTCTCGCCGGCGGCGTACGTGGCCGAGCGGCACGACGCGCTCTTGCCGCTGGCGGTGCGAGCACTCTTCCCGGAGGAGGGGTAGGCGGGTGGCCGGCCTCACCTCGACACGCGATGACATCAGGTACGGCTTCGCCGTGGGGCGTGTTCGCGTCCTGCAGGCGCGGCTGTTGTCGCGGTCGGTGTACGAGCGGCTCATCGATGCCCCCGACTTCGCCGAGCAGCTGCGCGTGCTCTCCGAGACCGCATTCGGCAGGTATCTCGAGCACGCGGCGACGGCCGAGGACGTGGAGCGGGCGCTCGATGCGTCGCTCGGCGACCTGTACGGCGAGTTCCTGCTGGAGGCCGGTCTGCCCGAGGCGGTGGTGCGCTTCTTCAGGCTCCCGTACGACTATCGCAATCTGCGCGCCGCGCTCAAGACGCGCGTGCTTGGAGTGGCATCGCCGGAGCTGAGCTCGCTTGGCATCGCGGAGCCCTCGGCGTTCTCGGGTTCGGGAGAGGGTTTGCCTGAGGAGATGGCCGCGATACTCACCGCGTGGGACGAGGCCGAGGAACAACCGCAGCTCGCCGAGCTGGAGAGTGTGGTGGACCACGCGCTCTTCGAGGCGCTGGCCGGAGAAGCCAAGCGCTCGCGGGTGGCGTTCCTGCGCGACCTGATGACGCTCCGCATCGATCTGGCCAACATCCGGGTGCTGATCCGTGCCAACGCGAAGAGCCTGCCACCCTCGGCGGTCCGTGGGGCGCTCATCGATGGAGGCACGAAGCGGCTGCTCGAGCTTGCGGCCGAGCCGGGGCGCATGGATGCCGAGGAGTTCGCCGAGGCGATCGTGGCCACGCGTGCGGTAGTCGGCCTGGAAGCTCGCGACCTGCTCGATCTGGACCGGTACGACCTGGTGGCCGCGGCGCTCGAAGCCGGCAGGATGGCCTCGGCGCGGATGGCGCCGAGCGGCGCCGAGCCGGTGTTGGCGTACGTGCTGGCGCGCGAGGCCGAGGTCGTGGCGCTGCGCACCGTGCTCGTGGGCCGTCTCGTGGGGCTCGACCGTGAGACCGTGCGCGAGCGGCTGCGGGGGATGCTATGAGCGAGAAGCTGCTCATCGCGGTTGTGGGGGATGCCACGAGCGTGGCGGGATTCCGCCCGCTCGGTTTCGACGTCCGCGTGGTGGAGCACTCCGAGGCGGCGCGGGACGTGTGGCCCGAACTGATCGCTGGCGATCACGGAGTGGTCTTTGTGACCGAACCCGTGTACGCGGCGATCGCCGATCTGGTGGCCGAGGGTGTGGACCGCGCGGTACCTGCGGTCACGGTGATCCCCGCGGCCGGCAGTGCCGGCGGCGTGGGCGCGGCGAAGTTGAACAGGGCGATCGAGCGTGCGCTCGGCATCTCGGTCGCTTCAGGAGAAGAGGACAGCTAGATGGACCAGGGCACGATCCGGAAAGTCGCAGGGCCTCTCGTCGTGGCCGTTGGCCTGACGCACGCCAGGATGTACGACCTGGTGCGCGTGGGCGAGCAGGGCCTCATGGGCGAGATCATCGAGATGCGTGGCGATCGCGCGTCGATCCAGGTGTACGAGGAGACAGAGGGCCTCGGGCCCGGCATGCCGGTCGTCTCCACCGGCGCGCCGCTGTCCGTGGAGCTCGGACCGGGCATGCTTGAGGCCGTGTACGATGGCGTGCAGCGTCCGCTTGACGCCCTGCAGGCGAAGTCGGGGGCGTTCCTCTCGCGCGGCATCTCCGCGCCGGGGCTCGATCGCGAGAAGCGGTGGGAGTTCGTGCCAACGGTCGCGCCAGGCACGCGCGTGAGCGGTGGCGACATCATCGGCACCGTGCAGGAAAACGTGGTCATCGAGCACCGCATCATGGTGCCGCCCGCGCTTGCCGGCGAGATCGTCGAGATCACGGGCGGGTCGTTCACGGTCACCGACACCGTTGCGCGGCTGCACGATGACTCCGGTGCGCCTCACGACCTCATGCTCATGCAGACATGGCCGGTGCGCGTCCCGCGGCCATACGCCCGCAAGATCCCCTCGTCGGAGCCGCTTGTCACCGGCACCCGCGTGATCGACACGTTCTTCCCGCTGGTGAAGGGCGGAGTGGCGTGCATCCCCGGGCCGTTCGGCGCCGGCAAGACGGTCACGCAGCACCAGGTGGCCAAGTGGAGCGACGCACAGGTGGTCATCTTCATCGGCTGCGGCGAGCGCGGCAACGAGATGACCGACGTGTTGATGGAGTTCCCTCAGCTTACCGACCCGTACTCGGGCGAATCACTGATGAAGCGCACGGTGCTCGTGGCGAACACCTCCAACATGCCGGTGGCCGCCCGCGAGGCGAGCGTGTACACCGGCATCACGATGGCCGAGTACTTCCGCGACATGGGCTACGAGGTCGTGCTGCAGGCCGACTCGACCTCGCGCTGGGCCGAGGCCATGCGAGAGATCTCCGGGCGCCTCGAGGAGATGCCCGGAGACGAGGGCTTCCCTGCGTACCTCGGCTCGAAGCTCGCCGCGTTCTACGAGCGTGCGGGGGCTGTGGAGTGCCTCGGCGGCGTGCCGCGTTCAGCGGGGTCTTCGTCGCATCCGTCAGGGCCTTCGTCGCTGTCCTCGGATGATCGCCCGCAGGCGGGCGATCATCCTGCGGAGGCTTCCTCAGACCCTGCGGATGCGCCGTCGGAGCCCGTGACAGAACCTCGCTACGCCCCGGCACCCGTCGTCCCGCACGCCGCGCCCCGCACGGGCTCCGTATCCGTGGTCGGGTCCGTCTCCCCTCCGGGTGGCGACTTGTCTGAACCTGTGGTGCAGAACACACTGCGTGTGGTGAAGGTCTACTGGGCGCTGCAGGACACCCTGGCCTACGAGCGGCACTTCCCGGCGATCGACTGGCTCACGAGCTACTCACTGTACCTCGATCGCATCCATCCCCGGTGGGACGCCGAGGTCTCGCCGGAGTTCCGCGAGCGCCGCGACCGCTGCATGGCGATCCTGCAGCGCGAGGCCGACCTGGCGGAGATCGTGCGGCTTGTCGGCCTGGAGGCGCTGTCGCCCGAGGAGCAGATCCTCATGGAGACGGCCAAGTCCATCCGCGAGGACTTCCTGCAGCAGAACGCGTTCCGTGACGACGACCAGTTCAGCTCGCTGGTGGAGCAGGACCTCCTGCTGAAGACCATCCTGCACTTCCACGAGGCAGCCATCGCCGCACAGCGGCACGGTGCGGCGCTCAAGGACATCTTTGCCGCGCCGGTGCGGGAGAAGATCGCGCGCGCCAAGTACGCGACCGCCGATGAGCTTGGCATATTCGATGAGATCGCGTCGGACATTGATACGCAGCTCGTGGCTGGAAGCGGGGTGGGCGTCTAGTGGCACGCGAGTACACGACAACGCGCGACATCGTGGGACCGCTGCTGCTGGTGGAGCGGGTCATCGATGTGACGTACAACGAGCTCGTGGAGCTCGAGTATCCCGATGGCACGCGCTCGCTCGGCAACGTGCTGGAGGTGGACGGCGACACCGCGCTGGTGCAGGCATTCGCCGGAACAAGCGGCGCGAACCCCTCGCAGACGAAGGTGCGCTTCGTGGGCAGGGCGCTCGAGCTCGGCGTGAGCAGGGACATGCTCGGCCGGGTGTTCGACGGTCTGGGGCGTCCGCGCGATGGTGGGCCGGAGATCATCCCGGATGAGCGGCGCCCGATGTACGGCGAGCCGATCAACCCCACGGCCCGCGACTTCCCTGACGACTTCATCCAGACCGGCATCTCCTCCATCGACGGCCTCAACCCGCTCGTGCGGGGCCAGAAGCTCCCGATCTTCTCGGGCGCCGGCCTGCCGCACAACGAGCTTGCCGCGCAGATCGCGCGTCAGGCGGCGGTGCTGAATCGCAGCGACGACCCGACGAAGGTGGGGGAGAAGCTCGAGGGCGAGTTCGCGGTGGTGTTCGCCGCGATGGGCATCACCTTCGCCGACGCGGACTTCTTCATGACCGAGTTCCGCAACACGGCCGCCATCGAGCGGACCGTGCTGTTCCTCAACCTCGCGGACGACCCTGCGGTCGAGCGGATCAACACGCCGCGCATGGCGCTCACGTGCGCCGAGTACCTCGCCTACACGTGCGACATGCACGTGCTGGTGATCCTCACCGACATGACGTACTACTGCGAGGCGCTGCGCGAGGTGTCGGCGGCCCGCAAGGAGGTCCCCGGCCGGCGCGGCTATCCGGGCTACCTCTACACCGACCTCGCCACGATCTACGAGCGCGCGGGACGCATCAAGGGAGCGAAGGGCTCGATCACCCAGGTGCCGATCCTTTCGATGCCCGATGACGACAAGACGCACCCGATCCCCGATCTCACCGGGTACATCACCGAGGGGCAGATCATCCTCGACCGCAGCCTGCACCGCTCGAACATCTACCCGCCTGTGGCCGTGCTGCCGAGCCTGTCGCGTCTCAAGCAGAAGGGCATCGGTCCCGGCAAGACGCGCGAGGACCACGCTGACCTCAGCAACCAGCTGTTCGGCGCCTACGCGCGTGGCATCCAGGCCAAGGAGCTCGCCGTCATCCTCGGCGACGCGGCGCTGTCCGAGTCGGACAAGGCGTTCGTTGCGTTCGCCGACGCGTTCGAGGACCGTTTCATCCGCCAGGACGCGCACGAGGAGCGCTCGGTGGAACGTACGCTCGAGATCGGCTGGGAGCTGATGGGGCTCCTTCCGAGGGCCGAGCTCAAGCGCATCAAGGACGAGTACGTGGCGCGTTACCTCAAGGAGCCGGACGAGTCGTGAGCGAACGGATCGCCACAACGCTGAGCGCAGGGCTGCTCCTGGCGCTGGTCGCACTGATCGCGTATCAGGTGTACATGCTCATCTGGACCAAGCGGACCACGGGCTCGATACCGCGGCCTGTGCTCGTGTTGCGTGCGATCAATATCGCGGCGCTGACGGCCGGCACCGGGGCGATCCTGTGGGTGCTTCTACCGTGAGGGTGTGACGATGCCGCAGATCCGCGCAAACCCCAACAGGATGGAGCTGCTGAAGCTCAAGCGCCGTGGCGCTGTTGCCCGGCGCGGCCACAAGCTGCTCAAAGACAAGCTGGACGAGCTCATGAAGGAGTTCCAGGCCCGGATCGGCGCCAACCGCCGGTTGCGTGCCGAGGTGGAGCGCGACCTGCGTGGCGCGTACTCGCAGTTCGCCATTGCGCGTGCCGAGGCGGGCCAGGCGGTGCTCGAGCCGGCGCTCATGGCCGGTGCGCCGGAGCGCCTCCTCGGCGTGCACGAGAAGAGCCTCATGAGCGTGACGGTGCCGGTGCTCGAACTCGATGAGCTTCCCGAGCCGGGCGGGTACTCGCTCGCCACAACGCCCGCCGTGCTTGACGTCGGCCTGTCGCGGCTTGCGGCGGTCGCGCCCCGGCTGGTGGAGCTCGCCGAGCGCGAAAAGGCCATCGAGCTCCTCGCCGCTGAGATCGAGCGTACGCGGCGGCGCGTGAACGCGCTCGAGTACGTGCTGATCCCGTCGGTTGACGCCACGGTCAAGGACATCCAGATGAAGCTCGACGAGGCCGAGCGCAGCAACCTCACCCGCCTGATGAAGGTGAAGGACATGATCGCGCAGCAGGAGGCCGACGAGGGCGAGTAGCCGCTCGGCGGGTGAGCAGCCGCTCAGCGGGTATTCTGCCGCCCATCCGGCGTTTCGTGACGTTCGTCGCTCCACGGCCACCATGAGGCTCAAGTCGCCACGCGCGCAGGCCGATTAAGGAAGTGTCAGGATGAAAAGACTGAAACCTGGCATCCAGTCCGGCCCAACGACGGCGCCCCTCCGTTCAGCGGGCCGGACGGCACTCACAAAAGGCCCCGTGGCGTCCGCTGCGGGGCCTCATGCATACGCACCGATGGCAGGTGCCAACGGCAGGCGGTAGCTGAACCGCTCGTCGTCGCGGCGGATCAGCCGGTCTGGCCGGTGAACGCCCAGCGTTCGAGCAGCAGGGCGGGAGCGAGCACCGCGCTTTCCTCGGCGCCGCAGAGCTGGCGCTGCGAGCCGATGGCGCCAACGCTCGAGAACGCCGAGAGCACGCCTTGCGTGAACCGGAGGTTCCGCACCGGCTTGGTGAGGCGGCCGTTCTCGATCATGAACGTGCCGTCACGGGTCATGCCGGTCAGCACGACCTTCATCGGGTCCTCCACGTTCACGTAGTGGAAGCGCGTCACGTAGACCCCGTGATCGACCGACGCGATCATGTCCTCCACCGATGTGTCGCCCGCTGCCATCTCCAGGTTCAGCGGCAGCGGCCCGTACGGATTGGGCGCGGGGAGGGCGTGCCCGGTGTTGTCGCGATCAAGCAGGGCCGCGAAGTACGAGTCGGTGACCGGGCCCACCGCGATACCGCCTTCGATGAGCGGGGTGCGCCGGCGCGGCTGGCCCTCGTAGTCGAAGCTGATGCCAACGGTGGCAGGCGAGAGGGCGTCGTCGTAGATGCTGATGCGCGGGTCGACAACGCGTGACCCGAGCGCGTCGATGAGAAACGAGCTTCCCTCGGCGAACGCCTTGGCGCCAAAGCCGAGGTAGCCGAGGAAGTCGAGGAGGTCCGCGACGGCTTCGGGCGCGAGCACGACGGTGTACGTGCCCGGGGCGAGTTCGACCGCGCCCTCCGAGCGCTCGGCGATCGTGGCGGCGTGGCTGCCGATCTGGGCGGGCAGGAAGCCCCGTGCGTCCCGGCCGTAGTAGGACGCCCAGCCACTGGCGTTGGGGCCGTTCATCGAGAGGACGGTGACCCGGAGGTCATCGGTATGCATGGCGGCGTCGACACCGTGGGTGTTGGCAACCGCAGTGATGGTGTCGTTCACCGAGACCGTACCGGCGGCCACCAGCCCGCGTGCGGCCGACTGGTCGAGGATCTCGCGCGCGGCCTCGGCGCGCTCCTGCGGTCCGTAGGCGTCGAGGAGCAGCGGTGCGCGCGTGGGAATCGACAGCTGCTTCGGGTGCGGGAGCCCCGGGAAGTCCGCGTCTCTTGGAGCATGGCGCGCGGCATCGGCCGCCGCTTTGGCGCAGCGAGCGATGGATTCCTCGTCGAGCCTGTTGGTGCTCGCCACGCCCGTTCGCGAGCCGAGGACCGCCCTGATCGACACCTGCGCGTCGCTCTCCGCGACGTTCTGGTGGATGCGGTTGCCCGCGAAACGCGTGAGCGCCGAGTAGTGTGAAAGCACGATGGCCTCGGCGGCGTCGGCGGGTACGGCGTGGGCCGCGCGGTCGGCTATGCAGCGGACGTCATCAAGCGACCGGTTCATCGAGCCACCCCCACCCGGACGTTGCGGAACCTGGTGGGCGCGGCGCCATGGGCAACGTGCGCCACCTGCATCGGCTCTCCTTTGCCGCAGTTGGGGATGCCCCATACCTGCCAGTGATCGCGGTTGCAGACCGCGTCGCACGATCCCCAGAACTGCGGCGTCACGCCCGTGTAGTTGGGGCTCTTGATCATGCGGCCGAGCGTGCCGCCTTTGATCTCCCAGCCGATCTCACATCCGAACTGGAAGTTGAGGCGTTTGTCGTCGATCGACCACGAGTTGTTGGTCTCGATGTAGATCCCGTCGTCGGTGTCAGCGATCAGGTCGTCGAAGCTCCAGTCGCCGGGTTCGAGGCTCACCGTGGTCATCCGGATGAGCGGCTGCCGCTGCCATCCGTCGGCGCGCATGCATCCGTTGGACGCGCGTCCGATCTCCCGCGCGGATTCTCGCGACGTTTGGAAACCGGTGAGGATACCGTTGGTGATGAGGCGGTCGCGCTGGGCCGGGACCCCTTCGTCGTCGTACCCGAAGGAGCCGATCGAGCCCGGTATCGTGGCGTCGCTGGTGACGGTGACGTGCTCGGAGCCATAGCGCAGCGTGCCGAGGTCGGGGATGCCCACCCACGAGGTGCCGGCGAACGCGGCCTCATCGCCGAGCACGCGATCGAGCTCGGTGGGGTGTCCGATCGACTCGTGCACCTGCAGCGCTACCTGCGAGCCGTCGATGATGACGGTCGTCTCGCCCGAGGGGCAGGGCGCAGCCGAGAGGAGCGCCGCCGCCTGCTCGGCCACGCGAGGCGCGTTGCCCGGCAGGTCGAGCGCGAGGATGGCCTCCCAGCCTCCCTGCACGGCCTGGCCGCCCAGGTTGTTGGGATAGGAGCGGGGGAGCATCTCGCCGTCGCCGATCGCGAATGCCGCGATCCCGGCCTGCGACTCCACGTACGACTGCTCGATGAGCGAGCCCTCGGTGGAGCCGAAGACCTTGCGCACAGCGATGAAGCCCATGCTTGCGGTTGTGACCCGCACCTTGTCCTCGGCCCGCAAGACGTCGTCGGCCAACAGCAGCAGCGCGAGTTTGTCATCAAGTGACACCGTGAAGGGGTCGATCGCACACGCCCCCGACCAGGTATCGGTGAAGCGCCCCACCGGCGTGAGCGAGACGGGGGAGCTCGCCGTGATGGCGGCTGCTCGAGCTAGCGCGACCGCCTGGCGCGCGGTGTGGGCGATGCCGTCGGGCGTGAGGTCCGATGTGGCCGCGAAGCCCCAGGCGCCGTCCGCGATCGTGCGGATGCCGATGCCGAGCGACTCGCCCGTCTCGATGCCCTCGACATGCCCGGTGCGCACCGACAGGCGCTCGTGACGTGTCTCCACAACACGGGCGTCGGCGTACGTAGCGCCTGCCAGAGTCGCTGCGTCGAGCGCAGCGGCGATGTGTTCCTTCATGCGTCCTCCCGACCGTGTCGTGATCGGCACGATGGTAAAGACGCTACCTGACTGCCGCCACTGGATCCGTGACCGCTCCCAGAATGGGCTGAGTGCGGTAGCTCCAATCATAGCGTCGTGCGCCCGCGTAGTCTTTACGATCGGCCAGACGCGACAACTTGACGAAGTCGCCGGTGCGCGGCGCATGGATGAAGTACCCGGCGCCCACGTACATGCCCACGTGATAGACGGGCGAGCCGAAGAACACCACATCACCGGGCTGCAGGGCCGAGGGGGCGACGCGCTCGCCCAGTTGGAACTGGGCCCCTGAGTAGTGCGGCAGGCTCACGCCGTGTTGCCGCATCACATACATCACAAGCCCGGAGCAGTCGAATCCCCGGGGGGACTCGCCACCCCACAGGTAGGGGACGCCGTGATACGCCAGCGCGGTCTCCACCGGCGATCCGGGCTCGACCACGATCCCCGCACGGTTCGCGCCGGTCAGGACCTCGCGCAGCAACTCCGCCTCGGCGAGCTGGCGCTCCGCCGCCTGATCATCGAGCAGTTCGAGCAGTTCGGTCTGCACGCTCGCGAGAAGCTCCTCGCGTTCCTGGATGCGCAGCATGACCTCGATCTTGCGCGCCTGCAGCTGGAACTCGAGCGAACGGGCCCGCTCCTCGTCAGCCTCGGCTTCCCGCTCCGCCTCGGCGATCAGGTCGCGTTGCGCCTCCAGCGCCGCCACGATGGACGCGTCGCTCTCGCCCATCATGTGCAGGTACCGGACACGGGCCACGAAGTCCGAGATCGACTTGGCGCCGAGCAGCACGTCGAGCGACGACAGCTCGCCGTTGCGGTAGATATCGCGAGCCCTTGCTGAGAGCGTGTCCTGTTGAAGCTCGAACGCGAGCTCGGCGTTGGCGAGGTCCTTCTTCGTGGTCTCAAGCCGGTTGGTGGTGGCCTCGAGCTCCATCACCGCCTTGTTGTACTCCTCGGCGGCGATGGAGAGCTCCCGGTCGAGCTCGTCGAGCTGCGCCTCAAGTGCGTCGAGCTCCGCCTGCTTCTCCGCAAGCTTGGCGCGGAACGCGGCGGTCTCCGCGTCGGTCGGCTGCGGGATCGGGCTGTCAGTGGGTGCCGAGGGGGCGGGAGTGGCGGTCGAGGGCGCCGAGGGGTTCGCGAGCGCGGGGGACGCGAACAGCATGGCGAGAGCGACGAGCATCGCCCCGCTTCTGGTCACTCGCTGTGAAAGCCGAACTTGCATCGCACCCTTTCAGTCTTGTTCAGTCTAGCGTAACCAGCTTACCAAGATGTCAGCCCAATCTTGCCGGATGTCACCGGTTCGGTACCGGCACGGCCGGGTGCGTCGCGGTTGTGTCATACGGGTTCGCGGATCACCAGGCTTCGGTCCCGGCGTACGTGTGGCTTCCGGCGCCGCATCCGTTGCAGTAGGTCTTGTCCCAACTCGAAGTGGGGTTCGTGATGTTCGTACGCTGGACTCGCAGCAGTCCTCCGGCTTTCGCTTGATACGGCAGCGGATCGGTCGTGTAGGCGATCAGCCGCGGCCGCTTCCACCCGTGAGGCACCGAGGTGTGGCAGTACTGGCAGTCGCCCCGAGTGCTGCCAGTGTGGTTCACGTGCACCTCGTTGGCGGCATCGATGCCAACATGGCACTTCGCGCAGATGATGTTCGCGGGGACCATCCCTTCGGTGTTCGTGGATAGATACGAGTCCGCAGTCCAGTTCACCCAGGCGGGGTCGATAAGCCACTCCACCGTCGATCCATGCGGCCCGATCGCTTGCGTGGCGGAGTTCTGAGCGTTCGTGTGACAGTCGGTGCAGGTCATCTTCGAGTCGTTGGTCCACCCGGTCTTCAGAAACGTGCTCGCCGTCGGTGGATTCCATGTGTACGCGGTGGAGTTCACAGTGAACGCGCTCTGCATTCCGACGCTTTGCCCGGTCACGTTGTGAATGCTGAAGTTGCTTGGGTTGAACTCCTGTGCGGTATCGGTGAGCCCCGGGATCATGGTCGTCCCGATGTTCTGGCTGTGACACTTGAAGCACAGGTAGGCTTCCATGTCGGCTGCGGCGCCCGTGAGTCGCAGCGCCGAGAACACCGTGGGCGCAGACCAGTTGAGCGTTCCAGGATTCGAGGTCGCACGAGTCGCGTGATCGGGCACCACGCCCCACGCCCCCCACACGGCCGCGCCGGGCGCGCTAGCGTTCGCCGCCGGGTTGGCCGCGTGGACCGCGGATCCGCTCGCGTTCTTCCTGGTCGTGTGTGGGTCATGACAGTCGACGCACTCGGCGTGAACGCCACTTGAGCCGAGGTCGGCTCCGATCTCGGTATCCAGGTGCCTTCCGGACCAGGTGGCGGGGTTGTGCGAATTCGCCATGGCCGCCTTGGTCGCAACGTCCTTCGCACCGTCGGCCCGTTTGCCGGTGGTCCCGTCGCCGTGGCACTGGTAGCACAGGCTTTCCTCTTGCGAGAGCGCGGCGCTCGTGTTCGCACGAGTCCCCGCGTTGGGTGTCCACGCACCGACCTTCTCGGCTCCGGTGGGTGCGGTCCAGGCGGTGAGCCGCGCGTAGCTCGAGGCGTGTGGATCGTGGCAGTGCTTGCACAGCGCCGGTTGACCGCCGGTTGCCGGCGCGTAGTGACCAGAGCCCGTGAAACCGCTCTTGTCCCAGCCGGGGAAGTATGGCGCGTCAGGCGCGGTGAACTCGCTGAAGCCGATGCGGTACGGCACCAGAGCGGTGTCGCTGATCGTTGCGCTCGCTGGGCTGCCATCGTGGCAGTCGAGGCAGAACGCGGTCATGTCCGCAGGTGTGTTCTTGGTGTTCGAGGGCGTGCTCACCCGCGAGAGGCTCCAGGCCGCCGCGCCGCCCTCGGCCACGGTGTGCACGTTGTGGCAGTTCGCGCAGGTGAGGGAGCGCCCGGTGGCGCTGCTTGCCGAAGGGTGCGTTGAGGCGCGGCCGAACTCGGCCTGGACATCACGATCGTTCCACGAAAAAGGCTTCACGTAGCCCGCGGCCACCTTGCTCTCCGTCGAACTCGCGCTGTGGCACGCGAAGCACAGGCCGGCCTCGGCGTAGGCGCCGCCCGCGTCGCTGCCCCGGTATGCGACGAGCTTGTCGGCGGCCGATGCGTGCTTGGCGTGGCAGGCCAAACACTGCACCTGCGGGTACTCGCTTTCGTTCGCGCGCCCGTAGTCGTTGCTCTTCACCACGCCGGGCCCGTGCGCCGCCGTGGCGTAGCCCGCCGAGTTGTGGTCGCCGCCGGTGAGGGCGTAGTCGCCCGCATCGCCCACGTAGCCGATGGGCGTTGCGCTGGCGCCGTGGCACGCGAGGCAGAACGCCGCGTTCTCACCCGCCGCCGTAGGCGTCTCGAGGTCCGCGTTCTGGCTGTAGTGTGTGTACGTGGGGCCGTCGGCATCGACTCCTGTTTGCACGCGGATCATCTTGCGGTAGCTGCTCGAGGCGACGTAGGCGCCGTTGTTGTCGTAGTAGTACGGCGTGCGGTGCGCGCTGTGGCAGGCGTCGCACTCCGTGCGATCGGTCTCCATCTTCGTGCTGCGGTGCACAGAACCGGGCTGCGTCTGGCCACCGTAGTCGCCGAACTCGGCCTGAACGTTGAGCGAGCTCCTGGCGCCCACACCGCTTCCCGCCGAGGTGGCTCCATGGCACCGGTAGCAAAGGTCGACGTAGGTGTAGTCGTAATCATCCAGATACGCGCCGTGCACGCTGTGGCAGCGCGTGCACGTGACCGCCGTGCTGCTCAGGCGATAGCCGTGGAGGTTGGCGGCCATGGTCTTGGACACCGCGGAGACGACAGCCGGGGTGGTGGTCTCCTTGGCGCGCACCGCGTAGAACCATACGTACGACTGCTCGGCCTCGGCGCTCAGTGCTGCGATCGTGGCGCTCGTGGTGGTCACCGAGGCGACAGGGGTGAGAGGGCCGACGTTGCTGCCGGTGATCGGCTGGGGGAGGCGGTAGACGTCGTAGGTGAGCGAGTGTCCGCCGGCGTCGGTCGAACCGTTCCAGGTGACGGTGATCTGGCCGCCGGCGCTCACATAGACATCGGTGAGCACGGGGGTGCTTGGGGTCGCGGCGAAGGCCGCCGCGGGCACGAGCAGGGAGCAGAGCGCCACCGCTGTGATGATGCGGACCGCCGCCCGGCGTGGGGCCACCCGATGAGATGCGTGCGCGCTCATAGCTGCACCGCCTGCACGAATGTGAGCTCGACCATCGGGTCGTCGAGCGTGGTGAGCCGCCACTCGCCGTTCACGTGCCGCATGGGAACGGGGATCGTGTGCTCCGACCTGATGCCCGCGTCTTCCCACTCCACGAGCGCGTAGGCGAAGTACAGCGTCGCCTCGCCAGCCGAGAAGATGTTCACCGTGCCGAGGGGCGCGCTCTCCACGATCGTGGGATACCTGTCCAGAAGCGCCGAGAGGTACTCGGGCTGCGGTCCCTCGTCGTCCGCCAGGTGCTCGGCGAGTGCATCCTCGTCGCCCGAGGTGATAGCCGCAACGATCGCGCCAGCCATTTCACGGAGCGCGGCGGGGTCGCGCTCCACGATCGCGCGGGTCTCCTCGAGGTACTCGCGCTGCTCGTCGGTGAGCCCATCGCTGGGGTCGTCGCCTCCAGGGTCGGAAGGCTTCGCGGGGTTCGGGGCGGCGGGAGCCGCCGGGCTCGGGGTGGCGGGCTTTGGCGGTCGCGGCGTGTCGCGCACCGAGCGCGCGCGGCTCCGGGTGGCAGTGGTTGCCACGGGCGTGACAGCAGCATCCGAGTCATCGTTTGCGGCCACCGCGGGGTCATGGTCAGGTGCGCCTGGGGATGCGTCCGCTGCTTCCTGGCTGCCGTTCTCGGTCCGTCGAACGGCCTCGCCGGCGTCATCCGGGGCGCCCTCAAGCAAGAGCACCGCCGCACCGGCAACGATGGCAAGCGCGATGAGCGCCGCCGCAACG
Source organism: Actinomycetes bacterium (assembly GCA_022839745.1). Lineage (GTDB taxonomy): Bacteria > Actinomycetota > Coriobacteriia > Anaerosomatales > Anaerosomataceae > Anaerosoma. The sequence goes on from JALHJB010000018.1 coordinate 41,076, forward strand.
CGTCTGGCCCGTGTATCCAACCCGTCACCCCCGGCACGTGACTTCATCATGAGTATCGTTCCCCCAGACCTCAGACAATGTGCGAAACATCACACTTCGAACAGAAAATGCCGCTGGTGCAGGACGTGTAAGGTTTTTGGGGGTTAGAGACTCCGAATAGATGGAGACCTCATTCGTATCACCTAGCCAGTGAACGAAGGAGGTCTCCATGAACGAGAG
>JALHJB010000121.1 GCA_022839745.1 Actinomycetes bacterium
GCTGCATCGTCTTCTCGATGGACTCGATCGACATGTAGCGCCGGCTCACCTGCCACTCGTCGTGCTGCTCTGAGAGCACCGAGCCCACGAGCCGGATGATGCTCGCGCGGTCCGGGAAGATGCCCACGACGTCGCTTCTGCGTCGTATCTCGCGGTTCAGGCGTTCCTGCGGGTTGTTGCTCCAGATCTGACGCCAGTGCGCCGTCGGGAAGGTCGAGAACGCCGTGATGTCGGCCGCAGCCTCCTCGAGCATCATCGCCACATCAGGGAAGCGCTCTTCGAGCTGTTCGACGACACGGGCGAGCTGCGCTGCGACCTCCTCAGGACACGGCTGGGCGAAGATGGTGCGCACGAGGGTGGCCACGAACGGTTGGGCGGACTTGGGAACACGGCACAGCACGTTTCGCATGAAGTGGGTGCGGCACCGGGGAAACACGGCCTCGATCGCGGAGACGAGTCCCTTGTGGGAGTCTGAGACCACGAGCTTCACACCCGCGAGTCCACGGGCGACCAGGTCGCGCAGGAACGCGGTCCACGCAGCGCCCGACTCCTCGGTGAACGTGTCCACGCCCACGATCTCACGCCTGCCTTCCGCGTTGACGGCGGTGGCGACGATGCAGGCGACTTTCACCACGCGTCCGCCTTCGCGCACGCGCACGGCGAGCGCGTCGACCCACAGATACGGGTAGGCGCCTCCGTCGAGCGGGCGGCTCCGAAACGCCGCGACCTCCTCGTCGAGGGTCTTGGCCATGCGGGAGACCTGCGAGCGTGAGATGCCCTCGATGCCGAGCGTCTTCACGAGCCCGTCGACTCTCCTGGTCGAGACCCCGCGCACATAGCACTCGGCGATCACCGCCACGAGCGCACGCTCCGCACGGCGCCGGTTCTCAAGCAGCCAGTCGGGGTAGTAGGTGCCCTCACGCAACTTAGGTACGGCAAGTGCGATCGTGCCCACACGCGTGTCGAGCTCGCGCTCGCGGTAGCCGTTGCGGCGGTTCACCCGTTCGTCGCTGCGCTCGCGAAAGCCGGCACCGCAGAGCGCATCGGCCTCCGCGCCCATGAGCTCTTCAGCGAACACCTTGAGCATCTCGCGCATCACGTCGAGATCCGCGTCCTCAAGCGTCTTGCGCAACCACGCCAGCCGGTCCATGTTGTCCTTGGTCACTGTCTCCTCCTTGGTTCCGGGGTCTGAATCACCCTCAAGGATGGAGCAGTGGCCGCCTCATGTCAGGCGGCCGGGC
>JALHJB010000006.1 GCA_022839745.1 Actinomycetes bacterium
GCACCAGAGCATCCGCTTCAGCCCGGCCGAGGCGACCACCGATTGAACGTCACCAACATCGGGGCGCAGGAACACGTGATGCGCCGTCATCTCAGTAGACCCCGAGCCGAACGCCTCGAGCGTGAGCGCGACTTTCTGAGAGATGTCGGCGGGACGCGACTGGTTCTTCAGGAGGTAGTCGGTAGCACCGAGCGCGACGGCTTGCTCGATCGTCGACTCCTCGCCAAGGTTGGTGAGCACGACAACGGGGACCTTGTGAGTACGTGGATCGGCTTTGACGGCTTCGATCACCTGCAGGCCGCCCATTCGCGGCATGATCAAGTCGAGGAGTATCAGGTCCACGGGCTGGTCGCGTAGCACGTTCAGGGCAGCGAGGCCGTCGGCGGCCTCGAAGACCTGGTAGCCGTCCTGGGTGAGGCGGTCACGATACATCCGTCTCAGCAGATCCGTGTCCTCCACAACGAGCACGCGCTCTCCAGCCACAGCTGCCTCCCCTTGCCGGCCGCACGTCAGGCTACGGGGAGAAACCCCTGTGCCGCGTGCAGTCGTGCCCTGAGTCTGAGTACGGCCTTAGTATGCATCTGGCTCACGCGGGATTCTGTGACGCCCAACACGGCGCCGATCTCCTTCAGCGTGAGCCCCTCGTAGTAGTAGAGTGCGATCACGCTCTTCTCGCGTTCCGGAAGCCGCTCGATCGCAGCTGCCAGGATCTCTTTGATCTCCGAGGTCTCGAAGAGACGGACCGGGTCCTCCGCGCGGTCGTCGGCGATAGAGCCGAGGGGGTCCGTGCGCTCCTCGTGATCGGCGCCAGGCGACCAGATCTCCTCGAACGAGATGACCGTCGTGTACGACAGCCGGGTGAGGATCGCCTGCAGCTCGCGAAGCGTGATGCCCATCTCCTCGGCGATCTCGGCATCCGTGGGGACACGCTTGAGGCGGTTCTCAAGTTCGATGTATGCGGCCTCGAACTCACGGGCACGAGCACGGACGGAACGTGGGACCCAGTCCATGGCCCGCAGTTCATCGATGATCGCGCCCTTGATACGGGCGATCGCGTAGGTCTCGAACTTGATGCCGCGGTCGGGGTCGAACTTGTCGATCGCGTCGATCAGCCCGAAGATGCCGTAAGAGACCAGGTCGGCCGTGTCGACCGTCTGAGGGAGACCCGATGAGAGTCTGCCGGCAACGTACTTCACAAGGGGGGAATAGGCGACGATCAGGCGGTCACGCGCCCGGATATCGTGCTCGTCTTTGAATGAGACCCACGCGCCGGCAAGCTCCGCCTTGGGATCGGCTCTCATACGGTGTGGACCTCCGTCAGGCCCGAGGATGTGCCCCTTTGTGCACCTCACGGAGGTGCCTCGTGCTGACGTGAGTATAAATCTGGGTGGTGGACAGCGCAACGTGACCGAGAAGCTCCTGGACGGTTCGCAGGTCGGCGCCACCCTCCAGCAGGTGCGTGGCGAAGGAGTGCCTGAGGTCGTGAGGCGTCATCTGTACGGCGTGCTCGAGCTCCCCGAGATACCGGTCCAGCATGCGACGCACTCCCCCGGACGAAAGCCGCGTTCCGAGACGATTGAGGAACAGTGCGCCGTCGGCTGCTCCTTTGTCGAGCGCCGGTCGTCCCGACCTGAGGTACTCGCGCACCCGGTCGACCGCGAGCGCGTGTATCGGCACGATACGCTCCCGGGCCCCCTTGCCCATCACCCGCACCGTGGCGGAAGCGAGATCGATGTCACCGAGGCTGAGCCCGGTGAGCTCAGACACGCGGATCCCGCTCGCATACAAGAGCTCGAGGATCGCCGCGTCCCGCAGACCCGACGCTGAGCTCCGATCGGGCAGAGCCAGCAGGCTATCGATGAGCGATTCGGCGGCCACAGCAGGCAAGCGCTTGGGCACCTTTGGTGTTGACAGGATAGCTGCGGGACTTGCCGACAGCATGCCTCGGCGTACCAGGTACCGGTACAGCCCCCGGACCGCGGCAAGTCGACGGGCGATCGTGCGCTTGGAGTACCGCGCGCGGTCGAGCTCGGCCAAGTATCGCCGCAAGATGCGGTGGTCGGCATCGAGCAGGTGGACCTGTTCGCGGGCGGCCCAGTCGCAGAGACCAGCGAGGTCTGACGCATAGGCGGTCACCGTCCGCGGTGAAAGATTGCGCTCCACGCGGAGGTGCTGCAGGTATGCGTCGGCCAGCGCTTCGTTACCCGGTCGATCGGCCATAGCGCTTCTCCCCTGCCGGCGGCGTTGCTGGCGGACGCAGCCGACTGCGTGCCCCCGCCGTGAACAGATCGGATCGCGTGCACAGGTACGTGGCCATGTCTGCACGCGCGCGCTGCGAGTACGCTTCATAGCGCGCTCGCTTGCCGCGGACGCGTTCAGCCAGCGGTGGGACGAGCCCGAAGTTCACATGCATGGGCTGGTAGCCGGTCGTGCCCGGATCGGTGGCATACGCGACGAGCGAGCCGAGAGCCGTGGTCGGCGGTAGCTGGAGTGGCGCGAGCCCCTCGCGGGCAGCATGGACGCCCAGGGCCGCCAGCAGCCCCGTGGCGATCGCCTCAAGGTAGCCCTCGGTACCGGACAGCTGCCCTGCGATCCTGATCCGGGGGTGGTCACGCAAGGAGAGGTCGGGTGCGAGGAGTCGCGGAGCATCGATGAAGGTGTTGCGGTGCATGACCCCGTACCGGAGGAACGTCGCGTCTTCAAGACCGGGGATCATGCGGAACACGCGGTCTTGCGCACCAAAGGTCAGGTTGGTCTGGAAGCCCACCAGGTTGTATGCGGTCCTCTCGCGGTTCTCCGCACGCAGTTGCACCACCGCCCATGGTCGCTCGCCGGTGCGTGGGTCGGTCAATCCGACGGGCTTGAGCGCTCCGTACCGCAACGCGTCGAGACCGGTGCGGGCGACTTCCTCGGCAGGCTGACATGCCTGGAACAGGTCACGTCTCTCGAAATCGCGCAGCGTCACCCGCTCGGCGCCGACCAGCTCGGCGATGAACGATTCATATCGCTCCCGGTCCATTGGGCAGTTGAGGTAATCGGCGCCTTGGCCCTTCTCCCATCGCGACGCGGGAAACACGACGTCGTGATCGATCGTGTCAGCGTCGACGATGGGCGCTGCCGCGTCGAAGAACGCGAGATGCTGCGAGCCGGTGAGTTGCGTGAGGGCGCGCGTGAGGGGCTCGCTTGCGAGCGGGCCGGCGGCAACGATCACGTCGCCGTCGGGGAGCGTGGTCGCCTCCTCGATGACCACATCGATCAGTGGATGCGCGCTGACCGTCTGGGTGACCGTGCTGGAGAACAAAGCACGATCAACCGCGAGCGCGCTACCGGCAGGCACGGCTGAGCGCCGTGCGATATCAAGCAGGAGCGACCCGAGCGCATCGAGCTCCTCCTTGAGAAGCCCTGTGGCGGAGTAAGCGTCGGTGCTCTTGAACGAGTTGGAGCAGACGAGCTCCGCGAACATGTCGGTATGATGCGCGGGCCCGCGTTGTGCTGGCCGCATTTCCACCAGGCGCACGGGTACGCCACGGACCGCCAACTGCCAGGCGGCTTCGCTTCCGGCAAGACCGGCACCTATGATCGTGACCGGATCCACCGGCGTGCTCCTTTGGTCGGGATGGATCCATTGTACGGCACCCCGGTGCCCGCAAGCTCACCCCACTCCATACCGTCCGTCAGGGTACCTGACGATCGCTCCGCTGGCTTCGAGCCTGCCGAGGGTGCGTGCCGCCGACACGATGTCGATGCCCAGCGCACGCGCGAGATCATCCGGGCGCTGTGGATCGGCGGCGAGCGCGCGCGCTACGCTGTCGCACTCGATCTGGACCGAGGAGTGGATGGCCCGCGTGCCCGACATGCCGAGTGCGTTTGCGAGTTCGCTCACATCGGTGACCGGTACCGCGCCCTGCGACATCAGGCGGTTCGAACCGCGGGACTCGGGTGAGAAGATCGATCCGGGGACGACGAACACATCGCGTCCCGCGTCGAGAGCGGCGTCGGCGGTGCTGAACGTGCCACTGGGCAGCCCCGCTTCGACCACCAGCAACGCGCGTGAGAGACCCGCGATGATGCGATTGCGGCGTACGAAGGCCCACCGGGCAGGCGGTGTGCCGAACGGGAGCTCGGAGAGCACGGCCGTGTGCTGACGCATGTGCGCCAAGATGCCTGCGGACCGCCGCGGGTAATCCACATCGGCGCCGCATCCCAGCACCGCGATGGTCGTGCCTCCGGCATCGATCGCCGCACGATGCGCCTCTCCGTCACATCCGATGGCGGCGCCCGAGATCACCGCCAGCTCCACCCCAGCAGCCCACGAGGCGAAGAGCCTGGTCGCGCGCAGGCCGTACGGTGTGGCCTTTCGAGCGCCGACGATCGCGAGTCCAGGTGCAAGCAGGCTCGGGTCGCCGACGCCGTAGAGACGCTTGGGAGGATCGGGTGTGTCCGCGAGCTGCGGCGGATATCCCGGCTGATCGAGCTCCAGGACGAACGTGCGGGCGCTCATGAGGGTTCCCAGGAACGGTATGCGAGCGCTTCAGCGACGTGCACGTCCTGGATGCTGGTGGATCGCTCCAGGTCTGCGAGCGTGCGTGCCACCCTGAGCAGTCTGGTGACCGCGCGTCCGGACATCCGGGCGGTACGGGCGGCCCCCTCGAGTTGGACGCGTGCGGTGCGCGTGAGCGTGCCGCGCAGTCCCTGTGGCCGGCCGGCTGCCGCAAAGGAGAGCGCGCCGGATACGATCGATCGGGCCTCGTCGGTGGTAGGGCCTTGGCGCGGGCTATCGGACAGCAGCAGCTCAGGGTCGATGCGATCGACACGTATCGTCATGTCCATGCGGTCGAACAGCGGACCGCCGATGCGCGACTGGTAGCGTGTCACGGCACCCGACGCGCACGTGCACACACGCTGCGGGTCGCCCGCGTAGCCACAGGGGCACGGATTCATAGCCGAGACGAGGGTGACACGCCCCGGATAGCGCACAGCGCCGTGTGCGCGAACAAGCGTGACGACCCCCTCTTCGACGGGCTGCCGCAGGGCCTGAAGCGCGGCGGGAGGGAACTCGGGGAGCTCGTCGAGGAACAGGACACCGTTGTGCGCCAGGCTGATCTCGCCAGGCCTCGGTGGTGTTCCTCCGCCTACGAGCCCTGCGACGGTGCTCGAATGGTGCGGCGCGCGGAACGGGCGTCGCCCCTCGATGCACGGACGGGGATCAAGTCCGGCGACCGAGTGGATCAGGGCCGACTCAAGCCGTTCTCTCTCGTTCAGTGGAGGAAGGAGGCCAGCGAGTGCTCTGGCAAGCAACGTCTTCCCGGATCCGGGCGGCCCGGTGAGCAGCACGTGGTGGCCGCCCGCGGCAGCGACGATGAGACATCGCTTCGCGATGTCGTGCCCGGCGATGTCCTCGAGCCTGACCTGCGGATCACACGCCTGAGGGACCTCCGCTTCGGTGGTGGCAGACACAGCCGGGAGTCCTTGCCGGAGCGCCGCCAGATGTTGGAGACCGCGGAAGCTGAGCCCCGGGACAGCCGACACGACATCGTGGGCGTCTGCTGGCCCGAGTAGCGCATCTCCCCGGGTGACCGCCCCGATCGCGTGCGCGAGCATCCCCGGCACCTCCCGCACGGTGGCATCAAGTCCGAGCTCTCCGACCGCGGCAACGTTATCGAACGCGCGGGCGGGAAGCTGTCCGGTGGCACAGAGCACCGCGAGCGCTATCGGCAGATCGAATCCGGTGCCGTGCTTGCGAAGCGGCGCCGGGGCGAGGTTCACGATCACGCGCGAGTTTGGGAATTCATACCCCGAGGTGCGGAGGGCGGCTCTGACTCGGTCGCGCGCCTCCTGCACCGCGACATCGGGAAGTCCGACGATGCCGAAGACCGGGAGTCCGGGTGAGACGTCGGCCTGTACTTCGACGCGCACAGCGTCTACTCCGTGCAGCGTTGCTGTGGTGACGGCTGCCTGCATGATGATCAGGAGCCGATGAATGCGCCGCGGTGGTGCCGGAGCAACGCGCGGTCGTCGTTGAGGACGAGGATCGAGACGACGTCGAACCGCAACCGGACGTCCTGGCTCCCCGCTGCCGCCAGGTACGCCTCGGCGAGGCGGACGAGTCGGCGCTGCTTGGCCGGAGAGACGGCCTCTTCGGGCTGACCGGCACTGGTCGACGCCCTCGTCTTGACCTCGCAGATGACAAGTTCGTTTCCGTCGAGTGCGACGATGTCGATCTCGCCGCGGTCGTGCCGCCAGTTGCGATCGACGATCGTCATCCCCTGGCGTTCGAGGTACGCCGCTGCGGCTTCCTCTCCCCTGTGGCCGATATCGGTGGCTGTCATGGGTGGCTCCTTTCGTCACACGGAGCGTCCCATGCGATGCCTAACGAGACCCCACCGAAGTCCTACCAGGAAGTCAGCGCAGACGGACCTCGCCCGGCGAAGCGACTAGAACAGTGGTTCAGTCGCGCATGGCGAGAACGACAAGCGGTGCACCGGGGATGGCCCGTGCCTGCGGATGGCCTCGAGGTGGTCGGCGCTGCCGTACCCCTTGTTGCTCGCAAGCCCGTATCCGGGGTACCGCTCGTCCAGCTCCACCATCAAGAGGTCACGGGCGACCTTGGCTACGATCGATGCGGCGCTGATCGCCCGAACGGTGGCATCTCCTGCCACCACTGCCGTGGTTGGGAATCCGAGGCGGACCGGCAGTCCGTCCACAAGCACATGGTCGGGCGGTGTGCCGAGACCGGCAAGCGCCTGGAGCATCGCGTGGCGAGTGGCCTCGGCGATACCCAGAGCGTCGATCGAACCGGGGTCCACATGTGCGACCGACACGTCGCGGGCGACGCGCCGGATCTCGACATCAAGTCGTGTTCTGGTCAGCGGCGACAGCTTCTTGGAGTCGTTCAGGCCCGGGATGCCGGCGTCTCGTTCGAAGACGCATGCACATGCAGTGACCGGCCCGGCAAGGGCACCGCGGCCGACCTCATCGACTCCCGCCACAACGACCGCTCCGGCGTCGAGCAGTGCACATTCCCGCGCCGCGAGGGCGCGCAGACGCTGACGCTCGGTCGCCTCGGCCGCAAGCCTCCTGCCGGCGCGCTCTATGGCGCGCTGCACACCCACGCGAGCATCGCCACGCAGACGATCGCGCAACTCGGCGAACCCGGACTCGTCGACCGAGCCGAGCAGCGCAGTGATCTCGGAGAGTGATCGCGTGTGCATGGACATAGTGTAGCCCCAAACAAGAAGAGGTCCCGGTGGATACCGGGACCTCAGTCACGTGGCACAGCCAGACTAGTGGCGCAGCTCCTTGACGCGAGCCGCCTTGCCGACCTTGTCGCGGAGGTAGTACAGCTTGGAGCGACGCACCTTGCCGCGCGATACGACCTCAAGGCCGACGATCTTCGGCGAGTGCACAGGGAATGTGCGCTCAACGCCGACCGCGAAGGACAGCTTGCGCACCGTGAAGGTCTCACGGTTGCCCGCGCCGTGGCGGCGGATGACGATACCCTGGAAGGGCTGGACACGCTCGCGGGTGCCCTCGACGACCTTGTACATAACCTTGACGGTGTCACCGACCCCGAACTCAGGCAGGTCGTCACGCAGCTGCTGCTGCTCGATAGCGCGGATCTTGTCCATGAGACACGTTCCTGTTCAGTCTGTGGTGTGTTCTACCGGGTGCCCCGAGGCACGAGTGCACAGTATAACCAAGCCTTCGGGCTGAGGCAACGATACCGGGGAAGAGCCATCGGGCGGGCGCATCATAGCACAGGCACACGGCTGTGTGTTGAGGTGCGATCCCCTACTCCATCGTGCCGATGCGGTCGATCGGCCAGAACCGGAAGATGGCCCTGCCCTTGACCTCCGAGAGCGGGACCGCACCGAACACGCGTGAATCCGCGCTGTTGGTGCGGTAGTCGCCCATGAGCCAGACCGACCCCTCGGGGATGTGGTACGGCATCTCAAGCGTCATCGGCTCGGTGGGCAGGCCGTGCGTGTACGGCTCGTCGAGGACCTCGCCGTCGATGAGCACCTTGCCGTCAAGTATGTCGACCGTCTCGCCACCCAGCCCCACGACGCGCTTGATGAGCGTGTCGACCGATCCCGTGGGGTCATCGAGCACGACGATGTCGCCACGCTTCGGCTCGGTGAAGTGGTAGATGAACTTGTTGGCGATGACCCTGTCCTGCAGCTCGATGGTGGGGATCATCGAGCCGCTCGGTATCACGTACGGCTGCACTACCCAGGTCCGTATCGCGGCGGCCAACGCGAAGGCGAGTGCGACCATGAGCAGCAGCTCGGCGAACCAGCGTACGAATGATATCGGCTTGTCCTCATCGTGCTGTGGGCCGGAGGACACGGCCGCATGGTCCGACTCAGGCAGATCGACGTTGCTCCGATCCAGCGGCTCGATGTGTTCTACGTCAGTCACCGTGCGTCGTCTCTCCTTCGGCGATTCGTCTGGCGAACTCGCGTTCTTCGTCTGTCAGGTGCGCATGGACCAGCAGATCCGGCCGGCGCTCGGCGGTGCGTCGTACGGACTCCCTGCGCCGCCATGCCGCGATCCTGGCGTGGTCCCCGCTCAGCAGCACCTCAGGGACCTGCTTGTCCTCGAACACCGCCGGTCGAGTGTACTGAGGATACTCCAGCAGCCCCTCGGCGAACGACTCATCCGTTGCCGAATCGGTGCAACCGAGCGCACCCTCCTGGAGCCGGGCGACGGCATCCACGAGCACGAGCGCTGGAAGCTCTCCGCCGGTCAGCACGTAGTCGCCGATGGAGACTTCGAGGTCCGCGCGGTCGAGGATGCGCTCATCGAACCCCTCGTAGCGGCCGCAGAGAAGGATGAGGCGGCTCTGGGCGGCCAGGTCGTGCACGAGCGCCTGATCGAGCGGTCGGCCCTGAGGCGACATGACCACCACCATAGGCGTGTCCGGGTGGAGGTCGCTGATGGCGTCGAGGGCCCGGTACACGGGCTCAGGCTTCATCACCATGCCGGGGCCACCGCCGAACGGGTAGTCATCGGTGGTGCGATGACGGTCGGTCGTCCAGTCCCGGAGGTCATGCACGGCGACGTCGATGATGCCGCGCGCCTGAGCGCGCCCGAGGATCGATGCGTCGAGCGTCGCTGTCAGCATCTCCGGCAGCACGGATATGATGTCGATCCTCACAGACCTACTCCTCGTCGAGCAGTCCGTCGAGCAGCGTCACGGACACTGCGCGGGCATCGTGGTCGATCTCACGGACGACATCGGCGATCACGGGCAACAGGACCTGGCCGAAAGGGCCCTCGTCGACAACGAACACATCGTTGGCGCCAGTGACGATCACATCGGTGATCACGCCGAGATGACCGCGGGCCGCGTCCACGACATCATAGCCGAGCACATCGGGCGCCTCTTCCGGCGCAGCCGGCAGGTCGTCTGACGCAGCGAGCAGCCACCGCCCGACGAGCTCATGCGCCGCGGCAGCCTCGTCGATGCCCTCCAGCGTGAGCACTACGCCCTTTGGGCCCGACCGGGCGTCCGTCACACGGTAGGGCGTCGCGTGCAGAGGCGGCGGGACGACCCATACCTGAAGGCCACGGATGTCAACGAATGAGAGACCGCCGTCTGGAACGACGACGACCTCCCCTTTGGTTCCATGGGGCTTCTGGATCCGTCCGACCCTACGGTACGGGGTCGCCATGGATCAGCCGATGACTTCGACCGTCGCGTCGGCGCCGTTGAGCGAAGCGGCCGCACGGGCGAGGACCCGGAGGGCCTTGATCACCCGTCCTTGCCGACCGATGACCTTGCCGATGTCGTCAGGGTGCACGGTGACCTCGTAGGTCGTGACGCCGTTCTCCTCGTGGCTGTCGATCCGGACGTCGTCAGGATTCTCCACGACGGAAGTGACGACGTACGTCACCAGAGCGTTGACGTCCGCAGTGGGGGTCATGGCTACTCTGCTGCCTCAGACGCGTCGGCCTCTGCGGCCTCTTTGGCGGCCTTGGCGGCAGCCTCTTCGGCGGCCTTCGCCTCAGCAGCGGCCTTGGCCTGGGCCTTCTTGGAGAGCGTCTCCGTCTTGGCCGGAGCCTGGGCCTCAGGGTTCTTTGCGATGGCGATCAGCTTGGCAACGGTCTCGCTGGGAGTCGCTCCCTTTGCGATCCAGGCATCGATCTTCTCGACGTCGAGCTCGATGGTCGACGGATCGGTGCGGGGGTTGTACCTGCCGAGGATCTCGATGAAGCGGCCATCACGCGGTGCGCGCGAGTCCGCGGCAACCACGCGGTAGAACGGTGCCTTCTTCGCGCCTGCGCGTGCAAGGCGGATCTTGACTGCCAAAACCTTCACCTCCGTGTAGGTGGCCTTTGTCGGGCCACTCGTGAGCAAAAGCAGCGACTAATGATACGAGATGTGCCTGCGTCGCATCCCGGGGAAGAATCCGCCTCTCCGGCGCCCCTTCTTGCCCTGGCGTTCGGCGACCTGCATCTGCTTGATCATCTTCTGTGCCTGGGCGAACTGCTTGAGCATCTGATTGACCTCGTAGACCGAGACGCCGGCGCCGAGTGCGATGCGCTCCCTGCGCGAACCGTTGATGAGCGAGGGCTTGTCGCGCTCACGCGGGGTCATCGAGCGGATGATCGCCTCGGTTCGTGCGAGCGCCCCTTCGTCGACCTGTGCGTCGGCGGGCAGCTTGTTGGCGCCCGGGATCATCTTCATGAGGTCGGCGAGCGACCCCATCTTGCGGACCTGCTGCAGCTGCGCGAGGAAGTCGTCGAGGGTGAACCGTCCCTCGCGCAGGCGTGCCTCGAGCTGCTCGGCCGTGTCGGCGTCGATCGTGCTCTGCGCCTTCTCGATGAGCGATACGACGTCGCCCATGCCGAGGATGCGCTTTGCCATGCGCTCGGGATGGAAGGGTTCGAGCGCGTCGAGCTTCTCCCCCACGCCCACGAACTTGATGGGCCGACCGGTCACCGAGCGCACCGAGAGCGCCGCGCCTCCGCGGGCGTCGCCGTCGAGCTTGGTGACGATGACGCCATCGAAGTCGACGCGCTCGGCGAAGGACTTCGCCGCATTCACGGCGTCCTGGCCGGTCATGGCATCGACGACCATGAGGACCTGGTCGGGGCGTACGGCGTCGCGGATGGCGGCCGCCTCGGCCATCATGGCTTCGTCGATATGCAGCCGGCCGGCGGTGTCTACGATCACGAGGTCCCGCATGGTGGCGACCGCCTGCTTCACGCCCTCCCGGGCGATCTCGACCGGATTCCCGCCGTCCTCGCGGTACACCGGAACGCCGAGTTGGGCGGCGAGCGCTTCGAGCTGGTCGGCCGCCGCAGGACGGTACACGTCGCAGGCGACGAGCAGCGGGCTCCTCCCCTGCTGCTGGAGAAGGCGCGCAAGCTTGGCCGAGGCTGTGGTCTTGCCGGAGCCCTGGAGACCCACCAGCATGACGACGGCAGGAATCCGGCCGGAGAGCACGAGCCGGGACTCGGTGCCTCCCATCAGGGCCGTGAGCTCCTCCAGGACGATCTTCACCACCATCTGTCCGGGTGTGAGGCTCTTCAGGACGTCCTGGCCGACGGAGCGCTCGCGGACGGCCGCAACAAAGGACTTGACCGTCTTGAAGTCCACGTCCGCCTCGAGAAGCGCCATACGCACTTCGCGCATGGCGGCGTCGACATCGGTCTCCGTGAGGATGCCTCGTCCGGTGAGCTTGCTGAAGACCGACTGCAGCCGGTCCGTGAGATTCTCAAACACGCGTTCTACCTCCGTGGGTCAGTGACCTCGCGATAGCGGACGATCTCAGTCAATGATACTGAAGCGGGAAAGCGGCAGGACGATGGCAACGACGCGTCCCCGCACGGCGGTCTGCGGAACGGGGCCGAGGATGCGGCTGTCGTACGAGCGGAACCGGTTGTCGCCGAGCAGGTAGATGTGACCATCCGGCACCACCACCTGTGGCAGCCGCGGGCCGTACGTGCGAGCCTCGCCGTACGATGGTGACAGCGGTGCGCCGTTGATCACCACAACGTCGCCGTGAGCGTCGATGGTGTCTCCAGGGAGTCCCACCACGCGCTTGAGTATGCCCACGGGGCGACCATGCTCATCGGGCACGGTGGCCGAGACGATGTCACCACGCGTCGGTAGGTCGTAGCCGCGCGTGATGAGCACCAGGTCGCGATCGAGCAGTGTGGGGCGCATCGACATGCCGTTGACCCGGGAGGTGCCGAAGACGATCCAGAGCGTGCTCACTACCACTCCGAGCACGATGGCAAGCGCCGCGGCCACAACGAGCACTCGACGGTCCGAGTCACGCCAGACGATGAACGTGAGCCTGCTCACCGTGGCATCAGGAGATGTCGCCGACAAGCGCTCCGGCGAAGTCCAGCGGGTCGAACGGCTCGAGGTCGTCGATCCCCTCGCCAACGCCGACGCGTATCACCGGAAGCCCGAGCTCACGGACGACCGCGACCACGATCCCACCCTTGGCGGTGCCGTCGAGCTTGGTGAGGACCACCGCGTCAAGGTCGAGCGCGCGGTGGAACTCGCGCGCCTGGACGATGCCGTTCTGACCGGTGGTGGCGTCGATGACAAGCACGGAGCGCACGGGAAACGGGCTCTCGCGCTCAGCGACCCGCTTGACCTTCTGGAGCTCAGCCATGAGGTCGGGAGATGTGTGCAGCCGACCCGCGGTGTCAACGATGATGAGGTCGGCGTCACGCGCGCGTGCCTCAGCGATGGTGTCGTACACCACAGCAGCGGGGTCCGCGCCGTGCGCACGCTCCACGACCGGCACGCCTGCACGCTCGCCCCACACGCGCAGCTGCTCGATCGCGGCCGCGCGGAAGGTGTCGGCCGAGCCGATCACGACCCGGCGGCCGGCACCCGATGCCGCGCTGGCGAGCTTTCCAACGCTCGTGGTCTTGCCGGTGCCGTTCACGCCGACCATGAGCACGCACGCGGGACCGGACGCGAAGGGATCCTCGGCCTCCAGCGTGACCTGGGCGGCGATCTCGTCGACGAGGCGCGCCACCACGGCGCGGGCGTCGGGCAGCGCCTCCCGTGTGGCCGTCTTCCGCAACCGCTCGACCATCTCGGACGCCGCAAGACCGCCCATGTCTGCGAGGATCAGCGCTTCCTCAAGCCCGTCCCAGAACTCGTCGTCGAGCTGCGGACCGCGCCGCAGCAGGACATTCAGATGGCCGCCGAGCTGCTCGCGTGTCCGGGTGAGCCCGTCGCTGATGCGCTTGAACCATGGCGTCGGGCTCATGATGCGTTCTCCGCGGGAATAGCGCGCTCAAGCTTCTGACTGACGACCTTGCTCACGCCGTCGGCTTGCATGGACACGCCGTAGAGCACATCGGCCATCTCCATGGTGCGCCGCTGGTGGGTCACGATGATGAACTGCGTGAAGTGCCGCATGCTGTCCACGAAGGCGATGAACCGGCGCAGGTTGGTGTCGTCAAGCGCCGCCTCCACCTCATCGAGGATGTAGAACGGGCACGGCCGGGTCCGGTAGACGGCGAACAGGAGCGCGAGCGCGGTGAGCGACTTCTCGCCGCCCGACAGCAAGCTCATCTTCTGGAGACGCTTGCCCCTGGGCTGTGCCACGACCTCGACGCCGGTGGTCTCCGGATCGTCGGGGTCGGTCAGCGCGAGCGACGCGTGGCCTCCGGGGAACAGGACGCCGAATATCTCCTGGAAGTGGCCGTCCACGCGCTCGAACGTGTCGAGGAACCGGTCGCGGACCTTCCGGTCGATGGCGCCGATGACCTTCTGCAGCGCGTGGCGGCTTGCGAGCAGGTCGTCGAGCTGCCGCTGCATGAAATCACGGCGCTGCTGCAGCCCCGTGAACTCCTCGACAGCCACCGGGTTGACCGGACCGAGGTTTGCGAGACGCCTCCGGAGGCGCATGGCACGGTCGCCCACGCCCTCACGGTCCTCGATCGGCGGCATCTCGAGCGCGCGTTCGATGGGCATGCCGAGCTCCTCGACGATGCGCCGGACGGCACCGGTGACCTGCACTTCGAGGGCCGCCTTCTCCACGCGGACGTCGGACATGACGTCGAGTGCGGCCTGCACTGCCGCCTGAGCGGTGCGTACCGCGTCCTGTCCGTCGTGGATGGTCTGCCGGAGCGACTCGCTGTCAGCCTGCTCGAATCGGGCACGGTCCCGAAGCTTGTCGGCCCAGTGCTCTCCGCGCTCGAGAAGCACCTGGTAGAGCTCGTGGAGCGGCTCCACCCGGGCACGCAGCGACTCGAGTGCCTCGGCGGTCTCTCCGGAGTGGGTCACCGTGTGCTCGAGTTCACGGAGCTCCGCGTTCAGCGAGGCCTGGCGCCGCTTGAGGTGGACCTCACGCTCGGACACCGCGGCGATCTCCACCTGGCACGCTCCCAGCCGGCTGGTCACCTCGGATTCCTCGCGGAACCTGGTATCGCGTTCTTCCCGCATCGCCACGGTCGCATCCTCGAGCTCCTCTATCGTGCGCAGTCCTTGTTCGATGCGGTCGGTGAGGGCGCGCTGCGCCGGCTTGTCCCTGGCGGTACGCTCCTCGATCTGTCGGATGCGCAGGTCGATCGACGCGGCCTCGGTGTCCGAGTCCGTGACGCTCTGCTCAAGGCGGCCGACCTCCTCACGGAGCGACGCCTCCTCGCCGGTGAGGGTGGCGAGTTCCTGTGAGAGGCCGAGCGCGTCTTGTTGCGCCGCCGCAAGCGCCTCGCGGGCGGCGACCAGGGAGGCCTCGGCCTCCCCCACCTCGGAGTCAAGCGACGCGTAGCGGTCGCGCAGGTCGACGAGGGTACGCTTGCGTGTGAGGACGCCGGCGTCCTCTTCGAGGTTGGGCCCTACGCGCACACGGCCACCTGCCCAGGCCATGTGGCCTTCGCGGGTGACCAGCCGCCACGGACCGTCGGCCTCGGAAATAGCGTCTCTGAGCGACTCGACGACCCGGACGTCGCCGATGAGCGCCGCCAGTCCGGGCCTGATCTCGGGCGCGCACTGGATGACGTCGAGCAGCCGGACACCCGGGCCGTCGGCGGGGAGATCGCGCACGAGGGCGCTGCCGACCGCAAGCAGCGAGAAGTCGGCGGCACCGTCCTCCTCGAGAAGCGCGACCGTGGGCGCGAGGTCGTCCTTGCTCTTCACCAGGACGCAGAAGACATCGCCGCCGAGCACGCGCTCCACGACATGCTCGAACTCCTTGGGCACGGTGATCTGGTCGGTGACCGGGCCGATGACACCGGGGAGCTTCTCCTCCCGCGCGAGCAGCGTGGCGAGCGCAGGCGAGGCGGCCTCGAACGCACGGTCGACCTCCTCGAGCGCACGGATCTCGGCTCGCACCTCGGAGATCTCGTTGCGAAGCCTGTCGAGCGTGGCACGCTTCGACTCGCTCAGGCGCACGTGCTTGTCCACCTCCGCCGAGGCGAGATCGGCCTCCTTGCGCGTGCGCTCGATCCTGCCGTTCAGGTGGTCGAGACGGTTGCGGCGCGCGGACAGCGTCTGCATGAGCGCCGAGCGGCCGTCCCTGACAGCGGTGGCGCGATCGGCGAGGATCTCGAGCTCGAGGGCGAAGCCCGAGAGGGCCTGCTGGATGTCCGCGAGCTCAAGGCGGGCGTCGTCCACGTCTTTGCGGGCCCGGCGGCTTTCGGTCATGACGCGGGTGAGGTTCTCATCGGCCGCGAGACGGTCTTTGCGGGCGGTCTCGGACTCCTTGCGGAGCTCGCTCAGTTGGGTGTACAGCGCCTGCAGCTTGGCTTCGGTGACGGCGCGCTCCTCGATGATCTGCTCCACCTCGCGCGTCCGCGACTCAAGGCGCGTACCGCTCTGGTGGAACTTCTGGCGCAGCTCTGAGAGCCGCTCGACGAGGTTCTTGCCCTTCTCCTCGAGGAGCAGGAGACCTGAGTTCGTTCGCTCGAGAACGGACTGCAGTCTGCGACGCTGCTCGGACAGGTCGCCGACGAAGAGGCCCTTCTCTTCGAGCAACGACTGGAAGGTCGCGAGCTCGCGCTCCTTCTCGGCAAGGCGGTACCGCGCGAGGTCGACCTCAGCGTCGTGCTCACGCTCGCGACGCTCGAGCGCGTCCCACTGCTCCTGCAGCGAGCGCAGGTCGGCGACTGCCAGCGAGACCTCCAGCTCGCGGAGCTCGGCCTCGATCTCCCGGTACTGCTTGGCCTTGTCGGCCTGGCGCTGCAGCGGCTTGAGCTGCCGGTCGATCTCGATCAGGACGTCGCGGATGCGGTCGAGGTGGACATCCATCGCGGTGAGCTTGCGCACCGCCCGGTCCTTGCGCTTCTTGTGTTTGAGCACACCGGCGGCGTCCTCGATCAGCGCGCGTCGTTCTTCGGGTTTGGAGTTGAGGATCTCATCAAGCCGTCCCTGGCTGATGATCGAGTGGGTGTCGCGGCCGAGGCCGGTGTCGTGCAGCAGCTCCTGGATGTCGAGGAGGCGCGCTGGCGACTGGTTGATGAGGTACTCGCTCTCGCCGTTGCGGAACATGCGGCGGGTGATGGTGACCTCGCTGAACTCGAGCGGTAGCGTTCCATCACGGTTGTCGAGCACGAGGTCGACCTCGGCGACACCCACCGCTTGTCTCGCGGAGGAACCGGCGAACACGACGTCTTCCATCGAGTTGCCGCGCAGCGTCTTGGCAGACTGCTCGCCGAGCACCCAGAGCACGGCGTCGGAGATGTTCGACTTGCCGGAACCGTTTGGCCCCACGACGACCGTCACGCCCGGCTCGAGGCCAAGGCGGCTCTTATCGGCGAAGGACTTGAACCCTTTGAGGGTGAGTGACTTCAGGTACAAGTGACAGCCCATTCAGCAGGAGAGTACGAACGGTTTGCCGGGCCTGACCCGCGCCGGACGCTCCGTATCCTATCACAGGGAGGGCCGCTCTCAGACGTCTGCGGGACCCTCTGTCAGTGCTTCGAGCGCCGCTGCCGCCGCGGCCTTCTCGGCAGCTTGCTTGGAGGCCCCCTTGCCCGTTCCCGCCAGGCGGTCGCCCACGCGGACTTCAGCCTCGAACACGCGCGCGTGGGCCGGCCCGCGTGCGGAGACGATCTCATACACGGGGAGCGTGCCGAACGCCGCCTGCGTGTGCTGCTGCAGGAGCGACTTCACGTCCCCGGCAGCACTGCTGCGCGGGTGGGGCGCCGCGGCGCGCATGTGGGCGACGAAGCCGCGGGCCGCCTCAAGGCCGCCGTCAAGATAGACGGCGCCCACGAGCGCCTCCAGTGCGTTCTCGAGGACCGACGGTCTCGTGCGCTCTCCCCCTGCCTCCGCCCCGCGTCCGAGGCGGAGGAGGTCCGCAATGCCGAGAGCGCCCGCCATCGCCGAGAGCGACGTGCCCGAGACGATCGAGTGCTTGCGCTTGGTGAGGTCGCCCTCCGGCTCCGCGGGGAAGGCGCCGAACACCTCGTCGGCCACGATGAAGCCGAGGACAGCATCGCCGAGGAACTCCAGACGGTCGTACGCGCGTGCGGTGGGATGTTCCGCCGCATACGACGGGTGCGTGAGGGCCGCCTCGAGGAGCGTGAGGTCGCTGAACCGGTAGCCGAGGATCGCCTCGGCGCGGCTGCGCAGATCGCTCTCCGGTCGCTCAGGCCCGCTCATCGATCAGCCCTCGTATGCCGTGAACAGCAATGTGGCGTTGTGCCCGCCAAAACCGAACGAGTTGCTCAGCAGCGCACCGATCCGTGCGGGGCGGGCCTCGTTGGGTACGTAGTCGAGGTCGCACGCGGGATCGGGCGTGGTGTAGTTGATCGTGGGGGGCAGCACGCCGTGGCGCATCGCCTGCAGGCAGATGACCGCTTCAAGCGCGCCCGCCCCACCGAGCAGGTGGCCGGTCATCGACTTGGTGGACGACACCGGTGGCGCGTCGGCCCCGAACACCTGCTTGATCGCGCCGGTCTCGGCGGCGTCGCCGAGACCCGTAGAGGTGCCGTGGGCGTTCACGTAGTCGATCGCCGAGGCGGCGATGCCTGCACGGGACAGCGCCTGCAGCATCGCGCGGCGGGCACCGTCGCCCGTGGGATCCGGCGCGGTCAGGTGGTACGCATCAGCCGAGGCGCCGTAGCCCGCGAGCTCGCCGTAGATCCGGGCTCCACGAGCGCGGGCGTGCTCGAGCTCCTCCACCACGACCACACCGCCTCCCTCGCCCATCACGAAGCCGTCGCGGTCCGCGTCGAACGGGCGCGAGGCAGCGACCGGGTCGTCGTTGCGGGTGGAAAGCGAGCGCGCGGCCGAGAAGCCCGCGAGGCCGAGCGGCGTCACGCCGCAGTCGAAACCGCCGGCGAGGATCACATCGGCGTCGCCTCGGCGAATGGCCTCACCGGCCTCGCCGATGGAGTGGTTGCCGGTGGCGCAGGCGGAGACCGGCGCGTAGTTGATGCCCTTGGCGCCAAGCTTGATGGAGATGTGACCGGCGGCGAGGTCCACGATCATCATAGGAACGAGGAACGGGCTGACCCGTCCCGGCCCCTTGGCGTCGAGCACTTCCTTCTGCTCTTCCATAGTGGCGAGGCCGCCGATGCCCGATCCGACGATCACGCCCACCCGCTCGGCGTTGCTCTCGTCGATCACCAGACCCGCGTCCTCGACCGCCATGAGCGCCGAGGCCAACGCGAACTGCTGGAAGCGCGCCATCCGGCGCGCTTCTCTGGGTTCGATCCACGGAGACGGGTCCCAGTCGTCGACATAGGCGGCGAACCTGGTGGGGTACGCCGAGGCGTTGAAAGCTGTGATCGGGCCTACCCCGCTGCGCCCGTTGCTGATCGAGTCCCAGATGGCGTCGGCTCCAACGCCTACAGGTGAGACCGCGCCAAGTCCGGTCACTACGATACGTCTGTCCACTATGACTCCTCCCCGCTCGCCGCGCGCCACTCGGCAACGAGGCGGTCCATCAATACCTGCACCGTTGGAATGTCATGGATCTTCGCGGCCGAGGTCCCCGCGAACACCAGGCCGGCCGTGACGTCACCTCGCTGTGAGCGCTCAAGTGCGTCCATGATGCAGTACTCCTTGCCGCACTCCTTGAGGCATGACTTGCAGCGTTCGATCCGCGGGTAGTCACCCACGGCGAGCCGCTCGGTGAGCGGGTTGACGATGGCGCGGCCGGGCAGGCCGACAGGGCTCTTGGTGAGCACGATGTCCTGGTCGGTGGCCTCGACGTGCATCCGCTTGAAGGCGTCGGATGCCGAGCACTCCTGCGTTGCCACGAACCGCGACCCCATCTGAACACCGGCGGCGCCCGCGTCGAGCATGCGCTTGATGTCGGCGCCGTTGGCGATGCCTCCGGCCGCGATCACCGGGATGTCCACCGCTTCGAGGATCTCGGGGAGCAGGTCGTCCACGTGCCGGTCGGTGCCGAGGTGGCCGCCCGCGTCACAGCCCTCGACCACAACGGCGGAGGCGCCGAACTTCTCGGAAAGCCGGGCCACGCGGGCGGAGCCGACGATCGGCACGCACTCAACGCCGGCCTCTCTGCACCAGCTGAACATGTCGCGCGAGAAGCCCGCCCCCGCAACCAGCACGTCGACGCCCGCGTCGGTCGCAGCGTGCACCAGGTCCTTGAAGATGCGGACCGCGACCATGATGTTGACGCCCACCACGCCGTCGGGTGCGATCTCCCGTGCGGCACGGACTTCAGCCGCCAGTTCGTCGGGAGTGAGCCCCGAACCTGCGATGATCCCGACGCCGCCGGCTTTGGCGACCGCGCCCGCCAGCGGTGAGAGCGAAATGCGTACAGCCATGCCGCCCTGCACGATCGGAAGCCGCGCTGTGCGCGAGCCTATGGTGAGCGTGGGCATCTCCACGGTGCCTCCTTGAGGGGTGCGTTGGCGGCACCATCCACACAGATGGTGCCGCCGCCAAGCGGCCTGAAGGGCCGCGCTAGTCCTGGTTCGCGGCGATGTACTCGACCGCATCGCCGACGGTCTTGATCGACTCGGCCTCTTCATCCGGAATGGACACGCCGAACGAATCCTCGAGCGCCATCACGAGCTCGACGATGTCGAGCGAATCAGCGCCCAGGTCGTCGAAGAACGACGCCTCGGAGGTGACATCGTCCTCATCGACAGACAGCTGGTCGATGATGACCTCCTTCACCTTTGCGAAGATCTCATCATGCTCCATACGAAACACCTCCTTCCAGCGCAGTTGCGTTGGTCCGGCTATGCGAACGTCATGCCGCCATCAACGGCGATGACCTGACCGGTGATATAGGCCGCATCATCGCTCGCAAGGAACGCGACGGTGGCGGCGATGTCCTCGGGCGTGCCGAGTCGACCCATCGCGATCGAAGAAGTGGCAGCCTCACGTGCCGTTTCGGACAGCGCGCCGGTCATGTCGGTGGCGATGAACCCGGGCGCCACCGCGTTGGCGCGGACACCGCGTCCGGCGAGCTCGCGGGCAACGCTCTTCGTGAGCCCGATGAGTCCGGCCTTGGCGGCGGCGTAGTTGGCCTGACCCGCATTGCCCATCATTCCCACGACCGATGCCATGTTCACGATAGAGCCCGAGCGCTGCTTCATCATGAGCTTGCCGACAGCGCGCGAGAGGTAGAACGCGCCCGAAAGGTTGGTGTCGATAACCGCACGCCAGTCGTGGTCCGACATGCGTACGAGCAGTCCGTCACGGGTGATACCGGCGTTGTTGACCAGGACGTCGATCCGGCCGAACCGGGACACGACATCGTCAACGAGGGCGGCGCACGCTGCGGCTTCGCTCACGTCGGCCTGGAACGCGGCAGCGGTGCCGCCTGCCGCCTCGATAGCCGCTACCACCTCAGCGGCGGCGTCCGCGCGTCCCGCGTAGTTGATCGCCACGGAGGCGCCTTCAGCGGCCAGCCGCTTGGCCACTGCCGCACCGATGCCCCGGGAACCTCCCGTCACCAGCGCCACACGTCCCGAAAGCCGTTCCATCAGTCGATCACCTCGCGAACGCGTTCGATTCCATCTGTCTCGACAGATACCCCTTCGAGACCAGGGTATCGCTTCACGATCCCGGTCAGCACGGAGCCGGGGCCGCATTCGATCTGGACCTCCACGCCGGAGGAGACGAACGCCTCGAGCGTGGCGGTCCATCCCACCGGCGAGATGATCTGCGAGGCAAGCCGTTGCCTGAGCGTGTCGGCCTCCACCGCGGGCTCCGCGCCGGTGTTCTGCGCAACCGGCACTCGCGCGTCCGCGAACGGGGTCTCCGCGAGCACCGCGGCGAATGCGTCAGCGGCGGGCGCCATGAGCGGCGAGTGGAACGGCCCGGCCACCGAGAGCGGAACGACCCGCCGTGCGCCTACCGCGGTGAGGGCCTCAAGGGCCCTCTCGATGCCGGCGTGCGTGCCGGAGACGACCACCTGGCCGGGGCCGTTGTCGTTAGCCACCCACACGCCCGGGATGCCGTCCAACGCGTTGGCGACCGACGACCTGTCCATGCCGAGAACTGCGGCCATGGTGCCGCCTGCGGCGGCAGCGGCCTCGGCCATGAGCCGTGAGCGCTCGCAGATGAGCGCGAGACCGGTCTCGTCATCGAAGACGCCGGCGAACGCGAGCGCAGCGTACTCGCCGAGGCTGTGGCCGGCGACCACCGCTGGTGTCACGCCGGCTTCGGCAAGGGCGCGCGCCCAAAGGAGGTCGACGATATACAGCAAAGGCTGCGCGGCGCGCGTGTCGGCGAGCGCAGCATCCGGACCGTTGGCCGCGATCGAGCCCAGCGGCAGTCCGGAGAGCGTCTCGGCCTGCTCCACAAGACGCGCCGCGGCCTCAGCGTCGGGCAGCCGGTCGAGCATGCCGACACGCTGCGACCCCTGGCCGGAAAAAACGAACGCCGCACGCCTCGACATCGTCAGGCGTCCAGCGCCGAGGTCATGCCGCGGATGACCGTATCGGCATCGCGGACGAGCTCGTGCACGATATCGGCCGCCGGTTCGATGCGGCACACCATCGCGGCCGACTGCCCGGCCATGAGGCTGCCCATGTCGATGTCGCCCTGGCGCATCGCGAGTGCGAGCTTCCCGGCTCCGAGCGCCTCGATCTCCTCGACCTTGTTCTCGCGGTCGAGCTCCATGATCTGCCGGGCGAGCTTGTTCTTGAGGACGCGTACAGGATGCCCGGTGGATCTTCCGGTCACGACGGTGTCGCGGTCCTTGGCTTTGAGCACTTGCTCCTTGATCGCCGGATGGATCGTGCACTCCTCGGCGCACATGAACCGCGTGCCGAGCTGCACGCCTTCGGCGCCCAGGGCGAACGCCGCCGCCACGCCGCGTCCGTCGGCGATGCCCCCCGCCGCGATCACCGGCACCTCTACCGCATCCACCAGCTGTGGGATCAGCACCATGGTGGTGAGCTCACCGATGTGACCGCCGGCTTCCATGCCTTCGCCGATGATGGCGTCGGCGCCGATGGACTCCATGCGCTTGGCGAGCGCGACCGAAGGCACGATCGGCACCACCTTGATGTCCGCTTCCTTCAGTCCTGCCATGTACTTGCCAGGATTGCCTGCCCCGGTGGTGACCATCGGCACGCGCTCGTCGATGACCATCTGCACGATGTCGTCGATGTGCGGGGTAAGGAGCATGAGGTTCACGCCGAACGGGCGATCGGTGAGCGTCTTGGCAAGCCGGATCTGCTCACGGAGAAGATCCGTGGGCATGTGACCGGCACCGATCACGCCGATTCCACCAGCATTGCTCACCGCGGCTGAGAGCTCCGCGGTGGCTGTCCAGGCCATACCGCCCTGGATGATGGGATGCTCGATGTCGAGCAGCTTGGTCACACGCGTCATGAGCGTCATTCTTTGGGCTCCTTCATCCAGCGGACGACCGCAGCGCCCCACGTGAGCCCCGCGCCGAAACCGACGAGGGCGAGCACGTCTCCGCGGTGCAAGTGGTGGTCAGTATACAGGTCGTGCAGTGCGAGCGGAATCGAGCCAGCGGACGTGTTGCCGAGAAGCGCGACATTGGAGAACACGCGCTCGGACTCGATGCCCAGACGCGGGGCCACCGCGTCGAGGATGCGCTGATTGGCCTGGTGCGGCACGAGCAAGGTGAGGTCATCCACGGTGAGACCCGAGAGCTCGAGCGCGCGCTTTGTGGCCTCCGGGATGATCCTGACCGCGAACTTGAAGACCTCGCCTCCGGACATCTTGAGGTAGTGCTCCCCCGCCGCCACGCGCTCCGGGGTGCACGGCATGGCCGCCCCGCCAGCGGGGATCACGAGCACGCCTGCGCCCGAACCGTCCGAGCCGGTGTCGATGCCGAGGACACCCGGTTCGTCGGAAGCCTCAAGCACCACCGCGCCCGCACCGTCTCCGAAGAGCACGCATGTTCGGCGGTCAGTGAAGTCGATGTGCCTGGTCAGCGCGTCGGCGCCTATCACCAGGACACGGTCGGCCCTCCCCGACTCGATCATGGCGGTTCCCTGCTGCAGTGCCAGGATGAAGCTCGTGCACGCCGCCATCACATCCACCGCGCCACAGCGCAGACCGAGTAGGTCCTGGGTGATCGCGGCGGTCGAGGGCATGATGTGGTCGGGGCTGCCGGTTCCCACCACGAGGAAGTCGATGTCCTCGGGCTGCAGCCCTGCATCGGCGAGCGCGCCGCGACCAGCCGCGGCGGCCATGTCGCTCGTGGCCTGACCCTCGGCCACGATACGCCGCTCCCTGATGCCGGTGCGGCTCGCGATCCACTCGTCGGATGTGTCGACGAGCTGCGAGAGATCGTCGTTGGTCACTACGCGGTCGGGCAGATATGCGCCGATGCCGGTGATAGAAGCATGTCTCATGAGAGTAGTCGTCCCTTGTCGTGTCTGATCATCGCTCGGTCGGAGATGTTCGTGCAGTGTACCCGTTGGCGGCGTCTGCGCAACGTGGGCACTTCTCAGACGGCGTCTCCGCCTGGCTCCCGGATGGCGACTGCGATAGCCTCCGTGAGGCCGCCCCGCACGGCTTTCGCGGTCGTGGCGACACCGCTGGCGATAGCGCGGGCGCTTGAGCTCCCGTGGCCGATCATGCACACGCCGTTGACGCCCAGGAGAGGCGCTCCGCCGTACACGTCCGGGTCCAGCCGCTCCTTGAGCGCGACGAGCGACGGCTGTACCACGGCGGCCGCCAGCTTGTTGATGGTCGAGGATGTCAGCGCGGCCTTGATCTCCGACAGCAGTTGGCGCGACAGCCCTTCGAGCACCTTGAGCGTGACGTTGCCCGTGAATCCATCGGTGACGATGACGTCGACCGTGCCGCTGGTGACATCGCGCCCCTCCACGTTGCCGACGAAACCCGGAAGGCCTTCGGTGAGCAGCGCGTAGGCCTCCTGGGCGAGCATCGAGCCCTTCGTAGGTTCTTCGCCGATGTTCAGCAGCCCGACCCGCGGAGAGGCCACGCCAAGCGTGATGCGAGCATACGCCGCACCCATATGGCCGAATTGCAGCAGCATCTCGGGTCTGACATCGGCGTTGGCACCGACATCGAGCAGGACCGTGGGGCGTTCGCCGGTGGGTATGACCGCGGCGAGCGCAGGCCTCTCAACGCCGCGGAGCCTGCCCACCACGAGTGTGGCCGCGGCCATGCAGGCGCCGGTGTTGCCGGCACTGAAGAACCCGCCGGCACGTCCCTCCCGAACGAGCCGGGCACCAACGACGATCGAGGAGTCCTTCTTGGAGCGCACCGCGTTGGCGGGATGTTCGTCCATGGTGATGACTTCGTGCGCGGGCACCGGCGTGCAACGCTCAAAGCCGGCCGCGGCCACAAGGGCGTGCTCGGGACCGACAAGCAGCACGTGGAGTCCGGGATCGGCGGCGAGCGCCGAGCCAACGCCCTCCACCACCACATCCGGCGCGCGGTCGCCACCCATCAGATCGACCGCAACCGTCGCCGAGACTTCGCTCACTCTGTGTCCTTCCGGGAGTCTGCTAGAGGCCGATGGCCGCGAACAGCCGCTCGAGATCGCAGTCGCGCTCGAGCATGGCGCGTATTCTAGCAGCCTTGACCGGGTCGTGGAGGTGGACTCGGCCAAGCAGCGCCTCCATCCGCTCCACCGCCGTGAGCGTGTCGGTGTCGACCATCAGCGTGGGAACGCCGAGCTCCTCGGCGCGGGTGGCGACGAACGGGTCCGGTGGCAGATTGCCGGTGAGGATGATCGCGCGCGTGCTGGTCTCGAGCGCGGCCAGCTGCACGTCGGCGCGGTCGCCGCCGGTGATGACCGCCTTGTTCGCTTTCCGGCGGAAGAAGCGCAGCGCCTTGTCTTGACCCATCGCGCCCACCATGAACGCCTCGACCGTGTCGTCGAGCCGGTCCTCGGCGGTGATGACAACGGCGTCGAGGGCCTCCACGATCTCGCGGATCGTCACCGACCCGAGCGCCGGGTCGAACGGGATGGCCCCGAGCGTGGGTATCCCGCGCGACTCGAGGAACGGGAGGATGCGCTCCCGGGCCACAGGCAGCCGCGACTCGTGGATGCCGTTGAGCAGAAGCCCCGCGAGGCCGGACCCGAGCTGCCGCGAGACACCCAGCGCGTCTTCGGGCAAGTCGGTGGGGCGAGGCCGGTCGATCAGCAGCACCCTCGCGTCGAACAGCCCCACCACATCAGTGAGAGACAGACCCACACACGCGCCCTGAACAGGTTCCGTCGGGCCCTCGACGATCATGACATCGCGGCCTTGAGAGCACCGCCCCCACGCGTCCATGACGCGTGGGGTCTCATCGAGCGACCCGCCGGAGAGCACGCGTTCGATCAGCCCCTGCGTGCGCACGACCGGACAGACGTCGGCCACATCCGATGGACGCGGCAGCGTGCGGTTCACGTATAGTGCGTCCTCGTCGGTGGTCAGGCCGTTCGTGACGACGGGCATGGAGCCATACGGTTTGAAGTAGCCCACGTCCATTCCGCGATCGCCCAGGATAGCGGCGAGCGCCACGGCTATGCCGCTCTTCCCGGTATACGGCTTGGTGGATGTCACGATGATGGATCGCACGATCAGCCTCCGATCCCGATGCGGACGTCGGCGGCGATCGCCCCGGCCCCGCGCTTCCCAACGATGAGCGGATTGATATCGAGCTCGGCGATGTCATCGAACTCCGTCGCCAGTGCCGAGACCCTGCAGATGGCATCGACGATGGCCTCGATGTCGGCAGGGGGCTCTCCCCGGGCACCGCGCAGCAAGGCGGAGGCCCGGATCTCACCGATCATCTCACGGGCCTCGTCGGGGGTGACCGGACACATCCGGAATGAGACGTCCTTCAGGACCTCCACGTAGATGCCGCCGAGGCCGAACATGAGGATCGGACCGAACGCGGGATCACGGTTCACGCCGATGATGACCTCGCGGCCGGGCTGCAGCTGCTCCTGCAGGGTGACGCCCCAGATGGTGGCCTCAGGCAAACGGTGCAGCACACGCCGCATGATCGAATCGTAGGCCTCTTCGACGTCTTCGGGCGAGCGGATATCGAAAACGATGCCGCCGATGTCCGACTTGTGCAACACGTCGGGGCTCGCGATCTTCATGACCACGGGAAAGCCGATCGACGCGGCAAGGTCCTGCGCTTCCCGCAGATCGCGGGCGAGCCCCGACGCGGGCGTTTGCAGACCGTACGCCTCGGCGATACGCGCCGCTGACGACTCCGTGATGAACGTGCGTTTCGCTTCCCGGGCGTGATCGATGGCGGAGCGGACCACCGCAGTGTCGGCCTCGACGACACGGGGCTCGGCCGGCTGAAGCGCCTGTCGGTAGGCATGGCGTTGCATGGCGCCGAGCGTTGCGATCGCGCGCTCGGGAAACGCGAAGTTGGGGACCCCGTGCGCCCGCAGCGACTCCTCGGCCGTGGCAACGGTCGCATCGCCCATGAACACCGCCAGGGTGGTCGGGCCACTGTCCGACGCCACGCGCGCGATAGCCTCGGCGGTCTCAAGGGGCTCGGTCATCGCCTGCGGTGTGAGGATGACCACCATCGACCGCACGCCGGGGTCACGCGCCACGATGCGCGCGGCTTGCTCGAAGCGCGCAGCCGGCGCGTCGCCGAGGATGTCGACAGGGTTGTAGACCGAGGCGGCCGAGGGCAGCACCTCCCGCAACGCGCTCACCGTGGAGGGTTCAAGGCCCGCGAGCGTGACGCCTTCGCTGGCGCACGCGTCGGTAGCGAGGATCGCGGGACCGCCGGCGTTGGTGAGTATCACGGTGCCGGGACCGGTGGGCAGCGGCTGGCGCGCGAAGCCTTCGGCGTAGTCGAAGAGCTGCTCCACGGTCTTGGCGTGCACGGCGCCCGCCTTGCGGAACGCGGCCTCGTACGCCACGCGCGAACCCGCGAGGCTGCCGGTGTGCGACGACACCGCTTTGGCACCGGCGTCCGAAGTGCCTGCGGTGAGGGCGATGAACGGCGCGCGTTCACCAAGCTCTCGGACGGCGCGAACGAAGGCCGCGCCGTCGGTCACGGCCTCCAGATACGCCACCACAACGCCGGTTCCGGGGTCGCGCGACCACGCCTCGATGAGGTCGACCTCGGAGATGTCCGCCTTGTTGCCGAGGCTTACGAAGTGCGCGAGTCCGATCCCCTCACCGCGTGCCCAATCAAGGATCGCGGTGCCAAGCGCACCGGACTGAGACAGGAACGAGATGCTCCCGGGAGAGGGCATGATCGGCGCGAACGAGGCGTTGAGCCCCGCCCGCGTCGCAATGAGACCGAGACAGTTGGGGCCAAGGATCCGGACGCCTCCAGCACGTGCGGCGGCGAGGAGGTCGCGTTCGATGGCCGCTCCGGCGGGACCGCTCTCCCTGAAACCAGCGGAGATGACGATCGCCGAGGTCACACCCCGGGCGGCACATTGGTTCACAGCGTCAACGGCTGCGGCCGCAGGGACGACGATCACGGCAAGGTCGACCGGGTCAGGGACGTCGGCGATCCTGGAGAACGCGGGCAGGCCGAGGATCTCTGTCGCGTGCGGATTGACCGGGTAGATCCCGCCCTCATAGCCGCCGTCGATGAGGTTCGCCACCACCGCGCCGCCGACCTTGGCGGGGTCGCGGGAAGCGCCGATGACCGCAACACCCGCTGGAGCGAAGAAGGCCTCCAACACGCCCCGATCTCCCCCCCTCCACGACGGTGCTCCACACTAAAACGGCGCCCTCGTGGGCGCCGTTGTGGCTTACTCGGTGTCGATGATCTCTTTGCCGTCATAGTAGCCGCAGGAGAGGCACACGCGGTGCGGCAGCTTCGGCTCATGGCACTGCGGGCACAGCGAGCGCGAGGGAGCCTCGACATGGTGGGACGAACGGCGCGCGTCACGGGCCGCGCGAGTGGTCTTTCTCTTGGGTACCGCCATCGGTCGTACTCCCTTCGAGGCGCCGCATGAGCGGCACTATGATGTCATCGAGCGCAGGCCTGGCCTGGCGCAAGGCGACATGATAGCACACGGCCAAGGGGTCCACACAAGTACTGCGTGCGGTGTGTTCCTACTCCTTCGGCGTGTCATCACCGAGCAGTTCAGCGAGCGCCGAGAAGGGCGACCGTGACAGGTCGGGTCCGCACGCGCAAGGGCCGTCGTTCAGGTCGGCGCCACACTGCGGGCAGATGCCAGGGCAGTCTTGGGCGTGCAGAGGCGCGAACGGGAGCTCGAGGGCGAGCGCGGTCAGCAGCGCCTCCATGATGTCAACGGAGCCATCCACGATGAAGCCGAACTCCTGCTCTTCCGGGAGCTCGGCCTCCTGGCCTTCCTCCACGTAGAAGCCTTCGATCTCGGCGGTCACGTCCAGGGGGAACTCACGCAGACACCGCGAGCAGACCGCCTGGACCGCAACCGTCAGCATGCCGCTGAGCACGATGCCGGCGCCGGTGGACGTGAGCATGCTGTCAAGGTGTCCCGGCTCGAGCGGCTTGAACGATTCGGAGCCCACCTCGAGCAGCGGCAATTCCACGGCCGCGTCCATGGGTATGACGCCTCCGTGCTCCTCGAGGATCGAGCGGACGTCGACGCGGTATGACGGCGATGTGCTCACTGACCGCGCTGGGCGACCTTGCCCTGCAGCCGGTCACGGCTGCGCTGCACGGCGGTCAGGAGCTTGCCGAGGTTCACCTCGAGGTTGGCCATCATCTCGTCGGCGTAGTCTTCGGCACCCAACCGTACCTCGCGCTCGCGGGCGCGGGCGTTGTCGAGGATCTCGGCGGCCTGCTGCTCAGCGAGCTTCACGATCTCCTGCTCCGCGGCCATGGCCTCGGCGCGTGCGCGTGCTTCTTCCAGCACGCGGTTGGCTTCCTTTTCCGCCTCTTCGAGCATCTCCTGGCGCTCCTTCACGATCCAGCGCGCCTGCTTGAGCTCGTCGGGGAACTGGGCCCTGATCTCATCGATCAGCTCGTAGATCTTCTCGGGATCCACGATCTTCTGATGCGACAAGGGCACGTTGCGACCGTCGTCCAGAAGTTCCTCGATACGGTCGATGAGCGCCAAGATGTCCATGCGTACCTCCCTAGAGGGACTGGTGCAACCGCGAGATCAACGCCTCGCATACTGCGTCTGGCACGAGCCCGGCCACTGACCCGCCGTGGCGGGCAATCTCCTTCACTGCTGACGAACTCAAATACGCGTACTCCGGAACAGACATGATGAACATCGTCTCGACGCTCTGGTCGAGCCGGTAGTTCAACTGCGCCATCTGAAACTCCCGCTCGAAGTCCGTCACCGCACGAAGGCCCTTGATGATGACCTTCGCGTCCGTCTCCTGGGCGAATTCTACTAGAAGTGAGTCGAATGGGCGGACTTCAACGTTATCGAGATGTGACAACGCGTTCTCGATGAACGTCACGCGTTCCTCCAGGCCGAAGAGCGGTCCCCCGCCCTTGTCCGGGCTGAGCGCAACGCCCACCACCACAGCATCGAAGATCGCAGCCGCCCGTTCGATCACATCCAGGTGACCGTTTGTGACTGGATCATAGGTTCCCGGGCAGAGCGCGCGGCTCACTGGACTTCACTCACCCTTCATATGTCGCGTAGGTGACTCCGGTGTCTCCATACCGCTTCACCACTTGGACGCGGAAACACGCCGGGGCGACGCCTCCGCCATCGACGCGGTGCTCGTAGACGACGATGCCCCCCGCCTCGAGCATGCCTCCGAGCGCCAGTCCTTCCAGGACCTGCCACACGTCGGCCGCATCTATCGTATAGGGCGGGTCGGCAAAGAGCAACGACATCGCGTGGAGTCCTGCAGCTTTGACCAGGCGTGATGCATCGCATGTCAGCACACGCCAGCGCGCGGGCGCTATCCGGAGCGACTCGAGATTGGCGACGATCACGCCCGCTGCCCGACGGTCTCGTTCTACGAACACCACGTGGGCCGCACCGCGCGAGAGCGCCTCGATCCCGAGCGCGCCGCTACCGGCGTACAGGTCGAGCACGTGTCTCCCCTCGAAGCCACCGGCAAGCGAGAACAGGCTGGAGAACACGGCCTCACGGACCCTGTCAGACGTAGGCCGGGTGTCACGCCCGCCGGGAGCCACGAGCCGTTGACCTCTGAAGGAGCCCCCGATCACCCTCATCCGCTGCTCACCCACTCCCACACGGCCCCCAGCCGCTTCTCGGTATCCTCACGAAGCGGCACATGCCGCGGGTCGGTCAGCGCGGGGTCAGACTCCAGAATGGCGTGCGCGTCTTCGCGTGCCATCTCAAGCAGATCCATGTCGTTCACCAGAGAAGCGAGCCGGAGTCCGGGTACACCGCTCTGGCGATCGCCGAGCACCTCTCCTTCTCCACGGAGCCGAAGGTCGAGTTCGGCCAACTCGAAGCCGTCGTTGGTGGATGCGATGGCGTCCATGCGCGCTCGTCCGTCATCGGTCTTGGGGTCGGCGAAGAGCATCACCAGTCCCGGCTCGTCTCCACGGCCAACGCGGCCACGCAGCTGATGCAGCTGGGACAGGCCGAAGCGGTCGGCATCTTCGACGATCATGACCGTTGCGCGCGGCACATCGACACCGACCTCGATCACTGTGGTGGCCACGAGCACGTCCGTGTCACCGGCCCGGAACCGCTCCATCGCCTCGGCTTTCGCCGCCGCGGGCATCTGTCCGGTGAGCAACCCTACCCTCAGATCAGGGAACACCTGACGCTGCAGCCGGCGGGCCTCAGTGGTAGCGGCCTTTGCCTGCAGCGCGTCGCTCTCGTCCACGAGGGCGCACACCACGTACGCTTGCTGCCCGGCCGCAACGGCGTCGCGGACCGCCTGATAGGCGTCGGCCCGACCGCTCATGGGAACCAGACGCGTGACGATGTGGTCGACGCCCCTTCCTTTCGGCCGGGATCGCAGGTACGTGGTGTCAAGGTCGCCGTAAAGCGTGAGGGCGAGGCTGCGGGGGATCGGCGTGGCGGTCATCACCAGCAGATCCGGCGAACCGCCCTTGGAGCGCAAAGCCAGACGTTGTTGGACGCCGAAGCGGTGCTGCTCGTCAACGACCGCTAGCGTGAGGTGCTTGTAGACCACATTGGGCTGGATGAGCGCATGCGTGCCGAAGGCGACGGTGATGGAGCCGTCCGCAAGCCCTCCAAGCACGGTGCGCCGCTGCGCGGGGGCCGTTGAGCCTGTGAGCAACGCCCACGACACGCCGGCGGCGTCAAGCAGCGGCCCCACCGCGCGGGCGTATTGCGTCGCAAGCACCTCGGTAGGCGCCATCATCGCCGCCTGGGTCCCGCTGTCGGCACACGCTGCGAGCGCGTGCGCGGCGACCACCGTCTTGCCGGTGCCCACGTCACCGAGCAACAGACGGTTCATCGGATGTGGTGAAGCCATGTCGCCGAGGACAGCGGTGACAGCGGCGGACTGCTCAGACGTGAGCGTGAACGGCAGGGCTTGAGCGAGGCGAGAGACCGCCGGACCGCCGGTGGAGTGGGCGTAGCCGGGAAGATCCCGGACGTGTTGCTGCCGCCTGAGCGCCATGGCCAGCTGCACGGCAAGAAGCTCGTCGTAGGCCAACCGCCGGCGAGCGGCATCGGCGTCCGCGGACGTTTCCGGGAAATGGATGCTACGGAGTGCGCTGCCGAGCGGGTACAGTCGGCGCAGCAGCCGGATTCGCGAAGGCAGCGGGTCAGGAATGTCGCCTGCCATGCGTAATGCCTCGCTGACGAGGCGACGGGTCCAGTTGGTCGACAGGCCCTCCGTTGCGCTGTGCACGGGCAGGATACGCGCGATGTCCGGCCCATCGGCCTCCTCATCCAGCCGTTCGACGAACGGGTTGCGCATCTGTTTCAACCCGTACTCGAAGGTCACCTGCCCGGCAAAGGCCACCCGCTCCCCCACCCTGAACCGGCTCGCCATGTACGGCTGGTTGAACCACACGCCGATCAGCGCGCCGGTCCCGTCCACGAGCGCGACCTCGGTGATGGAGAGCCGTGGGCGCGGATGCTTCACCTTGATGTCGTGCACCCTGCCGACCACCGTGGCCTCTGTGCCCGGCCGGACCGTGCGCATGTCGGCCACGGTGCTGAGATCCAGGTAGCGGAACGGATAGTGTCGCACCAGATCGCCAACGGTGGTCACACCGAGATTCGCGAGCGCCCGGCCACGCTTGCTGTCGACGAGCGGCAGCGCGTTCACGGGCAGATCGCCGCTGGCAAGCGCCTTTGCGCGTGCGGACCCGGCGTGTGGTGTGTCGGGCATCGCCACTTAGCTGACGCTGTAGAACGCGGCCCCCACAGCGCGCGGGCCGGCGTAGGTGCCGATGACAGCGCCGACGGTGTTGGCCGTGACGAGCTCCCATGCAACGCCGGTTGCGTCGATGGCTTCCGTGAGCTCGTTGCCAAGCTCTGGGGCCTCGCCGGCAAGGATACCCACTCGCACGGTCTGGCCCTGCGCGCCGGTGGCACCGATCGCGCCGGCGATCTCGAGAATCGCCTTCCTGGTTCCTTTGACCTTCTTGTATGGCGCAATGACCCCATCGGATCCGAAGGTGAGCACAGGCTTGATGCTGAGCAGCGATGCGGCGAGCCCCTGGGCCTTGCCGGCGCGACCGCCCTTCACAAGGTACTCGAGTGTGTCGAGCGCGAAGAGCGTTGTCATCCGATCAGCCACACGGCGGGCCGCGGAGTCGATGTCGTCGAGCGAACCGCCAGCGTCGCGCGCCTCGACAGCCGCGAACAGCGCGAGGGACAGTCCCACATTGGTGGTGTGCGTGTCGACGATGCGTACCGGGATGTCCGCCATTCCTGAGGCGAGTGCGGCCGACTCGATCGTGCCGGAGACTGCGGCTGACAGGTGGACCGAGACGATGCCGTCGCAGCCGTCCTCGGCAAGCTGTCGATACACCCGTGCGAAATCGGCAGGCGATGGCTGCGATGTCTTGGGCAACGATGATGATGCTGCGAGCAGCTCGTAAAAACGCGACGGGGTGACGTCGACCCAGTCGAGATAAGTGTCCCCGCCGAAGGTGACCCTCAGCGGCACCATCACCACATCAAGCTCGGCAAGTCGATCGGGGCCGAGGTCACACGTGCTGTCACAGACGATTCCGATACGGCCCACTGGTGCCTCCTGACGGTTTGCGGGATCGATCACTCGACCGCGAGAAGGACTGGGTAGACAGGCTGGCCACCGCGGTGGCCTTCTACCTCGAGCTTGGGGTACTCGGCCTCCAGACGGCTGACAAGCGCGTCGAGCTCATCGTCGGAGAGGTCCTCGCCTGCAAGCACGGTGAGCGTCTCTCCCCCATCGGCGATCACACGCACAACGTCGAGCGCCACCTGTTGGATCGTTTCGCCGATGACTTCGATCTCGTGGTCCACGATGCCGATGACCTGCCCTGTCTTGATGACACCGGCCTTACCGGTGGAGTCTTTGATGGCGGTGGTTATCTCGGCGGCACGGACCGCTCTGGCGGCCTCCTCCATCGCGGCGGCGACGTCCTCGAGGGTCTCGGAGCCGTCGTAGGCCAGCAGGGCCGCGAACGCCTGGGGGATCGCGGTGGTCGGGACCACCGCAACGGGACGGTCCGCAAGGTTGATGACCTGCTGCGCGGCCATGATGATGTTG
Organism: Actinomycetes bacterium; assembly: GCA_022839745.1. Lineage (GTDB taxonomy): Bacteria > Actinomycetota > Coriobacteriia > Anaerosomatales > Anaerosomataceae > Anaerosoma. The sequence goes on from JALHJB010000006.1 coordinate 33,967, forward strand.
CGGTTGTTGGGCAGGATCACCACGGAGGCGGCGTCAACGCGCGATACCGCCTCGAGCAGCTCGGCGGTTGAGGGGTTCATCGTCTGGCCTCCGTCTACCACCACGTCAGCCCCGAGACTCGTGAGGATGTCGCGGAGTCCGTCGCCGGCGGCGACCGCCACGAACCCAACGGGCTTGGACGGCGCCTTGTCACGTTTGATGCCCTCGGTGCGGTCGGCCGTCTGCCGCCGCATGTTGTTCACGTGGACCTCGGAGACCTCGCCAAGACCGGTCGCCCACGTGAGCACGGTCCCCGGCTCGTCGGTGTGCACATGGATCTTGTAGGTCTCGCGGTCGCCCACCACCAGCTCGGATCCGCCCTTCTCGGCGACATACTCCTCGATAACGCTGCGGTCCACCTCGGCGCCATGGAGGAGGAACTCGGTGCAGTACAGGTACTCCTCGTCGTTCCAGTCATCCACCGGGACGACAGAGAGCGGACCTTCGCCGGTGGAGATGTCGCGCTCGCGGAAGTCGTGTCCCTCGAGAGCCGCGACGAATCCTTCCATCAGGATAGCCAGTCCGAAGCCGCCCGCATCGACGACACCGTTCTCCTTGAGCACCGGGAGCAGGTCGGGGCTGCGCTTGACCGAGTCGTACGCGGCCTGGACCACGATGTCGAGGAAATCGTCGAGCGACGCCTCGCTCCCCACCGCGGCGCGAGCGGCGATCGCCGCGTCCTTGAGGACGGTCAGCATCGTGCCTTCGACCGGCTTGCGGACCGCCTGGAACGCCACCACCTGGCTGCGCTCCAGTGCAGCAGCGACCGTCTCGGGCGTGAACGCGGTGGCGGTTGCGGCCACCTCACACAGACCGCGCAGCATCTGCGAGAGGATGACGCCGGAGTTGCCGCGGGCGCCCATGAGCGAACCGTGGGTGATGGCCGAGGCGATCTCGGCGATCGGCGCGTCTGGCCCGAGCCGTTCAAGGTCCGCCATGACAGCGTCCATGGTCAGAGACATGTTCGTGCCAGTGTCGCCGTCGGGCACCGGGAATACGTTGAGGCGGTTCACCTCGTCGACGCGGTCCTTCAGTGCTCGCGCGGCTGCCGCGAAAAGGTCCGCGCCACTTGTCTGTGCGTTGGTCGTCATGCGCGCTCCGTCTTCTTCCGGACTTTGATGCCCTGGACATGCACACGCACGTCCGCGACCTGCACATCGGCATCGTGTGTCAACGCGTATCGGACGCGGTCCGCAAGGTTGCGCGACACCTGCGTCAGGTTCGTTCCGTGCTCGACAACGACGTAGAGGTCGACGATGACGCTCCGCTCGTCGGTGTTGGAGATGATCACGCCCTTGCGCAGTTTGTCGCGGGAGAGCAGCTGCGCCACGCCTTCGCGCAGTGAAGGGCTCGCCATGCCCACGACGCCGTAGCACTCGAGCGCGACGAAGCCGGCGATGTCGGCGAGCACGTCGTTCGCGATGGTCACGGTCCCGCGTAGTTCAGAGGCCATGGAGCACCCTCCTTGAGTGAGTCATATGCCCGGATAACGGGCGATTGCAGTAGTATAGCGAAAATGCGCCCGGCGTCAGCGTCGGTCTGTGGCCGCGCTTCAGGCGCTCGATCTTCGCACGCTTTACCCTCACAGGCCCCTGTGCTACCATCGCTAAGCTTTGCTGACACTCAGGCGGCTCGATCGCCTCGAACGAACGAAGGATGGACGACGATGTCGAAGGTTTGCACCATCTGTGGCAAGCACCCGAGCGCGGGCCGCAACGTCAGCCACTCACACCGCGTGACCAATCGCATGTTCCACCCCAACGTGCAGAAGGTCTCCGCCGTCATCGATGGCACGGTCAAGAAGATCAACGTCTGCACCAAGTGCATGAAGGCCGGCAAGATCACCCGCGCCTAGAACGTACGACCGCTCTGATCAGGGGCCCGGTCGGCCCCTCCGCGAAGGATGTCGCCCAGTGCGGCCACCACGGAGGGATCGAACTGGGTCCCTGCTTTGTCGTGCAGTTCCTCCATCGCGGCGGCGATGGTGCATGCGCTGCGGTACGGACGGTCGGATGTCATCGCTACAAAGGCGTCCGCGACTGCCAGGATACGCGCGCCGATCGGGATCCCGTCCCCGCTCATCCCGTGGCTGTAGCCATGACCGTCGAACCACTCGTGATGGTGATACACGATCGGCACGACGTTCCTGAGCGCGGGCGCCTCCGCGAGTATGTCGGCGGCTATTTGCGGATGCAGCTTGAGGAGCGCGCGCTCTATGGTGGTGAGCGGCCGGTCGCAGTGCGTGATGCCATCGCCTACCGACGCCATCCCGATGTCGTGCAGCAGCGCGGCGATCCGCAGCGCGTTGCGGTCGTCCTCATCGAGGTCGAACACCGCTCCGAGCGCGTCGGCGTACTCGAGCACCCGCTCGGTGCCGCCACGCGAGTACGGGTCCTTGGTCTCAAGCGCGATAGCGAGCGCCTTGAGCGTGTCGAAGTAGATCGCGCGGGACTCCTCGACGGCCCTCGCGTTACGGAGCGCGGTTGCGGTCTGCTTCCCAAGCAGCGCGACCGTGTCGAGGTGGGTGTCGGTGAAACGTGCCGGATACGAGCGGCTCCCAACGTTCAGGACCCCCAGTGTGCCGTCGTCGTCAGCGATCGGTACCGAGACCGCCGAGCGGACACCGTGGCGGCGTGCGGCCGGGCTCTTGGCCAGAAGGTCCTCCACCAACAGAGGCTGGCCGGAGGCGAGGACCCACCCTGCGATCCCCTCCCCCTCGCCCAGTTCGGTGTCACGGACGACCTCCTCCGGGAGGCCTCGTGAGTGCTCGATACGCAGTCGGCCCGACCTCGGGTCGAGGAGCATGACGCTGCCGGTCTGCGCGCCGGTCATCTCCATCGCTCGGGCGAGCGCAGTCTCCACGACCTCATGCGGATCGAGGATCCTGCTGAGTTCCCGGGCAGCATCGACCAGCCGACGGGCGGTCATGAGCTCCATGTCCGCCACATAGAGGGCGAGCGTGCCTGCGAGCGAGCCGAGGAGCGGTGCAGTGATCGCCGGAAGCATGCGCGCATCAGGCTCATCGGTCGCATGGATGTCTATGGCGGCAACCCCACGATGCGCGCCGGCCTCAACGGGCAGTGCAAAGCGCCAGGTGGTGGTGGTCTGCCCGCCCACGCGCAGGCGCGAGATCGCACCGCGTGCTACCCGCCTCTCGCGATACGCGCGCGCTACAGGGTCGTCATCCTCGAAGCGGACCGGCTGTCCGTGTGGCGCGAACGGACCGACAGCGTCGAGCATCCGCATCGTGGAGGAGCGTCCGTCGGCAAGCCAGAGGTGGGTCGCGGCCACACTGCCGAGGTCCGCGGCGGCGTCACGCAGGTACTGCAGGACCACCTGCGTCTCGAGCGCGGGTGGCACGCGTACTCCAACAGCGGCAGGCCGGCGGGACGTCTCATGGGCGCGTGGGTCAGTGGCGGTCTGATCGACCGCGCTGTGATCCCGGTTTGCGTCGACCCCCATCGCGTCCTCCCGGCGCACCAGCGTTCGGCACATCATATGTGATGCGCTACGCATTGTATCGGCGAACGGGGTCGTCCACTCAAGAGGCAGCGCGAAGAACGAACAGGAGCGCAGAGCCAGTGTGCACCCGGGCACTCACGGTGCCGCCCGACGCCCTGTTGCTGAGCCCGAGCGATGACAGCGCGCCAAGCGCGCACTCCTGAAGGGGCCACCGCACGCCGTCGATCGATACCACCGACTCACCGGCCACCGTGAAGAGGCTGATGGTGGTGCCCGCAGGTACGGCCAGCGCGCAGTGCGGGCGGAACCGTGCATCGAGCGCGTAGCAATCGAATCCCGGCTCGCAGCCAACGCCCTGCAGGTCGGCGGAGCGTGCGAGCGTGCCGAGTGCGGCGAGCGTGTGGTCGAGCCTGTCGCTGAAGGCAGCGGTGAAGGTCACCTCGCGCGCCCCGGTCTCGCGTGCGTACATGAGGGCGAGATCGAGGTCGCTCGCGTCCTTGTCGCGCGGATGAGCGACGATCGTGGCGCCGGCCTTCCGGGCCTGGTCGAGAGCGTCCGGCGACGTGGAGTCGAAATCCCCCACCACCGCGTCAGGCATCCGGCCGGAGTCCAGACACAGCGTGAGCCCGGCGTCGGCCGCTATCACCCGGCGTGCGGACGATAGCAACCGCGGGTAGTGGCCGGTGGCATCCGTTGCCGGTGCCGCCCCTACGACCAGGGTGTCGATGCGAGCGGTCACGAGCGGTGGCCGCCGAACTGCCGCATCAGCGGTGGCAGAACGGCAAAGGCAACGACAGCGCTTGCGACTGCCGACACCAGCACGAAGGAGTTGTACAGCCCCGAGTACACCAGCGGCGCCTGTCCCGCTTCGATCGCGTAGCTGGAGAAGAACACCAGCCCAGACGCCACGTGAGCGGCGTAGCGGCCGAGCGCGCCGAGCGCGATGCCCGGCAGCGATGCCTGCCAGAACGACGCGGTGAACCGGTCGGCGGCCGCGAGCCGTGCGGCGCGCGCGGCGAAGACACCGGCGAGTCCGCACAGGCCGTAGGCCACGGGGTAGTCGAGCAGCACCTGGAGCGGGTGGTATACGTACGGCTCGAGCGCCAGGTCCACCAGGCCGTACAGCGCACCAGCGGTGACGCCCACGATCGGCCCGCGGAGAAGCGCCAGCACGAAGATCGGCAGCATGGTGAGCGAGAGACTGCCACCCTGTGGCATCTGCCAGACCCCGATCAACCCGAGCACCGCGCTGAGCGCGATGGTGAGACCGACCTCGGCGGCGATACGTACCTGTGAACCCTTGATCACGACAGGCCCCTTCCCGATGACGAGTCCGCACGGAAGCAGCATGCGTGAGAGGGCGGTGCCGGAACAGCCGACACTCCGTGGTGCTGCCCCGCATTACCGGAACAGTCATTCGGTCGCGACATGCGTCGCCTCTCAGCCGCCGTAGCAGCTCCCGATACGGTGATTACGGGGTTCATCGTGCCACACCGGCACGCGAAACGGCAAGCCTACTGCATCTTCTGGAGGAACGGATACGGGTTGACCGCGGCGCCACCGCCGGGATGGATCTCGAAGTGCAGGTGCGGGGCGCTTGCAGAAGCGTTGCCGGTACTGCCGACGTACCCGATGACCTGCCCGGCCTGCACACGACCCGAGGTGACCTCATAGCTGTTGAGGTGTGCGTAGTAGAACGCCCAGCCGTTATCGGCGGTGAGCCAGATCGTCTTCCCGCCGAGACTGTTCTCTTTGGACCGTACCGTCCCACTCAAGACCGCCACGCACGGGGTACCGGTGGCCGCCATGATGTCCGTGCCCTTGTGGGTCCTGCCTCCGGAGCGGGCGGCGCCCCAGGTGTCGTTGTAGTAGTTGGGGCCTCGCACCGGGAACACCATGCCATTCGGGCCGGCCTTGGCGGTGGTGGTGCCGGTCCGCGCCTTCTCTGCCGCGATGGCGGCCTCGAGCTTCTTCTGGAGCTTGGTGTACTCGGCCTGCTGGGCCTTGAGTTCGCGCTCGATGCGCTCGGCTTCCTTCTTGAGCGCGGCGGCCTCCTCGGCCTGCGACTTCTCGAGCGCTTCGAGTTGCGCCTTCTGCGCCGCAAGCTCCTCACGGGCGGTCTTGGCCTCCGCGATCAAGCTTGCGTCCGAGTCGTTGATGCGCTGCACGTACTGAAGGCGCGTCAGCATCTCATCGAAGTCGCTTGCCGAGAGCAGGATGGCCATGTAGTCGTACGAACCGGTCCGGTACATCGCGGCCGCGCGGGCGCTCAGCCGCTGTCCGACCTCGGCCACTTTGCCCTCGGCCTCGCCGATGCCGCGGTCCACATCGGCCATCTCAGCACGCGTCTTGTCGAGTTGCCAGTACGCCGCCGAGTATGCCTCGCCGGCCTTCTGCACCTCGTCTTTGAGCTGCTTGATCTGGTCCTGCAGGCGCTGCACTTCCGTGGGCGCCGCGGCGGTGGCCGCCGGGAACACCATAGAGGCGGTCATGAGGGCCACAAGCAGCCAAGCCGTGAAGCGTTTACGCATGGATCAGTCCCTTACACGCAGCGGGCGCCAACGCCTGATCTTACCACGGAGCATCACGAGCCGTAGGCGTCGCCGACGGCGCGGTAGATGCCACGTGCGACTTCATCGGCCCACGCGGGGTCGCGGAAACGGGCGGTGTCGCCTGTATCGGTGGTGTCGCCGAGCCGCAGCCGGACGCCGGTTCCAGGGAATCCCGCAAGCACGGGATCGTCGGTCACAGCAGGTGTGTTGACGCGCCCGCCCGGCAGACGAAGCGCCGCGGTGACAGCCCTGGCGAATTCGTCGGCGGCGGGCTGCAAGGGGGTTGCGCGGTACAGCACGGTCACACCGGAGCCGGTGTCGCGCGCCACGTCGAGACCGATGAACACGCTCGCGGTGGATTCGCGCGACGCGGCGACCCTGTCGCCACGCGTGACCTGGTCGGTGCTGGAGGAACGCGTGAGCATCGCGTCGGCCCCTGATGCCTGAAGGAGCGCTACCAGGCGCCGGGCGACTTCCAGTGCAGGGTCGCCTTCCACGAGATCGCCGCCGGGCGCTGGATCCACCAGCACGCCGACGTCGGCAAGGTCGTACGGAAGCAGGACGTCGCCGGAGCCACTGGCGCCGGGCACGGTGATGCGTATCGTGTCGCCGAGGTTCACGAGCGTGCCGGGCGCCGGGTACATCTCAAGGACGACGACACGGGTCTCCTCGGAGGAGCTCTCTCGCTCGGTGAATTTGAGTCCGGCAGCGGTGAGCTCCGACTTCGCCTCGACTACCGGAACGCCTACGAGGTCGGGCACTCGCACGGTTTGACTGCCCACCGAGACCGTGAGCACGACCTCGGTTCCCGGTGCGACGAGCGTTCCCGGCGCCGGCTCCTGGGCGAGCACGCCGCCTTCTGCGACACCGGGCGAGACGAGTGCGCCCCCGACGGTTCCCACGAGCGAAGCGGCAGCCAGCGACTCCATGGCGGCGTCGGACTGCACGCCGAGGAGATCGGGCACGGCCACGAGCCGCGAACGGTAGACCAGGACGCCTGCGACGACGGCCCCGATCACGAGGGTGACCACCACAACGGCCGCGATGATCGCGGTCTTGGGCACGAGCGAACGGTGTGTTCGTGTTGTCTTCTCGGTCACGCAGCGCAGTATAGCAAGTGTTCTGCCGCACTTGCCGCACGGTGGTACCAGGGGTATCCTGCTGGCTCGTCCCCCGAACCGTTGGATGGAGCAGCTATGCCCGCATACGACTACCGATGCACTGCGTGCGATCACGTATTCGAGGTCGTGCGCGCGATATCCGACCGCGCGGAGGTGGTGTGCCCCACGTGCGAAGCCCCCGCGAAGCGCCTGTTCTCGCCGGTCGGCGTGGTGTTCAAGGGCTCGGGATTCCACAACACCGACTATCGTCCTCGTCCCAAGAGCGAGGAGCCCTCCCCTTCCGGGAAGGACTCCTGTGGTGGTTCGAGCGACAGTTGCGCTTCGTGTCCCGCGTCGACGGGAAGCGCGGACTAGTCCATCCGCACCCAGAACTTCTCGCTGCCTGTCCGGTGGACGGTCTCCACGAAGCGAACGGTCCCCGTGCTGTTCTCCATGGCGATCGAGTGGGTCCGTGAGCCCTGGCCGAAGTACTTCACGCCACGCAGCAGCTCGCCGTCGGTCACGCCGGTGGCGATGAACGCGGCCTCATCCGTGTTCACCAGGGTGTCCATCTCGAGGATCCCGTCGATCTGCGGTGTTCCCATCTCAATGGCGCGCGCCTTCTCCTGCTCGTTGCGCCATGCGAACCGGCCCATGAAGCAGCCACCGATGCACTTCATCGCAGCGCATGCGAGAACGCCCTCAGGAGCGGCGCCGATGCCGAGGTAGAGGTGGATGCCGGTGCCCTCGATCGCGGTTGCCACGGCGCCGAAGACGTCGCCGTCGGAGATGAGCCGGATCCGTGCGCCCGCGGCGCGCACCTCGGCGATGAGGTCCTTGTGGCGGTCGCGATCGAGGATGCAGACCACGATGTCCTCAACCGGCCGCTTGAGCGCCTTGGCCACGTTCCGGACGTTCTCCGTGGGGCTCAGATCGATGTGCACGGCACTGGCGGCAGCGGGTCCCACGGCGACCTTGTTCATGTAGGTGTCAGGGGCGTGGAGCAGCGACCCCTTCGGGCCGAACGCCAGCACGGCAAGCGAGTTGGGCTGTCCGTAGGCGGTGAGGTTGGTGCCCTCGAGCGGGTCGACGGCGATATCGATGGGCTCGCCTCCGCATCCCACCTTCTCGCCGATGAAGAGCATCGGCGCCTCGTCACGCTCACCCTCGCCGATCACGATCGTGCCGTCGATGCCCACGCGGTTGAACGCGCGACGCATTCCCTCCACGGCCGCGTCGTCCGCAGCATGCTTGTCGCCCTTCCCCATCCAGCGACCGGCGGCAAGCGCCGCCGCCTCGGTGACTTCAAGCATCTCGACGATACGGGTCGTTTGCATAGCCCCTCCTTCGGTCGTGCGCCTATGCGTCGTTGCGTCGCAACACGGCGACGAAGTGCCCATCCGGGCCCTGCGTCGTCGGCCACGACTGAAACACACCATCATCGTTCAGGAACCTTGACCACACATCGGGTACGATCCCGACAAGCGGCTCCAGCATGAACCCGCCGCCCGCCGTGCTGTCGAGGAACCCCCGCACCACTGCCTCGTTCTCAGTGCGCGCGACACTGCAGGTAGAGTACACCAACCGGCCTCCTGCCCGAACCACCTCCGAAAGCCCCTCCAGGAGCGAACTCTGGAGCGCGGCCATGCGCCGGACATCATCGGGCGTGATGCGCCACCGCTTCTCAGGGTAGCGGCGCAGCGTGCCGAGCCCGGTGCACGGCGCGTCGAGCACGACGGTGTCGAACGCCTCATGACCGAACAACGTGGACGCGTATGCGGCGTCCCCGACGGTCACCGAGACCTCGGGCACGCAAGAGCTGTCGAGCCGCTCACGAAGACGCGCGGCCTTCCCGGCATGGAGCTCCAGGGCGGTGATCCGCGCCGGCCCACCGCTGCGCACGGCGATCGCCTGCAGGCACACGGTCTTGTTGCCGCGACCCGCGCCGGCATCGAGGATGCGCGCACCGGGAATGGGCTGCGCGGCCGCCGGGGCGATCTGTGCCGCCGCGTCCATCGAGAACCACGCGCCGCCGGTGCCGCCATGAGCCGCGGCGGGACGTCCGAGCAAGAAGCAGTCGGGGTCAGGCGGCGCGGGCAGAGGTTCTGCTGGCGCGAGTTCGCTCAGTGCCGACTCACGCGTTGCCATGAACGGATCGAGACGGATGAACGAGGGTGCGGGCTCGGCGGATGCAAGGAGCGCCTCCCGGCCTCTGGCGGGGCCGAGGGAGTCCAGGTACTCATCGACGATCCAGCGGGGACATCCGCACACGCGGGCCAGCGCGTCGAGGTCGGTCTGGGGGTCTCCCCACGGGAACTCCGGAGCCGCGTCGGCCAGCCTGTGGGCCACGGCGTTCACAAGACCCGCCGCCTGTGGGCGGATCAGGCGTGCGGCGGCCACCGCCTGGTCCACGACCGCGTATACGGGCGACCGGCCATACAGGAGCTCGTACGCGGCAAGCCGCAGGACATCACGGATCCGCGGTTCGATCTTCCCTCGCGCGAATCGGCCTATAGCGTCGTCGAGCACGCCCTGCGTGCCGAGGACACCGTAGACGAGGTGCGTGGTGAGGGCCGTGTCGTCCGCGGACAGACGTGCGCTATGGAGTTCCGCCGTGAGCGCGGCCCCGCTGAACGCACCGTCCTTGCGGACGCGGCCGAGGACCTTGAGAGCGCTCGTCCTCGCGGCAGCGACGCTCACCGCGTGCACCGCCAGCACACGTCTTCCGTGAGCCGGGCGCCACGCGCCCAGTCCACGCCGGACATGTCGCCCTTGCCCGCTGGCCGCAGCACGTCGAGCCTGAGTCCGCCATCGGAGAATCCGAGCACCGGTGCGCCGTCGATCAGGCAGACGCCGCCCGCGGGATCTGCGGTACCGACAGGCGTAGCGCGTACAACGGTCACCTCGCGATCGCCAAGGCACGCACGCGCGGGCGCCCGGCGTGTGGCAGCGCGCACGCGCCGAAACGCCTCGTCAACAGACAGCTCGGGGCGCAACGCCACGTCGTCTTTGGTGATCTTAGCGGCGTAGGTGACGCGATCCTCATCCTGCGGGACCCAGGACACCTCGCCTGTCTGGATCCTGCCGAGGACCTCAAGCAGCGCCTCCGCGCCCGCGGTGGCCATCTCGGCCTCGATCTCATCGGCGTACCGGTCGCCTATCACGACACGCCGCTGCAGCGCGTATGGGCCGGTATCAAGCCCGGCCTCCATGAGCATGATGCTCACCCCGGTCTCCTCGTCGCCGGCGAGGATCGAGCGCTGGATCGGCGCGGCGCCGCGGTAGAGCGGAAGCAGCGAAGCGTGAACGTTGACGCATCCATGGGGAGGTATCGCGAGCACCTCGGGCGGGAGGAGCATCCCGAACGCCGCGACGCAGATCACATCGGGTGATGCCGAGGCGATCACGTCGGCGGATTCGCCCCGCAAGGACGTTTGCTGGAAGACCGGGATGCCGAGCCGCTCGGCGGCCTCCTTGACAGGCGAGGGCCGGGCGCAGGTGCCCCTGCCAGCGACCCTGTCCGGCTGCGTCACCACGAGCTCGACCTCGTGGTGCGTAGCGACCGCGTCCAGAGACGGCACCGCGAACGCGGGTGTACCCATGAAGACGATACGCACGTGCCGGCTCCTCGCAAAGGTCAGAGGTTGTTGGCCTCGTTGTAGGCCCTGATGATGGACTTCTTCAGATCCGCCGGCGCGCGATCAAGGATGAGAACACCGTCAAGATGGTCGATCTCATGCTGCAGCACGCGCGCGAGCAGGTCCTCGGCGTCGATGGTGATCGGGCGGCCCTCGATGGTCATGCCCTCGCAGACGATGCGACGGCTGCGTTCTACCGGGACGTTGACTCCGGGCACTGACAGGCAACCCTCCTCGTCAACGACCTTCTCGTCGCTGTGCTCGATGATCACCGGATTGCAGAGCGCTGCGAGCCTGTCGTCCACGTCGAACACGATGACGCGCTTGTCCACGCCCACCTGCGGCGCAGCAAGGCCGATGCCGCTCTCGGCGTACATGGTCTCGGCCATAGCTCTGACGAAATCGCGCAGCCCCTCATCGGTTGCGGGATCGATCTCGTGAGCACGGGCCTTGAGCACGGGGCTCGGATGATGCAGGACTTCCATTGTCGACCTTTCGTTCTGTCGTGCGCCGCGACCAGAGGTGCGGACTGGTGTGTGATGTGGCCGGCGCATGCCGGTGCTCACATTCTACACTGCGAGGCCAGCGGTCTCCCGCGAAGCGGGAGACTACAGCATCCCAGCGGGATCCACATCGATCGACCGGGTGACTCCCTCGATGCCGGGCGTTGCCGCGTCGACCTGAGCGAGCAGCGATGAGATGTCGGCGCCGGGCGGGGCTTTGAGCACCAGGTGCCAGCGCCAGCGGTTCTTGAGCCGGGCGATGGGTGCGGGCGAGGGCCCGAGGACGCGCCAATCGTGTGGCAGCAGGTCGCCGAGCGCACGGGCGAAACGTGCAGCGGCCTCGCTCACATCAGGCGCCTTCGGCCCGCTGAAGCCGACATTAGCCAGGCGTACGTAGGGCGGGTAGCCGATGGACGCGCGGTCGGCACGCTCGGCATCGAAGAGCAAGGCCGGCTCGCGCCGCATGACCGCGAGCACCGCGGGATGGTCGGCCCAGTAGGTCTGGATGATCACCGTGCCGCCCTTGGGGCCCCTCCCTGCCCGGCCGGCCACCTGCTCGAGGAGCTGGTAGGTGCGCTCCGCTGCCCGGAAGTCGGGCACGTGCATGCTCGTGTCGGCGTTCAACACCCCCACGAGGGTGACATCCGGGAAGTCGAGACCCTTGGCGATCATCTGCGTGCCGAGCAACACCGCCGGTCCGGGAGCGTCGAACCGGGCCAGAACCGACTCATGTCCGCCCTTGCGTGACGTGGTGTCCGCGTCCATCCGGATGATCGGGACTCCCGGCACAAGCGCCTCAAGCTCGGCCTCGGCGCGCTGTGTGCCCGCACCGAACCTGCGCAGGTACGGGCTGTCGCACCGCGGGCATGTCACGGGAGCCGTGGCCGTGTGGCCGCAGTGATGGCACTGCAGCCTCCCGCCGTCCTCGTGGTAGGTAAGCGAGACGCTGCATGACGGGCACTCCGGAACGAATCCGCACTCCCTGCACAGCAAGAACGACGCGAATCCTCGACGGTTGAGGAAGAGGACCGCCTTGTCACCACGCTCCATGACCGATTGCAGCTCGGTGCGCAGGCGTTCAGAGAAGATGGATCGGTTCCCATCGGCGAACTCGGCACCCATGTCCACGACCTCGACCGGGGGCGGGCTGCCCCCGCCCACCCGCTGTGTGAGCGCCACACGCTCGTACCTGCCGGTCTCCACCGCATGCTGCGACTCCATCGAGGGTGTTGCCGAGCCGAGAACGAGCGCACCGCCCCGGATCGAGATGAGCCGCTCGGCCACATCACGCGCGTGATAGCGCGGCGTTTGCGCCTGCTTGTAGGAGGGCTCGTGCTCCTCATCGATCACGATGAGCGCGAGGTCCTTTACCGGTGCGAACAACGCCGATCTCGCTCCCACCACGACGTTCACGCGCCCTTCGAGCGCGAGCTGCCACTGATCGAACCGCTCACCAGCCGAAAGCCGGCTGTGGATCACCGCGACGTTGTCCCCGAGACGCGAGCGAAAACGGCCGACGGTCTGCGGGGTGAGCGATATCTCGGGCACCAGGACGATGGCGCCGCGACCCGCCACCACCACGGCTTCGATGGCCGCGAGGTAGACCTCGGTCTTGCCCGATCCCGTGATGCCGTCGAGCAGGACCGTTCCGCCGGTCTCCACGGCACGCGCGATCCGATCGACGGCCCGGGACTGCTCGGCGGTGTGGGCGTGCCGCGGAGCCGACGAACGGGCGGTGTCGGGCCGGCGATAGCGGCGTGCGTCGGTGGTGACGACGGCGCCTGCCCGCTCGAGCGCCCTGACCGCGGCGGCGGCGCCGGCAATCTCCGCGGACAGCTCCGGCAGTGTGACGGGGCCCTCGGAGAGCGCTTCGAGCACCGCGCGTTGCACGACAGCGTTGGACCTGGGTGTGAAGGGGGAATCAGCGGCACGCATGACGATGCGGGTGGATACCGGAGCCGTCTGCCGGCCCTCGTACACCCACGTGCCATCAGCACCACGCACGACCCTCGGCGCGCCACCTGGTGGCAGGAAGAGCCGCAGCGCCTCAGAGAGCGGGGCCACGTACTCATGGGCGACCCAGCGGGCCAGCTCGAGCGCATGCTCGTCGAACAGCGCGGTGCCCAGGACCGCGTCGACAGGACGCAACGTGCCCTCATACGTGCTCTCGGCCGCCAGCTCTACGACGTACCCCACGGCGCGCCTGGGGCCGAACGGCACGGCAACGGGCATCCCAACGCCGAGCGCGCTCACAAGGTGAGGCGGCACGGCGTAGTCGAACGGCTCGGTGAGCGCCCGGGCGGGAACGTCTATCACTACACGCGCCACTGTCATCGGTGTCTCCATGGTCACAGCATAGCGAAGGCCACCGACATAGCGCCGGTGGCCTTCGGATTGGCGGCCGTGGTGCTATTCGACCGCGGCAAGCAGCGCGTCGACGCGGTCTGTGCGCTCCCAGGTGAACTCGGCCTCCTCGCGGCCGAAGTGCCCGTAGGCGGCGGTCTTAGAGTAGATGGGACGACGCAGGTCGAGGTCACGCATGATGGCGCCGGGGCGGAGGTCGAAGACCTCGCTCACAGCCTTCTCGATCCGGGCGACCGGTACGTTCTCCGTGCCGAACGTCTCCACCATGATAGACATCGGGCGCGCGACACCGATGGCGTACGCGAGCTGGATCTCACAGCGCTCCGCGAGCCCGGCGGCGACGATGTTCTTGGCCACCCAGCGCGCCGCGTAGGCGGCTGAACGGTCGACCTTGGTGCAGTCCTTGCCCGAGAAGGCGCCGCCACCGTGGCGCCCCATGCCGCCGTAGGTGTCGACGATGATCTTGCGTCCGGTGAGGCCAGAGTCGCCCATCGGGCCACCAATGACGAAACGGCCGGTGGGGTTGACGAGCACGTCGGCGCCTTTGTAGTCGATGCCCTCGAGCGCGAGCACGGGATCGATGATGTGCTCGATGAAGTCAGGTCGCATGAGCGCGTCGATGTCAACGCCGTCCGCGTGCTGCGTAGAGATCAGGATCTTGTCGATAGCGACCGGCTTGCCGTCAACGTACCGCACGGTCACCTGGGTCTTGCCGTCGGGACGCAGGTAATCGAGCACGCCGGCCTTGCGCACCGCGGTGAGCCGCTCGGCGAGCCGGTGCGCGAGGTAGATCGGCATCGGCATGAGCTGCGACGTCTCGGTGCAGGCATATCCGAACATCATGCCCTGGTCGCCGGCGCCGATGAGGTCGAGCGGGTCCTGCTCACCGCGCTTGTTCTCAAGCGCCTGGTCCACGCCCATGGCGATGTCCGAGCTCTGCTCGTGGATCGCGGTGAGCACGCCACACGTCTCGAAGTCGAACCCGAACTTGGCGCGCGTGTAACCGATCTGCTCGACCGTTTTGCGCACGATCGCGGGAATGTCCACATAAGCGTGCGTGCGGATCTCGCCGGCGACTACGATCAGGCCCGTGGTCGTGAGCGTCTCGCAGGCGACACGCACGTACTCGGGGCTCGCAACCGAGCCCTTATCCGTCTCGTAACCCTCTTCGGCAAGCTCGGCCTCTCGCGTGATGATCGCGTCGAGCACGGCGTCCGAGATCGCGTCGCACATCTTGTCCGGGTGGCCTTCAGTGACCGACTCCGAGGTGAACAGATACTCTCGTTCCGACATCGGACCTCCTTCATGGTGCCCGCGCCTGCGGGCCTGCCGTTACCATCCGGGCACAAAAAAATGCCCTTGCCCGGACAGACAAGGGACATGAGCGTTGGCGTGTGCGCCGCGTTCTTCCCTCATCTTCCAGACGTCGCCGTCTGCCGCAATGTGGCACCGTGCGCACTTTCGCGTCGGTTGCCGGGGCGTCGTAGGGTGCGGTCCCTCGGCCCTCTGCAGCGCTTACGCGCTGCCTCGTGATGAGAACAAGCCGACGATAGCATGCGGGCACGCTCCTGCCAAGCGGCGTCACAGGCGTTATAGTGGTCGCATCCGTCCCCGAACACAGGAGCGCACGTGAAGCTCTTCTCCATCGACACCATCAACAAGATCGTCGTGTACATCGAGGGCGCCGTGACCGGGCTCCTGGTGGTCCTGGCTGCCCTCGGCGTTGTGGACATCGTCATCAAGATGCTCGAGGTGACCCGGGCGGACGGCTTCATGACCCCGGACGGCATCACCCGGACGATCGACACCGTGCTGGTCGTGTTCATCGTTATCGAGCTCATCCGGATCGCCCTTGCCTACATGCAGCACAAGAACGTCATCGGTACCGTGCTCGAGGCCGGCCTGGTCGCCGTTGTGCGGAAACTCGTGATCTTCGAGAGCACCGACCAGATGCTCGAGAAGGCCCTCGCGCTCGCCGTGCTCATCCTCGCTGTCGGGATCACCTGGTACCTGCTCCGCAGGGGGCAGCTGTGTGACGCCAACGGCCATCACGCCGAGTGACCCACCCCGGAAGGAGTACCGTGTCCGTGTCCCCCCGTGTCCGTTTCGCCCCCAGCCCCACCGGTGCGCTGCATATCGGTGGCGCCCGCACCGCCATCTACAACTGGGCGTTCGCCCGCGCCACAGAGGGAACGTTCGTCTTGCGCATCGATGACACCGATGCTGAGCGCTCCACTCCTGAGAACACGGCCCAGATCCTTCGCTCGATGCGGTGGCTGGGCATCGATTGGGACGAAGGCCCTGAGGTCGGCGGACCGCACGAGCCGTACTTCCAGACCCAGCGCGCCGGGCGTTACGCTGCGGCACTCGAACGCATGAAGGCCAGCGGCACGGCGTATCCGTGCTTCTGTTCGGCGGCCGAGCTCGAGGCCAAGCGTGAGATCGCACGCGCTGGCGAGGGACCCACGGGCTATGACCGCACCTGCCGAGGAATCGACCCGTCCGTCGCCGCCGCCCGCATCGCCGCCGGCGAGCCCCACGTGTGGCGTCTTGCGGTTCCCGAGGACCGCGGCGACATCGTGGTCGATGACATCGTGCGCGGCGAAACGGTCTTCCCCGCCTCGGCGATGGACGACTTCGTGCTCGTGCGGTCGGACGGCACACCGACGTACAACTTCGCGACCGTGGTGGATGACGCCGACATGGAGATCACCCACGTGATCCGCGGGGACGACCACCTGTCAAACACGCCGCGCCAGATCCTGGTGTTCGAGGCCCTCGGCCACGCCGTGCCGAGATTCGCGCACCTCTCGATGATCTGGGGGGCCGACGGCAAGAAGCTCTCCAAGCGGCACGGGGCCACCTCGGTGGAAGCGTTCCGCGAAGAGGGATACCTCCCCGAGGCCATCCTCAACTACGTGGCCCTCCTCGGCTGGTCGCTTGACGGCGAGACGACGATCATCTCGCGCGAGACGCTCGCCCGGGAGTTCTCGCTCGACCGTATCTCCAAGAACCCAGCGATCTTCGACTTCGAGAAGCTTGAGTGGATGAACGGCGTGTACATCAGGGACCTCTCCCCCGCCGGTCTTGCCGAGAAGATGATCCCGTGGCTCGTTGAGGCCGGGCTCACCACGACCGCAGACTACGAGGCGCGCCCGGCCTGGTACGAGTCGCTTGTGCCGCTGATCGCCGAGCGTGCCAAGCGGCTGACCGACATCGCGCCGGCGCTGGCATTCCTGTTCACTGATGGCGTGACGCTCGATCCGGCAAGCGCGGACAAGGCGCTGGGCTCCGACGCAGCGCGCGATTCGCTCGCCGCCGCCGCGGACGCCCTTGCGGGCCTCGGCTCCTGGGACCATGACACCATCGAGTCGACCTTGCGCGAGCTGGCGGTGACCCTTGGCGTGAAGCCCAAAGTGCTCTTCCAGGCGGTGCGCGTGGCCGTGACCGGCTCGGTGGTGAGCCCACCGCTGTTCGAGTCGCTCGCCCTTCTCGGCAAAGAGGCGTCGGTGGCGAGAATGCGGGCTGCGCTTCACGCGTGAGCGAGCGGGGCGCGTAGCGCACCCTGGCGAGGACTCGAGCGGCTTGTCCCACTGGAAGTGGTTGACACCCGGCGGGGGCGTCGGTAGCATACGGATTCGCGCCCGAGCGGGGCGCAGGCACGTACTGGGGTATGGTGTAACTGGCAACACGTCGGATTCTGGTTCCGAAGAGTCTAGGTTCGAGCCCTAGTACCCCAGCCACATATGGCGCGTTCGTCTAGCGGTTAGGACACCGCCCTCTCAAGGCGGAGATCACGGGTTCGAATCCCGTACGCGCTACCAACTTCATCGAAGGCCCCTCCGCCGAGGGGCCTTCTGCATATGCGGGGTAGGCCCTCCTTACTGCCAATCCACCATGCTCATGTGCTATCCTCGGCCACCATGGATACCAACATGACACCCACCCCCGAGCGCAGTGATTTCATCCGCGATATCGTTGCCGCTGACCTGCGCGAAGGCCGCATCGACACCGTTGTGACGCGCTTCCCGCCAGAGCCCAACGGCTACCTCCACATCGGCCACGCGAAGTCGATCTGCCTGAATTTCGGCATCGCCACCGAGTTCGGTGGCAGGTGCCATCTCCGCTTCGACGACACCAATCCGGTGAAGGAGGAGCAGGAGTACCTCGACTCCATCATGGCCGACGTGCGCTGGCTCGGATTCGACTGGGGCGAGCACCTGTACCACGCGTCGGACTACTTCGAGCAGTTGTACGAATGGGCCGTCCATCTGATCGAGGCCGGTAAGGCGTACGTGGACGACCTCTCCGCCGAGGAGATCCGGGAGCATCGCGGCACGCTCACCGAGCCCGGCACGCCCAGCCCGTGGCGTGACCGGAGCGTGGAGGAGAACCTCGACCTGTTCGCACGCATGCGTGCGGGCGAGTTCCCCAACGGCTCGAGAGTGCTCCGGGCCAAGATCGACATGGCCTCGCCCAACATCAACTTCCGCGATCCGGTGATGTACCGGATCCTGCACGCCGATCATCCGCGAACCGGTGACGCCTGGTGCATCTACCCGAGCTACGACTTCGCACACGGGCAGTCGGATGCTATCGAGGGCATCACCCACTCGATCTGCACGCTCGAGTTCCAGGACCACCGTCCGCTGTACGACTGGTTCATCGCGAACCTCCCGGTGCCCTCGCAGCCGCACCAGTACGAGTTCGCCCGGCTCAACCTCACGCACACCGTGTTGTCCAAGCGTGTGCTGCTCAAGCTCGTGAAGGAGGGCTTCGTCCGCGGTTGGGACGACCCGCGCATGCCCACGCTCTCGGGCATCCGCCGCCGTGGCTTTCCGGCCGAGGGGCTCCGCGACTTCGCGGCCATGATCGGCGTGGCCCGCGCGGACAGCGTGGTGGAGATCGAGATGCTCGAGCACGCCGTGCGTGACGTGCTCAACCGCACCACGCTCCGTCGCATGGCCGTGCTCGATCCCATCAAGCTCGTCATCGAGAACTACCCGGAGGGTGTGACCGAGGAACTCGAGGTCCCCAACAGCCCCGAGGACCCCGACGCCGGTAGCCGCATGGTCCCGTTCTCGCGTGACCTGTGGATCGAGCGGGACGACTTCATGGAGGACCCGCCCAAGAAGTTCTTCAGGCTCGCGCCCGGCCGCGAGGTGCGGTTGCGGTCAGCCTACTTCGTCACCTGTACGGACGTGATCAAGGACGCCGAGGGCCGCGTGGTCGAGCTGCGGTGTACGTACGACCCGGAGTCGCGCGGCGGAAGCGCCCCCGACGGGCGCAAGGTCAAGGCCACCCTCCACTGGGTGTCGGCGGCACACGCCGTCGACGCCGAGGTGCGGCTGTACGACCACCTCTTCGCCGACCCCTTCCCCGGGAGCGATGGGCGCGACCTTCTCGACGACCTCAACCCGGACTCAGAAGTCATCCTGCAGGGCGCGAAGCTCGAGCCCGCGCTCGCCGACACGCCCGCCGGAGAGACCGTTCAGTTCGAGCGGCTCGGGTACTTCTGCCCCGACCCCGATTCCACGCCCACCGCGCCGGTCTTCAACCGCACGCTCACGCTCAAAGACACATGGGCGAGGCTGCAGGCGAAAGGCGCGTAGCGCCCTTCCCTTCCATGTGGGGAACATCGCATGCCGGCATCGCGCTTTACGAAGCGGGGTGTCGGCATTACAGTACGTGTGAAATCTGTTCAGGGCGGGGTGGAACTCCCCACCGGCGGTATATGGCAGGCGCCATGAGTCCGCGAGCCAACCCTTCGGGAGCGGCAGACCCGGTGCGATCCCGGGACCGACGGTCACAGTCCGGATGAAAGAACAGGGCACATCTCTGAGTTTGGATGCGCTTGAGCCCGCAGATGACCATCGGCGGGCTCTTTGTGTGCCCGCCCTGACTGGAAGGGGTGTGGCGCATGTCAGACGCACGATTGACGATGGAAGATCAGAGCATGCAGTCTCTGGGGGATGTGGGCGCTGGGTCGCCACCGAAGACGACGGTCGCTTCCGCAGCCGCGGCAGCAACGCCGCCACAGAGCGTGAACACGAACCGCTGGGAGACCCGGCAGATGGTGACCATGGCCATCCTGGTCGCCCTCGGCGTGTTGATCAGCTTCATCGACATCCCGCTCATCCCGGGCGTCGACTGGCTGAAGTACGACCCGTCATCGGTGGCGATGCTCGTGGGGACGTTCGTCTACGGACCCCTTGCAGGAGCTGTGATCGGCACGCTGATCGCGCTGGTCCACTGGTCCTCGGCGGGCATCTGGGGAGTGGTGATGAACATCATCGCGATGCTTGCGATGGGTGTGCCTGCCGGTCTCATCTACCGCCGCAACAAGACCTTCCGCACGGCCGTGATAGCGCTGGTGGCGGCATCGGTGGTCATGGTGGTCGTGAACCTGCTGGCCAACCTGGTTGTCACGCCGATCTACACCGGCATGCCGGTACAAGCGGTGATGGGGCTGATCCTGCCCGTACTCCTCCCCTTCAACGTCATCAAGGCCGTGCTGAACAGCGTGATCACCCTGCTCGTGTACAAGAGCATCTCGCGTGTCATCAAGCCCGAACGCAAGCAGTCGGCGTGCGCCGTATCGGACACCACGGAGCGTGCCTCCTAGCGATGGCAGCCGGCGCCGACAACGCGTACGCGGGACCCGCGATCTCGTTCAGGGACGTGTGCTTCCGGTACCACGATGACGACCAGCACGTGCTCTCCGGCATCAGCTTCGATGTTGCCGCCGGAGAGCACGTGGCCATCGTTGGCGCCAACGGTAGCGGCAAGTCCACACTGGCAAAGCTCATCAACGGGCTGCTCGTCCCCGACTCGGGGACGGTGACCGTAGGGGGGTATGTCACCAACGACCCGCGCTGCACCTATCGGGTGCGCGCCCACGCGGGCCTCGTCTTCCAGAACCCCGACGACCAGGTGGTCACGTCGATCGTGCGTGACGACGTTGCATTCGGACCGGAGAACCTCGGACTGTCGCCTGCGGAGATCGTTGCGCGCGTGGAAGACGCGCTCCGGACCGTAGGGATGTGGGAACACGCCGACGACGATGTCGCCACGCTCTCCGGAGGCCAGCGGCAGCGCGTGACCATCGCGGGCATCCTCGCGATGCGGCCTTCCGTGCTCGTTCTCGACGAGCCCGGGGCGATGCTCGATCCCCGCGGTCGCCGAGGCATCCGCCGGGTGAGCCGCGAGCTGCATGCCGCAGGGATGACGGTCGTGGTGATCACGCAGCACATGGAGGAGGCGGTTCTCGCCGATCGCGTCATGGTGCTCGACCACGGTCGTATCGTGACGATCGGCTCCCCGGAGGAGGTCTTCACCGACCCCGGGCGGCTCCGTTCGCTCGGTCTGGACGTACCGTTTCCCCTGCTGGTGGCCGAGGCGCTGCGCTCGCGCGGGGTCGACGTGCCGCTCACGCTGGATGAAGCGATGCTGGAGGAGGCGATATGCCGATCCGCTTCGACCACGTGACGTACGCCTACCCGGCAACGCGCGGCGGCGCACAGCCAGCCCTTGTCGACGTTGACCTCACGGTCGCCGACGGAGAGTTCCTTGGCGTGATCGGTCACACGGGTAGCGGGAAGTCCACCCTCATCCAGCACATCAACGGCCTCCTGCTGCCCACCACAGGCCGCGTCACCGTTGATGGCATCGACCTCGCCGACCGCACCGCACGTCGTGAGGTCCGGCGGCGAGTCGGTCTGGTGTTCCAGTATCCGGAGCACCAGCTGTTCGCCGATACGGTTGCCGAGGATGTCGCGTTCGGGCCTCGCGCGCTGGGGCTCCCTGCCGGCGAGATCGAGCAGCTCGTGATCACCGCGCTCGAACGCGTTGGGCTCGACTTCTGCGAGGTCGGTCATCGCAGCCCGTTCGAGCTTTCGGGCGGGCAGATGCGCCGGGTGGCCATCGCCGGCGTTCTTGCCACGCGTCCCGGCACGCTGGTGCTGGACGAACCGATGGCCGGCCTCGATCCCGTGGGCCGCGGCGCGATGCGAGAGCTGTTGCGCACACTCCACCACCAGGGGCTCACCGTGATCATGGTCTCCCACGATATGGAGGATGTGGCCGCCCTGGCCGACCGGGTTCTGGTGCTGCGCAATGGCGCCGTGTTCGCGTGCGGCACGACATCGGATGTGTTCAGCCACCACGCCGAGCTTCGCGAGATCGGCCTAGGAGTGCCCAGGGCGGCGCTGTTCGCCGCCCGTCTCGCCGCCCGGGGGGTTGTGCTGCATGCGCACCCTCTCACCGTAGAAGCCCTTGCCGATGCGATCGCCTCGGCGTGCACCTCGCACCGGGAGGTGGGCTGACATGGCGCTCGGCCAGTATCACAAGGCTGACTCGGTGCTCCACCGGATGGACCCGCGCTTCAAGCTGGTGATCGCCGTGGTGTACATGCTGGTGATCTTCCTTGCCAACGATGCGGCCGGCCTGGTGCTCGTGCTCGCGTTCCTCGGCGTGGCCGTTTCGCTCTCCGGGGTGCCCGCGCGCCTACTGGTGTCCGGACTCCGGCCGGTGCTCGTGCTCGTGGTCTTCACATTCGTGGTGAACCTCGTCTTCATCCGCAGCGGTGAGCCGGTCGTCGATATCGGCCCGGTGTCTGTCACGACCGGCGGCCTCAGCACGGCGCTCTTCATGGCAACCCGGCTCTTGGCGCTGTTCGTGGCAACCGCGCTACTCGGCTTCACGACATCGTCGGTGGACCTTGCCGACGGCATGGAGGGGCTGCTGGCACCGTTCGAGCGGTTCGGCGTGCCGGCCCACGAGCTCTCGATGATACTCAGCATCGCGCTCCGCTTCATCCCGATCCTGACAATGGAAAAGGACCGCATCATGCGCGCGCAGTCGGCCCGAGGAGCCGACTTCGAGACCGGCAACGTCATCACACGGTTTCGCGCGATCCTTCCGGTGCTCACTCCCCTGTTCATGAGCGCGTTCAGGCATGCCGAGGACCTCTCCACAGCCATGGAGAGCCGCTGCTATCACGGCAAGGAGGGGCGCACACGGGTGAAGGTACTGCGGCCTGCCGCGCGCGACTGGTACGCGGTAGCGGCCCTGGCGCTTCTGGGCGCCGCACTCGTCGCGCTCCGGACAGGCGCGCTTTGAGCGCCTGTGGGCGCCACCTGCTAGAATATTCGCGGGAGTGGGCCGTGCGGCCGCGCACCTACGGGTGTGAGGAAAGTCCGGACTCCACAGGGCAGGATGCCTGCTAACGGCAGGGCGGCGCGAGCCGACGGAAAGTGCCACAGAAAAGAAGACCCCCGGGGGCGACCCCGAGGAAAGCTGAAACGGTGCGGTAAGAGCGCACCAGCGTCACGGCGACGTGGCGGCTTGGCAAACCCCATCCGGAGCAAGGGCGAATAGGAGCGGTCACAGCTGGCCCGGCTATCGCTCGGGTACGCCCGCTCGAGGCCGTCGGCGACGACGGTCCCAGATAGATGGTCGCACTCGACAGAATCCGGCTTACAGGCCCACTCCCACACCTGTCATCCGTTGGTTGGCGACTGCGGACCTTCCCCTGCTTCCGACTGTTCGCCGTTCGCGCCGCGGTCCTCCGATCGGCCGCTGGAGCGTGGAGGAAGTCACGCAGCCGCTGCGTCGCGCTCAGCGCCTCATGCGCTCAGCCGCTGGCGCACGGCACCCACGAGCGCGTCGCCTCCGGCCTCACCAATGCGCACGTACTCTCCGCCGGCTATCCGCGCGAGCTCTCGTGCGGCCATGCCGGAGCCGGGGCCAGACGTGTCGATCACAAGCGTGTGGATGGATGTCTGCTTGAGTTGAGCAGCGGCTTTCCGAGCATCATCACTGCCGAGCCCGCTACCGATGCCCACGTTGGCGCGGCCATCGGTCAGCAAGACGAGCCACGGCACGACGCTGTCATCCCGCCGGATCTCGGTGGTCAGAACGTCGAGGGACTTCAGAATGCCATGGGCGATCGGGGTGGCACCGCCGGTCGGCAAGGTTCGCAGCTTGATCTGCGCCAACTCCACGCTAGCCGTTGGCTGCAGCACGACCTCGGCCGACTCGCCCCTGAAGGCCACAAGCCCCACGCGATCGCGGCGCTGATACGCGTCGATGAGGAGGTCCAGGACCGCGGCCTTGGCGGCCTCCATCCGGTTGGTGGCACCCATGGAGCCGCTCGCGTCCACACAGAAGACGATCGAAGCGCCCACGCGCCTGGTGCGCATCTTCGAACGTACGTCCTGCGGTTCGATCGAGATGGCAAGCTCGCTCTGGCGTGTCCGTTGGTACGGGGCAGCGGCTCTGATGGTGGCGTCCAGAGCGAGGTCGACGGGTTGACCCGGCCGGGCGACTTCGGAGCGCACGTAGCGGCCGGTGCGGTCGTTGGTGGCGGTCTCCTGACGCCGCCCACCGTGCGAGCGGCGGACGCTGTCCATGCCGGCGACAAGATCGGCCGACACCTGCTCTGCATGGGACGCATCCGTGGCGCCTTCGTCCCGCATGACGTGCAGGACCGCCATCCCATCACTCTGCCCCGCCTGGGGCTGCTCATCGTGACCGCCATGCTCACCTGCGGCCACCCCGGCACTCAACGCCTGTTCGAGCCGGTCCTGGTCGTAGGACCGGTCCTCGAACGGGGTCTTCCGCATGCGGTGCGCGAGGACCATCGGTGCCACGGCACGTACGTCGGCAGCGGTGACCTCCCGGCGGCCGTCGAGCACGGCGTACGCCGCCGCGGCCCGGCCCATGACGAGATCGGCACGGTGACCGTCCACACCCATCGATGAGCATACGGAAGCGATGAGGAACAGCAGGTCATCGTCGATCGCCACGTCTGCCAGTGTCCGGCATGCCGACCGCAGGCGGTCCTCGAGTGCTGACTGCGCGGGACGCCACTCGCGCTGGAAGCCGTCGGGATCGTCCTCGAATGCACGGCGCCGCTTGAGTATCTCCACGCGCTCGGAGGGATCCGAGATCCCCTCGATGTCCACGCACAGCCCGAAGCGATCGAGCAGCTGGGGGCGGATCTCGCCTTCTTCGGGATTCATCGTGCCCACGAGCACGAATCGCGCGGGATGCTGGAAGCGGATGCCCTCACGTTCGATGACGTTCACACCCATCGCCGCCGAGTCGAGCAGCGTGTCAACGATGTGATCATCGAGGAGGTTCACTTCATCGACGTACAGGATGCCGCGGTTGGCATCGGCCAGGAGCCCCGGCTCGAAGCGCCGCTCGCCGTGTTTGAGCGCATGCTCGAGATCGATCGTACCCACGACCCGGTCTTCGGTGGCTGAAACAGGCAGATCCACGAGCGCGGGGCGGCGCGACGTCTTGGGGAGCGAGCCGGCCGCGAGCCGTTCACGACATTCGTCGCACAGATCCGCACGGGAGTGCGGGTGACAACCGAAGCGGCATCCCTCGACGACTTCGATCGCCGGCAACACCCAGCGCAGCCCGCGTACAGCCGTGGACTTGGCCGTCCCTTTCTGACCGCGGATCAGGACACCGCCGACCCGCGGATCGACGGCGTTGATGAGCAGCGCTGTCTTGAGGGTCGCTTGTCCGACTATCGCTGAGAACGGATACGTCGAACGGTCGTCGCGCGCCATGAACCCTCCCGACAAGAAAACGGCCCGCCTACACTATATGGTAGCCGGGCCGTACTTGTCACCTAGTTCTTGTGGTCACGAGGAGCGCCACTGGAAGGTCCCGCACTCGGCGGGTGTCACCTCTCCCACCTTCGGGCACGTGTTCGAGTAAACGCAGTCGTTGCAGGTGTACGCGCTGAGGTCGAGGTCGCCGGTGGGCTCATAGCCGATCTCGGTCACGGCGGGTTCGGGAAGCGACTCGACGGGCTCGGCCGGCACGACGACGCCCGCGTCGGCGTAGTCGCCGAGAATGACAGGGCGAGGCAGATAGGCCTCCTCCCCGACCGGTGGCGCTGACGTGATGAGCGACTCGCCTTGATCGAATCCGGACACGGGGAGCGGCGCTTCGATCGCGTCCTGAGCGGTGTCCAACAGGTCGCTCGTGGATGGAACGAGGTCAGTGTCTTCAACGACGAGCTCGTCCTCATCGACCACTTCCTCGGTGAACGCCTCTACGTTCGACCACGGCCAGTCGGCGGGTGCCGTCAGCACCTCGGCGGGCTCTCGATCAAGGGCGCTCATCGGCTCGGCCACCGTGCGTGCGGTACTCGCCACCGCATCGGGAACGTCCGCCGCAATGCCGTCAGTGGCCGCAAGGAGTTCGTCCTCGAGCGCGAAGTCGTCGGCGCTGATCGATGCCGGGGCAATGATCCCCTCGTCCTCAAGCGAGGTGGCGGCGCGCTTGAGCGCATCAGCCAGGCTGACGCCTCCCGCCGCGGCGCCGAACACTCCGAGGTCGATGCCCTCCGCGGTCGGCGGCTCACCCTGCGCGGTCTCACCGTCGACTGGGACCTCGGACTGCTCGTCCTCCGTGGTGGGTTCGGCCTCCTCGGCCTCCTGCTCGGCCCACACGACCTCCGGCTCGGCATCGGGGGTGGGCTCGGCATCGCCAGACTCCACCTCGGCCGCCTCAGCTTCCGGCTCGGGCTCAGCGATTGGCGGAGCAGGCGGCGCTACGGTCGCCGCCGGTGACGGCACGGTTGGCATCACGAGGACGGGCAGCGCCGTCTCGAGGTCGACCACGTACACCTGGCCCGTCACTGTCGCGTCGCCGGCCCCAACGGCGGCCGAAAGAGCGGCCAGCGCTTCTTCGCGGGTTGCGAACACCCCGTCGACCGGCAGACGGAGAACGCCGCTGTGCGGGTCTTTGTCGAGAACGAAGAACGCCATCCCTACACCTCGCCTGATCGCGTTTGGGCACAGCACATGCGCCACCATGATATTCCAAGGGGGCGCCTCGTGCGCGGTCGAAAGTCACACTAGGTGGTACGATAGGTCGTGACACGACTGACCACACGGAAACTGTATGCTTGCTCCTACTTCGCTGACCCAGGGATCCTTCGTAGCGGTCGATATCGAAACGACAGGATGCCGTCCGGGAACGTCATCGATCATCGAGATCGGGGCCGCGCGCATCGAGCGCGGCGAGATCGTCGATACGCTGAGCCTTCTCGTCCGCCCCACGGAGCCCATTCCCGCCGCCGTCGAGCGCCTGACTGGCATCACTGACCAGATGGTGGCCTCGGCTCCCGGTATCGACGAGGTCATCGGCGTGTTCGCCGAGTTCGCCCGCGGGGCGGTACTGCTCGCCCATAGCCACCGCTTCGACCTCGGCTTCCTGGACTACGAGACCGAACTCGTATCGGGCGCGCCGTTCCAGCGTCCGATCCTCGACACACTATGCCTGGCACGTGAGCTGCATCCCGAGATCGGGCGCAACAACCTGCGAGAACTCGCCGCGTTCTACGGTGTGGAGCAGGTCCCCAACCACCGCGCACTCCCCGATGCCGTTGCCACGGCCCAGGTCTTCCTCGCAATGGTCCCTGAACTCGCCGAGCGGGGCATCACCACAGCCGGCCAGACGGCCCGCTTGTGCGGCATAGCCGAGGCGAGCGACCTCTCGATGAAGCTGCCGCTTGCCACCAACATCCCCGACGACCCTGGCGTCTACCTCTTCCGGAACGCCGGCCGCGCTGTTGTGTACGTTGGCCGTGCACGGAACCTGCGCACGAAGATCCGCACGCACTTCTACGCGGCGGCCGCCGATAACGGGTCGCCCGCGGCGGTCACCGAGTCGGTGCAGTACATCGAGTGCTCGTCGATGCTGGACGCGCAGCTGCTCGAGGCGCACCTGCGATACCGGTACCAGCCTGAGTACAACCGCAACACCACCACACCCCGGGCGCCCGTGTACCTGCATGTGGACACGGGCTCGGCGTTCCCTACGATGACGGTGACCCGCCGAAGGCTCAGAACCGGTCAGCTCTTCGGGCCGCTCACGAGCCACTGGGCAGCCGCCACCACCGCTGACGCCCTCGCCCGGATGTATGGACTGCGTCGCTGTCGCCGCACGCCGGCCGAATGCCGCTCGATTCGCTGCGCCCGCCGGGATCGAGGCACGTGCCCGGGTGAAGACGCGTTCAGTCGGGGCACCGCCGACTACGCGCTGTCGGTTGCGAGCGCGTTGTCAGCGTTCGATGGCGATGCCGAGGTCACCCGCGAGCGGCTGCAGTCGATGCGTGACCGCCTCGCCCGAAATCAGGAGTTCGAGCAAGCCGCGTACTACCGGGACGCCCTGCGCGCCTACGAGCGCACCCTCGCCGGTATCGCCGTTGCGCAGCGCGCCCGTGTGGCGCCGGTATCGATCGTGGTGGAAGGGCACCCCGAAGCCGCCACGCTCTCGGTGCTCATCAATGGCTGGCGATTCTCGGCGATCCGGCTCACCCGGCAGACCGCCACTGCTGACGAACTCGAATCGCGCGTCCGGCAGACACTCAGGCGCGCGCTCCGCAGATCGCAGGCCAACCCGCCGTTCACCCCGCGCAGACTCGAGGAGCTCGCGATCATCGACGCGTACATCCAGCAGCACTCGCCGCATGTGATACCCGTCGACGGGGACATCGACGCTGCGACAGCGGCCGTCATGCAGTCGGTCAGGCGGCTCTTCAGGATCCCCCGGCGCCGTCACGCAGCGACTTCAGGCGCCTGAGGTTCTCCTCGTCCTTCACGGGGACCTCGCCCGGCATCTCCGTGATCACGGGCACCAGCCGAAGCCGCTCGTCGGACACCATATGCGAGAACCCCGCAAGTCCGATGGTGCCGTCCCCGATCCATGCGTGGCGGTCCTTGTGCTCACCGGATCCGAACGCGCAGTCGTTGGCGTGGATGAGCTCGATGGGCATGCCGCAGCAGGTCTCGAACTCGCCTAACAGGTCGTCCCAGGCGGCGCCAGTGGAAAGATCCCACCCCGCCGCGTGCGCGTGGCAGGTGTCGAGGCAGACGCCTACGTGTCCGGCGGCGACATCCAGCAGACCGAGGATCGCCCCGAGCTCATCGGGGCCGTTGCCAAAGGTCGTGCCGGCGGCTGCGGTGTTCTCGAGCAGGAGACGGGTCTCGTTCGCGCCCGATGCCGCCCACGCCAGGTCCGCACCGCGGGCGATACGCGCGGCGGTCTGCTCGGGAGCGCGCTTGTAGGTCGTGCCTACGTGCGTGACCACACCCGCCGCGCCGAGCAGCTCGCCACGCGCCAATTCGTCGGCAAGGGCGAGCCACGACTTCTCCCACAGCGTGTCGTTGTCGCTGCCAAGGTTGATGAGGTACGCGGTGTGCACGAACACCGGACCCATGCCGGCCTCGGCACGGCGGTCCTTGAACGCCCGCGCAACGGCCTCGTCGAGCGGCTTGGCGTTCCACTGACGCGGGCTCTTGGCGAACACCTGCATGCACTCGCAGCCCACCGAGACCGCGTAGTCCACCGCGGCCACGTACCCTCCCGAGACTCCCACATGCGCTCCGAAGATCATACGCACCTCCTGTGGGCAGTCTACCGTTTGCGCCGCGCTCGACCTACACTCGGCCTATGGACACTCCGCACACCACCTGGCCGGGACGCGCCGTCTTGCACGTGGACATGGACGCGTTCTTCGCCTCGATCGAGCAGCTCGACCACCCTGAATGGCGAGGTCTGCCGGTGATCGTGGGCGGCTCGGCCACCACTCGCGGCGTGGTCTCAACGGCATCGTACGAGGCCAGGCGGTACGGGGTGCACTCGGCGATGCCCTCCGCGCAGGCGGCTCGCCTGTGCCCGGACGCCATCTGGGCCCCCTCGAGATTCGACCGCTATCACGAGGTCTCCCGCGCGGTGGTTGCGGTGTTCGAGCGGCTCACGCCCTTCGTGCAGCAGGTGTCCGTGGATGAGGCCTACCTGGACGTGACACCCACCGCCCACCGGCCCACCCACCCGCTCGAGGTGGCCCGGACGATCCAGGCCGAGGTCGACGCAATGGGTCTCTCGTGCTCGATCGGCGTGGCTACGTGCAAGACCGTGGCCAAGATCGCCTCGGATGCGGACAAGCCGCACGGGATCACCGTGGTGCGTCCGGGAGATGAGGCGGCGTTCCTCGCGCCCATGTCCGTACGCGCGCTGCCGGGCGTTGGCGCCGCAACCGCCGAGCGTCTGCGGGTCGCGGGCATCCGGACCCTCGGAGAGCTTGCGGGGCTCGATGACGGCAGTGCGCTGCAGCTCATGGGCTCATCCGGACAGGAGCTTGTCCGCAGGGCGCGAGGCATCGACGACCGGCCCGTGCATGACCCCGACGCGGTGAAGTCCGTCTCCAACGAGCACACGTTCGGCACCGACGTGCGCACCCGTGCAGAGATCGAGACGGCACTGAAGAAGCTCGTGGAGCGCGTCTCAGAGCGGCTCCGCCGCAAGGGTCTGCAGGGCCGCACCGCCACCGTGAAGCTGCGGTATGCTGACTTCACGACACGCACGGTGCGCCACACGGCGGCGCTGCCGATGGACCTGGCTTCCGACCTGCTGCCGGTGGCGCTGCGACTGCTCGAGGACACGTGGACCCCCGGCGCCGGACTGCGCCTGCTCGGCTTCGGCGTGTCGGGGTTCGGGGAGCGCTCCGAGCAGCTGGACCTGTTCACTGCCAACGCCGAGGATGACACCGAGCGCTCGCGTGCGCTGGTGGACAGCATCGACGCGGTCCGCGCCCGTTTTGGATCCGGAGCCATCAGGCTCGGCATGCACGATGCCGGGCCGGAACCTGAAGAGGAGTGATCGCATGACCAACACCCGACGCTCACGGTGGCATCGCGCCCTGCTCGCGGCAACGCTCGCGCTCGTTGCGCTGACCGCTCTCGGCTGCTCTGCCGATGAGCCTGCCGACACAGCCGCCGACAACGGCGTCCTCGGCGTGGAAGAGGCGGTTGTGACGCATCCCCCCCTTCCGGAAGCCGACCGTGTGATCGGCATCCAGGAGCTCGGAGACGGCCGCGTGCGGGCAGTCGGACTCATCCAGTACCGCGCCAAGGAAGGCGCGAGCTGGTGCCTTGTGGAGGGAACGCCCGGCGAGGAGCCGCCCGCCGACGCGCCGGTGATCGTGGTGATCGCCAACATGGCCGACCTCGACGCCGCCTGCAGTACGGCCGGTGCGCTCGCGTACGCCGAAGGTGAACTCATCGAAGACGACGGCTCGTATCCCGGTCAGCCGATGAACGCCGAGTTCGTAGCGAGAGCGGACTAGGATCTTCTCCGATCAGCGCTGGCTGCTTGGCGTGACCGGCAGTGCGGGTCGGTTGATGCTGGTCCTTGCGAGTGGCTGTGGAAGTCCTCGCGTAGTCACTCCGCAGCGCGGGAAGCTCGACATCGTCGCGAACGAGCGGCGATGTCGAGCGAGGGCCCCGCGCGAGGACTACGAAGCGGGGGCTTCCACAGCCACATCGTCAGCCTCGTCTTCTTCCGCTCCCGCCCCGCCAAGTGTGGGGCCGAGCGGACCCGCTCCGACGCCTCGTCTGAGGCGCACCAACTGGCGTCCCTCATCTCGCACCGTATACGGCTCGATCTTCTCGGCGATGAGTGCGATACCGCGTTCGTGGTTGTTCTGCAGCACGCCTTCCACGAGGTACGCGCGGTTCTTCACGATCACGTCGCCATAGCGGTTGAGCGCGTCTTCGAAGACGACCACGTCGATGAGGCCGGTGGGGTCCTCCAGCGTGAGGAAGCACGTGCGTTTGCCCGAGCGCGTCCTTGGCGTCTGCGCACGCTCGCGTACGCCCGCGACGCGGACCCGAGCGCGGTCTTCGCATGCGGGGAGGTCGCGCGCCCAGGTGACGCCCCGGCACTCGAGGTCGGCACGCGCGAGCGCGAGCGGGTGCGCGGTGATCGCAAGGCCGAGGCACTCCAGCTCGGCCGAGAGCCGCATCGCGGGCGTCCAGCCCGAGACATGGCCGGTGTCGACAGGCCCCCGCGCACGCGCAGGTGCGATCAGCAGCGTGTCGTCACCGGCCACGCCCTGCCTGGCGATGACCGCTTTCAGCTCCGGCAGCAGCGCGAGCATCTCGTCGCGCGTGGGCGGGCGCGAAGCGTCGGTCACCCCCAGGCCGTCGAGAGCCCCCACGCGAATGAGGCTCCGTGCGGCCGGCTCTTCGGCGCGCGTCCGCTTGAGGAAGTCCGCGAGGTCGGCGAAGGGACGCACCGCTCGCTCGGCTTCCAGGACCTTGAGCAGGCGCGAGGTCATGTCGAGCAGACTCCCGAGGCCGACGCGTATCGCGCCCCCGTCCTGCTCCACCGTGAACTCCGCCGAAGATGCGTTGATGTGCGGCGGCAGCACCGCGATGCCGTGGCGCCGTACGTCGTCCAGCACGACCCGCGGGCTGTAGAAGCCCATCGGCTCGTTGTTGAGGATGGCGGCAGCGAACTCGGCCGGGTAGTAGACCTTCAGCCAGGCGGTGGCATACGAGACCACCGCGAAGCACGCCGCGTGCGCTTTGCAGAAGCCGTAGGCCGCAAAGCCCTCGAGCTGCCGGAAGACCTCCTCGGCCACGTCGTGCTCAACCCCGAGTCCGCACGCACGCTCCACGAAGTGCACGCGGATCGCCTCCATGGCCTCGCGGCTGCGGCCTTTCGTCATCGCGCGGCGGAGCGAATCGGCCTCGGCAAGGGTGAAGCCGGCCACGGCTTTGGCCACCTGGAGGACCTGCTCCTGGTAGACGATCACGCCGTAGCTCGAGCGCAGGACCTCGCCCATCGCGGGATGCGGCACGGTGACCGGTTCGATGCCATGCCGGCGCCGGATGAAGGGCACGATCATCTCGGCCTCAAGCGGGCCGGGACGGAAGAGCGAGATCGCCGCGATGATGTCCTCGAAGTCGCGCTCTTTGAGGCGGAGTGCGAGGTTGCGCTGACCGCTCGATTCGAGCTGGAACATCCCCACGGTGTCGGCCGCGGCGATCTGTGCGTACACGCGCGGATCGTCGTGCGGCAGGTCGAACGGCTCGGGCACCGCGGTCTCGCCCACCCGTTCGCGCGCCATGCGCACCGTGTCGCTGATGGCCGAGTGGGTGCGCAGCCCCAGGATGTCCATCTTCACCAGGCCGAGCGCCTCGATGTCGTCCTTATCGTACTGCGAGACCACCACGCCCTTGGCGGCCCACTGGAGCGGCATCCACGTGTCGATGGGCTCGCGCGTGATGATGAAGCCGCCGAGGTGCGTGCCGAGGTGCATAGGCGTGTGGTCGAGCTCGCAGGCGAGCTCCACGAGCAGGGCGTGCTCGGGCTTGAGCAGTGGATGGTCGCGACACTCGGGATACGTGGCGAGCACCTCGGGGAGCCGGTGCGCGCTCACCCACGGCAGGTAGCGCGAGAACGTGTTGATCTCGTCGGCAGTATGGCCGAGTGCTTTGGCTGCCGTGCGCACCGCGCTCCTGGCGGTCATCGTGTTGACAGTGGCCACCATCGCCACATGCTCGTGCCCGAACCGCTTGTAGATGTAGTCGATCACCTCGTCGCGGCGGCGAGAGTCGAAGTCCACGTCGATGTCGGGCATCTGCCGCCGCTCGGGGTTGAGGAACCGCTCAAAGAGCAGGTCGTGCGCGATCGGGTCAGCGTCGGTGATGCCGAGCACGTACGTGACGATCGAGTCGCCCGCGCTCCCCCGCCCGCTGCAGCGGATACCCTCGCGCTTGGCGAAGTCCACGATGTCTCTCACCGTGAGGAAGTACTCCGGGAAGCCGAGGTCGCAGATCACCGAGAGCTCGTACTGCAGCCGCCGCACCGCCTCGGGTGTGACCGGCTTGTAGCGCTGCTCCAGTCCGTGCCAGGCGGCCTTCGAGAGCACCGAGTAGGCGGTCTCCCCCTTCGGCACGTCGGCCGCCGGGAAGTGGAACGAGCCGAGACCGAGGTCGAGCGAGCAGCGCTCGGCGATCTCAAGCGTGGCGTCACATGCCTGCGGCACGTCGGCGAAGAGCCGTCGCATCTCGCCGGCGGGCTTGAGCCAGAGTTCGGCGTTGAGGCGGTCGTACGGCCCCGGAAGCATCGTGCGCGCCCCTGCCGAGGCGAGCACGTCGTGGATGCGGAAGTCGCGCCGCTTCGCATAGTGGACGTTGTTGGTGGCCACCACCGGCAGCCCACAGCGCTCCGCAAGCGCCACGAGCGAGGAGATGTAGCGCGGAGAGTCGGGCGTGAGCAGATGCATGAGCTCCACGTAGAAGTCGCCCGGGGCGAAGCAGCGAGCGAGACGGCGGAGCGCCCGCTCACCGCGCGCGCCGAGGCCGGTGAGCACCGCCGAGCCCGCCTCCCCACACGGACAGCCTGAAAGACCGATGAGGCCCTCCGAGCACTGCTCGAGATCGGCGAGCGTGACCACCGAGGGCTCGTCGCCGGTGCGCACGTGGGTGCGCGAAAGCAACCGGCACAGATTGCGATAGCCGGTGATGTCCTGTGCGAGCAGCGTGAGATGGAAGCCAGCGCCCGCCGCCCGGCCGAAGCCGACCGGCGCCGAGAGCGGCAGCCGCAGACCGGGTGGCAGGTCGCCCTCGATCGCGGCGTCTCCCTCGAGCCCCGCCGCATCGAGCACGATCTCCGCGCCGATGATCGGTTTTACGCCCGCCTCAAGCGCCGCGCGGTAGAAACGGATGGCGCCGTAGAGTCCCTGGTGATCGGTGAGCGCGAGCGCACCCATGCCGTACCCCGCCGCATGCTGTAGCAGCGCGGCAGGCGACGCGGCACCGTCCATGAAGCTGAAGTGCGAGTGCACGTGAAGATGTACGAATCCGGACATGGCGATACTAGTCGACGACGCCGGTGAGCAGCCACCGGTCGGCGACTCGATCGTACGCGAGGTCGTAGAGACCGCCGCGCGCAAGCACGCGGTAGCAGCGGCGGCTCAGGCGCTTGCGAGGGTCCCACCAGGCACGCTCGACCGCCCACGACTGCACAATGGCATCTATGACGTACCGCTTGCCCCCGGCCATGAACGACCGGGGTGCGGCACGGCCAGCGTCCCACACGACCTCGACCGCATGCTCACGCCGCTTGCCCGCAAGACCGGAGACGCCTGCGCCGAGCTCGGAACCGCGTACGATCCACGGGCTTCTGAGCAGCTCCATGATCACCGGTGTGCGCGTATCGCTCGCGGTGAACAGGTCAAGCGATTCTCCTGTCATGCGGGGATCGTACGTTTTGATCGCGCGGTTGCGGCCCATGGGAGACGTCCTTTGAGAGGTGTGCCGGGTGTGGAAGGAGCTTCAGGGGTCCACACCCGGCATGCTCAGTATATCGAACACATGTTCGGTATACAAGACGCCTCTGACATCGAGAAACGACGGACCATTGACGTTCCCCCAGTGCTGATGCTTGTTCATCGCCAAGTGACCTGGACGCACACCCCCCGCATCTGCGGCCGAAGATAGCGCGCCTGACCCACGCTCAGCTAAGACCCTTCCACGGCTCTCCAGGAAGACGAGCGATGAGGTGGTCGTGCACGAGTTGCCGGACTGCGTGACGATGCGTAAGGCGCCTGCCTGCGGCCGCAACTCCAGGAAGCCGACGGCATGGAGCCGGCTGTGTATCGACGGCATGCCCATGCAGTTGGGGCCGATGAGCGTGATGCCCCATCTCCGGGCTGTGTCGAGCAGCTCCGCCTCCAGGGCGGCCTCCGCCTCGCCCGCTTCCGAGAAGCCCGCAGCAACGACCAGGGCAGCAGGGATCCCGCGCCCGCCGCACTGCTCGATCGCGGCGTTCACCTGGGCGGCCTTGACTGCCACAAGCGCCAAGTCCGGGACTTCCGGCAACTCCGCGACGCTTCCGAACGCGGGCAGGTCGCGCACGGTGCCGCCGGATGTCGCCCCGCGGCGGGATCCAGGATCGCCAGTGCGTCGGCGGCGACCGGCGTGGAGCCTTCCACGATGAGCGGGTTCACGTCGATCTCGGTGATATCCGGATGGTCCGCTGAGATGCGCGCGAGCGCGCGGACAGCGTCTGTCAGCGCTGCACGGTCCACCGGCGGCATGCCGCGGAACTCATCGAGCTTGCGGCCGTTCTGGTACCAGTCTTGCGGCGATCACATCGGCCAGGCTCGACATCAGCACAGGGCCAGAAGGTAGAATCGGAGCGAAGGGTACCATAGGGCGTAGCTTGTACTGTCAACCGTCACGGGAGGTACGCCATGATGAGGACTTGCCGAATCGCGCTCGTACTCACGATTCTGGCCGCTTCCATGGTTGCGGTCGTGGGCTGCATCGGCCCGGAGCCGTCGGATCAGTTCAGGGAGCACTTCGAGGAGCAGGGTATGTCGGTGGAGTCGCTCGAGGTCAACAAGACGCCGCACGAGGCCCAGGTAATGATGGACCGCATGATCCTCGATAGCAACGGGATCGATACTGCCAATGTCTACGACGAAGAGCTCGTCCACGCGACGGTGACTCTTGAGAACGGCGAAGAAGTCACCGCCGTCAGGTACAAGGACAACATCTACACGTACAAGAACGACTGACCGGCCAACCTGCGGTCTAGCCCGCCCCGCCATCCGGTGAGGACGGGATGACCTCATCGCCCGCCTCGGCTCGCCCGATCGCGTTCGTTGCGATGGGCTCATAGAGGTTGAAGCAGGTCAATGTAGTCGGGGCTGCTGCGCTCCAGGACCCGCATGCAGGTACGTGACTCGAAGCGCCCCAGGAAGTCGAACTCCACGAGCAGCCGGCCGAGATGCTCGTTGATGTAGTCCACGCCGAGGAGCGTCTCGGGAACCGGATGACACAGAGGGTAGTCGAAGATGCGGGGGACCTTGTGGACCATCGAGCGGTGGTCCTACAGCCCCGGGAAGTCATCGATGCTCGCGAGCGTGTCGTGCAGCGCGGTGTTCGGAGCCGGGGTATTGCGGCGGCGGCAGTGCGCCAGAGCTCCCCACTCAGCTCGACCTTGCGCTCGATCTCCGCGAGGTTGTGCCGGTACTCATTCTCCAGGCCTGCCGTGAGTAACCGATCCGGCACCTCGGGGTGTTCGAGATCGATCCCGAGCACATAGCACACCGAGCGCAGCAGGTCAGCCGCGATGTGTGTGGGAACCGAGGTGTAGGTGGTGGTCGCCCCGTCAGACGTCGTGCTCGAGACCAGGCGCCCGCCGACGTCGTAGGAAAACGTCGCCATCAGCGTCTCGCCGTCTTCTGCAGGCACGGTCTCGGTGAGCTTGAGCCCGCCATCGTCATAGGTGTAGGCACTCCAGCTGCCGTCGGGCTTGGTGACACGCTCGACCAGGCCGTTCGGGTAGTATGCTCCCTTCCGACCTCAGGTAGACTATCGAGTAGCCGTTCCGCACCCTGCTGCCCTGGCGATGAAGCGATCCAGGGGGCGCTTCTCCGCCAGCGCGAACGGTCCGCACTGAATGGAGTGATCCAGTGTCGGCGGCCAAAGAACGCGCAATCCGCCTCGTACGCGACATCGAAGCCGTCTTGAGTGATGCGGCGAAGGGCTGGGCCGATCACGGCATCCCGCAGGTGGCCGCCGCCCTCTCCTACTACGCGCTTCTCTCGGTAGCCCCCCTGCTGCTCGTCATCGTCACCATCGCTGGCCGTCTGGTGAGCGCACGCGCTGCCACCGCCGAGCTCATGAGCGCGGTGGACCGTCTCGCCGGCGAGCTCGGCGCCACGATGGTCGAGGAGCTGCTCGCCTCGGCGTCGCTCCCCACCACCGGCACGCTCCTCAGCGCGCTCGCGTTCGCGCTCGCGATCTTCGGCGCCATGCGGCTCTTCAGCCAGCTGCGCTACGTGTTCGACCGCATCTGGGACACCCCGCCCGAGCGCCCCGAGAGCGCCTCGCTTTGGGACGGCCTGCGGTTCACCCTCCGCGCCCTGGCGCTGCACAACCTGCGGGCGTTCATCATGGTGCTCGTGGTGGGCGCGCTCCTGATCGTCACCCTCGCGCTCAACACGATCGTGGCGGCCGTCACGTCGAGCTGGTTCGGCGTGGAGCCCCCGGTGCGCGCGCTCGAGCTCTACGACCTCCTGCTCTCGCTCGTGCTGCTCTGGGCGATGTTCGCCGCTGTGTACCTCGTATTGCCGAGGGTGCGGCTGGCGTGGGGCGACGTGGCCGTGGGCGCGGCGATCACCGCCGCGCTCTTCACGCTCGGCCGGTGGCTGCTCGGCCTGTACCTCACGAGCTCGCCGGTAGGAAGCGCATTCGGCGCGGCCGGCTCGCTCGTGGTGTTCCTGGTGTGGCTGAACTACAGCTCGCAGATCATCCTCTTCGGCGCCGAGCTCACACGCGCCTGGACGTACCACTCCGGCTCGCTCGCACAGAACGCAGAGTCGCCGGAACCCGCCTGACCCTACGCGGCGAAGCCCACGAGCGGCAGCACGCGGGCGAGCACACCACCCACGACGAGCGCGATCGCGACGGTGGCCACGAGCGCGATCGCTGTAGCGGCGTTGCCGTTGCGCCGCCAATACACGCTCATCGTTGAGATGCAGGGCAGCATGATCGCGTTCACGGTAGCGAAGACCACGATGTCGGTGGCGCTCATGAGCTCGGTGAGCTCCGCCCCCGCAAAGCCGGCCGCGGCCACCGCGAGCGCCACGAGCAGCTGCAGCGACAGCTCCTTGCGCAAGAACCCCAGCAGCAGCGTAAGGCCAGCGATAGCGGGCAGGCCGAGCCACCCCTCCACCACCGGCGCGAGCGGCCCGCTCAACTTCACAAGCCACCCCGTCTCGTACAGGCCGCCGAGAATGAGGCTCCCCACGATCACGATCGGCGTTGCGATGAACAGGAACTCCTTGAACTGGTCCCAGGCCTTCGCCACCACGCGCTTGAGCGAGGGCCGGCGGAACGGGAACATCTCCATCACCAGGCCGCGTGAGCCGCCCGGCAGCATCTTCTCGAGCATGAGGCCGCTCCCGAGCCAGACAGCCACCAGGATCCCGAGCACCAACAGCGTCGGCTGCCAGCCGAGGTAGTGGCCCACCGCGCCCAGGATCACCGCTGTGCGCGCACTGCACGGCACGAACAGCACCATGGACGAGGCGATCAACCGCTCGCGCTTGCTCGGCAACTGTCCGGCGGCCACCAGCGCGGGCACGTTGCAGCCCGCGGCGGCCACCATCGGCACGATAGCGCGACCGTGGAGCCCGAACCGGTGCATGAGCCGGTCGGTGAGGAATGCCAGCGAGTTCAGGTAGCCGGTGTCCTCCAGGAAACCGATCAGCAAATAGAAGGTAAGGATGTAGGGCAGGCCGATCGAGAGCGACGCCTCGATGCCCGCGTCAAAGCCCCAGAGCAGCACGCGACCGAGCACGCCGTCGTCGGCCACCGCGGTGATCGCCGCCGAGATGGCGGGAGACGCGTACGCCGCCCACAGACCGGAGAAGCCGCGCGCAAGCAGATCGCCCACGAAGAACAGGAAGCCGAAGATCCCGGCCGCTACCAGCGCCACGAGCGGCACGCCGGTCCACGGCCATGTGGTGAGCGACCATGCGTCGCGCGGGAGCCAGTGGCGCTTCTCCTTGCGTCGCACAGCCTCGTCGCCAAGCAGCCCGGCGAGCCCGTGACGTTCGCGTGCGAGGTGCGTGGCGCCGCTCTCCCCGAAGTGCGAGCGCATCGCCTGGCGCACCTGACGCAAGGCGGTGAGCACGTCGGGCGCGGCGTCGGCTGGCGCGTCACTCGGGTCCACCAACAGCGCCAGAGCGGCGCCACGTGCGGTGCGACCCCGGGGCAGGCATTCAGCGGAAGCACAGGCACGAACGAGCGGCTCGAGCAGGGCCTCGAAGTCGGGCCCATAGCCCGGCGGGTCGGGCACCGGCTCCGCAGCCGCACGGAAGCACGCGTCCACGATGGTGCTCACACCGATGCCCTGCGTGGCCACCGTCTGCACCACAGGGATGCCGAGGGCCGTGGCCAGCGCCTCATCGTCGATCACGAGCCCGGAGCGCCGGGCCTCGTCCACGAGATTGACCGCGAGCACCACACGATGGCCGAGGTCGAGCGCCTCGAGCGCCAGGTAGAGCGTTCTGCCGAGCGTGGACGGGTCGACCACCACGACGACCACATCCGGCTCAAGGTCATCGAGTGCGCGAAGGGCGACAACGTCTTCCTCGGCGACGCCGGTGAATCCGTAGCTGCCCGGGAGGTCGATCACACCGATGGTGCGTTCGCCCGCGCGCGCAAGCGCCGTGTGGACCTCGCGCGTGGTGCCCGGGTAGTGCGCGGTCTCCACCCCGAGCCCCGTGAGCGCGTTGAAGAGACTCGACTTCCCCACGTTCGGGTTGCCGGCGAGCGCGATGACGATCTCCCCCGCCGGCCGGCCGATGAAGTGCTCGCCGCCGTGACAGGTGCCGCTCATCGGCGGGCCCCTCGACCTCCGCGCCCTCCGCGCCGACCGCGACGCGCCGAGCCGTCACCTCCGGATACCACGATCTTCTCGGCGACCTCCCTGCCGAGGGCGTAGCGCGCCTCGCCGATCTCAACCATCAGCGGGCCCTTGAACGGCGCCACGTCGCACACCCGCACGGTGGTTCCGGGGAACATGCCGAGCGATGACAGGTACGAGAGGAGCTCGCCATCCTCGTCCTCGATGCGGACGATATCCACTTCGTCGCCAGGGCCGCTCTGACACAGCGGCGCGCCGTCTTGCACGGCGATCACGCCGTTTGCACTCGGGATCGGGTGGCCGTGCGGGCAGACCTCGGGGTTGTCCATGAACCGCTCGAGCGCCTCCTGCACCTTGGGTGAGAGCGCATGCTCGAGTTCGCACGCCTCGTCATGCACCTCGTCCCACGAAAGACCGAGCACATCCACCAGGAAGCGCTCGGCAAGGCGATGGCGGCGGATGATGTCGAGGGCGTTCTGGCGGCCGGCCAGCGTGAGCTCGACCCCGCCGTCACCAGTACGTGCCACCAGCCCGCGCGACTGCAACCGGCCGAGCGTGGCGGTCACCGTGGGCGCCGAGACGCTCATCGCGTCGGCGATCTGACCGGGCCGCACCTCGCCGCGTTCAGCCAGCTTGTAGATCGTCTCCAGGTACTCTTCGAGAGTCGCGCTGGTCATGGACACCATCCGTGCGATAGAGGGCGGATCCCGCTCGCGTGAGTATACACTGCCGTTAACGTTTCCTGAAGGCTAACGGGCGTCATTCCCGTGCGCGAGGAGGTTTGAGGCGTGTGACCTACCGTCGTCCACCTCATGCTGGCGCGATGCCGTCTATCCTGCATATATGGCCGCTTGGTGGTTGCACCATACCGCTGGTCGCAAAGGACGGCCAAGATGCCGGAATGCCTTGACGACCCTGTGGGGCTCTCGTACAGTGGGTCTTGTCCCGAGAGGTCGGGCCGAGCGGAACCGGAAAGCCAGCGTACCAGTAGCTGCCTACGGGGCTCTCGAAGGTGGGTCACGCGCAAGCAGGACCGTGCCGGGCAGGCTCCAGATGGCAAGAAACGGGAAGCTGGGGACTACGGATCACGCAGGTCGGGTTTCTCGGGACACCTCTTTGTCCGGACACCCCTCGCCCATCCCGCGGCGAGCGCGCCCCGAGACGCTACTCCCCCGGGCGGTACGTGATCCGCGCGACCGGCGACTCCCAGACCGACACCTCGAGCACACGCACCGCGCTGCCCACGGTCTCGGAGAGCGCCTCGTAGATGTAGCGCGACAGGTTCTCCGCCGTGGGATTGAGCTCATCGAACGGCGGCACGTCGTTCAGGTACGCGTGATCAAGCGGCTCGAGCACGGCCGCCAGGTCGGTCTTGAGCGTCTTGAAGTCGTACACGATTCCGACCTCATCAAGCTCCGATCCGCGCACCACGACCTCGATGTCCCAGGTGTGACCGTGCAGGTTCTGGCACTCGCCAGGGTAGCCATGCAGCGCGTGCGCCGCGTCGAAGTGCCCCTTGATCATGAGGTCGTACATCTCACGCCTCCGTATCGAAGAGTCGCATCCCACCTGGCGGCTCGGGCGCGTCACCCACGTACTCCCGTGAGTCCATGGCCTCGTTGGCGAGCGCGTCGGCATCGGCGTTCGCCTCACGTCGCACATGCTCGAACGTCACGCCCTCGAAGGTGCGGCACAGCGTCTGCGCCTGCAGGAAGAGCGGCTTCAGGCCCTCGTTCTTCACGCGGTACTCGCCG
The DNA here is from genome assembly GCA_022839745.1 of Actinomycetes bacterium. Classification (GTDB taxonomy): domain Bacteria; phylum Actinomycetota; class Coriobacteriia; order Anaerosomatales; family Anaerosomataceae; genus Anaerosoma. The sequence continues at coordinate 75,647 of JALHJB010000006.1, forward strand.
CGCATCTGCTTGATCGCAAGCTCGCTATCGGCTCGCACCAGCAGCTTCCTTGCGCCGAGGGCACGCGCCGCGCGCATGCCCCACAGCAGCGCCTCGTACTCGGCGATGTTGTTCGTCACAGTGCCGAGGTACGCGCCGCCACGCGCGACGACCTCACCGGATGGGTCGCGCACCACGATGCCGGCGCCACCGGGCCCAGGGTTGCCACGCGACCCGCCGTCGCTGTTGACGGTCCAGACGCCCGGCATCAGGCACCCTGCCGGACGACGATGATGCGCCTGCAGTTCGGGCACTCGCCGATCTCGGGACCTGCCGCGAGCGACTGCGCCTCACCCGCAGGGATCGCGGTGCGGCATGCGGTGCAGAGCGAGCCCTTGAGCTCGCCCACGGCGATGCCGTTCTTGGACGCCCGGAGCGTCTCGTAGCGAGCGAGCAGCGGTTGCGGCAGCCTGGTGGCGATGGCCTCACGACCGGCCTTCAGGCGCGCGATCTCGGTCTGCAGCTCGCCCCCGCGCGCCTTGTACTCCTCGATGAGCGACGCCTCCTTGGCGCGGCCCTCGGCAAGGGCGGCCTGTACGCGAGCGACCTGCGCTTCGCCGGCCTCGGCCTTCTCCATCAACCCGAGCTCCTCACGCTCGAGGGTGTCCTTGCGGCGCGCGAGCGCTTCGATCTCGCGGGTGAGGTTCTGGAGCTCCTTCGAGTCTGTCACCGACCCCGAGAGCACCTTCGCCTGCTCGGCGTCGATCTTGGCCTGCACGGACGCCACGTCATCGGCCGCACGCGAGACCATCGCGTTGGCCTTCCGAAGGTAGGCCGCGGCCTTCTCGGCCACGCCCTCGATCTCCTTGAGCCGCTGCCTGAGCTGGATGATGGCCTTCTTCTCAGGGAGCTCGTCGAGCGCCTTCGTGGCACGGGCGATGGCCAGGTCCTGCTCCATCAGCGCGAGGAGAACGTCACCCTCGGTCATGCGCATCCTCCATCGTCTGCCACGCGAGGCGCGGCGTTTCGGCGATCACGGGCAGATCGGGGCCGCACACCGTGCGGACCTCGGCCGCAAGCACGCTGACGAGCGGCCACTCAGACGCGTCGTGCCCCACTTCGATGATCGCAAGCCCGCGGGACACCGCGTCCAGGGCGTCATGATACCGCACCTCCCCCGCCACCATGACATCAGCCGAAGCAAGGGCTTCGCCGAGCAGCGAACCAGCCGAGCCGTTGGCCACGGCAACGTGCGCGGCGGCCGCGGCCGGGTCGCCCCACACACGCGGACGCACGCCAAGCCGCGCTCCCACCTGCGCCGCAAGCTCGCCGACCGTACCGCCGTTCCATGAACACAGCCGCCCCAGCCGGGCGGCGCCGCGCGCGCGAACGCCATCGGTGGCGAGCACCACCGGCTCCTCGTACGGGTGCGCGCCGGCGGCGGCCTGCACGACACGCCCGGTGTCGTTCCTCGCGCACAGCATCTCGATACGCACCTCGGCCACACCCGAGCCCGTGTCCGGGGCCACAGGTTCGGCTCCCGCCCGCGGTGAGAACCGGCCCGTACCCGATGATTCGAACGAGCACCCGTCGTACTCGCCGATCCTGCCCGCACCGGCCGCGGCCATCGCCGCGCGCACAGCGGGTGCAGCGTCCTCGGGCACGTAGGTGACCACTACCGAGACGGACTCCAGGCTCCGCTCCAATGGTCCGAGTATCGTGAGGCCCAGCGTATCGGCCAGCGCGTCGGCACCCGCGGGCGCTCTGTCCAGGCTCGTGTGGAACGACGCCACTGCCACCCCGGACGAAAGGGCGGCGGCGAGCGTGCCGGCGGGACCCGGTGCGATCTCGATGCGCTCCGGCATCTCGAGGAACGGCGGATGGTGCGTTACCACGAGATTGGCGCCTGCGAGTGTGGCGCGTTCAATGGCCTCGGCCGTAGCGTCGAGCGTGACGAGCACCCCGGTGAGCGCGGTGTCGGGCGTGCCGAGGATCAGGCCCACGCGGTCCCAGGGCTCGGCCCACGCGGGAACGAAGGTCTGCTCGAGCGCGCGCACAAGCGCACCGGCGGTGACCACGGTCTTAGATGTCATCGATGCCCACCTCCCGCGCCTTACGCCCCCGGAACACGAGGACCGATCGATAGCCCGCCTCGATGAGCGCCTCTCGTGCCTCGCCCGCGCCCGCGCCCACCTCGGCCGGCGCATGGGCGTCGGAGCCGATCGTGGCGGGCACTCCCGCGTCACACAGCGCGCGCAGCAGGTCCTGGCCTGGATACAGCTCACGGCACGGCTTACGCAGACCCGCGGTATTCACTTCAACGGCCACGTCGGTTGCAGCGAGCGCGTCGGCAAGCGTGCGGTAGAGATCGCGTGTGGGCCCATCCGGCCACACGCCGAACTTCTTCACCAGGTCCACGTGCGCCATGACATCGAATAAGCCGGTCCTCGCGGCAGCCACGACTTCGGTGAAGTACCGCTCCCAGAGCTCGTCGCTCTTCCAGTCTGCATAACCCTCACGGCGGTCGGGGTCGTCGAAGGCCCAGTCATCGATGAAATGCACCGAGCCGAGCACGAGGTCGAAGCTGTGACGGGAGAGCTCGCCGCGTGCGTGTTCGAGAGCAACGGGCACCGCGTCGATCTCGATGCCGCAGAGCACCTCCACGCCCAACTCCCCACCGAGCGCGGCCGCCTGGGTCACATCGGCGATGTACTCCGGGAGCTCGGCCGCGGGCATCGCATAGCCTTGCGCACCGGGTATGCGCGATGCGAGCTCGGGCGCCAACGGCAGATGCTCTGTGAACCCCAGAACCGCCACGCCGGAGGACGCCGCGGCGCGCACGTACTCCTCCGCCGTGCCTGTGGCGTGCCTGCATCGCCAGGTGTGCACGTGTAGATCGATCACGCAGAACGCTCCCTTACGATCGTGCCGCCACCCACCACGACATCGCCCCGATAGCACACGGCCGCCTGCCCGGGCGCCGCGCACACCGGATGTTCGAGCTCCAGGCGGGTCGGCCGGTCAGAGCGTACCACGCGACACCGGATGGGCGCGGTGCTGGCCCGCACGCATACGGCCTCCACCTCGTCGGGCGAACCGTGCCACACCTCGTCCCGCAGAATCACCCTCGACACCTCGCACGCCTCGCGGGGACCGGCCACCACTGCGTTGCGCAGCGGGTCGATGGCCACTACGAACAGCGGCCCCGCGCCTCCCGGCAAGCCCTTGCGCTGGCCCGGCGTGTAGTGGCAGATGCCGGTGTGCTCGCCGATCACGCGTCCTTCCAGGTCAACAACCGGACCTGGCATGTTGCCGCCCAGCCCACGCGAGGACACGAACCGCCCGGCGGTGGTGCCCGACAGGAAGCACACGTCCTGGCTCTCGGCGCGCTCCGCCACAGGGAGATCCAAATCCCGGGCACGGGCGCGCACCTGCGCCTTTGTGAGCTCGCCGAGGGGGAAGGCCACATGTTCGAGCACCGCCGGCGTGAGCCGGTAGAGGAAGTACGACTGGTCCTTGCGTCTGTCCGCCGCGCGCGCGATGCGGCGCTGGCCCGCGGGTCCCACGATCCGCGCGTAGTGTCCTGTCGCAAGCCCCGTCGCACCCGCCTCTATCGCGGCCGGGAGCATGAGGCCGAGCTTCACGTGCTCGTTACAGAGCACGCACGGATTGGGTGTCACCCCTTCCGCGTACGCACGGGCGAACGGGTCGATCACCGCCTCCGCGAAGCGTTCGCGCGCATCGATCACCCGGTGGTCGATGCCGAGGGCCGCGGCCACGCCCCGCGCTGAAGCGATCGTCTCCTCCCCCAGACCGAGATCGAGCGTGACCCCCACAACATGGGCGCCGCTCTCGCGCAGCAGCGCGGCTGCAACCGCCGAGTCCACACCCCCCGAGAGCGCGACCCACCACACCGGCCCACTCATCGGCTGCGGAGGGTCTCGATGATCGCTGCGGCCGCCTCCACGAAGCGGTCCACATCCTCGGCGGTGGTCCACCTGCCCACGGTGATGCGCAGCGACGCCTCATCCGTGCGGCCGGCCACGCCGATGGCGCGGAGCACATGGCTCACCTGCGCGCTGCCCGATGAGCAGGCGCTCCCCGCAGACACCGAAAAGCCGGCCTCATCGAGGTGCAGGAGCAGCGACTGGCCGTCGCAACCGGCGATGCCGAGGTTCGTGAGGTGCGGCAGACGCGTGGCGCCCGAGCCGTGCACAGTGAGAGACCCCACCCGCGTGGCGAGCTCGCGCTCGATCGTGTCACGCAAACCGGCGAGCCGGGGCATCTCGGCCGGGCGCTCCTCGTCCATGATCTTGAGCGCGGTGGCGAAGCCCACGGCCCCGGCAACGCTCTGCGTACCGCTCCGAAGCCCGCCCTCCTGTCCGCCGCCGCGCAGCAGCGGCGCAAACGGCGTGCCCTTGCGCAGATAGAGGATGCCGGTGCCCTTGGGGGCGTAGATCTTGTGGCCGGCCGCTGAGAGCGCGTCGCACCCGAGCGCGCGCACGTGCACGTCGATCTTGCCGAGCGACTGGGCCGCATCCGTATGCACATACGCGCCACACGCGTGGGCCGCCTCAGCGATCGCGCGTATGTCTTGCACCGTGCCGATCTCGTTGTTCGCGTGCATCACCGAGACGAGCGCCGTGCGCTCGCGCAGTGCGGCACCGATAGCCGCGGGGTCGATCCGGCCGTGTGGGTCGGGCGCAACCAGATCCACGGCGTAGCCCTCGCGCGCGAGCGACTCCGCAGCCTCGAGCACTGCGTGATGCTCGAATGCGCTCACCACCACATGCGGCTCCCTGCCGGCGGCTACGGCCTTTCGCGCAATGCCGAGAACCGCGGCGTTATCAGACTCCGTGCCGCTCCCACAGAAGACCACTTCGTCGGGGTGCGCCGCTCCGATACTACGAGCCACATCGGCCCGCGCCTTCTCGAGCGCCGCACGCGCCTCCCGGCCCTCGGCATAGAGCGAACTCGGATTACCGGGCCACAACGCCAGCGCGTCAGCCGTGACTTCGATCACACGTGGGTCCACTGGCGTGGTGGCCGCGTAGTCGAGATACACGCGCCGCATCACGGACGTCCTTCCACGGACCGCTCGATCAGCGCGAGGAGCATCCCCGCGTCGATACCGGCCACGGGCGCCAGGAGCGCGACGACGTCCTCGTGCCCGAGCCGTCTGGCGGCAAAGAGCGCGACCATCCGCTCGAGCGCGTCGATCGAGATCGCACGCATCAGGTCATGCGAACCGCGCTGCCTGATGGCCACGGTGAACGAGTCGACCGTCTGCTGGCTGTCGGCCACGAACAGCACGCCCGCGCGCTCGGCCTTGGGGCGGACTTTCGTGCCCACCTCACGCACGAAGTACACGGTGGTCGCCAGCGTGAGCGGGCGCTCCGTGTGTCGGGTGATGATCAGCGTGCCATCGGCCGCGGTCCACGAACCGTCGGAGGCCACCTCGAAGCCGAGCGCGGTGCCCGCCGCGGCGACACGCGCTCTGAACTCCCGCCGAGCGCGCTCCTCGGCGGCTGTGCGCGGCGTGGGGACCGCGATCACCACCTCGGGAGCGGCCTGGGTGATGGTACGCGCGTCGACACGGGGTGCGTTATCGGATGCGTACCCGGCGGCATCCGCGGCAAGCGACGCCGCCAGCGCCGGGTTGGAGACCTCCAGCTCGATGCCCGAAACGGTCACCTTGCCGGTGGAGTGTGTGCTGTGTTCCGACACGCGATAGCCCTTCCTTGTGTTCGGGGGTACCCGCCTATCCTAGCGCACCCGCTCGTCATACCGCGCGCACCCGCCGTCTGACGCGCGCTTCCTGACCGTTCGTCGAATCGAACGTACCGTCGCTTGTCCGCTCCATCGGCCTTTGTTATGGTGGCGTTCCCCCCCGGAGTGACTCCGGGACGAACTACGCTCAGGTGATCCATGGTTGATAGCCACGGGGTGGCGAGAACCCACTGGATAGCCCCGCGGAACGCCCGGCTCCGGAAACGGTTGTCGGGCGTTCTCTTTGCCCGGGAACGCCGCGGCGCGCACATTCTCACACGACGCGAGCGGCGCTAGCGGTTGCCCTCGGTGAACTCACGCAGCAGGCTGCCGAGCCCCCGGCGCTCGGCCGGAAGCTCGTCTGCGCCAGCATCGGGAGCCACGAACCGCTCCACGTACTTGGCCAGCAGGTCCGTCTCGATGTTCACGGGCGCACCGATGGGCTTGTCCTTGAGCGTGGTGTGGGCGTCGATGTGGGGATCGACCGGTACGGTGAATCCGCCGGCCCCCACCTTGCCAACCACGAGCGAGATGCCGTCGATCGCGATGGCGCCCTTCTCCACCACGTAGCGCATCACGTGCGACGGCGCCTGGAACTGGTACACGGTGAACTTGCCGCCGCCCTGCCGAAGCTCGAGGTGTCCCACCCCGTCGACGGAGCCGCTCACCAGGTGGCCGGCCAAACGGTCGGACAGCCGCAGCGCGCGCTCGAGGTTCACCTTCTGCCCCTGCTGGAGTCCGCCGAGAGCCGTCCGGTCGAGCGTTTCGGGGCTCACATCGGTGAGGAACGCACCGCGGATGAACTTGACGACCGTGAGACGCACACCGTCGACCGCGATGGAGTCGCCGATCTGCATGTCCCGCCCGAACTCGGGCGCGTAGACCTCCACGCGCATCCCGCCACCCTGGCGGTCGGCACGCGTGATGACGCCCTCACACTCGATCAGTCCGGTGAACATACGCGGGACTCCTTCAGTACGCGGGTCGAGCAGGCACGGTTTTTCGATGCAGCCGAGTCTACACCATGCGCGAGAGCGCGCTGCGCCACAGCCCGCGAAGCGCCTCGGCGGGATCCTCGGCGCCGAAGATGGCGTTTCCCGCCACCAGCATGTCGGCGCCGGCCTCCACCACGCGTGGTGCGGTGACCGGGTCGATGCCACCGTCGACCTCGATGCGGGGAGAGACCCCGGCCTCGCGGCACATGCGAGCGATCTCCGCGATCTTGGCCACCGACGACTCGATGAACGACTGCGCGGCGAACCCAGGGTTCACGCTCATCACGAGCACCTGGTCCACGTACGGAAGCACCTCGGAAAGCGCGGACGCCGGGGTGCCGGGGTTGAGCGTGATGCCGGCCTGCGCCCCGCCGTCACGGATCGCGCGGAGCGTGCGGTGCGCGTGCACGGCCGCCTCGATGTGGATCGTCACCACATCCGCACCGGCGTCCACGTACCACTGTGCGGTGCGATCGGGGTCAGAGACCATCAGATGCACGTCGAGCGGCATACGGGCGACACGCTTGATCGACTTCACAACCGGCGGACCGATCGTGAGGTTGGGCACGAAGTGACCGTCCATGACGTCCACGTGGATGAAGTCCGCGCCGGCGTCTTCCACCAGCTCGATCGCCTCGGCCAGCCGGGTGAAGTCGGCCGACAGGATCGACGGTGCGATCGTGAGATCGTGCGCCACTACATCCACGCTCCTTGTCAGGGTCGGGCACGCTGTGCCGGAGCCGCTACTCGCCGTCTTCCAGAAGCCCCATCCCGTGGAACTCGTCCACCGCGGTACGGCCCATAAGGATCGACGCCGCCTCGCCAGGCATATGGCCCTCGTACAGGATGGCCCGCACCTGGCGGGTGATCGGCATCTCGATATCAAGCTTGGCCGCAAGATCGTCGAGCGATACGGCGCTCCTGGCGCCCTCGGCCACCATTCGCGTCTCAGCCGTGTAGCTCTCGACCGTGCCGCCACCGGCGATCCACTCTCCGAGCGCACGGTTGCGGCTATGGCGTGACGTGCACGTGACGATGAGGTCGCCCATTCCGGCGAGACCCATGTACGTGAGCGGGTTGGCGCCGAGGTGCGAGCCCAGGCGGCTCATCTCGGCAAGACCGCGGGTCATCAGCGTGGCCTTGGTGTTGTCGCCATATCCGAGGCCGTCGACCATCCCCGCGGCCACCGCGACCACGTTCTTGGAGGCGCCGCAGAGCTCAACGCCTACAACGTCGGGATTGGTGTACACGCGGAACGTCGGCGCCATGAAGAGGTCCTGGAACATCCGGGCGACCTCTTCTTCGTAGGCCGCCACCACGGTGGCCGAAGGAACCCCCTTGGAGACCTCCTCGGCGTGGTTAGGGCCCGACAGCGCGGCGAGACGGGCCTTGTTGCCGAGGACTTCCTCGAGGATCTGCGTCATGCGCATGAGGGTGTTCTGCTCCACGCCCTTGGCGAGGTTGATCACCGGCACCGACGTGGGCAGATGCTCGCTCATCGCCTCGGCCACACCGCGCACGCCGTGGCTCGGCGTCACCACCACGACCGCCTCCGCGTCCTTCACAGCCTCGGCGATATCGGGCGTGGCGCTCACGCCCGGCCCCAACTGCACCTCCGGTAGGAACATCGGGTTGCGGCCGTCGGTGTTGATGCCCTCGGCGATCTCGGGTTCGCGCGCCCACATCGTGACGTCGTAGGCCTTCTCGCCGAGCAGCCAGCCCACCGCCGTGCCCCACGAGCCCGCTCCGATGACGGCTACCTTCATCGCTTATCACGTCCTTCGTCCTGTACGGCCGACCGGACCTCGTCCCACATCCGGCGCTTGAAGGTGATGCGATGCTCCTCACCACGCCGGATACGGCCGATATTGGACCGGTGGTTCCAGATCACGTACGCGCCGACTATGAATGCCAACACCGCGAGCGCGTACCTGTCGGGATACATCAGCAAGCATACAACGGGAAACGCGGCCGCGATGATTACTGAGCCGAGGCTGACGTACTTCCATATGACAACAGTGAGCAGGAACAGCACGAGCATCACCGGGATCACCCTCGGAGCGGCCACGAGGATGGCTCCCGACGCGGTGGCCACGCCCTTGCCGCCCTTGAAGCCGAGGAACGGCGAGAGCGTGTGTCCGGTGATCGCCGCCATGGCGCCCAGCACCACGAACCAGTCGGCCCCCACACTCCCCCACGCCTCCGGGGCGAGCCACAAGCCGATCCACACGCCCGCGGCGCCCTTGAGCGCGTCGAGCGCGTAGACCGCAAGGCCCGGCACGGTCCCGAACACGCGGAGCACGTTCGTGGCGCCGGTGTTGCCACTACCAAAGTCGCGGATGTCCTGCTTCCAGAACAGCCGGACCACGATCACCGCGAACGGGATCGAGCCGACCAGATAGCCACCGAGCACGGTGCCCAGTATGGAAAGCGCGCCCTCCACGTCAGCTCTTCTGCTTGAAGCGCAGCCTGACCGGGGTGCCTGTGAGGTCGAACGCCTCACGCAGCCGGTTCTCCAGGTAGCGCTCGTAGTTGGGTTCCACCATGCGCGGGTGGTTGGCGAAGAACGTGAACTGCGGAGGGCAGGTGCCGGTCTGGGTGACGTACTGCAGCCGGAGCATCTTGCCGCCCTTGGAGATCGTGTGTCCGGTGGCGCGCAACTCGGTGAGCAAGCGGTTCAGCGCGCTCGTGGCGATCTCCTGCGAGTACGCGTCGTAGATGGTGGAGAGCATCGGCAGGACCTTGTGCACGCCGGTGCCGGTCTTGGCGCTCACGCGCACCACCGGGGCGAAACCCACGAAGCCGAGCTTGTCGGGCAGGCGCTCGACGATCTCGATCTTCTCCTCCGGCGTCTCGAGCAGGTCCCACTTGTTGAGGACAACGAGCATGCCGCATCCGCGCTCCTCGGCGAACCGGGCCACGCGCTGGTCCTGGTCGGTCACGCCGGCCTCCACGTCGACCACGAGCAACGCCACGTCCGCACGGTCGATCGCGCGCATCGCACGAACGAAGCCGTAGTACTCCACCGACTCGTCGATCTGCGACTTGCGGCGCAGACCGGCGGTGTCCACCAGGCGATACGTGCGGCCCTCGTGCTCAAGCACCGTGTCGATCGCGTCACGGGTGGTACCGGCCACATCAGAGACGATGGCGCGCTCTACGCCGAGCAGCTTGTTGTAGAGCGACGACTTGCCGGCGTTCGGCTTGCCGATGATGGCGATGCCGATCTCGTCGGCCGCCTCCTCCGGCTCGACCTCGGGCAGCGCCTCCACGATGGCGTCGAGCAGGTCGCCCGTGCCGTGCCCGTGGAGCGCCGAGACCGGCCATGGGCTGTCGAGGCCAAGGCCCCAGAAGTCGTGGATGGCCTCCTCGCGGCCGGGAGTGTCGAGCTTGTTGACCGCGAGGAACACCGGCGTCTTCTGGCGGCGCAAGAGCCCCGCGACCTCTTCGTCTCCGGGTGCGATGCCAACGGTGCCGTCCACCAGGAAGACCACCACGTCGGCCTCCTGCGCGGCCACCACAGCCTGCTCGCGGATCGAGTCGCCAAAGCGGTCGTCGGTGGTGAACTCGATGCCGCCGGTGTCCACGAGCATGAACTCGCGCCCGTTCCAGTCGGTACGATGGTAGCTACGGTCACGTGTCACCCCGCTGACGGGGTGCACGATGGCGTCTTGCGCCTGTATGAGTCTGTTGACGAATGTGGACTTGCCGACGTTCGGCCGTCCCACAACAGCAACGATAGGCAGGGTCATGGTCGTGTCCGTCCTGTTCCAGTCATCAGGGCCCGGGCCAGGGCGGCCCCGTCGCTTCCTACGATGTGTATGTCGCTTCCCGAGCGTTCAGAAAGCGATGCGGCAGGCACATCGTCGAGCAACAGCCCGTCGGAGTTTACTACAACGTCCGGCAGGAGGTAGGTACCCCTCGCGCCGTCATCCCGCACCGCCGCCAGGATGTCTTCGCCGCCGAGAAGCCCGGTGACCGAGACGTTTCCGCCGAAGAGGCGGTTAGGGACCGCGAGCACCCGCACGTGCGTGAGGCTGCACCGATCGAGAGACTCGCGCAGCACAGGAGCGAACAGCGTGCCGGTCACGGCGGTGATGGGTCCCGCGGGGACGGCCGTTTCGACTGCGGCTGCCCCCACCTCGGCGGCGAACTCCTCCACGAAGGCGGACACCATGCCGATCCCGTTCTCGTACTGGGGGAAGTCGTCGTATTCGGCGCCGGCCGGGAGCGCCTTTCCCGCGAGCAGGAAGAACTCATCGGCCGCATACACCCATCCGATGCCGCGCTCGGCCCTCATGCGGTCCTGCCAGGCGCCGACACGCGCGAGCACGTCTGTGGCCGAGGAAGCGTCGTACGAGCCGCTGAAGCGACGCTGGTGGCCCGTGAAGCCCATCGGCACGCATCCCACCGAGAGGATCCCGTCTCGCTCCGCCAGATACGCCAGCGTCTCCTCCAGCACCTCGGCGCCGTTGACGCCCGGCACGAGCACGATCTGCACATGGGCGTCGATGCCGGCGGCACACAGCGTGTCGAGCGTCTCCAGGGCATGGTCCTCAACGGTGGGGCACACCAGGCGCTGCCTGACCGCGGGGTCGACCGCATGCACCGAGACGTGTAGTGGCGACAGGTGCTGGTCGATGATGCGGTCGACATCGTCGCCGGTGAGGTTCGTGAGCGTGACGAAGTTCCCGCTAAGGAACGAGAGGCGGAAGTCGTCGTCGCGAACGGACAGCGACGGCCGCAACCCCGGCGGAAGCTGGGACACGAAGCAGAACACGCACGCGTTGTCGCACTCGCGGATCGGATCGAACAGCGGCGAGGCGAACTCCACGCCCAGCGGCTCGCCGCTGGTCCGCTCGACACGCAGAACGTGCGGCGTGGTCTCGCGAACGATCTCGAGGTCGAACTCAGGCTCGTCGGTCAGCCACATCCAGTCGATCACGTCGCGCAGCGGGGCGCCGTCCACCGCACGCACCACGTCACCCACGCGCAGACCCGCGGACGCGGCGGCACCGGGCGACACGGCAACGACGCGCCCTCCCCCGCTGGTGGCCCCGGTGGGGTAGCGCTGGGTGTCACGCGGCGATCCGGCGCTGACGTGCTCACTCATCGCCGGGGATCGACTCGATCGCGCTGATGACGCCCTGGATCTGCTCGTCGGGTGTGGACGCGCCGGCGCTGACACCCACCACGCTGGCACCCTCGAACCACGCCGGGTCCAGCTCAGCGGCGGTCTCGACATGGTGCGTGCGCGGATTGCGGGCGCGGCAGATCTCCGTGAGCCGCGTGGTGTTGCCGGAGTTGTGACCGCCCACGACCACGATCACGTCCACTTCCTCGGCAAGCTCCGCCGCGGCGGTCTGCCGCTTGGCGGTGGCGCTGCAGATCGTATTGCAGACACGCAGCTCGGCGGTGCGCGGGAGCAAGTCATCCACCACGTCGCGCAGCGTGTCGAGCTGCTGCGTGGTCTGCACCACAACGCCGATGCGGCGGGGCAGACGGGCCGGCAGGTCCGCGGCGCGCTCGACGATCACGGCCTCGCCACCGGCGTGCGCGAGGATACCCTCGACTTCCGGGTGGTCCGACTCGCCCACGATCACGACCGCGTAGCCGCTTGCCGCAAGCTCGGCGGCACACGTGTGCGCGGCGCGCACGAACGGGCACGTGGCGTCGACCACCGCAAGGCCCTTCTGCTCAGCCTGCTCGATCACAGCGGGATCGACCCCGTGCGAGCGGATGACGACCGTGCCCTGCTCGATCTCGTCAAGCGAGGACGCCACGCCCACGCCGCGCTCCTGCAGGGCGGCGACCGCCTGCGGGTTGTGGATGAGCGGGCCGAGCGTGGCCACGCGATCGGTGGTGGTGGCGGCCTCGGCAGCCATCTTGAGCGCACGCTCGACGCCGTAGCAGATGCCCGCGTGCCGTGCGACGACCACCTTCATCGGGTGCCTCCCGGTTCGTATGCCAGCAAAGACGCGATCTCATCCATCATACGCGCCGTGACGAGCGACACGCGCTCCTTGCGCCCGGCTTCGGGGGCGACGGTGCCAGGATCGATCGGTTCGCCCACGACGATCGTGACCTTCACCGGCCGCGGCAGTGACGCGCCACGCGGCATGGCGCGCTCAGTGCCGAGGAACGCCACCGGCACGATCGGCACACCCGCGCGCAACGCGATGAACGCCGCGCCGCCGTGCGCCTCGCCCACCGCTTCGTCCGCATCGGCCTCGCGCCTGCTGCCCTCGGGGAACACGCCAACGAGCTCGCCGGACTTCAGGAGCTCGGTGGCGGTCACGATGGCCGTGCGGTCCGGCTCGCCACGGTTGACGGGAAAGCTCCACAACCGGGGCAGCAGCCAGGCGATGAAGCCCTTCACGAACAGCTCGCTCTTGGCCATGAAGTGCACGGGGCGTGGCGACACGCACCAGAGCAAGACCGGATCGAGATACGAGACGTGGTTGCCCGCGAGCAGCGCGCCGCCCGCCGGGATGCGTTCGGCGCCGATCACGCGGGTGCTGAAGAGCAGCGGCACGAGCTTGCCAAGCGTGGCGCGGACGGCCCGTGCGAGGCGATAGCGCTTCATCGCGCCGCCTCCACGAGGGCAACGATGCCGTCCACCACCTCTTCAACGCTCAGGCCGGTGGTGTCGAGCAGTGTGGCGTCGTCGGCGACCTCGAGCGGGCTCACCTCACGCGTGGAGTCGAAGTGGTCGCGGCGCTCGAGCCGCTCCTGTACCTCGTCTTGCTCCACGGCGTGGCCCTGCGCGGCCAGGTCGATCTTACGGCGCCTGGCGCGCTCCTCGGCCGACGCGGTGAGATAGACCTTGACCTCGGCCGAGGGGAACACGACGGTGCCGATGTCGCGCCCCTCGGCAACGGTGTCGCGCTCGCCGCCGAGCACACGCTGCCGCGCGACGAGGGCCTCGCGCACGGCCGCAACCGCGGAGACGGCGCTCACGGAGGCGTCGACCTCGGGGAGCCGCACCGCACGGGTCACGTCGTGCCCCGCGATACGTACGGCTGTTGCGATGCTCGCCCCGTCAGCATAGTCGAACTCAACCGGATGCGCGGCCGCGAGCGCGGCGAGCCCGGCCGCATCGTCTACGGCCACGCCCTCGTGCAGCGCAAGCCAGGTCACTGCGCGGTACATGGCGCCGGTGTCCAGATGTCTGATGCCGAGGCGGTTGGCAACGGCTTTGGCTACGGTCGACTTCCCGCTTGCAGCGGGGCCATCGAGGGCGATGATCATGGCACGCTCCGGAACGGTGGCGGGCAACGCGGATTCTATCATGCGCTAGAACGGCCACGCCTCACCGCGGAGGCGCTGAAGATCGTCGGCGAACGCCGGATACGACACGTCGATGACCTCGAATCCCTCGATCACGGTAGCGCCCTCGGCGATGAGTCCGGCCACGGCCCACATCATCGCGAGACGGTGGTCGCCCGACGCGCTCAGGGTAGCGCCGTGCAGGGCGCACGGTCCGTGGACCTCCAGCCAGTCGCTGCCGATCTCCACGTGCGCGCCAAGCTTCCGCAGACCCGCTGAAACGAGTTCGAGCCGGTCAGACTCCTTCACGCGAAGCTCGCCGATGCCTTCGAACCGCGTGACACCCTCGGCCTGCGTGGCCACGAGCGCAAGGACCGGCACCTCGTCGATGAGCGCGGGCACTTCGTCAGCGACCACGGTGGTGCCGCATAGCGGGCGTCCGTGCCGCGCGATGAGCGTGGCGGTGGGCTCCTCGCCCATCGTGAGCGGCTCCTCGATCGTGATGTCGGCGCCCATCCGGCGGAGTACCGCGACAAAGCCGGCCCGGCCGGGGTTGAGCGAGACGCCGGGCATGATGACCTCGCTTCCCGGCACGAGAGACGCCGCCGCGCACATGAAGGCCGCCGAGGAGGGGTCGGCCGGGACCACCACGATCGTCCCGCCGGGCAGCGTGGGGCCGGACACAGCGGCCGTGAGCCCGTCGCGTTCCACCGGCACACCGAACACCGGCAGCATCCGTTCGGTGTGATCGCGGCTTGCGGCAGGCTCGGTGACAACAGTGCGGCCCTCGGCACGCAGCCCCGCAAGCAGGAGCGCGGTCTTGACCTGGGCGCTCGCCACCGGCAGCACGTGGATGGTGCCCCGCAACGCTCCCCCGCGTATGCGCACCGGCAGCGTGCCGCCTTCCGCGGTCTGGATATCGGCGCCCATCGCACGCAGCGGCGCGGCCACGCGCTCCATGGGGCGCCGGGACAGCGACTCGTCGCCGGTGAGGGTGACCTCGATCGGCCAGCCGGCAAGCACGCCCATGAGCAACCGGGCCGTGGTGCCGGAGTTGCCGCAGTCGATCGGCCCCGACGGCGCCGCCGGGCCTGCCGCGCCCCAGCCGGTCACGCGCACCCGCAGACCGCGCGAGCCTGCTGAGAGCAGCACGATATCAGCGCCCAGCGCCTGCACCGCCGTGAGCGTGGCGTGCACGTCAGCGCTGTCGAGCACACCCACAAGGTCCGATTCGCCCTCGGCCATGGCCGCCACCAGCACGGCCCGATGCGAGATCGACTTGTCGGTGGGCAGACGGACCTCGCCGGTGAGCGGCCCGAGTGCGGGCGTGATGGTCGTATCGGTCATGAAGCAGCCTCCTCCAGCGGCACCAGAACCGGGTCGAATCCCCGCTCGCGCAGATCGGCGATCAGGGCATCCGAGTCGCCTTCGTCGGTGAGCACGAGTCTTAGGACGGCCGTCTCCTCCGACTGATGGTCGATCTCGATGTCCTCGATATTGCAGCCCGCGCGGCTCACGGCTGTGGTCACGATCCCCACCACGCCTGGGCGGTCGCTCACCGGCACGGTGAGCTCGCGCAGCTCGGCAGTTGCCGGCACCCAGCGGGCCGGGAGCGCGCGACGCACGTCTGCCGGACCGGCGAGCCACGCGCGCACCGCTGCCACGTCTCCACGCTCGAGCGCGCCGGAGAACCCGTCGAGCACAGCGGTGAGATCGGCGATGCCCCGCCGGAGCGCCGGGGCGTTGGCCAGGCAGATGCCGGTCCACAGGTCGGGGTCGCCGGCCGCGATGCGCGTCATGTCCTTGAAGCCCCCTGCCCCCAGACGCAGCAGGTCGGCCCCGATGTCGTCCGCACGGGTCACCGCGAGGTCCACCAGCGCCGAGGCGGTCACGTGCGGCACGTGGCTCACGATGGCCACGGCCTCGTCGTGCTGTGAAGCCTCGATGGAGATGACGCGCGCGCCAAGCGCGGCGACGAACTCGTGCACGACGCGGTACGCGTCCATGTGGGTCGCCTCTGTGGGCGTGAGCACGTAGTACGCGCCGTCAAAGAGCGTGGCCGACGCAGCCTCCACGCCGCTGCGCTCGGAGCCCGCCATCGGGTGTCCGCCCACGAACCGGAACCGCGCGCCGGCGAGCATCGCCTCACGCGCCGCAGACACCACCAGACGCTTGGTGGACGACACGTCGGTGACGAGTCCCCCGTACCCGAGCTCGCCAAGGAGCGCGAGCCACTCGGCGGTCTGCACGGGCGGCGTTGCCAGCACGACAAGATCGCCGGCCGGGGCTGTCAGGCCATCGACGGGCGTGAACCAGCCGGCCTCGCGCGCGTGCTGCGCCCGCAGCGCCTCGTCGACGATCCCGTGCTCGAGCGCGTAGGCCACCGTATCGGCGTTGGTGTCCACCGCGCGCAGCGCCACGTTCGGCATCGCCCTGCGCGCGGCGAGCGCAACCGACCCGCCGATGAGGCCGAGTCCCACGACGGTGATCCGCTCGATGCTCACTCCCCGGCTCCCAGCCACTTGTCCTCGAGCGCTATACGCGGTCCGAGGTCCGCCATGAGCGCCGAGAAGTCCGCCGGCGTGAGCGACTGCGGGCCATCGCATCGTGCGCGCTCGGGCTCCGGATGCACCTCGATCATGAGCCCATCGGCTCCAGCGGCCACCGACGCGCGCGACATGGGCGCCACCAGGTCCCGGCGTCCGCTTGCGTGCGAGGGATCCGCGATCACCGGCAGGTGGGTGAGCCACTTGAGCGCGGAGACGGCGCCGAGGTCGAGCGTGTTGCGGGTGTAGGTCTCGAACGTGCGGATCCCGCGCTCGCACAGGATCACGTCGCGGTTGCCGCCCTTGAGCACGTACTCGGCAGCCGAGAGGAGCTCCTCGATGGTGGCCGAGAGACCGCGTTTGAGCAGCACCGGGCGATCCATCGTGCCGAGCTCGTCGAGCATCATGAAGTTCTGCATATTGCGCGCGCCTACCTGGAGGATGTCGGCGTACCCGGCAACCGTCTCGGCGTCACGCACGTCGAGCACCTCGGTCACCACCGGAAGGCCCACGGCGTCGCCCGCGGCCCGCAGGAGCTTGAGGCCTTCTACGCCCATCCCCTGGAAGGCGTACGGGCTCGAACGGGGCTTGTACGCGCCGCCGCGGAGCATCGTGGCGCCGGCGGCCTTCACCGCATGCGCGGTGGCCATCATCTGCTCTTCTGACTCGATCGAGCACGGGCCGGCGATCACCGCGAACGCACCGCCGCCGATCGATGAGCCGCCCACGGTGATCACGGTGTCTTCTCGCTGGAAGTCGCGGCTCACGAGCTTGAACGGCTTCAGGACGCGGACGACTCGCTCCACGCCGGGGAGTCCCTCGAAATCGAGCGTGTAGATGACCTCGCGGTCACCGATCACGCCGATGATGGTCTTCACTTCGCCGCGGGACAGGTGCGCCTCGGCGCCGGCCTCCTGCAGCAGGTCCACCACGTGCTGGATATCCTCGGCGGACGCGTGGTCCCTCATGACGACGAGCATCGTCGATCACCCTTTCAAGCGCGCAGCGCGCATCGTGACGGACACCCCCGCGGCCGTCACGGCCTCGAAAGCGTCTCTAGACGCTGCCGAGGCGGGCGATGACCGCTTCGAACGCTTCGATCGTGCGGCGCGAGTCCTCGGCCGTACCAACGCCCACTCGCAGCGCCGGCGTCGGGCCGAACGCCCGCACGATCACCCCCTCTTCGAGGAGGCCCTCAAAGACTTCGACCGGCTTCTCCGTCTTGATCCAGACGAAGTTCGTCTCCGACGGCACCCAGGAGATGCCGAGCCGATCGAAGCCCGAATAGAGGTACGTCTTCTGTTCTTGGTTCTCCGCGCGGCGGCGGGTGACCTCGGCCTGATCGTCGAGCGACGCCAGAGCGGCCGCCTGCGCCACCGAGTTCACGTTGAACGGCTCACGCACGCAGTCGATCGCGTGCCTGAGCGGTGCGGGCATGAAACCATAGCCAACGCGCGCGCCGGCGAGCCCGTAGATCTTGGAGAACGTGCGCAGCACCACGATCGGGCGCTGGCCGTCGAAGTACGCGAGGCCATCGGGGTACTCCTCGCTCGTGACGAACTCGAAGTACGCCTCGTCGAGCACCAGCAGCACGTGCGCGGGCAGCTTCTCGAGGAAGCGGTCGAACGCCTCGCGCGTGTAGATGGTGCCGGTGGGGTTGTTGGGGTTGCACAGGAACAGGATGCGCGTGCGCTCCGTCACGGCCGCGAGCATCGCGTCGAGGTCGTAGCGGGTGCCGTTGACCAGTGGAACGGGCACCTTGGTGGCGCCGAACATCTGCGTGACGGTGGGGTACACCACGAACGACGGCCAGGGGTACACGACCTCATCGCCCGGACGTAGTACGACCTGGCCGATCAGCCGCAGGATCTCGTTGCTGCCGGCGCCGACAAGCGTTTCCTCGGCAGGCACGCCGTGCATCGCCGAGAGCCGCTCACGGAGCGCCTCGGAGGCGCCTTCCGGGTACCGGTTGAGCTCGGAGAGCTCGCGCCGCATGGCGTCGATGGCAGCGGGGAACGGGCCGTACGGGCTCTCGTTGCTGGAGAGCTTGCAGATGTCGTCACGGCCGGAGCGCTCGCGGACCTGATCCTCGCGCAGGCCGGGCGCGTAGGGCACAAGGCCTTCGAGCTCTGCACGGATCATGTCGTTCCAGTCCACGCGCGGTCCTCCCTCTGAGAGTGTGCCGAGCATTGTCGCGCTCACTCCCGCCGAGCGCAACCCGGCGCGCGACAGCCGGCCGGCGAGCGGCCCGTCACCGCCGGTGGGCGGAGTCACGAGACCTGGCGCAGCTCCGTGAGGCGAGGGTAGCCGCCCTCGAAGTTCACCACCGCGATGACCGCATTGGCGATGCCGAGGTGCCATGCGCTCGCCACGGGCATGTCGAGCCAGTGTGCGAGCAGCCGTCGCACCACCCCGCCGTGCGAGATGGCGGTCACGCGGCCGGGTGTGTCCGTCAGCGTCTGCGCGGCGGCGCGCACGCGGGCGTCGAACGCTGAACCGTGCTCCCCTCCCGGCGCGATCGGCCCCCCGCTTCTGTAGTCGAGCTCGATGCCGCGTGCGCGCATCTCGTCCCAGGTGAGCCCTTCGGCCTGCCCGAACCCGATCTCGCGGAGGTCGTCGAGCACAACGGTATGGGTTGCACCGGGGTCGGCCGCCTCGGCCACCAGACGCGTGCGTTCGAGCGGCGAGGTGTAGATCACAGCCGGGTCCCACGCGCCGATCGCACGCGCCAGCGCGGCGCGCTGCGCCTGGCCGAGGGCGGTGTACGGCGAATCACCGCTACCGATCAGCCGCTTCTCGAGGTTGGCCACCGTCTCGGGGTGACGCACGAGCATGATCTCCCGAGCGCCGCTCACAGCGGGCCTCCCACCACGGCAGCGGCCACCAGCACGGCGGTCTCGGTGAGGATGATGGTGGCGCCCAGCACATCGCCCGTGACGCCGCCAAAGCGCCGCACGAACGGCCCGGGGACCACGAAGGCGAGCAGCAGGCCGAGGGCGGTGGCCACCGTGAGCGCGGTGTGCGATTCCGGACGCCATCCCAGCAGCGGCAGGACCGGCAGCGTGGCTACGAGGATCTCGGACACCGACATCCGCACGGAATACCGTGCACCGAGACCGTCACGCCGCGCGGGCTCTCGCAGTCCGGCGGCGAGCGTGGCGCCCGCCCTGCCGAGCACTGGCGCTGCCGCGAGACCCCACCACGCGCCGCTTTCGAGGATCACCGAGAACGCCACCACCTGCAACAGCGCCACGAACACGATGGCCGTGACGCCGAACGCGCCGACCGTGCTGGAGCGCAGCACCTCAAGGCGACGCGCCGCGTCTCCGCGCACGCCGATGCCGTCGGCGCAGTCGGCAAGCCCGTCCCAGTGCATGAGCCCCGAGAGCATCCCCGACGCCACAACTGCGATCGCACCGGTGAGCAGCGCGCCCGTGCCCTCGGCCAGGCCGGCCTCCCGCGCGAGCCATGCGATACCGAGCCACAGGCCGCCGAACATCCAGCCCACCGCCGGGAAGAACCGCAGCGCCCTGCCGCCCTCGGTGCGTCCAAGTGGGACCACGGTGAGCAGCCGCACGGCTGTGAACAGGTCGGCGAGCACCGCTACTCGTCCGGACGCTCGGTCACACCGGCCTCGGCGAAGGTGGCCATGCCGTTCATCATCGCGCACGCGGCGTCCATCAGCGGGATGGCAAGCGCGGCGCCGGTACCCTCGCCCAGACGCATCCCCAGGTCGATGAACGGCTCGAGCTCAAGCGACACGAGGGCCACGCTGTGCCCCGGCTCCTCGGAGCGATGCGAGCAGAAGATGTAGGAGTACGCGTTGGCGCAGAGGCTGCGGGCCGCAAGCGCAGATGCGGCGGAGATGAAGCCGTCGGAGATGCAGCACACGCGCTCGGCGGCGCATCCGATGAACACGCCGGTCATGGCCGCCACCTCGAGGCCACCCAGGCTCGCAAGCGTGCCGAGCGGGTCGCTCGCCGAGGGCCGGTGCAGCTTGAGCGCGCGATCCACGACCTCGGCCTTGTGCGCGAGCGCCACGTCGTCGATGCCCGTCCCGCGCCCGATCACCCGGCTCACCGGCACGCCCGTGTACGCGGCCGCGAGCGCCGCGGCAGCGGTGGTGTTGCCGATGCCCATCTCGCCGGTGGCGATGACCTTCACGCCGCGTGCGGCCAGGCGCTCCACGGTGCGCACGCCCACGAGCACCGCCGCGGCGGCCTCCTCGCGCGTGAGCGCGGGCTCAACGGCCATGTTGCGCGTGCCCGCGCGCACCTTCTCCTGCACCACCCCGGGGAACACCGACGTGTCAGCGGCCACTCCCACGTCGGTGAGCACGAGCTCCGCGCCCACGGAGCGGGCGATCTGGTTGATGGCCGCGCCACCGGCCACGAAGTTGCCCACCATCTGGAACGTGACCTCCGAGGGCCACGCCGACACGCCTTCGGCCACCACGCCGTGGTCGCCGGCGAACAGCGTGATCGCCGAGGGCGCCGCCTCCGGGCGCAGGGTGCGCTGCACGGCGGCCATGCGCGCCGCGATCTCCTCGAGGCGGCCGAGGCTCCGCGGCGGCTTGGTGAGCGCGTCGAGGCGCTCCCACGCCTGGCGTTCGATCTCGGCATCCGGCACCACGATGCGCCGGCACACCTCCAGCAGCGCCTGTTCGTTCGGTCCTGGAGTAGCGTCGCTCATCTCGTCCACTGCGCCTCCCTGGGCATCTTCTTCAGGTCGATGCACCTGCCCGCTACCACGAGCACGGCGACATCGGCCGCTTCTACCAGTACGCGCATCGCCCGGCCGTTCACGTCCCTGAACAACCGGCCGAGCGGTGTGGCGGGCACGATTCCCCAGCCCACCTCATTGCCGACCACCACAGTGTCGCCACCCCGCGCCAGAAGCGCGTCTACGAGCGCCTGCGCGCGCGAGTCCGCGCGCTCCTCGGCCCCGGCCGGCGACACCTCGGCGTCATCGGGCATCAGGTCCACCATACCAAGACCGAGGACCGTGCCGAGACAGTCGACCAGCAGGCACGCCTCGGCGGGAACGACCGCCACCCACGCGGGATCCGCGTCCACCTCGATCACCCGCACGTCACCCGGACGATCGGCCTGATGCTGCCGGATGCGGCGTGCCATCTCCTCGTCATCGGCCCTGCCGCCCACGGCCACCACCACCGGGCGCCCCGTCTTGAGCGCCAGATCGAGCGCCACGCGCGACTTGCCGCTCCTGACCGGGCCGGTGACCACGCCCAGCATCACTCGGCCCCCTTCGCGGACGCACGAAGCGCGTCGACTTCCGCTGTGGAGAGCGGCCGTACCGCACCTTCAGGCAGGTCGCCGAGGGTGAGCGGGCCGTACGCCGTGCGCGCGAGCGAGATCACCGGGTGGCCGATGGCCGAGAGCATGCGGCGCACCTGCCGCTTCCGGCCCTCGCGCAGTGTGAGTTCCACCGCGGCCGTCCGCTCCCGCACCTGCACCACGCGGGCGCCCGCAGGGGCGGTCATGCCGTCGTCGAGCTGAACGCCCTTGCGCAGATGCGTGAGATCGCCGGCATCGGGGACGCCGTCCACCACCGCGTAGTAGAGCTTGGGCACGTGGTGCCGGGGATGCATCATCAGGTGCGCGAGCTCGCCGTCGTTGGTGAGCAGCAGAAGCCCGGTGGTGGTGTAGTCGAGCCGCCCCACCGGGAAGAGCCGCGGCATGCCGGCCGGGATGTAGTCGGCCACCGTGGGACGGCCCTGTGGGTCGTCGAGCGTGGTCATCACGCCCATCGGCTTGTTAAGCATCAGGTACACGAGCTCCTCGGGCGGCGAGACCACCTCGCCATCCACGCGCACCTCATCGGCACCCGTGAGCACCTTTGTGCCGGGCGAGCCGATGACCTCGCCGTTCACGCTCACGCGGCCAGCGGCAACAAGCTCCTCCGAGGCGCGTCGCGAGGCGACACCGGCGCGTGCCAGATACTTGGCGATCCGCTCTGCGCCCTCGCGCTCCCCTGCGGGCTCAGGCGTTGTCACCATCGTCCTCACCACGCGTGGCGGGTTCCTCGATATCGAGCTCGCCGTCCTCGAGGTCATCGTCGTCCTCGAGGTCGTCACCCATGTCGAGCAGGCTGCCGTCGAGGGCGTTCAGCCGCTCGCGGATGGCACGCTCGGTCTCGGGATCGGGTGCGAACTCCGCGAGCGGCGGCAGCTCCGAGAGGTCCTTCAGGCCAAAGCGCTCCAGGAACGTCCGTGTGGTGCCGTACAGGATCGCGTTGCCGGCGTTCTTGTCGCGGCCGACCTCGCGCACGAGGCCCTTCTCGATGAGTGAGGAGATGACCGCCTCACTGTTGACGCCGCGCACGGCGTTCACGCCCTGACGGGTCACCGGCTGGTGATACGCGACCACCGCCAGCGCCTCGAGAGCGGCCTGCGAGAGCCTGCGCGTGTCCCACGAGAGCACGTACTCCTCCACCTGCTGGTGGTATGCGGGATGCGTGTACATGCGCCATCCACCCGCCACCTCGCGCAGCTGGAAGCCGCGCTCGTCGGCGGCGTACTCGGCGGCAAGCGCCTTGAGCACGTCGTCCACTTCGGCGGTGGCAACCTCAAGCACCTTAGCCAGGCGTGAGGCCGGAACGGGCTCGTCGGACACGAACAACAGGGCCTCGATCGCGCCCTTGATGCCGGAGTTCTCACGGCTCACGACTCATCACCGATCCCCACGATCTCGATGTCTTCGAACAGGTCGCTTTGCTCCAACCGCACCATGCCGCGTTTGTAGAGCTCGAGGATGGCCAGGAATGTGACCACGAGCTCCTCAACAGAGGCATCCTCGGACAGGAGTCCCCGGAACGACGAGCGCTGGCGCGCGCGCATCAGCCGGGCCACGCTCTCGACGTGCAGTTCGAGCGAGATGGGCGCAGCAGCCACGTGGTCGGCCTCCAGCAGGAACACCTCGCGCTTGTGCATGAGGTCGGCGCACAGCACGGCCAGGCCGTGCAGCGTCACGCCCTCAAGGTAGTCGGGCATGAGCTTCACGAACGGCTCCTCAAGGCCCGCCGCGCGCGAGTGCATGTGCGCCTCGGCCTCGAACCGTCCGCCGAGCTCGGCAGCGGCGTTCTTGAACTGCTTGTACGCGAGCAACCGCGCGATCAACAGCTCGCGTGCCTCTTCGGGCGACATGTCCTCGAACTCGATGAGTTCTGCGGGCTCATCGCGCGGCAGGAGCGAGGCCGCCTTGATCTCGAGCAGCGTTGCCGCCACCACGAGGAAGTCGCTCGCAACGTTCAGATCGAGGTCCTGCATGCGGTCGATCTCGGCCAGGTACTGATCGGCGATCTCGGCGATCGACAGCTCAGCGATGTCGAGCTTCTGCTTGGTCACCAGCTGCAGCAGCAGGTCGAACGGGCCCTCGAAGCCTTCTGTCTTGACCCGGTACGACACGCCCTACAGCTCCGCGTCCACGTGCATCGCCCGGCGCACGTCGGCCATCAGCGACTCCACCTCCGGACGCACGCGCTCCGCGCCCGCGGCGAGCACCTCCCAGGCGTAACCGGGCTCGGCGGCAAGCTCCGCGCGACGCGTGCGGAACTCGCGCAGGTAGCCGTTCAGGTCCTCCACCAGCGCCTTCTTGTGCGCCACACAGCCGCAGTCGGCCGCACGGCAGCAGCGATCCCACTCGGCGATGGCCGAGGGATCGGGCGACACGAGCTTGTGGATCTGATGCAGCGGGCAGATGTCGGGGTTGCCCGGGTCGGTCTTCAGCTTGCGCGCGGGGTCGGTGATCATGCTCATCACCTTAGCGCGGGTCTCGTCTTCGGTCTCCGAGAGGTAGATCGCGTTGCCGTAGCTCTTGGACATCTTGCGGCCGTCGGTGCCCGGCACGCGCGCGCCCTCCTTGGCGATGACGCCCTTGGGCTCGATCAGGAGCTCGCCGTATTGGTTGTTGAACCGGCGGACCACCTCGCGCGTGAGCTCGAGGTGGGGCAGCTGGTCCTCGCCCACCGGCACCACGTCGGCGCGGCAGATCAGGATGTCGGCCGACATCAGCAGCGGGTACAGGAAGAAACCCACGTTGCCGAGGTCCTTCTCGGTGATCTGCTCGCGCTGCTCCTTGTAGCTCGGCACGCGCTCGAGCCACGTCATCGGCGTGACCATCGAGAGGTACATCGAGAGCTCGGCCACCTCGGGAACGTCGCTCTGGCGGTAGATGACGGCCTTGGCGGGATCGATGCCGGCGGCGAGCCAGTCGAGCACCATCTCCTCGGTGTACTGCCTGATAGCGTGCGTGTCCTGCCAGTCACTGGTGAGCGCGTGCCAGTCGGCGACGAAGTAGAACGCTTCGTAATCGTCCTGCATCGCCCGCATGTTCAGGAGGTTGCCGAACCAGTGGCCGAGGGTCAGACGTCCGGTGGGACGGTAGCCGGTAAGCACGCGCTTCTTCGACATCAGGCAGCTCGCTCCTCGCTCAAAGGGCGCGACCCGACGGGGCCGCGTGATGGACGCCGTCTAGTCTACCGCAGGCGGAGCGCTACCCGCCGAAGAACAGCCGCATCAGCGGATCGACCGTGAGATCGAAGTACCCACCGAGGAGATCGAGCCCGGGTATCCATCGCGGGATCAGTAAGACGACCACGAAGAAGATCACGATGCCGTACCGCTCTACCTCGTGATACTTCATGAGCGCCTTGTCCGACAGGAACATCGGGAGCACGCGCGACCCGTCAAGCGGCGGGATCGGGATGAGGTTGAAGAACATCAGCACCAGGTTGATCATGCCGAAGAAGTAAAGCACATACCACAGCCAGCCGAGCACGGTGAGCTGCGGGTCCGACGTCGGACCCGTGAGAACGGGCCCGAGTTCGACCACGCGCGCAAGCAGGCCCGCGAACGCCGCGAGCGTGAGGTTCGTGGCCGGCCCTGCAAGGCCGGTGATCATCATGCCCTTGCGATAGTCCCTGTAGTAGCCAGGATTGATGGGCACGGGTTTGGCATAGCCGAAGACGGGCCCCCCGAGTGCGGCGAGCAGCAGCGGCAGCAGCACCGTCCCAAACGGGTCCACATGCTTGATCGGGTTCAGCGTCAGACGGCCCTGCATCTTTGCGGTCGGATCACCGAGGCGGTACGACACGTAGCCGTGCGCGACCTCGTGAAGCACGATCGCGGGAACGAACAGCGCAAGTTGCATTATCCCGGACAGGATTTCGTTCATCGGTCTCCGTATCAGCGCGCGGCGCGTTTAGCCAGCCGCTTGAGATTGGCGAGTTCGGCCTCGAAACCAACGGCTTTGCCGTCCAGCCGATCGGCCCGGGCTTGGGCAAGGATACCAGCAAACGCGGGACCCGGCTCCACGCCAAGCGCGATCAGATCCCCTCCCGTTACCGACGGACGCACGTGCGAAAGCTCACGCACGTACTCTTCCACCCGTGCGCGCACGCGGGGCTCGCCAGTGGCCCACAGGTACGCGAGCGTCTCTGCCGGCAACGCCTCGAGCATGAAGAACAACCGGCTCGGGCGCATCTTGCGGCCGTCGCGCAGCCGCGCTGAGACCTGCCCGGCACGCTCGGCGGTCACCACGGCGGGCGTGGTGTACTCGCGGCCAAAGCGCATCTTGCGGCACCAGCGGTCGGCCGCCACACGCCCCGCCGACGCCACGAACGCCGTCACCAGCAGGGTGCGCCTGCGCGGCGGCGGCTCGAACGCGGCGGCGATCTCGTCGTAGGCGGCGGCACACGCGCGCACATCGGCGATCGCGCGGTCCGCCTGCCCGCCCTCCGGGCCGATCGACCCGAGCACGCCCACATCGCCGAGCCGTGACAGGATGTCAGCCACGAGCGGCTCATCGATGATGTCGAGCAGCTCCTCACGGAGCCGCGCGCCGCTCACCTCGTCGAGCATCCCCATGTCCACGGCCTGGCGGAGCAGCGCGTCGGTGGACGGGTCGATGCGGAACCCGAACTTCTGCTCGAAGCGCACCGCCCGGAGCACCCGCGTGGGATCCTCCACGAACGAAAGCGAATGCAGCGCACGCACAACGCCGCGCTCGAGGTCGTGCAGCCCGCCGAAGGGGTCGGCGATCTGCCCGAACCGCTCGGGATTCACGCACATCGCCATCGCATTGACGGAGAAGTCGCGGCGGAAGAGGTCCTGCCGGAGCGACGAGCGCTCCACGGTGGGCAGCGCCCCCGGGCGCTGGTAGTACTCCGTGCGCGCGCTCGTGATGTCCACATGGAGCGTCTTGGACCACACCAGCACCGCCGTCCCGAACCTGCGGTGCACCTTCACGCGTTTGCCGAGACGCTCACCCAGGCCGAGCGCGAACTCCAACCCGTCGCCCTCCACCACGATATCCACGTCGAGGTTCTCGCGCCCCAACAGCATGTCGCGCACGAAACCGCCCACCACATGCGCGCGCAGCCCCGCCTCGTCGGCGTGCCGCCCGATCGTGCGGACGGCGTCCTGCACGTCAGCGGGCAGCAGCTCGAGCGACCGCAGCACCGTACGGGTGGCCTCGCGGTGACGCCTGCTCTGGCGGCGATCGAGATACGTCTCACCATGCTGCGCCCGCAGGAGGTCCTTCCGCGTGACGATGCCCACCACGCTACCGCCGTCCACCACCGGCAGCCGGCCGATGCCCGTGCGCACCAGCAGCCGCTCGAGCTCGTCGAGATCGGTGGTGGGATCCACCGTGACCGGCTCGCGCGCCATGAAGCCCGTTGCAGGCGCATGCCCGAGCCCGTGCCGTGCGGCCTTGTCCACGTCCTTGCGCGTGACCATCCCCACAAGGCGCCCATCCTGCAGCACCGGCAGGCCGCCGTGGCCCCAGCGCGCCATGATCGCACCGGCTTCCTCCATGGGCGTATCGGGCTCGATCGAGCGCACCGGCGCCGAGGCGATCTCCGCGGCCGTGAGCGGAGGCACCACCTCGAGCGCGAGCGCGTCGCGCAACCTCGGCAGAACGTCTTCCACCACGCCGTTGCGGATAGCGGCCGAGGCCGCCTGCGGGTGCCCGCCGCCACCCACATGTTTGAGCACGGCGGCGATATCCACGCCGCCCAGACGGCTGCGGCCCACGATCTGAAGCCGCTCGGGCATGTCGATCACCGCGATGGCCACGCGGTATCCGAGGTCCTCGCAGATGTAGTGCGCGAGCACGGATGCCGAGTCCACGTACTCCTCCGAGCGAGCGGTGCCCACCGCGATCTCCTGACCGTTGATCTCCCACACCTCGAGGGTGTCCACCAGCTGCTCGAGCACGGCCCGCTGCTCGGGGCTGAGCGCGCGCGAGAGGAACTGGCTCAGCACCTCCATCTCGGCGCCGGCCTCCATCAGAAACGCCACCGCCTGCACATCGTAAGGCGTGGTGCCCGGATACGTGAGCGATCCCGTGTCCTCGTGGATGCCGAGGAGCATCACGGTGGCCTCAAGCGGCGTGAGCACGATCCCGCGGTCGTGGATCTCGTGCACGAGGATCGACGTGGTGGCGCCCACCATCATCGAGTGATCGTCGCTCGCCACAACGTCGTCGGGCTGCCGGGGGTGGTGGTCGTACACGATCACCTCCACGCCCGGCCGCGCCACGATCTTCCCGATCTCGCCGATGCGACCCGGGTCGCGCGTGTCCACCATGACCACGCGCTCAACGGCCTCCGGGTCGATCGCCCGCAGGTCCACGAACGGCACGAACTCCTCGTGCAGGTTGTGGAACTCGCGCACGTTGGCGTTCTGGCTGCCGAGGTACACCGCCCGGGTGCCCTCGTAGAGCTTCGTGGCGGCCACCATCGCCGCATAGGCGTCGAAGTCGGGGTTGGCGTGCCCCACGGCAAGCCCGGTCACAGGCGCCCCGGGATTGGGTGCGCGCTTGCTCACGGCGCGCCTCCCCCGCCGCGCTGACCGGTCGCCGCCATCTGCCTATGCCTCCAGGAACAGCGGCGGCGGCTCGACCGCTTCGGTGCCGATGCGCACAGCGTTGCGCAGCCTGACCTCGGCTTCATCGAGCAGCGCGGCGTCGGATGCGTAGAGGGTGGCGAGCGTGTCGCCCGCCTCCACCCGCTGCCCCACCTTGACCTCGAGCTCGAGCCCCGCGCTCGGGTCGATGTCATCTTCCTTGCGTGCGCGTCCGGCACCTGTGGCCATCGCCGCGCGCCCCACGCCCTCGGCGTCGAACCCGGCGATCCACCCCGCGGCCTCGGCCGCCACCGCCCGCGTGTGTGCGCCGATCGGCAGCAGCGACACGTCGTCGGCAACCCGTTCATCGCCGCCCTGCGCCTGCACCCAGGCGCGGAACGTGTCGAGCGCACGCCCGGTGGCGATCGAGTCCAGCAGCAGGTCGCGCGCCTCGCGCTCCTCTTCGGCGATGCCGCCGAGCACGAGCATCTTGGCGCCGAGCACCAGACAGAGCTCGGTGAGGTCGGCCGGGCCCTCACCCTTGAGCGTGGCGATCGCCTCGCGCACCTCAAGCGCGTTGCCCACGGCGCGGCCGAGCGGCTGGTCCATATCGGTGAGGATGCACACCACCGTGCGGCCGAGGAGCTCGCCCACGCGCGCGAGCTCGGCGGCAAGGGCACGCGCGTCGGCCTCGGTCTTCATGAACGCGCCCGAGCCCACCTTCACGTCCAGCACGATGGCGTCAGCGCCACCGGCAACCTTCTTGGAGATGATCGACCCGACGATGAGCGGGATCGAGGGCACGGTTGCGGTCACATCCCGCAGGGCGTACATCTTCTTGTCGGCGGGATCCACATCGGGGCTCTGGCCGATCACGGCGAGGCCCACGTCGCGCACCTGGCTGAGGAAGTCGTCGGGCTCGAGCGTCACGGTGAAGCCGGGAATCGATTCGAGCTTGTCGAGCGTGCCGCCCGTGAAGCCGAGGCCCCGCCCGCTCATCTTGGCAACCGGAACGCCACAGCTCGCCACGAGCGGCGCGAGCACGAGCGTGGTGGTGTCGCCTACGCCGCCGGTGGAGTGCTTGTCCACCTTCACGCCCGGGATGCTCGAAAGGTCGACCATGCGCCCCGAGCGCGCCATCGCCTCGGTGAGCGCGGCGGTCTCAGCGCTGTCGAGTCCGCGGATGAACGCGGCCATGAGCCACGCCGCCATCTGGTAGTCGGGCATCTCGCCGGACACGAAGGCGCTCACCAGCCGCTGCAGCTCGTCTGCAGTGTGAGTGCCGCCGTCGCGCTTGACCTCGATCAGCTCCTCAAGCGACTTCATGCGCCACGCACCTCCTCCAGGAAGGAATCACCCCGCCCGCACCGGTCGCGCAGGCCGTAGAAATCAAGCACGGTCTCGCCGATATCGCCAAAGGTCTCACGCGTGCCGAGGCCCACACCGGCGTCCACGCCCTTCACCTTGGCGATGAGCGGCGTGTACTCGCGCGAGTGGTCGGTGGACCACTCCGTGGTGGGATCGCAGCCGTGGTCCGCCGTGATGATGAGCAGGTCGCCGTCGACCATCGCGTCGAGCAGCTCGGGGATCCGGCGATCCACCGCCTCCAGGCCGTCGGCATACGC
The DNA here is from genome assembly GCA_022839745.1 of Actinomycetes bacterium. GTDB lineage: Bacteria > Actinomycetota > Coriobacteriia > Anaerosomatales > Anaerosomataceae > Anaerosoma. Next base: position 105,699 of record JALHJB010000006.1, read on the forward strand.
GCGGGCGTCGTTGCGGTGGCCCCACAGCATGTCGAAGTCCACGAGGTTGCAGAACACGAAACCCTGCTCGGGCCGCGCCACCTCTTCGAGGAGCTTATCGAACCCGTCCATGTTGTCCGTGACGTGCGGCGAGGAGGTGATGCCCTGCCACGCGAAGATGTCGCCGATCTTGCCCACGCCAAAGACCGGCACGCCGGCCTCCTGCAGCAAGTCGAGGGCGGTGGGCTCGTACGGCGTCACCGCGTAGTCGCGCCTGCGATGCGTGCGCGTGTAGGTGCCGCTTTCGTCAGGACCCACGAACGGCCGCGCGATCACGCGCCCCACGTGGTGCTCGCCCACCAGCATCTCGCGCGCGATCCCGCACACCCGGTAGAGCTCGTCCAGACCGAAGCGCTCCTCGTGCGCCGCGATCTGGAACACCGAATCGGCCGAGGTGTACACGATCGGCAGGCCGGTGGCCATATGCTCGTCGCCAAGCTCGTTGATGATCACGGTGCCGCTCGCCACGGTGTTGCCCAGCACGCCCGCGTAGCCGGTGCGGCGGCAGAACTCGGCGATCACCTCGGCGGGAAAGCCTTCCGGGTAGGTGGGAAACGGCCGCTCGAGCACGAGCCCCATCATCTCCCAGTGCCCGGTGGTGGTGTCTTTGCCAGCGGAGCGCTCGGCGCACTTGCCCCACGACGCCACCGTGCCCTCACGCGGCGGCACGCCCAGGATGTCGGTGATGTTGCCCAGGCCCATTGCGCCGAGGTTGGGCATGTCCAGGCCGCCGACCGCCCGCGCGGTGTTGCCGAGCGTATTGGAGCCCTCGTCGCCGTACTCGGCGGCATCCGGAAGCGCTCCAGCGCCCACGCTGTCCAGTACGAGCACGATCGCCCGCGGCTCACGCGTACCTGCTGTCATGACGCCTCCGCCCGCTCGGCTACACGATGACCCGCATGACCTCATCCAGTGAGGTGATACCCGCGCACACCTTCAAGAACGCGTCTTGACGCAGCGTCTCCATCCCCGCCGCGAGCGCCGCCACTCGGATCGCCTCCGATGGCGCCTCGGCGATGAAGAGCCGCTCGAGCTCCTCGTCCATGACCATGATCTCGAAGATGCCGGTGCGGCCGCGGTACCCGGTGCCGAAGCACTCGTCGCAGCCGTCCTCATGCGCCCGGTACACGGTCCTCGCGGTGATCTCCCCGGGCTCGACCCTGAAGGCGCTCAGGTACGCCTTCGTGACCTTCACGGGCTCCTTGCACGCGGGGCACAGCTTGCGCACGAGCCGCTGCGCCACCACGCCGATGAGCGCGCTAGAGGCGATGAACGGGGCGACCTCCATGTCGGAAAGCCGGGTGAGCGCCGAGGGGGCGTCGTTGGTGTGGATCGACGACAGCACGAGGTGCCCGGTGAGCGCGGCCCGGGTGGCGATACCGGCGGTCTCCGGGTCGCGGATCTCGCCCACCATAACCACGTCGGGGTCGGCGCGCAGCACCGTGCGAAGGAGCGTCACGAACGTGAGCCCGATGTGCGGGTTCACGGCCATCTGGGTGACCCCCTCGATCTGCAGCTCGATCGGGTCCTCGATGGTGATGATCTTGCGCTCCACGGAGTTGAGCTGCTGGAGGCACGCGTACAGCGTGGTCGACTTGCCCGAGCCTGTGGGGCCCGAGACCAGGATCTCGCCGTAGGGCTTGGAGAGGAAGTGCTCGAGCATGGCCCGGTGATGCTCACGCATGCCGAGGTCCTGCACCGTGGGCTGCACGGCCTCGTGGTTGAGCAGGCGGATGACCACGGTCTCGCCAAAGGGCGTGGGCAACGTGGCCACGCGCATGTCGATCATACGGCCGTCGATGAGGATGCCGATGCGGCCGTCCTGAGGGCGACGGCGCTCGGCGATGTCCATCTCGGCCATGACCTTGATGCGGCTGAGCAACCCCGCACGCGCCGAGACCGGCACTGTGGCGACCTCGTGGAGCACACCGTCCACGCGGTACCGGATGCGGACGTTGTGCGGCCCGGGCTCGATGTGGATGTCGCTCGCGTTGTCGTGCACGGCTTCGCGGATGATCTGGTTGACGAGGCGCACGACCGGCACGTCCTCGTCGCCGATGGCGACGACCTCTTCCTCGTCCTTTGCCGCCGCGAGGTCCGCGATCTCCTCGAACGCGTCGGCCGAGGTGACGTACTTGTTGATCGCGTACTCGATCTGCGACGGCGTGGTGACCACCGGCACGACCTGGCGGCCGGTGCGCAGGCGCACGTCGTCGATCGTCTCGATGTCGAGCGGATCGGCCATGGCAAGGATCACGTCGCCGTCTTTGAAGCCGATCGGGATAGCTTGCAGGCGGCGAGCGATGCGCTCGGGCAGGTACGACGCCGCGTCGCGGTCCACCGGATACGTGGTGAGGTGCGTGTACTCGAGGCCCTTCTGCTCGGCGAGCGAGCGGGCGATCGTCTCGGCGTCGGCGATCTGCAGGCGCACGAGCACTTCGCCGAGCTTGCCACCCTCCGCCTCCTGAGACGCGAGGGCTTCGCTCAGCTGCTCATCGGTGAGCACTCCCGAGCGGACAAGCACTTCACCTAGGCGCTCCCTCTTGAACTCCACGGATCACCTCTTCACAGGCGGCTGAGGGCGTGGATGCACCAACGCCCGATCCACCAATCGTAGCAGAAGCGCGGCGTCCCTCACGGGGCACCGCGCCTCGGTCCTACATGGATGGAGAGTCAGCGCAGCGAGTCTGATAGCACCCGACCGAGCAGCTTCGAGGCCAGCTCGTGTGAGTCCGGCATGCCACCGTTCACGAGGCGCTTGGCGCTCTCGATGCGGTCCTGCCGGAGGTCCGGAGTGCAGCACAGCATGTCAACGATGCCCGCAACAAGATCGGGGTCCGCCGAGGGGATCGCCGCCTCTACGGGGGCGCTGACAGCTTGCTTGGTCCTGAGGCTCTGCACGACTCTGTGCACTTGTTCGTCGGAAATCATCATGTTCAGGATATCGGCAGCGGCGTGAGCGACCTTGAGCGAAGTCGTTACAGGAAATGACAGGCGGTCGCTCTGTGATGGCGGCCACGTCCGTCGCTATAGCGGTACAAGAAAGGAAGAGCCTCAAGGCCGGCACCTTGAGGCTCAGGGGTAAGGGGTTGCCGAAGCAACTCTTCACCGCAGTATACCCACGCCCTCGCCAGGTATGCAACCGTTCCTCAGGAAGTTTCACCAATCTCACCGCAGATTCACAATCGGCTCGCGCCGCGGTCAGTCGCGCCGCAGCCCGATGAACTGCGCCAGGTAGAGCACTGAGACCAGCGCCGCCGCAACATAGGTGAGCGCCGCAGCGGTGAGCACGCTGCGCGCCCCCGCTTCCTGGCCAGGGATGACCGAGCCGGTCGCCGTGAGACCGGCAAGCGCCCGCCGCGAGGCGTCGAACTCCACCGGCAGCGTGACGATCTGGAACAGAACAGCGGCGGCGAACAACAGGATGCCGAGGTCGACGAGCAGCGTCGAGAAGGTGCCACCGAAACCGAGCAGCAAGCCGAGCATCACCAGGATCGGCCCGCTCTGCGAGCCGAAGTTGGCGACCGGCACGAGCGACATGCGCAGCCGGGCGGGGGCGTACCCGCGCGCGTGCTGCACCGCGTGGCCGGCCTCGTGCGCCGCGATGCCGGCCGCCGAGACATGCTGACCGTGGTACACGTCGGCCGAAAGCCTCAGAACGTTCGCGCGAGGGTCGTAGTGGTCGGTGAGCTTGCCGGGCGTCATCTCGATGGCCACGCCGGTGAGCCCCTCGGCATCGAGCACCCTGCGCGCGACCGCCGCGCCCGTGAGACCGCCGGGGAGCGGCGTCTGGCTGTTCTTCCGGTACGCGCCGGTCACGAGCGACTGCGTCACCAGTCCCGCCACCATCGCGATGATGAAGATGATCCAGCCCTGTGGACCGAGCAACATGGCGTGTCTCCTTGTCGTCTGTCATGGATACGGCAGGCCCGCGAATCCAGCGAATCCTCGGTGGGGCTCAAGAGGCAACCAGCGTGCCAAGTTCGCGGGTGATCGCCCGGCGTCCCGCCCGCACATGCGGCGCCGGCGCCCCGCAGGACTACGCGCCCCGCTCGGCCTCCAGCGCCTCGATTCGCTCGGACACCTCGAGCCACTCCGCCTCGAGCGTGCCGAGACGCTGCTTGACCGTGGCGTACTCGGTAAGCGCCGCGTCAAAGGTGGCCTTGTCCTCATAGATACCCTGATCGCCGAGGACCTCGAGCAGTTCGTCGTGGCGCGCCTGCACGGTGGCGAGCTCGCGGTCGATCGACTGCAGACGCCGCCGTGCGTCTTTGGTGCCGCGGTAGAAGCGGTTACGCACCTCGGCTTCGGCGCGCTTCTCCTCGCGCGACTTCGGGGCGCCCACGGCAGGACCGGAACCCGTGCGGGCGGCGTTGCCGCCGCGGGCGCCGGCCTCCCCCGCTCCCGTGTCTCTGGGCGACGGCGTGGCCTGCCCGCGCCCGGACGGCGCCTGACCGCCCGGCGCGTCGAGCCCCTCGCGCTTACGCAGGTAGTACTCGTAGTCGCCGTCGAGCACGGTGGCGGATCCGCCGCGCACATCGGCCACGCGATTGGCGATCGCGCGGATGAGGTGCCGGTCGTGGGTGATGAGCGCGATCGTGCCGGTGTACTGCGAAAGCGCGTGCTCGAGCACGTCGCGGCCCTGGATGTCGAGGTGGTTTGTGGGCTCGTCGAGGCACAGGAACGACGCCGGGCGCACCAGCATCTTGGCGAGCGCCAGGCGGGCCCGCTCCCCGCCCGAGAGCACGCGCACGAGCTTCTTCACGTCGTCGCCATGGAACAGGAACGTGCCGAGGAGGGTCCGCGCCTGCTCCTGCGTCCAGTCGGGGGCCGCGAGCAGGAGCTCGTCGAGCACCGTGTTGTTCAGGCCGAGCGCCTCGAGCTGGTGCTGTGCGAAGTACGCCACGCTGACCTTGTGGCCGAGGCGGCGCGAGCCGGAATCGGGCTCGAGCTCGCCGGCGAGCATGCGCAGAAGCGTGGACTTGCCGGCGCCGTTGGGGCCCACAAGCGCGACCTTGTCGCCGCGGTACAAACGCACGGTGAGATCGCGATAGACGACGTTGTCGCCGTACGCCTTGGACACGCCCTCGAGCGCGATCACCTCGTCACCGGTGCGCTCGGGCTGCGGGAAGCTGAAGCGCACGTTCTTGCGCTCCTCCGGGATCTCGATGCGCTCGATCTTGGCGAGGGCCTTCACGCGGCTCTGCACGGCTTTCGCCTTGGTGTCTTTGTACCGGAACCGCTCGATGAACCGCTCCTGATGCTCGATCTCGCGGTCCTGCTGCTTCTTGGCGGCGATCAGACGCTCACGATTGGCCGCCTTCTGCTCCTGGTAGGAGCTGTAGGTGCCCTGATAGGTGGTGATCGTGCGCAGCTCGAGCTCGGCCACGCGGTTCACGAGCCCGTCCATGAACGAGCGGTCGTGGCTCACGATCACGATGGCGCCCTCGTACGCCTTGAGGAAGCCCTCGAGCCACGTGACGCTCTCGAGGTCGAGGTGGTTGGTGGGCTCGTCCAGCAGGAGCACGTCGGGCTCCACCAGCAGGATCTTGGCGAGCGCCACACGCATCTGCCAGCCGCCGGAAAGCTCGGCGATATCGCGGGCGAGGTCCTGCTCACGGAAGCCGAGGCCGGTGAGCACTCTGCGGGCCTCGGCCTCAACGGTGTAGCCGCCCATGTGCTCGAAGCGGTCGCGCAGGCGGCCATACTCGGCGAGCAGCGCGTCGGTCTCCTCGGCGGACGCGGAGGCGAGCTCCTCTTCAAGCAGGTGGATCCGGTGCTCGAGACCGCGCACGCCGGAGGCAACCGAGAGGACCTCCTCAAGGACGTTGGTGCCGTGCATCTCGATGGCTTCCTGCTTGAGGTAGCCGATCGTGGCGCCCTTGGCGGTGATGATGCTACCGGAGTCGGGCTCCTGCTCACCTGAGATGATCTCAAGGAGCGTGGTCTTGCCCGCGCCGTTGGGGCCCACGAGAGCGATGCGGTCACGCGCGGATACGCGCAAGAACGCGTCCGTGAACAGGACGCGTTCTCCGATGGTCTTGGTCACATGGTCAACGGTGATTATCACGTGAGACAGTCTAGCAGCACATGGGCGTGCCGAGCGCGATGCGTGCGCTCGTCGGCGCGTACCACCCGACCCGCTAGTTGGAAAGCGCTCCTTCTGTGGAGTCGGACCGCGGCGGCAGGTCGGCGACCCGGGCGATGAACCGCATCAGGTTCTCGTGGCAGGCGAACACATCGTCCGCGGACGCGCCCCAGTCCAGGGAACGCTCGGCAAGCAGGTTCGTCACTTGGGTGAGCGCAGCGCGAGATGGACGCTCGAAGTTACCGCCCACCTGCTTGAATGCGAGCCTCACCATCGTCTCCACCGCGGCGATGCCGTCGGAGTGCCGCCCGAGCGCACGCTCCTGCTCAGCGAAGCGTTCACTGTTCTCGCTCGCGAAGCACCGCACCAGGAGTTCGCGGACCTCGAACGGACTGACCCGCTCGGCGGCCATCACCAGCCACACCTCCAACCACAGCTGCTCGATAGGCCTCTATCAGCCGATGGATACTACATGGACACGTGTTCGTTCATCGGCAAACGACCTCAGCAACTGTGTGACGCTATTCACAGATTCCCGAAATATCTGAACTTTACTGAATGGCTTGGGACCACGGAAGGCAGGCACCAGGCCGAGCCTCCGGGTGACGCGGGCGTGCCGCAATAAGCGATACACAGCACCGAGACTCGACTCGGGCGATCCAGACTCGGGATCGCCATAGGAAGAGAGACCCCGGCATGTCCGCCGAGGTCTCTCGAGTCACTGGTGGGCGATACAGGATTTGAACCTGTGACTTCTTCCGTGTGAAGGAAGCGCTCTCCCACTGAGCTAATCGCCCAAACGCCGCAGAAGCGACGGCGCCCATTGTAGTCGAGCGTCGCGCAGGCCGCTAGCCCCTCACAAAAGGTTTGTGGTGGCGAGCGAGCCGGCGGCCGGGGCTGCGGGACCCGTGCCGCGGTCGGGCGTATCGGCCGCAAGCGGCGCCCTGAGCCCCTCGTACCCGCGCGGGTGCGCCTGATGCCACGCCCACGCGTCGCGCACCATCGTCTGCAGGTCGCGCTCCGGGCGCCACCCCAACACCCGCCCTGCCACGCGGTTCGACGCGATCAACGCCGGGGGGTCGCCATCGCGGCGCGGCCCCTCCTCAACGCGTATGTCGGCACCCACCACCCGCGAGCACATCTCCACGACCTCCCGGTTGGAGTACCCGCGCCCGCTGCCCAGGTTGCAGACCACCGGATCGCCGTCGTTGCCGAGGTACTCCACCGCGCGGCGGTGCGCCTCGGCCAGATCCAGCACGTGGATGTAGTCGCGCACGCAGGTACCGTCGGGCGTGGGGTAGTCGGTGCCAAAGAGCGTGAACGCCCCTTCCCCGCTCGCGGCGACCCGCAGAAGCCGGGGCACGATGTGCGACTCGGGATCATGCGCCTCGCCCATCGACCCGTCGGGCCACGCACCCGCTACGTTGAAGTACCTGAACCGCACCGCCTCGAGCGCGCCGGTGGCCTCGCTCACCTCGATCAACCGCTCGAAGGCAAGCTTCGATGCGCCGTACACATTCACCGGGTGACACGGCGAGTCCTCGGCGATCGGCATCCGATCCGGCTCGCCGTACACGGCGGCCGTGGACGAGAACACGAGCTTGCGCACGCCGCAGCGCACCATGCGGTCCAGCATGCGAGATGGCTCAGCGAGATTCTTGCGGTAGTAGAGGTCGGGATCGCGCTGCGACTCGGCCACCTCGATGTACCCGGCGCAGTGCACCACCACGTCCACATCCGGTAGCACGTCATCGAGCAGCGCGAAGTCGCCCACCGAACCTTGGATCAGCCATGCACGCGGGTCGACGGCGGCCGCATGGCCGCGCTCGAGCGAGTCCAACACCGCAACAGAGTGGCCGTGATCCAGGAGATGGCGAACGGTGATACTGCCGATATACCCGGCGCCGCCGGTCACTAGTACACGCATGTGTGATCCCCCCCCGGGAGCTTCGATCCCGGAGAGCATAACACGGTGCTACGACAAGCCATAGCCGACCGAGCCGGTATGCTCAAGGAACGCCTGCACGACCGCAGGATCGAACTGCACGCCCGCCTGCGAGTCGAGGTAGGCCAGCGCTTCCTCGTGGGTCCAGGCCATCCGGTACGGGCGATCGGACGTGAGCGCGTCATACACGTCGATCACGGCGAAGATGCGCGCGGGCAACGGGATGTCCTCCCCCTGCAGTCCGCGCGGGTAGCCGGAACCGTCCCACCGCTCGTGGTGGCAGAACGGGATCTCGAGCGCCGAGGAGAGGAACCCAATGCCGCGCAGAAGCTCCCACGCGAAATCCGGATGCTTCTTCATCACGAGCCACTCCGACTCGTCGAGCGGCCCTGGCTTGTGCAGGATGTGGTCGGGCACTGCCATCTTGCCGATGTCGTGCAGCAGCGCGCCCCGCCGCACGTTGCCGAGGTGCTCCTCAGGCACGCCGAGGCGACGCGCCAGCTCCACAGCCAGCTCGGCCGAGCGGTCGGTATGTCCGCGCGTGTCCTGGTCGCGCATCTCGAGCGCCTGCGACCATCCGGCGAGCGTTGCGTCGTACGCGGCCCGTAGTTCGCGCGCGGCAGACTCCACAGCCTCGTACAGGCGTGCGTTCGCCACCGCATAGCCGATCTCTGCCGACAGCATCTGACACAGCGCCACCTCGCGCCCGCTGAACCCCTCGTGCACCTCGGTGCTGCCCACGATGATCACGGCCTCAGGGACCCCGCGCGCGATCACCGGAACGTACATGATCGACGCCAAACCGCGCCCCTCGATCGCGGCGCGTTCGCCTGCGGTGAGCTGAACCTCCTCCACGTTGGAGATGAACACGGGCTTCCGGCTGTGGAGGGCTTCGGCGATGTGCGGGTGCTTGTCGAGCGCGAGCAGTGTGTCATCGAGCCGATAGCCGGGTGGCAGCGGTGGCACCGTGGCGCCGAGCTTGAGGCTGCCGTCCTTGAGCAGGTAGATGGCTCCGGAGTCGAGACGCAAGACACCAACCGCGCCGATGATGGCCGTCTGAAGCACGGTATCCAGATCCAGCGACTCGGAGAGCTCGAGGCTCACCTCGAGCAGCATCGACAGGTCGCCGCACCCCTCAGGTTGATCGAGCCCTTGACTCTTCACGCATCTCCCCTGCACTCGCCGGGACCGAACGCTCGCAACACCCATAAGGATACTCGCACCGATTACGCAACCTGAACCGGTCTCTGCCGAATGGCACCCATACGCGCCGAGCGGCGCCGGCGGGCGTGTGACGCACGGCGCAGGCGGGGGTCGGGCGTGTGACGCACGGCGCAGGCGGGGGTCGGGCGTGTGACGCACCGCCGCCCCCGGAGCGGTTCCGGAGGCGGCGGCTTCAACGCGTGTGAGCGCGGCGTGAACGCCGCACCGGTGAGCGCTCCCCTTACGCGGGCAGCGTGTACCCGTAATCGGCGAGCACGCTCTTGGGGAACTCGAAGCGCACGGTGAGCAGCGGGTCCACGACCTGGCAGAACCTGAGGTTGCCAACCAGGCTCATGAGCATCGCGGCGTCGTTCACCGGGATGTCGGCAACGTTGGTGAGGAACCCGTGCATCATGTCGAGCGCCATCTTGTAGGCCTCGTCGGTGGTCTCAGCAGAGGCGATCACGGCCACGATCTCGTCGTTCTCGATGAACGGCGTGGGCAGCCCCGGGATGTCGACCACCTGCGTGGTGAGCGTGACCTCGCCGGGCGTCTCGGCGCCGCACACCACGACCTCGCCGTCGCCCATGACCGCATGCATGTCGCCGCAGCCAAAGAGCGCGCCTTCGACCGCCACCGTGAGGTACAGGCGGGTGTTGCTCGTGATGAGCGTGCAGTCCATGTTGCCGCCGTGTGGGCCGGGCGTGGAGTTGGGTACGGTGCCCTCGGCGGGCGCCACACCGATCACGCCGAGCATCGGCTTCTGCTTGACCACGACCTTGTCCTTGTAGGTCACGGTGTCGTCGCTGTGATCGAGGATCACGGTCTCTTCCTCGGTGATGAGGTGGCCGAGCGCGCCTACACCCGGCACCGCGATCATGACCGACGGGCCGTGCGCCTTGACCTCGTGGAGGTCCACGCGCAGCACATCGCCGGGCTTGGTGCCCTCGATGTAGATCGGGCCGGTGGCCGGGTTCGTGATCGACCAGTCGAGCGTTTCGAGCGTGTCGGCCGGGGTCTTGAGCTGGCCGCTGAAGCAGTCGTGCGTGGTGAGATGCAGCCGCTCGCCCTGCTGCGCGTGCAGCACCGCATCGTTCCCGGGTGAGAACCCGAAGAACGCCTTGTCGCGGGTGAGATCAGACATCCTCATGCCTCCTTGCATCGTGTGGACCGCGTGACCGCGTGGGTGGCGCACCGCCGAGCAGACCCCGGCGCCGTGCCATCTACGCCGCCAGGCCATCCACCTCGGCCGGTACGTCCTTCTTCTTTCCAAAGCGGGGCAGACGCAGCTCCTGCCCGCCAACAACGCCAGACGGCCGCCAGATGAGCACCATCACCATCAGCACCGCCATGACCAGCTCGGTGAGGCCGAAGACCTCGAACGAGAGCACATGAGCGTTGTTGATGGTGGCCTCCACCTGGCGCAGACCTTCGCGGGCGATCGTCACGACCACCGCGCCCACCGTGGCTCCCGACACGCTGCCCGAGCCGCCGATCACGAGCATCGACAGCAGCAGAAACATCTCGGCCATGTAAAACGACTTGGGCGAGAACGACGTGATATACAGCGCCCAGAGTCCGCCCACAAAGCCCGCCATCAGCGCGGAGAGCACGAAGCCGAGGTAGCGGGTCAGCACCATGTCGATGCCGATGGCCGCCGCGGCGTAGCGGTCGTCCCGCGTGGCACGGAGCTTGAGCCCCAGGCCCGACTCGCGGAACCAGTACGCCACCAGCAGCATCAATAGCGCACCGCCGAGCGCGATGCCCCAGGTGGTCCACTGCGGCAAGCCGAAGAACGTCCGCGGGCCGTTGGTGACATTGTCCCACTGCGTCATCACCACGTGGATCACGATAAGCGTGGCAAAGAGCGTGATGACGCTCGCGAAGTCGTTCAGACGCATCAGCGGGTAGCCGATGAGCGCGGCGATGGCCGCGGCCACGAGCGCGCCGATGAGGATCGAGGGCACCACCGGCAGGCTCAGGTCAACGAGCGCCGGGTACATGTTGGGCACGCCCATCTCTTTGACCATCGGCGGCGTCACCAGGATGCCGGTGACATACGCGCCGATGCCCACAAAGCCCACGTGCGTCCACGACAGGATGCCCGAGTTGCCCATGAACACCTGGAGGCCGTAGACCATGCCCAGGCTCACGCAGAAGTACGTGTAGATATCCAGCAGCAGCCGGGAGCCGAACATGCTGATGAGAACACCGGCAAGCACGAGCGGGACCGCAAGCAGCACCACCGTCTGATGCTTCCGGATGAACGCGGTGATCTTGTCCATCATCCGACACGCTCCTCGGTATAGCCGCGCTTGATGATGCCGGCGGGCCTGAACAGCAGGAACACGACCACGAGCGCGAACATGAACGCGTCGCGGTAGCTGATCATCGACGCCGGCAGGGTCACGCTCAGCAGGTTGAAGACCAGACCGTACACAAAGCCGCCCACCACGGCGCCCAGCGTGGAGTGCATACCGCCGGTGACGACCGCGATGAACGCGATCAGCAACGGCGCGGCGCCCGTGAGCGGGTCAACGGAGGCCGAGCGGCTTACCCAGAAGATCGACGCCACACCGGCGAGCAGACCGCTGATCACGAACGCTGTGGAGATCACGAGGTTGGCGGGCACGCCCATGAGCCGCGTGGTGGTGAACTTGTCGGCGGCGGCGCGCATCGCCATGCCCACCACGGTCTTCTTCATCAGGAGCGAGAGCGCCACCAAGAGCACGGCGGTCACCGCGATCACGAGGAGGTTGCGCAGCGGCACCGTGGCGCCGGCGATCTCGATCGTGCGCGAGAAGAAGAACGGCAGCTGCACCGGGCGCGCACGCGGCGACACCATGATGAGCACCACGTTCTGCAGGAACACGCTCACCGCGAACGAGGTCACGATCAGCGCGTTGGGCGACTGGCTCCGCACCGGGCGGAACGCGATCAGCTCGGTGAGGTAGCTCACCAGCACCGCGGCGAGCACCGCGATCAGCAGCGTGAGGTACCACGGCGCGTGCAGCAGGGTGGCCGAGAGGTAGATCGCGTAGCCGGCGATCATGATGTACTCGCCGTACGCGAAGTTCACGAGCTTGAGGATGCCGTATACCAGCACCAGGCCCAGCGCCAGCAGCGCGTAGAGGCTGCCGAGCGAGAGCGTGTTGATCACGAATTCGAGATCGATCACAGTGACACCTCGCAGCTGTCGGCATCCGTCTGGTCGCCGAAGTACACGCTGGCGACGTCTACCTTGCGCTTGATCTCCTCGGCGGTACCGGCGTGCTCGATCTGGCCGTTGGCAAGCAGATACGCGCGGTCGACGATCTCAAGCGCACGCTCGGCGTTCTGCTCCACCAGGAGGATCGTGGAGCCACGCTCCTTGAGCGTGACGATGAGCCGGAAGATCTGGTCGGTCATTGCAGGCGACAGGCCGAGGGACGGCTCGTCGAGCATTATCAGCTTGGGGTGCCCCATCAGCGCGCGGGCGATGGCGAGCATCTGCTGCTCGCCGCCTGAGAGCAGGCCACCGGCCTGATGGAAGCGGTCTTTGAGGATCGGGAAGAGCTCGAACATCTCCTCGAGGTCGGCCTTGTAGCGATCGCGCTTGAAGCCGACGTACGCGCCGAGGCGGAGGTTCTCCTCCACCGTGAGCGTGCCGAATATCTCACGCCCCTCGGGCACGAGCGAGATGCCGCGCTTGACGATCTTCTCGGGCGAGCGGTTGGTGATCTCCTGGCCCTCGAACGTGATCGTGCCCTTCACCGGGCGTAGCACGCCCATGATGGACTTGAGCGTGGTGGACTTCCCCACCCCGTTCACGCCGAGCAGCGCCACGAGCTCGCCTTCGGCGACCTCTATCGAGATGCCGTGCAGGGCGCGGACCGCGCCGTAGGAAGCCTCGAGGTTCTCTACCGTGAGCATGGCCATGGTCTATGCACTGCTCCCTAGGTAGGCGGTCACGACCTGCTCGTTGGCGCGGACCTCGGCGGGTGTGCCCTCACAGATGGTCTGGCCGTAGTTGAGCACATGCAGGCGCGGACACAGGTTCATCATCAGCCGCATGTCGTGCTCCACCACCACCAGGCCGACACCGAAGCGCTCCGGCATCCCTTTGAGGAGGTCGTGCAGCGCGTCGGACTCTTCCTCGTTCAGGCCGGCTGCCGGCTCGTCGAGGAAGAGGAACTTAGGGCGCATCGCAAGCGCCCGGGCCATCTCCAGCTTGCGCTGGTGGCCGAAGGGGATCTCGCGCGCGAGCACGTCGGAAAGATGCGCGAGGTCGAGCTGCTCGAGCAGCGCGGTGGCGTGACGCGAGGCGACCCGCCTGCGGTCGCCCATCGACACGGCGGCGACCTCCACGTTCTCGAGCACGGTGAGCTCGCCGAAGAGGCGTACCGTCTGGAACGTGCGGGAGATGCCGGCGTGCGCCACGCGGTGCGGCTTGCGGCCGGTGATCACCTCGCCATCCACCGAAACGGTGCCGCTCGTGGCGGGCAGCAGTCCGGTGACCACGTTGATGAGCGTGGTCTTGCCCGAGCCGTTGGGGCCGATGAGGCCGAGGATCTCCCCGGTCTCAACGGTGAAGCTCACGTCGTTGACGGCCTTGAGGCCGGCGAACGACTTGCAGAGGTGCGAGACCTCCAGGACGCTACGCGCCCTCGGTTCGCTTGGTTCCATACGGTTCTCCGGGTTCATCGTCTGTAACGCGGTACGCAGGTCCTGTGACGTGCATGTTTGCTACGTGAGGGGGAGAGTCCGCACGCGGACCCTCCCCCGGGTGTGCCAGTGCTGCCTGGTGCTTACGGTGCGGGGAGGAACTCCGGCGTCCTCCAGCCGATGAACGACGGAACGCCCTTGTCCAGCTTCACAACAGCCGCGGCCTTGTTGGGCTCGTGGCCACCAGCGGCGTCGGCCCAGTCGAGCTCACCGGTGAGGCAGTCGAAGGTCATGCTCTCCATGGCCTTGGCCACTTCGGCGCCATCGGTGGTGCCGGCCTCTTCCATCGCCTGGGCGAGGACCATCACAACGTCGTAGCCGGGGAGCACCCACAGGGCGTCGGGCTCGCTGCCGAACTTCTCCTTGTAGGCAGCGAGGAAGTCGCTGTAGCCGGGGTGACCCTCATCGGAGAGGTAGCCGTGGGTGTCGAAGTAGATGTCAGAGCCGTACTCCTCGCCGAGGGACTCAAAGAGCGCCGGATCGTCGTAGGCGTCGCCGCCAACGACCGGCACGTTGATGCCGCTCTCACGCAGGGTGCGGATGATGAGCGCAAGGTCGGGCATGTAGGAGGAGACGTACACGAAGTCGGGCTGCTCGGGCAGCGCCTTGATACGGGCGATCTGCGCCGAGGCGTCGGCCTGGCCCTGCGTGTAGGTGTCCTCGAAGTACACCTCGCCACCGAGCTCCTCGAACGCCACGATGAAGTACTTGGAGAGGCTCTTGGTGTAGTCGATGAAGTCGTCGGTGATGACATACACCGAGCGATAGCCCAGGTCGTTGTACGCGTACTCGGCCATCACGGCGCCCATCGTGGTGTTCCACATGGAGAGCGTGAACTGCTTGTCGCCAAGAGCGGCCGAGCCGTACAGCGGCGAGGACGCGGACGGCGAGATGCCCACCAGGCCCGCGGCCTGTGCCTCACGGGAGGCGGGACCACCGAAGTCGAAGTCGCTCGGAGCGATGATCGCAACAGCGCCATCACCGATGAGCTGCTTGGCCACGTTGCCCGCGGTGACCGGGTCGCTCTTGCCGTCCATGGCAACGAGTTCGACCTTCTTGCCGAGGATGCCGCCCTGCTCGTTCAGGACGTCCACGGCAAGCTGCGCGCCGCGCAGGGCCGGCTCATCGAGCGGGGCCTGGATGCCGGTCTGGCACAGCGCCGAGCCGATGATGATCGTGTCTTCCGAGCCGCCGTTGGCGGATCCTTCGGTGCCCTCGTCCGCCGCGCAGCCCGGGAGCACCAGGCCAAGGAGGAGCACCAACGCGAGTGCTGCTGCAATACGCTTCATATCCCTACCCTCCGTATGTCGTACTTGTTTGTCCGGGACGACGACCAAAGCGACCGTCGCGGAACCCCTACGCTCCCACACGTTAGTGCCTCCGTGTGACAAACGTATTTCGACAGGATAACGGATGCGGACCGCTCCCACCATAGCGGATCAAGACACGCTCATACGCACCATCGCCCCCAAACGCACCACAGGGGCCCCGGAGGGCCCCTGTGGGTCGCGCTGCATGCTATGTGCGGTGTGCGGGCTACCCGGCGAGCGCCGACGTGATCGCCCTCTTCACCGTATCGCTCACGGCCTTCGCACCGCCGAAGATGTTGACATCGACCACATCTGCCTTAGCCGCCCCGAGGTACGCCGCGGTGGGCGGCGCGAGCACCGTGGGCTGCGTCATGAGCAGCACGCCGCCCTGCGAGCCGATGACCGCCCCGCCGCCGAGGGCATCCGGGAAGTCGGCGCCGGTGGCGATACCCACCTGCTCGTTGCTCGCCCAGAACATGTCCACGGCGTACTGCGCGATCTTGGTGGTGGTCTCGTACCGGTTGGCTCCCCCCTCGCGCTGCACGGTCTGAACGCCTGGCACCTCATCGAGCTTCTTGGCCACGTCAGCCGAGACCACGCTGGTGCCCCCTGCGATCACCGCGTGCGTGACACCGATCTCGGCGGCCACAGCGGCGGTATCACCGCTGAGCTCCTTGGGCTGCGTGAGCAGCACCGGGAACACCTGGCTGTACGCGTACGGGCTCACTGCCGTGGCATCAGCGTAGTTCTCGCCATTGACCACGAACGCCGTGAGCGCGCTCCGCTGGCCCATCACCGTCTGGATGCGGCGGGCCACCGCCGCCGAGGTCTGGTAGCGGTTGCTTCCGGCCACGCGGTAGACCGTGAGGCCGGCCCCCTTCAGCGCCGCCTCCACAGCAGGGCTCACCACGCTCGTGCCGCCCACGATGTCCACCCTCGTGGCACCCAGGCGGTCGATCTCGGCGAGCAGCCCCGCAGGCAGTGCAGCGGTACGCGTGAGCAGGATCGGAGCGTGGTACGCACCGGCGAGCGCCGATGCGGAAAGCGCGTCCGGAAAGTCCTGACCGGTGGCGATCACCACGGTCTGAACGCTCTTGGGCGCAAAGGTCTCGGCCGAAGCTTTGATGGCGGTCTCGTAGCGGTCGGCACCGGAGAGCCGGTCGCTTCCGGTGAACACGGGGGTGTCGCCGAGCGCCGCGGTGAGCGTGTACTGGCCGGAGCCGCTAAACGCGCGCACCTCCACGTAGTAGGTGCCAGCGGCGGCGCAGTCGAACACGAGCCGCTCGGTCGAGATCGCGTCGTCGCTCCAGGCCACCGGAAGCACGGCGTAGATGTCCGTGGCGTTGGGGCCGTAGACGTACAGGTCGTAGTCGCTACCGGGAGCACCAGCCAGATCGAGCGTGAGCCGATCGCCGCGGGACAGGTCGATCGAGTAGAGGTCGTTCGCGTTGTTGGTCACATCGAGGGACTTCGTGCGCGGGGCGAGCGTGAGCGGCGACGCGTCACCCACGTTGTCCCAGGTGTCGACCGGATACGACGCCACCGACCACGCCACGTTGTAGCCACCGGAGCCGATGGCCGCACGGACATCGAGGTAGTAGTCGGCGGCAGCGGCAGCGCCCGGCAGGTCGAACAGGAAGGTCTCCACGCCGCCGGCGCCCGCACCAGCCGAGCCGGCAACCGGCACGCCGGTGAGGATGGTGCCGGTCTCCGGATCGTACAGGTACACGTCGGCGTCAAGAGCGGCAGCCGGGGACACCTGGACCGAGAGACGGTCACCGGCGCCCAACTCCACGGCATACACGTCGTCCGGATCGGTCTGCTCGTCGAGCGTTCCGCTGAACCCCGAGGCCGGCAGCGTTACGCCAGGGATGTCATTGTCCGGATCAGCCGTCCACGGCGCCGAGTAGCCCGTGAGCAGGTACTCGCCAGCGCCGGACACATGCGTGACCACCAGGTAGTGCGTGCCGGTTGTCTCCACCACATACACGAACGACTTCTCGAACTCGTCGCCGATGGTGGCGGTAAGCGCGGGCTGCGCGGTGGGATCGGTGATGCCCGGCGCGAACAGATGCACGTCGGCATTCAGGGCACCATCACCGGTGATGGTGATGCCGAGGCGGTCGCCTTCGGTGAGCGCTACCGAGAAGATGTCGATGCGGTCGGTGGAGCTGAGCGAGCCGGCAACGGCGCCCTCGAACGGGATCGCGGTGGCCACCGTATCATCGTCGCCATCGGTGGCGCCCTGGAGCGAGAGGCCCGCGGAAGCCGGTGCGGCAAGCGAGCGCGCAGCCTTGGTGGTGCGTGGGTCGAACTGCGCCGCGGCTGGCGCATCGGCGGCCACGGCCACCGAGCCAAGACCCAGCGCGAGCATCGCCACAACGAGCAGTACGGCAACGGGACGACGGTAATGCGAGACCATCATTAAGTCCTCTCACTCTATGCCAGCAGAGAGACGTGCTTATTTACAGAACTGTACCACAATGGGCTGACACGATGGGTGACACGAACGTTGCACCCGGCCAGATCGTCTCGTCGATCCGTGGACCGTTCCAGCCGTTCTGCGCCACCGAGTTGTTCAGCAATGTGAGATTCGGTTCAGGCCACGTGGGATCTGATGCGTACCACATCAGGTCGTAGAGCTCGCGCCATCGTCCAAGCTGAATCCGCTCTCCCGGTGCCAGCTGCCGCCTCGCCCTAGGCGAAGCCCTTGAGCGGCAGCACGCCCGACTCGAGCGCCGCCACCACGCGCGATGAGACCTCGAGATCCCAGCGGGCCGGGTGCTCCCAGCCGGTTCCCGAGGCGAGCGCCTGCTCGATGCCGCGCGTCACGCCTTCTGTGGTGGCCTCCACCAGGCGGTTGGACCCGATCTCCACGGTGACCTGCCGCTCAGTGTTGCGCCGCACGGTCACACACGGCGTGCGAAGCATGCACGCCTCTTCCTGCACGCCGCCGGAGTCGGTCACGATGGCCGTGGCGGCGCGCTGGAGCGTGAGCATGTCCAGATAGCCGACGGGGTCCACCAGGTGCACGTTGCGCTCCCCCGCTCCTGCGAGGCCCTCGAGCAACGCCCGTGTACGCGGGTGGACGGGGATGAGCACGGGCAGCGGCGCCGCCTCAAGCGCCGCATGGATCGCCGCCAGCCGCTCGGGATGGTCGGTGTTCTCGGGGCGGTGGACGGTTGACAGGATGAACCCGCCGCTGCCGAGGATGTCCGCATGCGGCACCGCACGCTCGTGGATGCGGGGCAGGTTGCGCAGCACGCTTTCAGCCATCACGTTGCCCACGAAGTGGATGCGCTCGGCGTCCACACCCTCGCGGATCAGGTTCTCGTCCGCGCCGGCCACCGGCGTGAGCAGCATCGACGACAGCTGGTCGGTCACCAGGCGGTTGACCTCCTCGGGCATCGACATGTCGCCCGAGCGCAGCCCCGCCTCCAGGTGCACCACCGGCACGCCGATCTTGGCGGCCGCAAGCGCGCCGGCGAGCGTGGAGTTCACGTCGCCCACAACCAGGAGCGCATCCGGGCGTTCGGCCTCAAGCAGCTCCTCGAGCGCCACCATCGCCGCGCCGGTCTGCACCGCGTGCGTGCCGCTGCCCACCCCGAGCGACCACGCGGGCGCCGGTATCTCGAGATCCTGGAAGAAGATGTCCGACATCAGCGCGTCGTAGTGCTGCCCGGTGTGCGCAAGGCGCGCATCGATACCGGCCGCCGCAAACGCCGGCATCAGCGGCCCTACCTTGATGAAGTTCGGGCGTGCTCCAACCACAACGATGATGCGCATGGTCATGCTCTCCTACGAGTAGGGTCTATTCCGCACGTATCGTACCTGAAGGTAGTCGTGTGAGTTATCTGGCCTCACTGGCTGTCTCGCGAACGCCACGAGCACTTCCGCACAGCTTCCGGTTGCTAGACTGCGTGCGGGTGAACCTCGCGATCCAAGCGTTCACCAAGCGCGTCTGCGGCAACTTCCAGATCGTAGTCGGCCTGCAGACCGAGCCAGAACTCAGGCGTCGTGTCGGAGTAGCGCCCGAGACGCAGCGCGGTCTCCGCTCCCCCTAGTAGCCCCCGCGAGCGGCCGCACTCCCGACCTCGGCGTCTTCAGGATGCGCGCCAAGTCCTCAAAGTCGCGGCGCGGTGATCAAACCGCCGCGATCACGCGCCCGACGTCTTTGGTGGACGCGCCAGCCGCGAGGAGCGCCTTCACGAGCAGATCGAGGCTCACGGATGAGTCAGCAGACTCCATCTTCGCAACACGGGATTGGCTGGACCCGAGGCGCTCGGCAAGCTGGGCCTGTGTCCATCGGCGGTTGAGGCGCACATCGCGAAGATAGGAACCGAGCGCCAACTTGAGCTCTACATACTCAGCCTCCTCAGGCGTGAGCCCAAGGAATTCAGAGGCCGAGCCAACCTTCCACCCTGCAGCCTTGAGACGCTTCTGCTTGTTCTCGTCCATCACTATTCACCTCTGGCCCTGTGCGACATCATCATATGCGGCGTACCGAGCCTTACCTGTCCCGATGACCGCCGGTGGAGTCTCCCGTGTCTTCTTTTGGAACACCTCGCCGATGACGATCGCGTCCCGATCAACGCGATATATGATCCGCCAGATCGCATTCTCATCCGTGATCCGCAACTCGTGAACCCGGCGTCCCACTGAAGGCATGGGCCGCGACTGGGGCAACGCGAGCGATTCGCCTTGCTGGAGCCGCCTTAGCAACAGCCCCGCCTCTACGCGTGCGCTGGACGACATTGGCGGGGTCTTGATCTCACCGTGGAGCCAAACCAATGGCTTCTCGGTAGAGCTATTGTATGTCGCATCTGACATATTGCCAAGTGTCTCCAGTCAGTCGATCCAACGGCACGCTTGGGACAGATGCATCGCCAGATGGGCCCGGGCGCGGCGCGTATCAATCACGCATGAATCCGGGCGCACCACCGACCCTACCACGCGGGTATCAGAGCTGGCCGGGTTCGGCTGGACAGCTGAACGCAGTTCTTAGGTGATGAACCGCTCTTCATGCTGCTGTCTGTTCCGTCCGTAGTGTATCCCAGTAGACCTGATCCGGGGTCCGGTCTGAAAGCCCCTGGTGCCGGCGCCTCGTGTTGTAGAACTCGAAGTAGGCGGCGAGCTCTCTGCGGGCCTCCGGGATGCTCTCGTATCCCTTCAGGTACACCTCCTCGTATTTCACGCTTCGCCACAGCCGCTCGATGAACACGTTGTCCATCCAGCGGCCCCGTCCGTCCATGCTGATCCTCACCCCGCGCGAGGCGAGCAGACCCGTGAAACCCTCAGAGGTGAACTGGGAGCCCTGGTCGGTGTTGAAGATCTCCGGGGCGCCGTATCGGTCGAGCGCTTCTCGAAGCGCGTCGATGCAGAAGTCCGCATCCAGCGTGTTCGAGACCCGCCAGGACAGCACGCGCCTGCTCGCCCAGTCCATGACCGCGACCAGGTAGCAGAAGCCTCTGGCCATCGGCAGGTACGTGATATCAGCACACCACACGTGCCCGGCCTGCGTGATCTCAACTCCCCTGAGCAGGTAGGGGTAGACCTTGTGGCCGGGTTGGGGCTGAGACGTCTTGCGCTTCGGGCAGATCGCGGCGATGCCCATCGTGCGCATCAGCGTGGTCACGTGCTGACGGCCGGCGGTGAAGCCGAGCTCACCGAGCTCACCGCGGATGTTCCTCGCCCCGTAGAACGGGAAGCGCAGGTGGATCTCGTCGATCGCGGTCATGAGCGCGAGTTCGCGATCGCTGACCGGCACAGCGCGGTAGTAGACGGTCGAGCGGGCCAGGTCGAGCAGACGCGCCTGACGCGTGACCGGCAGGGGGTGGTCACGGTCGATCATCGCTTTACGCTCGTGCCGCTCTCGCGACCGAGCGCCCCGGACAAAAAATCGTTCTCCATCGTGAGCTCACCGATCTTGGCGTGCAGCTTGGCGACATCCGGTCCATCCTCCTTGCCGCCCTCGCCGAACACCTCTGCTGCGCCCTCGAGCAGCTGGCGCTTCCACTTCGTGATCACGTTGGGGTGCACGTCGAATCTCTCGGCGATCTCGATCGTCGTCTGCTCGCCCTTGAGGGCTTCCAGTGCCACCTTGGCCTTGAAGACAGGTGAGTGGTTGCGTCTCGGTCGTCTCGGCATGGTCGAT
>JALHJB010000019.1 GCA_022839745.1 Actinomycetes bacterium
AGGCGCACGAGGTGTTCGGCGGCCGAGGGCAGCACCCGCGTCGCGCGGTCGACCTCGGCGTCGATCGGGTAGGTGGTTTGGCCGCACGCGGCGCACCTGAGCCGGTGGATGCGGACTTCGAATCCTCCGGCCAGGCACACGAAGGAGACCGGCTCGCTCAATCCTTTGGACAGCAAGCGGCCGCCGCAATCCGGGCACATGCGGGGGTGCGCCTTGAACAGTCCGGCGTCACGTCGCTCGACCTCCGCGCGCATCTCCTCGATGCGGAGAAGACGGTGCTCCTCGGCTCTCTCGCGATCGTAGTCAGAAAGCGAGCGCGGGCGGGTTGCAGGGGATACGATATGCATCGGGGACTCCTCTCACAGTCGGGCTTGGACACCACGACTAGAGAGCGAGTCCCTGCTTGTTGTCAACGCTCCCCAGGATTAGGGATGCTTCCCCGCCGCGCGGCTACCTCCGCCAGAGCTCGCACACCCATTCGCGACAGATGTCCGCCCGGTACCCGCGCGACAGCAGGCACCCCGTGTCCGGATGGCAGAACTGGCACTTGCGAACGTCCACCCATGAGGGCAACGTGGCGCGATACGCCTCGCCCTCGGCAGTGGGCAGATGGCTGAGCCGCGGATCGTGCAGCGGCGCGACGCCGGCCTCCCCCGCCCTGTAGTCCGCTGGCGTGACCACGAGCGCTCCGCTCGCCACGAGCCGCTCCTCCCACAGGGCGATGTACTCCGGCAGCCAGCCCTCGCCGATGTACTCGCCGTTCTCGTCATGCGCGATGTAGAGGCAACAACACAACCCTCCACACTCGTAGCACAGGTCGTAGTCCTCGGCCTCACGCGTCGGGTCACCGTCTGCAGAGCTCTGCGCCGAGGCGCGCAGGCTCGATGGGGCCGCTGGCCCGGGAGCGGCAGAGCTGGTATCAGGTAGCGGTGGCACAGCGGGTCCTCGTCTCGGCGCGTCGTGACATCGGGTGCATCCTACCGCGCCCACCCGGCGCAGGCGACCCTGCGGGTTCGCCCTCCCGCACACACGTGCGATACTCGGCGAGGAGCGAGGACCACGCGGGGGCCCAAAGGGAGTGTACGCGGTGCTTGAGTGGGTCATGCAGATGGTGACGTGGCAGTCGGTGGCGGCGTTCGCCCTCGGCGCCTACTGGGTGGCGGTGGCCATCACCGTGATCACCGATGACCGCGAACCCACGAGCTCGCTCGCCTGGCTCCTGGTGCTGATCGCTTTCCCGCTCGTGGGACTCGTGTTCTACTACTTCTTCGGCCGCAACTGGCGCAAGCGCCTCGCCAAGGACCCCTGGGTCGCCGAGGTGACCGAACGTGCGGCACCGGTGATGGAGCGCGTGCGCACCGAGCACGCCGACGCACACGCCGAGGTTGTCGCATGGGCGCTGGAGCGGGGCTACGAGGATGTTCCGCGGATCATAGAAGCCACGGAGGGCTCGACCGTACTGCCCGCCTATGACGTTGAGATACTCGTGAACGGCGCGGAGAAGTTCCCTCGCCTGCTCCATGACCTCGCGGCGGCGCGGGACACGATCGACATGCAGTACTTCATATGGAAGCGTGACGTGCTGAGCGCACAGGTGGCCGCCGTCTTGCACGAACGGCTCGCCGAAGGCGTCGAGGTCCGTATCCTCAACGACTGGATCGGCAACATCCTCTACCCGAAAGACGAGCTGCGAGCGCTCGCTGCCGCCGGGGCCAGGGTCGAGCAGGACCTCACCAAGCTCAGGCAGGTCAACTACCGCAACCATCGCAAGATCGTCGTGGTGGATGGCGCGATCGGCTACACCGGCGGGATCAATATCGCCCAGGAGTACATCGATGGCGGCGCCCGGTTCCCGTCGTGGCGAGACACGCATGTGCGGTTCACAGGACCGGCGGTCGCCGACTTGCAGGCGCTGTTCGCCGCCCGCTGGCATCGCAAGACCGGAGAGGACCTCTTCAACGATCGGTTCTTCCCGGCGAGCTACCCAGGTACGGGTAGGCGCACGCTCACCCAGACCGTCTCGGACGGCATCGACGTGCCGTGGCAGCCCGCACAGCGGGCGCACGTCGTCAGCTTCGGGGCGGCTCGCGAACGGCTGTGGATCCAGTCGCCGTACCTCGTGCCCACACCGGAGATCTACTCGGCGCTCATTGATGCGGCGCTGGCCGGTGTGGACGTACGGTTCATGATAACCGGCATGGCCGACAAGAAGATCGCGTTCTGGGCGGCTGAGACGTTCTTTGGCCACATGATCGATGCAGGCGTGCGGATCTACCGATACACCGAAGGATTCATGCACGCCAAGACGATGACGATCGATGGCCAGATCGCCGTCATCGGCACGATGAACCTGGACATCCGCAGCCTGTCGCTCCACCAGGAGCTCATGTGCTGGTTCTATGATCCCGTGTTGGCCGAAGAGCACGAACGCATCTTCGCGGCCGACATGCTGCACTGCGAGCTCGTCACACGCGAGATGATCGACGGGTGGTCGGCGTGGCGGCATCTCCGCAACGCCACCGCGCGTCTTGCGTCGAACCTGCTGTAGGCCTGTCTCGTGCCGTGAGACACAGCGACGCCCCCGGCTCTGGCGGCACGGGGGCATCACGCGAAGACGCTCTCAGGTCCGTGGCCGGTACGCTTCGTCAGTCGGCAAGCTCCGAGTGGTACTTGAACGAGACCTTCATCTTGACGCGGTATTCCACGATCTCGTTCTCCTCGATGCGGATGTCCTGCTTCACGACTTCGGCGATCCGAAGGTCCTCAAGTGAGGCCGCCGCCGTCTTGAGCGCTGACAGGGCCGCATCCTCCCAGCTTTCGGCGCTCGTTCCCACGAGTTCGATGACCTTGTACACGCTCCCTGGCACCGCGAACCCCTCCTCCGTCAGACGCCGTCCACGCGGGCGATACGAGTCGCCTACTGTGCTCATTCCCGGGAACCGCGACTCCTACCGCTACCGCATGAGACACGAGCGCCCGACCGTGATGGCCGGACGCCCGTGTGATGTGAGCCTGCCGCGGATGGCGCCAGCTACTGCCGCACCTGACACTCGTTGTCCGTGGCGTCGGGATCGGCACCTTAGGCCTCGCTGGCGAAGACCTTCACATCTGCCACTCCGAGCGCCTCGGCAGCCATCTGCCTCAAGATGTACTTCTGGATCTTGCCCGAGGCGGTGAGCGGGAACTCATCCACGAAGAAGACGTGCTTGGGCGCTTTATAACGCGCCATCCGGGACCGGGCGAACTCCTGGACGTCGCTCTCGGTGATATCTGACCCCGGCGACCGGCGCACGAAGGCTCCCACGACCTCACCGTACTTGGCGTCGGGCACGCCGATCACCTGTGCGTCTTCGATGCCCGGCATCGTGTAGAGGAACTCCTCGATCTCGCGCGGGTAGATGTTCTCGCCGCCGCGAATGATCATGTCTTTGATGCGGCCGGTGATGCGATAGTAGCCGTGTTCGTCCACGGTGCCGAGGTCGCCCGAGTGCAGGAATCCCTCGCTGTCGATGACGGCCGCCGTGGCCTCGGGCATCTTGTAGTAGCCCTTCATCACGTTGTAGCCGCGGCAACAGAGCTCACCCGGCACACCCGGCGGGCAGTCCTCCCCGGTCTCAGGATCGATCACGCGGACATCAACGGCCTCGTGCGCACGGCCGATGGTCTCGCACTTGCGCTCGAGGGTGTCATCCACCGTCGTCTGCGTGAACACCGGCGAGGTCTCGGTGAGGCCGTAACAGATGGTGAGCTCGGAGGCGTGCATCTTGTCGATGACCTGACGCATCGTCTCGATGGGGCACGGGGATCCGGCCATGACACCGGTGCGGAGGCTGGTGAGGTCGAACATGTCGAACATCGGGTGGTTCAGCTCGGCGATGAACATCGTCGGCACGCCGTAGAGCGCCGTTGCGCGCTCCTTCTCGACCGCGGCGAGGACAAGGACCGGGTCGAACTGCTCGATGCCGATGACCGTTGCGCCGTGCGCCAAGATGGCCATGACGCCGAGCACGATACCGAAGCAGTGGAAATACGGTGGCGGGAGGCACACCCGGTCGTCTTCGGTGAGGTTCTGGCGCTCGCCGATGTAGAAGCCGTTGTTCACGATGTTGCGGCTCGTGAGCATGACGCCCTTGGGGAACCCGGTTGTGCCCGACGTGTACTGCATGTTGATGACGTCGTCGGCATGCATCGACGCCGTGATCTCGCGCAGCGGTTCATCGGGCATGTTGTCGCCGAGGACAAGCAGCTCGGGCATGGAGTAGAAACCGCGGTGCTTCTCCGGTCCCATGTAGAGCAGACTCTTCAGGAACGGGAACTCCTCGCTCACGAGGTGACCTCGCTCCTGGACGGACGCCTCAGGGACAAGCTCCCGGACGATCTCTACGTAATCGACATCGCGAAAGCGGTCGATGATCGCGAGCGCCTTCATGTCCGACTGCTTGAGCACGTACGCAAGCTCGTGCGCCTTGTAGACCGGGTTCACGGTGACAAGGACGGCACCGATCTTGGCGCACGCGAAGAAGATCGTCAGCCAATCCGGGATGTTGCGCGCCCAGATGCCCACATGGTCGCCCTTGCCGATATCGATCGCCAGCAGACCTTTCGCCAGTTGGTCCACGCGCTCGTTGAACTCGCGGTACGTCCACCGGAGCGCCCGGTCGGGGTAGACGATGAAGTCGTTGTCGGCATGCTCGGCCACCTGTATCTCGAAGTACTGGCCGAGAGGCAGGTCCGTGTGCAGCTGCTCGTTGGTGTAAGCCACAGCTACCCCCTAGGCCGGCGCGTACACGACTGCCAGGATGCGTGCAGCGCTCTCGCCTGCCGCGCGCACCTGGTGCGGCACGATGGAGTCGTAGTAGATGCTGTCGCCGGTCACGAGCGTGTGGGTCGACTTGCCGTATTCCACCTCGAGCGCGCCATCGAGGACGTAGAGGAACTCCTCGCCTTCGTGGCTGGAAAGCTTGTGATCGCTTCCCTCGGCAGGCTGCACATCGATCAGGAACGGTTCCATATGGCGCGATGCCTTGCCGCTCGCCAGCGAGAAGAAGTCGAGCACACCGGCGTCGCTGGAGGTCTCGAGGCTCTTGATGCGGGTGACGGCTTCTGCCTGATCGCGCCGCGTGACGATGGGGCCGAGCTCGGTCTCGTCGTCGAGCAGCGTGCCGAGACGGACGCCGAGCGCACGGGTGAGCTTGATGAGCGGCGTGAGCGAAGGGGCGACCTCGCCGCTCTCGAGTGCTGTGACCGTTGCCGCGTCGCAGCTGCTGCGCTCGGCGAGCTCCTCGACCGAGAGGCCGAGCGAGGTGCGGAGCGTGGTGATCTTGCCACCGATGCGGTTCTCGGAAGTCATGAGCGCGTCCCTTCCCCGTATGCACCCACAGCCGTGCGGCTGCGGTACCGTGCATGATAACGGAAGGTGCACGCGAGGGAAGGCCCTAGCGACGCTGTACGGCCAACGCGACAAGCATCTGCCGCCCGTACACGTTGAACACGGTCGCAGTGCGCGCCTCGGACATGACGTCCCACTCGTGTGACGTCGACTCGATCACCGCAGGCGGCGTGAGCCACGTGCCCTCGACGGGCTCAAGGCTTGTGGCCACGCTTCCCGCAGCGATCGACGCGATCTCGCCAAGCAGCGACTCGGCGAGCGCCTCGCCGTGCGTGGCCGCCTCGGCCTCGCCGAACCGCTCGGCGACAAGCTCGGCGCACAGGTCTCTTGGCGCCGCTACACACATCACGCCGGCAACGCCACCCCGCATCCCAACGCTCGCGAGCAGACAGGGTGCGGCACAGCGGAGCACACGCTGCTCGCCGCGCGCATGTCCGTGCGAACGGGTGAACCCGTCGAGGACCCGATCGACCGCCGTTTCCAGCACAGGGACAACGGCGGAGCTAGACACCACCGGCATGGCGCTCCCCTCGCTGCCGTGATACCCCCGATTGATAAAGGTATCTGAATCAGCTGCCGGTGACAACGCGCCAGCCCCACACGGGGTTACGGCCTGATCCGCCACCGCCTCGGGTCGTGCGCTTCAGCCGGGCATGCGTGTCCTGCCGTGCGGGGCTGTGGGCACCGGACCTCAGTACACCTCGGGCACGTACGTCTGCGAATCGATCGGCGGGCGGACGTATCCGATCTCGGACTTCTTGCGAGACGGAAGCTCGAATGGCTCTGGCAGTATGTCCTCGTACGGTATCTGGGTAAGGAGGTGGTGGATACAGTTGAGGCGCGCCCGCTTCTTCACGTCTCCCTCGACCACCCACCACGGTGACTCCTTGGTGTCCGTGTACTTGAACATCTCGTCCTTGGCACGGGAGAACTCCTCCCACCGGTCACGGCCATCGAGGTCGATCTGCGAGAACTTCCAGCTCTTCATCGGATCGTTGATGCGGTCCTGGAAGCGGCGGTCCTGCTCCTCGTCGGAAATCGAGAGCCAGTACTTCACGAGGATGATCCCGCTGCGTTTGAGCATGCGCTCGAAGTCGGGGCAGTCGCGGAAGAACTCCCGCACCTGCTCCTCGGTGGCCCATCCCATCACACGCTCGATCACAGCGCGGTTGTACCAGGAGCGGTCGAACAACACTATCTCGCCTGCCGCCGGCAGCTGGGCCACGTATCGCTGGAAGTACCACTGCGTGGACTCACGGTCGGTGGGCACCGGCAGCGCGACCACCCGGCAGATGCGAGGATTGAGCGCCTCGGTGATGCGCTTGATCACACCGCCCTTGCCCGCAGCGTCCCGGCCCTCGAACACCACGACCACGCGAAGACCTTCGCGCTTCACCCACTCCTGCAGCTTCACGAGCTCCAGCTGCAGCTTGACCAGCTCGCGCTCGTAGGTCTCCTTGTCGATCTTCTTCGGCTTGTGGCCATCGGAATCGTCGGCGTACGCACGGTACACCTCCGCATCGGCCCGGCCCTTCTTGCCCTCGTGCTTGCCCATCGCTGCCCCCTACTTCTTGCCGGCCTTGCGCCTCTGAGGCGTGCCCTTACGCTTGCGCTTCGGCACGACGCTCGTGCGCAAGCCGAGGAGCGCCTCCTGGGCGCATACGGGCGTTTCGCCCTCGGCGGGAGATACCCGCACGTAGCTGCCGTCGGACTGCATGATGCGCTGTTTGGTGTTGTCCGCGAGATAGATGCCGAGGATCTCCTCACGCAAGCGCTTGACGAGCTTGGGGTCGCGAACCGGCGCCAGCACCTCCACGCGGCGGTCGAGGTTTCGCGGCATGAGGTCGGCACTGCCGATGTACACCTCGGCGTTACCCGCATTGCCGAACCAGTAGATGCGGCTGTGCTCGAGGAAGCGCCCCACGATGCTGATGACCCGGATGTTCTCGCTCACACCGGGAACGCCGGGGCGCAGGCAGCACACACCGCGCACGAGCAGATCGATCGACACGCCCGCCCGTGAGGCCTCGTACAGGAGCGCGATCATCTTCTGGTCCACGAGCGAGTTCATCTTGAAGATGATCTCGCCGCGTCCTCCGGCCCGCGCGTGCTCGATCTCGCGGCGGATGCGCGCCGCGATCTCCTCGCGCAGCTCCACGGGTGCGACCAGGAAGCGGCGGTAGTTGTTCTTGCTGACGTAGCCGGTGACGAGGTTGAAGAGCGCCGAGGCATCCTCGCCCATCCGATCGTCGCAGGTCAGCAGTCCAAGATCGGTGTAGAGCTTCGCGGTGACCGTATTGTAGTTGCCTGTGCCGATGTGGACGTACCGTCGGATGCGCCCGGATTCGCGCCGCACCACGAGGGCGACTTTGCTGTGCGTCTTGAGCCCCACAAGGCCGTACACAACGTGCACGCCCGCCGCCTCCAGAGCACGCGCCCACTCGATGTTGCTCTCTTCGTCGAAGCGCGCCTTGAGCTCGACGAGACAGGCGACCTCTTTACCCGCAAGGGCGGCGTCCATGAGCGCCTCGACGATCGGCGAGTTCTTGCCCACCCGGTAGAGCGTGGTCTTGATAGCAAGCACATCGGGATCGTGTGCGGCCTGCCTGAAGAGCGCCACGACCGGCTCGAACGACTCGTATGGGTGGTGGAGCAAGATGTCGTGCTCGCGGATGGTGGTGAAGATGTCCGCCTCGGCGCCGGCCTCCACCGGCACGGTGAGCGCGGGAACGAACGGTGGGTACTTCAGGTCGGGGCGATCGATCGCCGCGAGACCGAAGAGCTCGCTCATGCCGAGCGGTGGGGCGACCGTGATCACGTCGGCGGGATCCATGTCGAGGTTCTCAACGAGGATGTCCCGGATGTTCTCCGGCATGGTCGGTTCAACGGTCATGCGCACGACCGAACCGAACCGGCGCTGACGCACGCCCTGCTCGATAGTGGAGAGCAGGTCGTCGGCCTCGAGCTCCTGGATGACCATCTCAGCGTCACGGGTGATCCTAAACAGGTGGGCCGCGACCACGTCGTAGCCCGGGAACAAGGTGCCGGCGTGCGCGATCAGCAGCTGCTCGAGCCACACGAAGGCGTGCTCCCGCGACTCGCTGCCCCCGGGCGTGACCGGGACGAACCGCGGCAACGCCTTAGGGACCTTGACGCGCGCGAACCGCTCCTCGCCGTCGGGGCCTTTCACCACGATGGCGATGTTCATGCTCAGGTTGGATATATGCGGGAACGGCCGGCCGGGGTCGAACGCGAGCGGCGTCAGGACCGGATACACGTGGGAAGCGAAGTACGCGTCGGCGACCGCGCGCTGTGCGTCGTCGAGGTCCGCGTAGTCGAGCAGCCTGATGCCCGCGGCCGCAAGCTCCGCGCGCAGGCCCGCGAAGCAATCGCGCGCGGCCGCCAACATCTCAGGCATGCGTTGGCGTACAGCGGCGAGCTGCTCGGCCGCGGTAAGGCCATCGTCGGAGAGCCCGCCCACCTCGGCGGCGATCTGCTGCTTGAGGCCGGCCACCCGCACCATGTAGAACTCGGAGAGGTTGGAGCTGAAGATCGCGAGGTACTTGGCCCGCTCGAGGAGCGGGTTGGTGGGGTCTTGCGCCTCCTCCAGTACGCGATCCTGGAAGCGCAGAAGCGCGAGCTCTCGGTTGAGGTACAGCGCGGCGCTATCCAGCGAGAGCGTGGCGTCCTCTGTCATGCGCTCCTCCTCGTCCGCCCTGGCAGAACCTATGTCCAGTGTACCCGTTGTGGTGCGTTCCCCCGGAGCGGAACCCGCACGGGTAGCGGGCTTATCGCGCGTCGGCCGCAACCTCCACCTGGACGGTGACGCCCCAGAGCGCCTCGGCAAGATCGGCCTTCCGAAGCGCGCCATCACGCTCGATGTCGAGCGGTCGGCGTCCGGTGATAGCGACCACGAGCCGACCACCCTCGCACACCGCGTGCACCGACTCCACCCGCTGCGCCTGCGTCCTGTCGAGCCCGTCGGCGATCCGGAGTATGGCGGCCAGGCGCGACACCCGGGCCAGCGCGTGATCGTCGAGCCCCTCGCTCGCCTCGTGCCGCGCCTTGGGCAGCGAACCCTTGTGGTAGCGCGCGATCGCTGCCACCAGGAGGGTCTCGGCTGCCGTGAACCCTGGTATCTCGGCGTGCGAGATCAGATGATAGCTGTGCTTGTGGTGCCCCTCGTAGGCAACGTGGTGCCCCACGTCGTGGAGCAGCGCGGCAGCCTCGAGCAGCGACCGGTCTTCCGGCGTGAGGCCGAACGCGGGGGCGAGGTCGTCGAACAGCTGCATGGCGAGTGACCGCACCTGCTCGGCATGGGCGACGTCGTAGCGATACCTGCCGCCGAGTTCGCGCACACACCGCATGCGGTCGGCCGCCGGCAGCGGGCCGCGTTCTTGTTCGATGACCTCGAGCACGATCCCCTCGCGCATCCCGCGCGCATTCACCAGCACGCTGTCGGCGCCGAGCAGCCGCATCACCTCGTGGAGCACGACCGCTCCCGGGACGATGAGATCGACCCGGGCAGCGGGAAGTCCCTTCATGCGCTCACGGTCACGGACCGAGCTCCGCAAGAGCCTGTCCCTGAGCTCCACCAGGTCGCCAGCCGCAATCCGGGATCCGTGCACGCTCTGGGGCGTGGTCCCCCGCCGTGCGGCCAGCATCGACGCGAGTGTGGTGACGGTGCCCCCGGAACCCGCAAGCACGCCGGGAAACCGCATGTCCCCGGCGGACTCCTCGAGTGTCCGCCGGACGTGGTGCGTCAGCCGGCGCTGCGCATCAGGAGACAGCGGGTCTTGGCCGCCGAACCTGTCGGCGAGAACGACCGCGCCGAGCGGCATCGAGACGACACCGCTCACCTCGGCACCGGTGCCCCGTGCGATCTCGACCGAACCGCCACCGATATCCACCACCGCGATATCGCCGTCGAGCGCCAACCCGTCAGCAGCCGAGAGCAGCGCAAGTCGCCCCTCGTGAGCTCCGTCTATGACCTCGATCTCGAGCCCCACCTCGCGGCGGACCCGCTCTACGAACGCCACACCGTTGGCGGCCTGACGGACCGCCGCCGTGGCCACTGCGCGCACATGGGTGACCTCGCGCTCCCGTGCGAGCCGCATCATCTTGTCGAGCGCTTCGATCGCCACATCCATGGCGCTCTGAGCCAGCTGTCCGCTCTCCAGCACCCCGCGGCCAAGACGCGCGAACACTCTCTCCTCGTCCCTGATGATCCTACGGCCGGCCACAGGCACATCCACTATGGTGAGGCGAATCGAGTTCGAGCCGATATCGATGGCCGCTATGCGCACACTGCGCCCCCCTCATCGGCAGGCGGTGCGAGCAAACGCGCACCGCAGGTCTTCGGCCGGGCGTTCGATGGTGAGCCGAACGAAGCGCTCAACGATGGTCCGTTCATTCCAGTGTACTTGACATGCGGGGTGCACCGAGCACGAGTACGATGGGTGGGCATGCTGGCTGATGCGCGGGCGGGAAGGAGCCTTGTGCCATGCGCGTGGCAGCACGATCGCTCTCAGGACCGTGGCCCGGCATGCCGATAGCACCACCACATCTCCATGACCGCCAGGAGCGCCCAATGACACGTTTCGAGTGGACACCCGATCTTGTGACCGGTAACGAGGCGATCGACTCGCAGCATCGCATGCTGTTCACATGCGCGAACCAACTTCTCGACAAGGTCGCGGTGGAGGATCCGGATGTCGACGACGCCAGCGACTGCGTCTGGCGCCTTACCGACTACGTGATGCAGCACTTCGCCGATGAGCAGGAGCTGATGGAGTCGGTCCACTACCCCGAGCGCAGCATCCACGCTGGGCTGCACGACCAGCTGACCGGCGAGACGATGCTGCTGACCGCGCGCGTCATGCGAGGGGAGATCGTGCTGGCCACGGAGATCGCGCTGCTGGTCACCCGATGGATGCGCGATCACATCCTCAGAGCAGACAAGGACTTCGTGGCGTACCTCGCGAAGCACGGCGATCGCACCTGAGTTGCCGGGCAGCATGTGCGACTGGCCGCCCACGGGGTACGAACTGTGTGTCGACCGTGCGTGGGCGTGAGCGGAAGGGCGCATCATGACCTGTTATCTCAAACATCTCGGATGGCTGTTCCGGGTGCTCGAGCTCGACAACGACGCCGGTAACCGGCACAGGATCGACCGGGCCATCAAAGACGCGCTTGAGCTGCCACGCGACGCGCCGTGTGAGGACGTGGAGGCCTTTCTGGCGGCGCTCTCGGGTGAGGAGCGGTTCGAACTCATCGACACGCTCGAACGGACGCTTGCCTGAGAACCGGTTCGGGACACAGCAGCCGAGACACATGACGGGCCGCCTTGCACAAGGCGGCCCGTCGTCTCACGCCAGGGGGCTCTGACTACGCCGCGCCCCAGCCGCCGTCCACGGCGATGTTGGCTCCGTTGACCATCTTGGACTCATCGGATGCCAGGAACAGCGCGAGGTTCGCGACATCTATCGGCTGCAAGAAGTTCGGGATGATGCCACCGTAGATGCCGGCCTTCTCCGCTCCTGCGGCATTGATCTTGGAGGGATCCACGCTCGCCATGATGTTGGTGTTCACGCCACCGACGATCATCGCGTTGCAGCGGATGCCCTGCTTGGCGTAGTACCACGCGGTGTTGCGGGTGAGACCCACGCACGCGTGCTTCGACATCGTGTACACGACACCCGCAGCACCGCCGTGCTCGCCTGCCGCCGACGCGGTGTTGACGATCGATCCCGCGCCCTTGGGCAGCATGACCTTGAGCGCCTCGCGAGTGAGATACAGCGGACCATACGCGTTCACACCCATCACGCGCGACAGCATATCGTCGGAGAAGTCCCCGGCGCCGGCGAAGTTGTCCATGACGCCGGCGTTGTTGCAGAGCACGTCAAGCGTGCCGTACGCGTCCACTGCTGCCTGCACGATGCGGGCGCAGTCCTCGGGCTTCGAGACGTCGCCCTGCACGCCGGTGATCTGTCCGCCAGCCTCGGTGACCTCGGCCACGACCTCATCGAGCGTCGCCTGGTTCCACTCGGCGGCCACGACCTTCGCTCCCTCGGCGGCGAACAGGTTCGCCATCGACCGTCCCATACCAGAACCCGCACCGGTGATGACCGCGACCTTACCTTCGAGCCTCATGCCGTGCCCCTTCCCTCATCGGATGAGCCAGGTGCGGCAGTCACGCCCCACCCATGTTAGTAACAATAGTTACAATAATGGATGTACGCACGGTGTCAACAGCGGCCACGGCGGTATCGCGAGCTGTGATCGTGTCAGGCCCCCGGTGCGCACCCCCTGCACGAGTACCTACCCCGGATAGGCGCATGCTCACCGGATGCTCAGGTGCGAAGAAGGCGCTCCAGCTGCTCGATGAAGTGCTCGCGGTCCTCATCGGTGAACTTGGACGGACCACCGTGGCGTCCGCCCTGCCGGCGCAGCTTCGCCTCAGCGTGGCGGACCGCGAGCTCGGCGTCGATGGTTGCCAGGTGGAAGATGCGTCCGCGCGGGCTCAGCGCCCCCGCTCCCCTGCCGAGCGCCATCGCCGCGAGCCCGATGTCCTGCGTGACCACCACGTCGCCGGGAGCGAGGCGCTCGACAACGGCGAAGTCGGCGGCATCGCGACCGCCGCTCACCTGGATCGCCTCCACACCGCGCCGCGAGGCGTACCGTTCGAGGTTCTGCGTGGAGTTGGCAACCACCACGACCTGCCACCCGCGCTCGCGCGCCACCGTGATGGCTTCGCGCGTGACCGGACACGCGTCGGCGTCGATGAACAGCGTGGGCATCGCCCGGGCCTAGCGCTCTTCGAGCGGCAGGTAGTCCCGGCGGCCGGCCACGCTCTTGTATGCCGGCCGGATGATCTTGCCGTTGTTGGCGATCTCCTCGACGCGGTGCGCGCACCAGCCCACCGTACGCGAACACGCGAACAGCGGCGTGTACAGTTCCTCGGGGATATCGAGCATCCGATAGATGTAGCCCGAGTAGAAGTCGACGTTGGCGCTGACACCCTTGTACACCGTGCGGCGCTTGGCGATCGCCCGCGGCGCGATCTCCTCGACCCGCGTGAGCAGGCTGTACTCCTCGGCGAGGCCCTTGGCACCGGCCAGAGCGCGCGCGTACTCACGCAGGATGATCGTACGCGGGTCTGAGACGGAGTAGACCGGGTGCCCCATCCCGTAGATGAGCCCGGAGCGATCGAACGCCTCTTTGTCGAGCACCCGCAGCAGGTACGCCTCGATCTCGTCCTCGTCGTCCCAATCCGTCACCGTGGCGCGCAGATCGTCGAACATGCGCACCATCTTGATATTGGCGCCGCCATGGCGCGGACCCTTGAGCGAGCCGAGGGAGGCCGCGATGGTAGCGTACGTGTCGGTGCCGGTCGACGACACCACATGCGCGGTGAACGACGAGTTGTTGCCGCCACCGTGCTCGGCGTGAAGCACGAGCGCCAGGTCGAGCACACGGGCCTCAAGGGCGGTGTAGTGGCTGTCGGTGCGCAGCATGTGGAGGATGTTCTCCGCCGTGCCGAGGTCGGGGTCCGGGCGATGGATGACGAGGCTGTCCTTGAGGTACTCGTCCACGTACGACTGATACGCGTAGACGGCGATGAGCGGGATCGCCGCGATGATATCGAGACTCTGGCGAAGAATGCCCGGGATCGACGTGTCGTCGGGGTCCTGATCGCGTGTGTACAGCGCCAACACGCCGCGCGCCATCGCGTTCATCACGTCACGGCTCGGCATGCGGAGTATCGCGTCGTGGATCCAGTGCCGGGGGAGCTCGCGACGCGACGCGAGCTCGGCCTCGAAGCGCCTGAGCTCCATGGCGTCGGGCAGTTCGCCGAACAGAACGAGATATGCGGTCTCCTCGAACCCGAGGCGGCCTTCTTTCAGGAAGCCGGCGACGAGGTCATTGATCTCGATGCCGCGATAGATCAGCTGACCGGGAACGGGCACGTACTCATCGCCCTCCGGCGCCGATCCCACAACGTCACCGATCTGTGTGAGACCCGCAAGCACGCCCTTGCCCGATACGTGACGCAAACCGCGCTTCACGTCGTAGCGCGTGTACAGGTCCGCATCGATGATGCTGCTCTCGCACGCCATGGCGCTCCAGCGCTCAAGCAGTTCTGTTGTGGTCTCACGACCGGCTGCGCGCACCGCGCCCGGGT
Source organism: Actinomycetes bacterium (assembly GCA_022839745.1). Lineage (GTDB taxonomy): Bacteria > Actinomycetota > Coriobacteriia > Anaerosomatales > Anaerosomataceae > Anaerosoma. The sequence goes on from JALHJB010000019.1 coordinate 14,574, forward strand.
CTCTCTCGGTCATGATCGCCCCCTTCGTCCGTCCGGTTGATCAGGCGGCGGGTAGTCCCGCATGGTCACTACGATGAGACTGTGCGCGTGGCCTCCGGTGGTGCCGGCCCGCACGAACGCGACCTGATGGCCGCGATGGATGCTCTGCGCTGATTCTACCCGAAGGAGCCGGGTGGCTCTCCGGTTCCCGCGATGAATCGGCGGCGGAGACGTGCGCCCGAGTCCGGTTCTGCCAGAAAAGAAGCCGCCCGGCGGGACGGCTCTCGAATCGATATGGCGGGAGTGACGGGGCTCGAACCCGCGACCTCCGGCTTGACAGGCCGGCGCTCTAACCAGCTGAGCTACACCCCCGCATGGGGCGTCCGCCCGAGGCGGACAGCATACGGATTCTAACGAGCGGGGCGGGCATTGTCTATAGAGATCCAGCTACTCGTGGTCGTCCCTTGATTGCCAAAGTCAGTGCAAAGACCCCTTGCACTTAGTCTGGCAGAGCTCCCGCCCGGTTTCATCGTCCGGTGCTGCGCTCTATCCTCGCGCAAGGTCCGTCAGTTCCTCTCCGGCGGCCGAGACGAGGAAAGGAGCACGCCCATGCCGGAGAACACCGCGTGTTACCGCCACTTCACCTTCGACGAGCGCTGCGACGTGCAGCAGCTGCTCAACGAGGGACAGAGCGTGAGCTCGATCGCGCGGAAGCTGGGACGAAGCGCCTCGAGCGTCACCCGTGAGATCAGACGCAACCGCCGCGATGACGGCTACCGGTCGACCCCGACGAGCGTGGTGCGCCTGTGCGCGCACTTCCGGTCCTGCGAGATCAAAGGGCTCTGCCAGATGTGCTCGCGACGGCGGTGCGCGAACTGCCGGAAGGTGCGCTGCACCAACATCTGCGAGCGCTTCGTCCCTGACATCTGCCCGCGCAACGGACATGCCCCGTTCGTGTGCAACGGGTGCGTCTCGGTCCCCGGCTGCCGCAAGCACCGCTACCGCTACGACGCCAAGGCCGCTCAAGCGCTCGCAGACGCCCGGCTTTCCGGGTCACGCTCAGGCATCGACACGACCTCCGAGCGCTTCGAGGCCATGATGGCGACGGCCAGACCGCTGATCAAAGACAACGGGCAGTCCATCGCGCACGTCTTCTCCGCGCACGCAGGCGAGTTCTGCTGCTCCGAGCGCACCTTCTACCGCTACGTCGACGCGGGGTTCGGGCAGCTCAAGAACCTCGACCTGGTCGCCAAGTGCCGCTACCGGCCACGCAAGAGAAAGCCGCCCACGGAGCGGTTCAGCGTGCCCGCGGGACGCACCTATGCCGACTTTCTCGCCCTCGGTGAGGACGAGCGTCTCGCCACCGTCGAGATCGACTGCGTGGAAGGTGCGCGCACCGACACCAAGGTGCTGCTCACGATGCTTTTCAAGCGCACGTCGTTCCTGCTCGTCTTCGTGCTCGAGGAGCACACCCAGGCGTGCGTGGAGGAGGTCTTCGACGCGCTCGAGTCGCTGCTCGGCGGTGGGTTCGGCCACGCGTTCCCGCTTCTGCTCTCAGACCGCGGGCACGAGTTCCAGGCGCCGCAGACGATCGAGGCCGGCGGCCGCACCCGCGTCTACTACTGCGATGCGGGCCGCGCCGGCCAGAAGGGCTCGATCGAGAACTGCCACCGGCTCCTCCGGCGCATCATCCCGAAGGGCACCTCGATCGATGAGCTCACGAGACAAGATGCGGCGCTCATCGCAAGCCACGTGAACTCGATGCCGCGCCCCTCGCTCGGAGGGGCGTCGCCGTTTGACCTCGCGCGTCTCGTCTTGCCCCGGGAGCTCTTCGAGGGGCTGGGTCTTGAGCACATCAGGCCTGACCAGGTCGTGCTCAAGCCCAGCCTCCTGCGAAAACACCTCTAGCCTGCCCTGCGACCGCCGGAACGAACCACCACGGACCGAAGACGCACCGACCAAGCCCTTGCACTTACTCTGGCAGAGACGTTGAGGAGGGCTTGGTTGACGACGCCTCGATGGCCGGAAGACCTGCCATACGGGCCACTCGCCGATGGCGGGATCCATCAGTCGATACGACGATCGACGGCCTCTGAGCAGCGCCTTCTTGCACTAGGTGTGGCAGGCGACCGGACGCGTCCGGTTGTTGCACTAGCTTTGGCAATCAACCACTCGTGGTCGTCCCTTGATTGCCAAAGCTAGTGCAAATCCAGTTGCACTGAGTCTGACAGGCCTTCGGACCTGTGCGCTCCGCCACCGTGCCCTATCCTCAGCTTGTGTCCGTCCGTCTCCGGGCCGGGATCGAGGAAGGAGCCGCACAATGCCGGAGACTCCGTATCACTACCGCCACCTGTCGTTCGATGAGCGGTGCCGCATCCAGCAGTTGCTCAACATCAACGTGCCGGTGAGCGGGATCGCACGGGAGCTTCACCGCAGCGTCTCGAGCGTCACGCGGGAGATCAAGCGCAACCGCCGCGACGACTGCTTCAGCAACGCGCCGTCCATCGTCGCGCGGCCGTGCGCCCACTTCCGCACCTGCACGCTCAGGGGACTCTGCGGCAGGTGCTCGGCCAGGCGCTGCGCGAACTGCCGGGAGGTGCGCTGCACGAGCGTCTGCGCGCACTTCGCGCCCGACGTGTGCACGACCACAGCCTCCTCCCCGTTCGTGTGCAACGGATGCGCCTCGGTCTCAGGGTGCCGCAGGCATCGCTACCGCTACGACGCCAAGGCCGCACAGGCGGCGTCAGAATCGCGGCTTTCTTGCTCACGCACAGGGATCGACACCACCTCTGCGGCGTTTGCCGCCATGATGGAGACCGCGCGCCCTTTGATCAAAGACCAGGGCCAGTCGATCGCACAGGTGTGGGCCACCCACAGAGCTTCGTTCCCGTGCTCGGAGCGGACCTTCTACCGCTACGTGGACCTCGGGTTCGGGGAGATGAAGAACCTCGACCTGGTCGCCAAGTGCCGCTACAAGCCGCGCCGGGGCAAGCGTCCGGCCGAGCGCTTCTTCGTGCCGGAGGGCCGGACCTACCCCGACTTCTGCGCGCTTGACGAGGAGCTGCGCCTCCAAGTGGTCGAGATCGACTGCGTGGAAGGGGTGCGAAGCGATGCCACGGTGCTTCTCACGATGCTGTTCAAGCGGATCTCGTTCTTGCTCGTCTTCGTGCTCGAGGAGCACACCCGTGCCTGCGTGACAGGCGTGCTCGACTCGCTCGAGTCGATCCTCGGCGAGGAGTTCTCACGCGTCTTCCCGCTCCTGCTCGCAGACCGCGGGCAGGAGTTCCAGGCCCCGCAGATGCTCGAGGCCGGCGGGCGCACCCGTGTCTACTACTGCGATGCCGGACGCGCCGGCCAGAAAGGCTCGATCGAGAACTGCCACCGTCTCGTGCGCAGGATCGTCCCGAAAGGGACATCGTTTGACGGTCTCACACGGCGCGGCGCGGCGCTCATCACAAGCCACGTCAACTCGATGCCGCGCACGTCGCTCGGCGGTGCGAGCCCGATGGACCTGGCGCGACACGTCTTGCCCGAAGGATTGCTGGAGGGGCTGGGGCTTGAGCGCATAGCACCCGACGAGGTGACACTCAAGCCCAGCCTCCTCCAACCACACTGAAGACCGCAGACACCCGGCCCTGCTCGATCGTGCGAGACACACCGCCCATACCGCAGCCTTTGCACTCAGTCTGACAGATACGCTGACGACGGCTTATCGGCGCATGCCCCGATGACGGTGCTCGAGCGGTCCCGGTCGTCCGCAGAGGCCTCCGAAGTCGCCTGGCCGGTCCTCAAGGCACCCTCTCACCTGCGATTGCTTGCATTCACTCAGGCAGACGGCTTGAGCGAGCATCCTTTGCACTTCGGATGTCAATCAACCACTCGTGGTCGTCGTGCGCGTGGCCATGTCGGGCAGCGTGACGATGAGGTGCGTCCGGGCGCCGTGCTCCGCGCTCACCTCGATTATGCCACGCAGTGTGGCAGCAAGCGCCGCGGCCATCACGGTGCCGGTGACCGCAGGCCGCAGGAACACCTGGCGCGACGTGAGGACCGTGGCCATCGCAAGAAGCGCGTACGAGTACCCCACCCACCCCACCCAAATCAGTGAATGGTGCTCGCTGGTGAGGACCATCGCAAGCGAGACCAGCAGGATGAGCAGAAACGCCGCAACGGTCCGCGCACGATGCGGACGGCCCTGATCGGTATCAGGCCCGCCGCTCGTCTGCTCACGTGAACCCGCTCGTCAGCATCAGGTCGCCTCCGGACTGCGAACCGATACACTGGACGCAGACGAGAGGAGCGCCGATGTCTCATACCGCCGATGCTCTGCGCGCCGAACTCATCAGCCGGATCGGACACCGTGATCGTGAGGGCGCCGTGGCCATGGCGCTCGAGGCGGTGCGCACTGGCACGCTGGCCATCCCCGCTTTGTACGACCTGCTCGCCGATCTGCTTGCCGAGGTCGGTGCATCGTGGTCGCGCGGCGAAACGGAAGTGTGGCAGGAGCATTACGCCACGGCCGTGGTGCGAACCATCGTGGAGGCGTGTCAGCCACTGGTGACCGAGCGAGCCGGCGAACCGAACGGCCTCACGGTCGTCCTCGCAACGCCCGCCGAAGAGTATCACGACCTGGGCGTGCGGATGCTTGCCGACCGCTTCGTGCTTGCGGGATGGTCCGCGCATCTGCTCGGAGCCAACGTGCCGCTTGAAGAGCTCGCGCGGGCCGCAGACGCGCTCATGGCCGATGCCGTGATCCTCTCGGCGTACACGCACTTCCACCGCACAACCCTCCGGCACTACGTGGATGCGCTCCGCGAGACCCACCCTCGACTGCGCGTGTGGGTGGGCGGCGCGGCGTTCGCCATCGAGCACGATGGGTGGTCCGAGGACGAGATCGTCACGCCCGCCGACGTGCCCACCCTCCATGAGCGGATGGTGTAGGCGATGTTGAGCTTCCGGATCGCCGCGCGCTTCCTCAAGAGCTCACCCGGCCAGTCGGCGCTCATCATCGCCGGCATCGCGGTGGGCATCGCCACGCAGATCTTCGTGGGCTCGCTCATCACGAGCCTGCAGGACGACCTCATCGACTCGGCCGTAGGCTCCAGCCCGCACATCACGCTCACAGCGGCCGACGACGACGCCACGGTATCGGGCGAACTTGCAGCCGCAGCGGCCAAGGACGAGCCGCTCATCTCAACGGCCGTCCCCGTGCGCACGCTGTCGGCGATCTTCTCCAGCGGCGAGGACAGCGTCCCGCTCTCGATCACCGGCGCAGACGCGGCAGGTCTCGACACCATCTACAAGCTCTCCGACCGCCTCGTCTCGGGCGCGTATCGCCTTGGCGAGGGCGAAGCGCTCGTGGGCGCCATATTCGCCGACAAATATGGAGTGGCCGAGGGCGACACGCTCGAACTGCTGCTCCCCTCCGGCTCCATCGCCGAACTCGAAGTCAGCGGCGTGTTCGATCTGGGGCAAGCGACCGCCAACGAACGCGTCGTGTTCATCGACGCGGGCTCGGCAGCCGAGGCGCTCGGCCTGGCAGACGACGAATACACCGCGGTGCAGATCCAGCTGAGCGACGTATTCGCCTCCGCCGAGGTGGCCGAACGGCTTGCCAGCGACAACGACGTGGAGGCCACCGAGTGGCAGGCCGAAAACGAGCAGCTGCTCTCCGGCCTCTCCGCGCAGTCGGGTTCCTCGACGATGATCCAGGCGTTCGTGCTCATCGCGGTGGCGCTCGGCATCGCGTCCACGCTCGCGATCAGCGCGGTGCAGAAGACGCGGCAGATCGGCATCCTGAAGGCCATAGGCATGGGCGACGCAGCTGCGGGGCGCATCTTCCTGTGGCAGGCCGCGCTCCTGGGCGCCGGCGGCACCCTGGGCGGGATCGCGCTCGGCTACGGGCTGATTGCGCTCTTCGGGCTGGTGCCGGTACCGTTCTCGATCCGCCCCGAGCCCTCGTTCATCGCGCTCTCGGCGGCTATCGGCATGACCGTGGCGCTGCTCTCCTCCGTGATCCCGGCGCGATCGACCTCGCGTCTCGACCCGATCGAGGTGATCCAGAATGGCTGATCTGCTGGTAGCCGAGGAGCTCGAGAAGGTCTACGGCGAGGGCGAAGCCGCCACGTACGCGCTCAAGGGCGTGAGCTTCACGCTCGAGCAGGGCGAGTTCGCGAGCATCATCGGCCAGTCGGGCTCGGGGAAGTCGACCCTGCTCAACATGATCGGTCTGCTCGACACGCCCACGTCAGGACAGGTGCTGTTCGATGGCGAGAACACGACCGCCCTTGGCAGGAAGGGCCGCGCCCGGGTGCGGAACGAGGGGCTCGGGTTCGTGTTCCAGTTCCACTACCTGCTGCCCGAGTTCAGCGTGTGGGAGAACCTCACCATGCCCGCGCAGATCGCGGGTCGCGCGATCACGGCCGACGCGAAGCGGCGCGCGCTCGACACGCTCGCGCTGCTCGGCCTCGACGGGCTCGAGAACAAGAACGCCAACCAACTTTCGGGCGGACAGAAGCAGCGGGTGGCGATCGGCCGCGCGCTCATGAACCGCCCCAAGCTGATTCTCGCCGACGAGCCCACCGGCAACCTCGACACCGCCAACACGGCGGTGGTCTACGAGCTCTTCCGCACGATCAACAAGGAGCTCGGCACCACGTTCTTGATCGTGACCCACGACCGGAAGGTCGCGCAGCAGACCGATCGCATCCTCGAGGTGCTCGACGGCGAGCTGGTGCAAGACGTCCGGAACGACTACGCGAGGTAGATTGGCGCCAGCGTAGCGGGGACGGCAGGCGTGCGCGCCTACCTCGACTGGGGCCTCCAGAACCCCGGGGTGTACCGCCTGATGTTCGAATGGGGCTACCTCGGCGACATCTCCGAAGAGGCGATCTTCGCCCGCCGCGCAAGCTGGCGACGGACGCGCAACGTCATCGAACGCGGCATCGAGGAGGGCGCGCTGCGTGAGGGCCTGGACAGCGCGACCGCCGCCGACGCCATCTGGGTGAGCGTGCATGGCGGCCCGGCGAAGCGCTACAGGCCGAGGCCGAGCTGCCCGCCGTCCGCGAGCTCGATGGGTGCCACCAGCTCGGGGCCGAGGATCTCGGCCATCTCGCGCGCGTTGCGCGGCGCGTAGTCGTACTTGCAGTTGTTGAACATCACGTACGTGTCGTCTGTCTGCGCGGCCAGCTCGCGCACGCGCGGCGCCCACTCCTCGAGCTCCTCGGCAGTGTAGAGGTAGTCGAACCTGTCGGCGGCGGACACGTTGCGCGCAAAGTACGTCTCGCGGTTGCGGCCATGCAGCCGGATGTACCCGGTGCGCGAGGTCGCTGCCACAAGCGGCGGCATCGTGGTGTGCGTGGGGAACTGCGGCGCGTCCACGCTCACGTAAGTGATATCGCGGTCCGCGAGGAACCGGAGCGTCTCGTGGACGCGGTCCTCAGCCACCCACGACGGATGCCGGAACTCCACGAGCATGTGACGCTTGCCGAGGCGGCTGCGCGCGTACTCGATGTACGCGAGGTTGTCCTCGAAGAGCGCGTCGTCGAGCGCAGTGAAGAACGGCGGGAACTGCATCAGCACGCCGCCGAGCTTGCCAGCGTCGACCAGCGGGTCGATCGACTCGCAGAAGAGGTCGAATGCGAGGTCGACCATCTCCTGCGACGGGCGCTTCACGCGGCCGCGCTCTACCTCGTGCGGATACTCGCGCAGCTCCGGATGCAGCGCGCGCTCGTCCACCGCGTGCTGCGTCATCATGCCGAACGCCTTCACATGGAACGTGAATCCCTCGGGCGTACGCTTCGCCCAGTTCTCCACCACCCGCCGGTCGGGGATGGCGTAGAAGGGGGCGTCCGCCTCCACCGTGTCAAAGTGCGCGGCGTAGTACCGGAGCCGATCAGCGGGCGTGCTCACCTGAGGCGGGTACCACGCCTCGATCATCGTCCTTTCGGCCCACGAGCAGGTGCCCAGATGCACCCGTCCCACGGCTCCCACCTTTCGCTAGCGCAGGGACAGGTACTCGGCCAGGGCGGTGGCCTCATCGTCGGTGAGCTGCGCGCCCTTCGCGATCATCTCGTCGATCACAGCCGCCCAGCCGACGGCGTCGTAGTCCTCAGCAAGCACCCTGTCGAGCGAGTGGCAGCTGCCGCACTTCGCGTTCAGGATCTCCTCGCCATCGAGCCCGGTCGCTTCGCCAGGTGTGGGCTCCGGTTCGGGCACCGGCTCGGGCTCAGTGCCGCCGCACCCGCCAGCGAACGCCATGAGCGCGAGCACGAGTGTCACAACAGCGAACTTCTTCACCATCGATCGTCCCTCCGGTCTATCGTCAGCGTATCGCCTACGACAGGGTGTAGATACCCCTCGCGGCATCCCGGGACACGCGCACACGGTCGGCATCCAGGAGCGGCGTGTAGTCACGAACGTAGTCCTCGAATGTGAGCGGCTCCGGTGGCGCGTGGTACTCCCAGTCGAACGTTTCCACGACCAGGTCGCCGAAGTTCTCATGCACGAACCGCCCTGTACGGTCGTACTCGAGCAGCGGGTCCAACCGCGACATGCCAAAGAAGCACGGCTGCGGGTACGGTCCGGCCAGATCTTCCTCGGTCACGGTAAGGACCTCGCGCACCTGGGCCACAAGGACGTCGAGCGTGGAGGGCGAGAAGCCCATCAGCCGCTCACGGATGTCGGTGGGCGATTCGAAGCCACCGATCTCCTGCATGAACCAGGAGAGGACGCGCACCGCTGACTCGTTGCCAAGGAGTCGCGCCACCGCGTTGCGCGGGATGCTGAAGCCGAGCGTGGAGACGAGTGCGGACACGAGCGCGCGATCGATGGGCGGCCGCGTGAGGGCCCGGTTGCTCACGCACGGCGAGAGCAACCCCACCTTGTTGACACGCTCCCCCAGCCCCTGCAGGGCGCGCAGCGTGAGGATGCCGCCAAAGGAGAAGCCGAGCAGCGCGAAGTCGTTGACGCCGAGGTGGTCCGCCAGGTCTCCGATCACACCGGAGAGCCGCACGCTCGAGAAGCCCTCCTCCAGCGGCGAGCTGCCGCCATGGCCGGGCATCTCGAAGAAGTAGGCGCGGTAGTGCTGGCCCAAGAACTGGATCATCGGCGCCCAGTCTTCGATCAGGCTGATGGTGGCCGGGACGATGATGAGCGGCGGTCCGTCTCCGCACGCCGCGTACCTCAGAGAGGTGGCGGACAGCTCGGCCTGATGGATGGACACCGGTGGCGGTACTGACACGGGCGCAGGCTCCTCGCACATGAAGACAGGGCGGTTGAGGGTATCATGTCCCCAACACCGACACCGAACAAGGAGCCGACATCACTTCGTATCCGGAATCCACGCGAGACGCGGTGCTCAGCGAGGCGAAGACAGCGTTGGCGGCCGTGCGTGCACCACTTGACGCTGGCCTCGAGGTCGACGATGCGCCCCACGCGCTTCTCGCCTCGATCTTCCTCGTCCGCTCGGTGAGGAACCTCGCCGCTGTGCTTGTGCTGTGCGAGGCCGGGTGGGCGCCGGAGGCGCAGACGATCCTGCGCGCGATGGTGGAAGACATGGTGACGCTGGCGTACGTCTCCACCGATCCCGAGAAGCTCGCACCGCAGTGGCTGGCCTTTGAGAACCGCCGGCTGCCCGATGCCGAGGAGTTGCTGGCCGCCTTCACCGGTGGCGAGGCCCCTCAGCGCGAAGACCGCCCCCGCTACGAGCGCTGGACGCGGCTGAGCTTCAAAGCCATGGCGGAACGGGCCGACGACGTGGTGCCCGGGCTCACGGAGTATCTCGGCTACGTGTACCCGATCCTCTCGGACCGCGCGCACGGCAACACCTCGGCCAGCGGCATGTACCTGCGCATGCACCCCGACGGCGCGCTCGAGCCGCTGTACCTGCCCTCCGGAAGCCAGGTCGCGATCACGCTCTGCAACGCCGTGACCGCCGCGTACACCACCGCCGAACGCGCCCGGTCCCTCGGCGTCTCGCTCGACCTCGGGCCGGTGGAGGATGCCGAGCGGCGCGTATACGAAGCGTGCGGCCTGCCGGTATCGGGCGAAGGCGCCAAGCCGGTCGACGGGTGACGCTGCGCTCGCCGCTCTGACCCGGATGACGCTTGACCGCAATCTGTAGTATGCTCCGAGGCGATGGGGCACACGATGATGCGATATGCCCGTCCGACCCGCCGGCTGTGCGGTTCCGCCACCGGTCAGGTTCCTTTCACTCCCCTCTGGCAGCCCACGCGCCTCGTTCCGCGCATCCGGCGACACATCGCCTTCACCCTCGAGCAGCCGGCGACGTGCCATTCCTCCGTGCAGCTCCGCCACGTGAAGCGCATATTCACCGCGCACTGATACCCTCTGCGCGCGCTATCATTGCTCAGTCAGATCTCGCGCCAACACCCGGCGCACCCGACAAAGGGAGACTCCCCCGATGGCTGGACACGGCGGCTCGAAAACGGCGGTCATCGCCGCGGTAGTGGGCAACCTCATCATTGCGATCATCAAGTTCATCGCGGCGGCGATCACCGGCTCCTCGGCGATGATCTCCGAGGGCATCCACTCGCTCGTGGACACCGGCAACGGCGGCCTGCTGCTGCTCGGCATGAACCGGGCCAAACGCCCGGCCGATGAGGGCCATCCCTTCGGTCACGGGAAGGCGCTCTACTTCTGGACGCTCGTGGTGTCGGTATCGATCTTTGGCATCGGTGGCGGCATGTCACTCTACGAGGGCATCTCGCACATCCGTCATGTGGCCCCAAACGCCGTGCTTGGCGACCCCACAGTCAACTACATCGTGCTCGGCATCGCGGTGCTCGTTGAGGGCTGGTCGTTCAGCGTGGCGATGCGCGAGTTCATCAAGGCGAAGGGGTCGAAAGGGAGCTGGGAGTACATCCGCTCGGCGAAGGACCCCAGCACGTACACCGTGGTGCTGGAGGACAGCGCGGCCATGACCGGTCTCGTCTTCGCGTTCCTCGGCGTGTTCTTTGGCCACCTGCTGGGCAACCCCTACCTTGATGGTGTTGCCTCGATACTGATCGGCCTGCTGCTGATGGCCGTGGCGTTCGTGCTGGCGTTCGAGACGAAGGGGCTGCTGCTCGGCGAGGGCGTGGATGCCGCGACGCTTGCCGATATGCGCCGTCGCATCGAAGCCGATCCGGCTGTGAGCGGCGTGGGCGACATCCTCACGATGTACATGGGGCCGCACGAGCTCCTTGTGAACCTCGGCGTGCAGTTCGCGCCGGGCACGAGCGTGGAGGAGAGCCGCAAGGCGATCGGGCGCATCGAGGCCGACATCGCGGGTGCCTATCCCGAGTGCACGCGCATCTACATCGAGGCGGAGTCGCTGCGCGCTCCCGCGTAGCGCTCCCGGCTACAGCGCCTCGGTGATGATGCGGGCCACGGCCGCCTCGGCCTCGCGCCTGAGCGCGACGACCTCCGGGTCGAGATCGAGCGCGTGATGTAGGTGGTCGGTGAGCGCGTGCCCGCGCTTGAGGCTGACCCACCGCAGACGCCGGGCAAGGCGCTCCCACGGGTTCCCGCGATTGCGCGCCCAGAACCAGACGAGCACCGCAGCGGGGATGAGCAGCGCCAGCGCTCCCACCCACGTGTGGCGCGGGATGAGGACCACGCCGCCCGCGGCAAAGGCGAGGCCAGTGATGAGCCAGGCGATGGGCGTGGGCTGGTTGATCACCAGGAACATCAGCTTGGGCACCTCGATCACATCGCCGCGCGCACGTGCGCCGATCTCCTCGCGCCGCATGCGGATGTAGATGGCGAGCGTGCCCCTGCGGTGCCGCATGTCCCAGAGCGTGAGCAGCAGGAACGAGGCGAGGATCACACCAGCTGCCCAGCCCACCAGGGGTGAACGATCCGCGAGCGCAACCACGGCCCCCGCACCCGCGGACACGGCCGCCGCCACGTACAGCGGGGGGATCGAGTACAGCGGCTCGCTCAGCCGGGCGTCCGCCACACGGTCGACATCGCTCGAGAGCAGGTACCCCACGCCGATCGGGTCCCGGAGCGATGCGGCCAGGACGAACAGCGCGAACACGACCATGCCGAGCAGGAACGACATGCGGGCAACCCCTTGCGAGTAGGCCAGAGCGCGAGCATCCGGAATGGTATGGATTGTCTACGGTACCACTGACCGGTTCCCTGCATAGAGGTGGTATCCGTTCGGTTACACTGGACGTGAGAACGCACCGGACGGAGGAATGTCGCAATGTGGCGGTCACTGAAAGCGTGGTTCACCTCGGCCACCAAGCCTGAGCTCATGATGTGGCTTGGCGTGCTGCTCGTCGCGGGGCTCGGCTTCGTGCTTGCGAGCACCAGCGGCACGTCGTCGAACTGGTTCTGCACGGAGCCATGCCACAACGTGCACTACGACAACACCCTCACATTCAACGCTGGCTCGCACATCATGGTGTCGTGCGCGGCGTGTCACGAGCCGTTCGAGGGCGGCCTGATCGCCCTTACGCTCGCGAAGATCGAGGTGGCACCCGACCTCATCCCCACCGTCATGGGCACCTACCCGATGCCGCTCAACGAGAACCACTCGGTGGCGCTCGAGATGGGCGACCACTTCTGCACGCAGTGCCACAACCTCGACACGCGCGAGGTGAACCCGTCGTTCGGCATCATCATCGACCATGCCGCCCACACCGACCGCGGCATCACGTGCGCCTCGTGCCACAACCGTGTGGCGCACCCCGAAGAGGGAATCGAGTACACGCAGGAGGGCAACCGCCATCACGAGGACTGGATGACCATGGACGCGTGCTACCGCTGCCATGGCCTCGAGGACGGGGCCCAGGCCCCGGGCTCATGCGAGACCTGCCACACCGCCGCCTTCGACCTGGTGCCGACAAGCCATGACGCGAGCGGCTGGTACGAGAAGTTCGGCGAAAGCGGCGGTCACGCTGCCGCATATGCGGAGGAGACCTCACGGGTGGCACAGGCCGAGGAATGGGTGGCGGGCCTGGAAGCGGTCGAGCACACCGAGGCGCCTGAAGGCCTCGGCTACGAGCAGACGGTCAACACCTGCTACACCTGCCACACCAAGCAGTACTGCACCGACTGCCACGGCGGGCTCGAGATGCCGCACCCCGCCAGCTTTGCCACCGAGCACGGCGCGCTCGGCCTCGAGAACCCGGCCGGATGCGCCACCTGCCACGCGCGCAACGAGGCCGAGGCGGCGGGCACCGGATTCTGCAACGCCTGCCACCACCCCGCCAGCACCGCCGGAACACCCTGGGTGAAGCAGCACTTCACAGCGGTGGCCGAGCAGGGTGCAAAGGGCTGCTTCGAGTGCCACGACCCGCTGTACTGCGAAACGTGCCACGTGAGCGGGGCCGAAGCGGCCGAGGCGTTCATGCGCCAGAACGCGCAGTAGCGTTCGCGGGGCCGGGACCGCGCGAGGCGGCCGTGCCAGAGGCTAGTGCGGCTGGATGCACGCCTGGTCGGCCGGCCTGTCGGCGGTGATCGCCTGGGCGCGCACGAAGCCGATCAGCGCGCGGTCGTACTCGTCCACGTGGCTCGTCAACCAGTCGCGGAGCAGGTCCACCAGCGGCTGCATGGTCGTGAGCGTGCCTGCCCGGAAATCGAGCACTGCCGTGCGCGCCGTGTCCGCGAACCGCCGGTGGTCGGCGATATGCGGCTCCGCGAGCGCGACGTCGTAGCCCGAGCGCCGCATGAGATCTTCCTCGGTCAGGAAGTGGCCGTCCACGTGATCCATCAGCCGCTCGAGCACACGCATGAGCTCATCGGGCCGGTCGTCTGCCGTCAGGATGTCATCAAGCAGCTGGTGGATGGCGCGATGCTGCTCGTCGACGAGCGGGTCGCCCGTCACCAGTGACGGGTCCAAGCGGTGTTCGCTCACGTGGGACCTCCCTCGCCTGTGTCAGCCAGTGCGCCGCCCGATTATGACCGAGAGCGCGAGCGGCCGTCCACCCGGGCCGGGCGTGGCGAGGACCCCGCTCACCCGCAATGGGCGAACGGGGCCTTCGTGTGCCGCCTGTAAGCGCTACTGCAGCGCGTGGACCACAGCGTCTCGTATCGCCTGCGGTACGGCGCCGGTGCCGCCGAGGAAACGCACCTCGGAGATCGACGCCTTGTTGGCGGTGAGGGTGGCCTGCACCCCGCTATGCAGGTAACCGGGGTGCGCAAGCAGCATGACCGAGCCGCTTGCGCCCTGGAGCGCGCCGCCCGCAAGCGCGTCGGGGAAGTCCTCGCCGGTGGCGATGGCCAGACGGTCCCAGCCAAGGTCGACGTGCGTGACACCGTAGGTGGCCACAGCGACCGCCGTGTCGTAGCGGTTGGCGCCGAAGAGGCGGTCGACCTTGGCGTCGGTGAAGGCGTTCTCGAGCTTGATCTCGAGCGAAGCGGGCACCACGCCGGTGCCGCCCAGGATCAGTGCCGAGGAAACGCCATCGCCGTCCATGGTCCCCACAAGCGTGTCGTGATTGGCCGGGTTCGGGTGAACGAGGTAGATGGGCCAGCCCTTGGCGGCTGCGAGCGGAGAGGCGCCGAGTGCGTCCGGGAAGCTCTCGCCGGTGGCAACGAAGGCCGTGCCGTCCCAACCGCCGTTCTCGGCTTTCACGCGCTCGGCGATCTTCTCGGCGGTCTGGTAGCGGTTCGCGCCATCGATGCGCTCTATCTCGGTCACGCCGGGAAGCGCATCAAGCCCGGCGAAGACCGACGCGCTCACGGCGCCGGTGCCGCCGAGCACGATCACGTGGCTCGCGCCCAACCGGTCGATCTCGGTCTTCACCGCATTGGCGAGCACGGTAGGCTCGGTGAGGAGGATCGGCGCGTTGAGCACGCCCGCGAGCGCCGATCCGCCGAGGGCGTCGGGGAAGCTGCGTGCGGTCGCAATTACCACGTACTCGGAGCTGCCGGGCTCAAAGCCGAGCCTGGCGGCCTCGATCGCGGTCTCCACGCGGCCGGTGCCGGCGACTGGAGTGACGGTGACATCCGCGGGCGCGCTCACCGTGACGAGGAACGTCTGGGAAGAGGTCGCGGTACCGTCGCTCACACGTACGGTGATGCTGTAGGCACCGGCGGCAGACGGTGTCCAGGTGAACGCGCCTGCCGAGGAGATGGTAGCTCCCGCAGGTGCGCCCGCTCCGAGTGAGAAGGTCAGCGTGTTCGCGGGCAGGTCGGCGTCGGTGCCAAACGCCGTGAAGGACAGCGTCTGTCTGACGGTGGCCGACTTGCTCCCTATCGGTGCAAGGAGCGGGGTGCTGTTCACCTCGGTCACGGTGACGGTTATCGTCTCGGAGTCGGTCAAGGCGCCGTCTGAGACCACACACGTGATCGGGTACGAGCCGGGTCCTTGCGCCTCCGTCGGCGTCCATGTGAAGACGCCAGTGGCGGGATTGATCGAGGCCCCTGCCGGGGCGTCGGCGCCGAGCGAGTAGGTGAGCTGGTCATCGTTCGCGTCCGTCGCCTTCGCCGTGAACGTGAGCGTGGAAAGCTCGGGCACCGATTTGGCGCCGATGGGGGCGAGTGTCGGTGGCGTGTTCACTTGGCCCGACCCGGTAACGGTGACCGTGAAGTTCTCAGAGTTCTGGCCCAGCCACTCTCCGTCCAGCACGAACATGACAAGCGAGTGCTCACCTACCTGGTCGGCCGTGGGGGTCCAGGTGAACACACCGGTCGAGTGATCGACGGCAGCTCCGGCTGGCGAGTTCAAACCGAGCGAGTACGACAGCACCTGCGCGGGGATGTCGACGTCGGTAGCCGTTGCGGTGAACCGAAGTTCGCTGCCCGCGGCCACCGTCTTATTTCCGATCGGGGCGAGGACGGGCGACTCGTTGTTCTCCCACACGGTGACCTCGAAGGTGCGGCTGTCGTACGCCTCGCCAACGCTCGCCCTGATCGTGATCCAGAACGTTCCGGGACCCTGGGCCTCGGAAGGCGTCCAGTTGAAGGCGCCGGAGACCGGGTCGATCGTGGCGCCTGATGGTGCGTCGACGAGCGAGTACGCGATCGGGCCGCCACCCTCGTGTGTCGCTTGGGCCGTGAATGTGATCGGGCTCAGTTCGCCTGCGGCCCTGTCGCTGATGGCGTCGAGCACCGGAGCTCCGACGTCGGGCAACGTCGTGGCCGACACCACGGCGGAATCATCGCCCCAGTAGTACGTGTAGCCGCTCCACTGCCGGTACGAGGAGTACGCCCCTTCGACCCAGTACTCGTAATCGGTGTTCGGCTCCAGCCCCTCATGGACCCACGCGCTGCGCGGGACGAACTCGCTTGCTGTGAAGGGCGCCGTGTAGGTCCAGGTCGCCGCTCCAACGGGGCGGTACCAGACGCGGTACCAGTACGCTCCCGGCACCGAATCCCAAATGACGCGGATGCGCGTGGCGCTCTCGGCCATCGCGCTGATGTTCTCCGGGGCGCTCGGCACGGGGGTCGCCACGGCAAGCGGTGAGTAGCCGCCGTAGATCTTCGTGTCGCCGAGGGTGCGGAACTCGCGGATCGTGTAGTAGTAGTACCGGCCGCCCCAGACTTCGGTGTCTTCGAGGCCGTCTACGGTACCGGCGACCGTTGCTATCACATCGCCGCCGATCCAGGGCGAGATGTTCGGGTTCACCCAGTAGTCTTCCTGAAGAGCGGATTCCGTTCGGCGGATCTCATAGCCCTCGGCACCGGGGTTGGCCGTCCACGCCAGGGTGATCGAGTTGCTGCCTGTCGAGACTGCGGTCAGGCCGGAGACGGTCCCGGGGGGCGTCACGCCATCGGCCTTCGATGCTTCGGCCGTGCCGCCGTAGACGCCCATGTTGACGCGACCGCCGTTTGGAGCGGGCTCACTCGCGTACGCCAGACCCGGGTCGCCCCCGTTGATGCACGGGCTCGTTGTGGCGTCGGTCACCCAGGTCGAACCACTCAAGCGACCCGCCTGCGACTTGAGGTGGAAGTCGCCGCCCGCGGCGTCTGCGAACTGCGGATCGGCCACGATCGACTCCCAGCCGAGCAGCGGCTCGTCATCCGCCGAGGAGACGCTCGAGTACACGATTCCGCCGACGTTGCTCGCATCGGCGCCGACATCCCCCGCCGTGTTCCCGCTCAGGATGCTGCTCGAGACGTACCAGGCGCTGAACGCATTGCCGTCGCCGCTCTCGATGCCATGCCCGGTGTTGCCCGCGATCGTGCAGTTGATGAACCGGTGGACGTACTTCTCAGGATCAGCGGCGCCGACGCTCTGATACACGCGCTGACTGTCCACATACACGCCGCTAGCCCCGTTCGAGTGCATGAGGCAGTTGCGGAACGTGAGTCCGTAGGTGCTGCCAGCCGTCACACCGTTACCACCGTTATTGCGGAAGGTGCAGCCCTCGAACACAAGACGCTGCTCGTCGGCGGCGCCGGCGGAGCTCGTGAAGCCATTGCCCTGGTTGTCCTCGAACACGCTGCTGCGGATCGTGCCCGCGCCGGGCCCATAGAAGATCATGCCGCTCTGCACGTTGTCCCGGAAGGTGCAGTTCTCGATGGTCAGCATGTCCGGCGAGGACGCGTCGTCCATCCCGTAGAAGACGAGTCCCTCGAGCATGTGCTCGAAGACTGCGTGCCTGAAGGTCGACTCGCCGTAGTAGTCAAGGAACCCGATCGTCCCACCATCGTAGCCGGTGAACGTGACCGGATCTTCAGCGGTACCAGCAGCGCTCAGTGCCGAGTAGACCGCCATGGATCCACCCTCGGCGAGGCGGACCGTCACACCGGCGCCAACGGTCAGCGAGCCGGCATTCGGCTTCTCCAGAGTGGGACGGCGCCCGACGGTCACTTGATCCGTGAGCCGGTAGTCAAGCCCCACCGGTCCCCAGTACGCATCGCTGTCCTCCGTGCCCGATTTGGGTACCACGAAGGCCGCGCACAGCGCGTCATTGGCATAGCCAATGTAGGTATTCGGCGCGCCCGCGACTGCATCATCGTTGATGCGCATCCCCTGTCGATACAGCACCGGGGGCGTGGCCGCGGTGCCTCCTCCGTTGAACGTGTTGCCCCAGAGGTTGGCGCTCCGTGGCCAGTTGGCGCCAGCCCAGTGGTAGCCGAAGAAGACAGCTGGCTGAGTGGCCGACGGATAGCCGGTGAACACGTTGTCGATCAGGCGGATGTCGTCGCCGCCAGAGATCACGACAGGGGCACGGAGCACGTCGCCTTCCACGCCGGGAACCGGACCGACGAATCCATTGTCGGAAAACGTGCACCCGTTGATCGTGATGTCGATGTCGTCATCACGCTCGATCGTCTGGTTGTGGTACCAGACGGCAGTGCCGAATCCGGTGAAGCTGCTGTCGGTGATGTTGAGCGTGCCGCGCGACGTCGTTCTATCGCCGATGCCGCTATAGATCGCGATGCCCTTGCGGTAGTTGTCCAGTGCGGCAGGATATCGGAACGTGCAGTCGCTCACGCTCACGTCGATGTCACTGCCACCCTCAGGGAAGCCCTCCTGGATATCGAGCATCGTCGTGCCGTACTCGAACACGCAGTTCTGGAAGACCGCGTCGACGGGGTTTGCGGCCGAGGTCTGCTTGAGCTCGATTCGACCCCAACTCGTGGCGCTCGTGAACGCGATTGGCGCATCGGCTGTGCCGAGCGCAGCGACGGCACCGCTGATCTTCAGTCCGTCAGCACGATCGTACTCGTCCTCACCGAGGACGACGGTCCCCGTGCCGAAGACGATCTGCGCGCCCGGCTCGATGGTGAGCGTCACGCCCGGCTTGATCTCGGGGTTGTACGCCGTTGAGCCCTCGGGCCGCTTGAGGATGATGTAGGTGTTGCCTGCCGACCATGTGGTGTCGGCGGTGATGTCGTACGTGACATAGACCGTCACCGGCGCCGCGTACGCCACTGGTGGGAACGCCAGGAGCACCGAGAGCATTGAGGCGATCACCGCCCTGAAGGTCCTGGGAAGCATGGTCCGGACGAGTACGCGATACCCCTGTCGCATGGCACACCACCTGACCCTCGGAATGAGCGCGTGCGCAGCGCCACGTAACGCTGCCATCAGTGTGGTTATTCGGCACACATGCGCAATGGCTTGAGCGCACCACTCGCCCATCTGATGAGGAGTCGCTTGGCGGTGACGGGCGCTATCCTGCCGCACCTCGCATCATGCCCGCCACCATGCCGCCCACGTACGGGACGAGCCACATCGCCCACACCGCGACGCTGTAGCGGTGGAAGCCCGCGCGCGCCTCGGCGCTGCCCTTTGCGAGCACCCAGGTGGCCCACAGCGCGTGGAGCAGCATCAAGAGGAACGCCGCGAGGCCGGTGACGCTGTGGATGAAACCCGGGTCTTCGCCTGCGATGACGAGCTGCCGCATGAGGTATGTGGCGGTGCCGTCGCAGACGATGCCGAGCCAGAAGAGAGCGACGTGCCGCCCCCTGAGGCGGCGTTCGAGACGCTCCCACCACACGCCGGCGGTGTAGAAGACGAACGCGAGGGACATGATGGTGGCGGGGAGGATCAGCTGCTGTGGCATGCGTCAAATGGTAGCGCATGCGCGGGATGCGCGGTCTATAGGGCGCATGCTAGATGTCGCTCCCGACCGCGCGGGCCCGAGTGTAACGCACGGGGCGCGCTCTGCTCGATGCCCGGATCAGGTCGCCCTGAACCCAGCGGGTCGCTGCAGCGGGGTCGTCCCGCTCGATGTAGGCGGCGATCTCCTCGGCGCGCTCAAGAGGTCGCCGCTACTCGCTCCGCCGATACGCCGTGACCGCGTTCACCCGATCGATGATGCCTTCGGCTGTGGCCGTGACGCTCACGCGCAGGGCGCCTTCAGATGGGAAGGCTTCGACGAACTCAGATGCGGTGACCTCGGTGCCATTGACCGAGAAGACGGTGTCCGGCCCGGGTTCCGCGCGCCAGGTCTCGACCTTCCCGTACTCGTCAGGCTCGCTCGTGAACTCGTACTGCGAGCCGACTTCGAGCCACAAGTCCGTGT
This sequence comes from Actinomycetes bacterium, assembly GCA_022839745.1. GTDB lineage: Bacteria > Actinomycetota > Coriobacteriia > Anaerosomatales > Anaerosomataceae > Anaerosoma. The sequence continues at coordinate 34,487 of JALHJB010000019.1, forward strand.
GAGAGCCGACCGGTAGCGGGTGCGGGCGGAGGAACGCGACAGCCACGAGCAGCCCCAGTACGAACATCACGCCGATCACAAGGGCGACAGCCCTGAGCGTGATGGAGGGCGGCGATGGGCTCGAGCCCGATTCTCGCTCCACGATGCCATCGACGATGATCGCGCTTGGTGCTCCGATCATCGGGGGGTTCAGGCCCGTGAGCGAACCCGACATCGGCTTGCCGAAGGAGTCAGAGTCGTGCTCCCGCACATGACGCGTCACTCAAAGCCCCCCTTGAGATGAGCATACACCCGCCCTGCCTACGTGTCTGGGCGTGCGCTGAAGCGCGCCACGCCCGACGTCCCTGTCCAAGATGCTCCTATATGGTGTCAATCCCCCTCAGTGCGCGCAAGTCGGCCACCAGATCAGCGTAGACCTCACGAGCCAGGTAGCGCCTGAGACATCGGATGATCTCTGACTTCGAGAGACATTCGGCCGTTCGTCGCTCAGCGTAGGCCCGGGTCCGCTCATCATGCGCCAGGCGCACGATCACAGCCATATACAGCGCACGGTTCGCCTGCCGATCCCCGCCGCGAGAGGCTGCGGAGCGCGGCCTTCGTACCCTGCAGGGGATCGTCGAGCCGGGTCTGGCCGGTACTCATCGCCGCGCACACTTCGATCCGCTGGGGGCTCGAAAGGATCTCGGGTCTTTCTCTCAGCGGGGCAGGCGCCGTTGTGACCGTCGCCTTGTGCGGACAGGTAGCGGGCAGAAGTTCGCGGTAACCACGGCTGTTGCTTCGAACTGCGCTGTCGCGAGAACCCTGCCTGCAACGTCGATCGCCGCTGCATGGTGCGTGCTTCCGTGGGTATCGACGCCGCCGATGACGACTCTGCCGCTTCCTGCCATGCTCGACCCGCCTTCCTGTGAAGGCACACGCCGGCCGGGCGGGCGGACAGGACAGTGACGGGTGCCTTCGCACAGGCTCCTATGAGGTCATGGACGGCCGTCCGGTCGCGTGCGAATGGATGCGAGCCCCGTCGATCGGGCGACAGGTCTCGGGCAAGGACACGCGGTCAGTCTACCGCTGGGTCAACCCGATCGACGCAGGCCCGGCACCCATCCTCACAGAGACAGGTGCTGCAGACCATCTTCACTGTCTACCGCACGAGGCGCGCTTTCTGCTCGAGGCCCGGGTTAGGCGATGGATGAATGGCCGCAAGCGGGTAGTAACTAGGGGTAGCTAATCACACGATGGAAGGAGTTGCCGTGAAGTTGTCAGCACGCAATCAACTCAAGGGAACCGTCACCGCGATCAAGGAGGGGGCCGTCGAGGCTCAGGTCACCCTCGATGTGGGTGGCCAGAAGCTGACTGCCGTCGTCACGATGGATGCGGTCGCCGACCTAGGATTGAGTGTCGGTAAGGATGCCGTGGCCGTCATCAAGGCCGACCACGTGATGATCGCGGTCGAATAGCTGCGCTCGTCGCATCGGCATCGCCGACATGCGACCCTCGATCGTCTCGAGCAGGACTGAGTCGGGAACGATACGTGCCAGGTGTCGAGCCTGCACGCGTAGTAGCACGGCATAAGCCGAGGCGCTTCATGTCGCGCGGGATTGCCCGCTCCGCGCTCGAGACGACGGGTCGCGTCCAGCAGCCACTAGGTGCTCCCAGAAGCATGAGGGACGCGGTAAATCAGGCCATTCGCCTAATGTCTCTTGAGATGAGCGGCAACGCGTAGCGTTGTCCGCTCGATCTCAGGGTTAGCCCTTTCACGGCTACCCCTCAAGCAACGCCCTAATGGCACGTGTCGGCCACCTCTTCCCTGGCGATAACGGTGTCATACAGACCGTAGTGAGTCAGCCCCGGATGGCTGTCGATGCCCGTGTATCGTAGCGATGCGTCCTCATAACGCCTGAACGCAAACACCGCTTGGTTCATCCGCTCCGTGTTGAACACCTTCAGCCGAACGAGCAGATGGAAGTCCTTGACCGTGAGTCCCGTGACGGCCAGGAACAGGTCCGGTTCGAGCTTGGTGATGACATCCTGCAGCGTGTTCTCGCGGAAGTCGGTCAGGTACATGAAGGCGGGGATGCGCGTTGCGAACTTGATCAGCTTCTTTTGGACGAGTTTACGCTTGGACTTGTACTCCCTCTCTTCCGCGGTGAGTTCCCGCTTCTCCTTCGCGGTCAGCTTGCCGTCTTTGGCCTTGCTCTTGAGGTCCCTCACCTTGTCGCTCTTGTTGATGATTGTCTCGATGATGTTGTCACCGAGCGCGCGCCACCCCTCTATGCGTTCGATCGCAGCCATGGCTTCGGGATTGTCCAGTATCCGCCGAAGGGTGTCGTTGTCGACATTGACGAGCAGGGCGGATTCCCACTTGCGTGCCAGCAGTGTCCCCGACGTGCCCGCCATCGCGATGTCGAGAACGCTCCCCGCATCAATCGGCACCATGTTGGCGCCGTCGTATGCAAGCACCGGCAGGAACGATACGAGGTCCTTGACCGCCTTCTCCGGGTTGGTTTCATTCGGAGAGAGCCCAAGACCATACTCCGACAGCTGTCGCAGTGCACGAGTAGGCGCGAAGTCGAACACGAAGCAGACGGGCTTGAGGATCTCCTCTTCGTTCGGGTCGTCCCCATTGGGGTTCTTGATCGACCAAGGTGACTGAACGCGAAAAGCAGCCTGGAAGTACGTTTCAGGCGACGTCAGGTTGCGGAGCATCAGGATTGAAGACCATTGCGGCACGGTCACGCCGGCGGTGAGCTTGCCGCAGGACAGCGTGATCGTCTTGGTCTCGAATCCGCTGCCGATAGCAGAACGAACCGGTGGCAGCGCGTCAAGGCCGATGCCAGCCGACGCGCCCGCTGAAACCAAGACCTTGTAGTCATGCCAGAAGGTGTTCTGCTTCTCGGCCAGCAGATTCGCCATGGCGTGGCAGGCTGCGACGCTCGGCATGAACCAGAACGAATGCTGGAGGTAGGGCAGCAGTCGAACATCCGAGTAGGGCCAGGGCGGGCGCGTCGCGGTCTTCAGAGCGTCGACGATCTGGGGCGCGTACGATCCCCGGATGATATCGAGCCACTTCTGCACCTCGTCCTTGTGCTCGAATTGGGCTTCTGAGCCGACACCGGAGGCGGCGAAGAACGCGTTCAGGTCGAACTCGTCGAATTCGCCCGCACTCGCGATCGCCAGCAGCTCGTCGGGCATCTGATACGTGAGCAGGCGCATCTGCGGCAGAGCGCCGTAGGGATTCCATTCGCCAGGATGCCGTGCGGCGAACTCCTCTTTGGCGCGCTGTTCGTCTGTGTAGGTCCAGTTGAAAATCTGCTCCTCGATGAACTCCCCGGTCGCCAGCGCTCTGAACGGCGTGCCCGAGAGGTACAGATACGCCTTGGTCGTGATCGGCAGGAATTCGGTCTCCTTCTCAGACAGCACGCTCAGGTCTTCGTTCATCTTCTCGAGGCCTGCGGTGTACTCGAGCCTGGTCTCCCTCTTGGCGACATCGTCGTCCTCGCCCTCAAAGAGCTCCTTCGCAGTATCGCGCCAAGCGCCGAAGTGGTACTCATCGAAGACCACGAGATCCCACTCCACCTCGTGCAGCCACTCGTTCTTGGACTTGATGTTGCCCGCCTCGTCACGACCAAGGAGATCTTGGAACGAGCCGAAGTAGACCAGGGGCGTCCTGCGATCGATCTTGCTGGGGTCCAGGTCTGAGTGACGGGACATGTAGCGCCACCCGTCGAAGTCCACGTGACTCTCAAGGTCGGTCTGCCACGCGTCTTCGACTGCCGGCTTGAACGTCACCACCAGCACCCGCCTGGCACCGAGTTTCTTGGCCAGCTGATACGTGGTGAAGGTCTTGCCGAAGCGCATCTTCGCATTCCACAGGAAGCGCGGGACGGCGTGCATGTCCTCTGCCCAGATCGAGTGGAAGTAGGCGTGCGTCTTTTCAACCGCCTCGGCTTGCTCGCGCCGCATCGTGAACGTCTCGTGGTGCGTGCCGGTGAACCGCTGGCCTGCGCGCAGTTCGGCGAGCACGGTGCGTACATCATCTGGAGTGCAGCGCATCCACTCCAGCTCGCTGTTCTCGAAACCCTTCCTGGCAAGCGCTGCGCGCACCTCGTAATCGGTGAACACCGTTCCGTCGTCGCGCTCAGCGGGTTCGTCGATTTCGATCGTGTAGTTCTTGATCGCGGCGGTCTTCACTTGCTCGTCAACTCGTGCCTTCACGTCGCGCGTGGTCTGTCCCACTTTCAGAAGACCCCTGTGCGCCTCGTCATCGATCGAGTACGCGTAGATGCGCGGCCGCGCCTGCGGCTTCGATGCAAGGATGTCATCGATAGTCCGGCTCATTCTTCGAGACTCCCCTGGAACTCCATGGGGCGCACCAACTTCTCGATGAACTCGATCTCACTATCCGAGATGTCGTACTTCTCGTAGAGAGCTTCGTCCGTCCACACACGCGTCCATTCCTGTTTTGGCGCAAAGGTGTAGACCTTGCGGGTCGTGTCCTGCGACGGCTTGTGCAGGAGGATCAGCAGACGAGTCAGCCGGCACGTCAGATAGGACAGGGCGCTGTCCGCTTCAGTCCGGGAATCGAACGGCCCGATGCAGAGATAGGTCTCCGAGCATATGGTGCCGGGTTCCCCGACGAACGGCGTACTGAGGATCCTGTGCGGATAGGTGTCCCGATTGCCCGTTCCAGGAGCGGCGCGACCGACGTAGACCTTCCAGCAGTCGATTAGGTAAGACCCCGTGGTGACCTCATCTCGGGCGATGTACCCTCTGCCGCCGTTCTGGTACACGAGCACGTCATCGGCGCCCCGAGTCGCCTTACCCTTGAACGTGGTCTCGAGTCCAAAGGGCTTTCTTGAGCTCACCAGCTGGTCGAAGCGCTTCTCCTCAGGCAGCAGCAATGTGTCTGACTGGCCGCTCTCGAGGGCAATGACCTTCTTCAGAATCGACAGTCCCTCGTTGAACCGAATGAACACGTCCGCGCCCGCTTCGAGCAGCGGGCGTGTCGCCGTCGACACAGGCCAGTCTTTGAAGTGCGTTGACACCGTGCAGGACCCCGGGTTGTCCCCGTCCCAGAGGAAGTAGCACACGCCTCCCTTGAGCCCTACACCGGGGAACACGTCAGCCGCACTCAGGTAGTCATCGATTGAGCGAAGGTGTTTGTCGTTGAGCATCGACTCCCTGAACTCGTCAAGCCCCTTGCCGCCGGCGAACCAACGGGCAGGAATGACCATCGACAGGTAGCGCGGCTCGAGTGCCTTCGCCTGCTCCACGAACAACTGATAGATGGGCGCCGCGCTCGTGCCGTAGCCCCCGTCGTCCAACTGATACGGCGGATTGCCGATGATCACATCGAACTGCATGTCTCCTCCAAAGAGCTCTGCCACACGTGCCTTGCTGTCGTCGGCGTGGATCAGCGTGTAGGCGTGCGTTTCGAGGTCTCCGCCCCTGCCTAGCGTTTTCTCGCTTGCTCCGCAGTATCTGCACCTGCCGTCGACCCACGTGTGCTCGGTACGCTTGAACCAGATGTTGCCTTCGTCGGTCGCGAAGGATTTCGCAATCGAGTGCTCCCCTTGAGCGTGCTTCGAGCAGTACACGCTGCGGCGAGCAAGCATGCTAGTGAGTTGCGTGATACCGATACCGAACACCTGCTTGGTCAGGATGTGATCGACCCGCTCTTGGAGGTCCGGGATCTCGTCCATCAAGCCCTTCGTCAGCCGACTGGTGATCTCGCGGAGGAAGACGCCGGACTTGGTGCATGGGTCAAGGAACCGCACTGAGGGATTTGCCCACAAGTTGGCGCCATTGTGGCCGTCAGCCCATGCGGCCGCGACGGCATCGAGCATCCTGTTGGCGAACTCGGGTGGCGTGAACACCTCGTCGTTCGATAGGTTCGCGATGCACGCAAGCACATCGGGGTTGCGGCCGCGAAGCGAGAGCTGCACCTTGCCGTTCACACGACCTCCACGGAGTCATCAGCCGCGGACATGTAGGCTAGCTCACTGACCGTCATGGGGGGGTAGGTCTTGACGGGCACGAAGATGTCATGCCTCGCAAGATGGGCGAAGAGGGTCCCCTCCTGGCTGAATGCCGAAGACTGGGCCAGGGCATCGAGCCGGAAGTCGCGCCGCTGGAACTTACCCTTCCCTAAGTAGCCCCACTCCGCGAAGCGAATCGCCTGTTCATCGCAAGTTCGCATTGTGAGAGCATCGCCGTGAACAAGGTTCTGGGACAGCACATACGCGGCGGCGCGGTAGAGGTCTTCGGTCTCCTCGAGCTTCAAGTAGCCGGACAAGACCTCAAGCATGTTCGCGCGACACTCGGTGATGTTGTCCTGAAGAAGCTCTATCCCGTAACAGCACATCAACGCGAGCAGGGCGTAGTGACGCCTCTCATGCCCCGACTTTCCGAACTTGATCTCGACAGCTGCAAGCTTGCGCTGCAGGACGGGGACAAGGAAGTTGCCGCTCCCACACGCCGGCTCCAAGAAGCGCGAATCGATCCGCTCGGTTTCGCCTTTGACGAGATCCAGCATCGCGCCGACCAACCACGGAGGCGTGAACACCTCCCCATGGTCCGCGACGCGCTGCTTCGACTTGATGAGCATCATGCGTCCATTGTATTCGAGGGGCCGACGCCGATCGTGAAGCCAACCCTGTGTCGGCAGAACCCCCACGGCACTCGGGGAACCAGTACTTGCTTGCGCGACCTACGAGCTTCCACTCGGCCCGCCCTTGAGAATCTCATGATACTGTCCCGGCTTCTTCATCTCCTCGATGAGAAAGTCTCTCCACGCGCGCGTGTAGACGTAGTCGCGGTGCGGCTCGTCGTACAGGCAGTAGGTGGGATTCGTCCTGCTGGGGTTCGCATCTCCGGCAGGCGGTCGAACCCCGTAGTACTGATGCGCCTTCGCGTGGTGATAGCTGGGCGTGAACCGGTACTCGGGTCCAACGACTTCTTGCACCACCGGCTCCACAGCGGCGCAAATCGCAGCGGGCTTGAATCGGTCAGCATTCGCGACTGGCACCTGCGAAGGCTTGATCAGCGCCACAAGCTTGGAATACTGCTCCATTTCCTCAGGCTTGCCGGGATCGTACCTTACGAACTCGACAGCGACGTCCGCTTGTCCGGGGTTGTTCGCAAGCTTGGGCACGAGGAACACCTTGTAGCTGAATCGCAGATCGTTGACCAGGTCGGCGTTGAGAGAGCTTCGGTAGCGAGTGACGTATGCCTCGACATCGGGCGCGAGGCCAGCCCGTTGCCGTCTAAGCGCCTTCAGCTGGGCGTCATCCATGACCCGCGAGAACTGCAGGGCTATCGCAAGGCTCTCGCAGAGCGCGTAGCGCGCGCCGAACTCCCGAAACAGCAGGTCTTCGAAGTTGAACAGCAGCGCCTGACATTCTCCGAAGATTGTCTCGTCGAGCGCGGGCATCGAGCGATGCTCGATCTTGTTGCGGAGCGGAATGAAGAACTCCAGGTTCTTTCGCTCAGGAGGGTTCTCCGGGCCGAAGTATTGCCGTACGCATTCGCGCAGCTCCCACGTCTTATAGTCCCCATCGACTCGCTCGTAGCGGCGACCACGGCGGTAGTATGGTTTGACCTTCTGCTTCAGGAATACCGCGTGCAGGAGAGCGGTCCACGCGACCATCATCAGAGTGACGTATCCGCCCGACCGAAACGCGGTGGCTGGTTTGTTGTAGACTTCGACCGCCAACAGCGCCGATTCGCGCGCCTTCTCGACGTGTGCCCTCACCTCTCTGGGCAGACCCTTGGACATTGGCTGGTCCTCTTGCTTCCAAGACAGGTCATGGCGGAATGGGGCTAGTCACCATGAGATGGCCGGTCCATTCCGGTGTATACGTGGATCGTCCCGAGGACCCGCCCCGGGGCGCCAACAAACGGAGGGACCGGCCATGAACAAGTGTACTCACATCGGGCTCGACGTGCACAAGGACACGATCGCGGTGGCGGTACTGCGTCCCGGCACCACTGAAGTCGACGAGCGGGTGATCCCCAACACCCCGGAAGCGATCCGGCGCCTCCTCGCCCGACATGACCCGGCCGCGACACGCCTGTGCTACGAGGCCGGTCCCACCGGCTACGACACGCAGCGCACGATCGCCGCCCTCGGCTTTGACTGCGACGTGATCGCGCCCTCGATGATCCCGAGACGGAGCGGCCCGCGCGTGAAGACCGACCGCATCGACGCCCGCAACCTTGCTCGCCTTCACCGCGC
>JALHJB010000122.1 GCA_022839745.1 Actinomycetes bacterium
GCTGGAGCTGCAGCTGCAGGAAGGCCGCACCAGCAACGTGCGCGTGCAGGACGTACTCGACCGGGGCCTGGCCTTCGTCGACGTGGTGAGCATCAACGGAGTAACCACCGCTCCCTATGCAGCGGTGGCCCCGTTCAGTCATGCTCCGATCGACCCGCCCACGGAGACCGGCGACCCCTCCGGCGGCGTCACGCTGGACTGGACGCTGGGCGATATCTACAACGCGCTGGACCAAAACCCCGGCAACGACACTTTCGTGATCGAGTATCGGGCACGGGTAGTGGAGGACGTGCTCGACCACGTCCCCTCCGTCCGGCTGAACAACACGGCGACGCTGAAATATGTCGACGGCGGTGGCGCCGAGGCAGTCGACCCAGCGCGGCTGGTGGCCGGCGCCGAGATCGAGGTGCGCCAGCCGGTCATCACCGCCATCTCCAAGATCGATGAGCCGCACCGGCTCGGGCACGCAGGCCGACCCGTACGTCGTGAACCTCGCAAGCGACGTGATGAACTTTGAGCTTCAGGCCTGTAACACCACCGGCCTGGCCCCGGCCTACGGTGTACGGATCACCGACGTGCTGGCTAGCGAACTTGATGAGACCGGCATCGTCGGGCCGGTCGTGACGCTCAACGGCGCCTCGGCCACCGCGGGGGTTGATTACACGTACACGCCGCCAGCCGGGCGCGGCGGCACGCTCGGCTTCGAGCTGCTGAAGCCGATCGATCCGGGGCAGTGCGTCACGATTGCCTACGACATCGGTTTCTATGCCGATGTGCCTGCTAACCAACTGTGGTCGAACAGCGCTTCCGTCGACCAGTACTGGTCGCTGCCGCCGGCCAGTGCCCAGGAGTACGTGGGTATCCCGCCGACTGCGGTGTGGATGACCAACAAGGCCACTGTCGAGCCGCCGGCCAAGACGGTCATGCAGCCGGGCACCGGCGAAGCGAGGATCGGCGAAGAGGTGACCTACGAGATCCGGGTGCCCGGTGTTCCCATGAACGCCGCGCTCGATGACGTCGTCGCTACCGACATCCTCGACCCGGCTCTCGTGTTCGCCGATGCGAGCGCTGCTTTCGCGGATGGCGCGCCGTTCGGCCTGAGCACCGCCCAGTCCGGCCAAACCTTAACCTGGGCCCTGGGCGACATTCCGGCCGGACAGCAGGTCGTGATCACCCTGAAGGCGCGGGTGGCGAACATTGAGACCACCGATGCCG
>JALHJB010000020.1 GCA_022839745.1 Actinomycetes bacterium
TGGGCTTCACGAGAGTGCTGCGTGACATCTCGGGTGCCCGCAAGGCAGACTACTGATGTCGGCGCTGGGTGGTGCTGCCCCCATTTGCCTTACACGAACTATCGATTATTGACAGTTGCCCGGGCTGAACGGCGCTGGTAAGGTGGCGTTCTTGAGTTTGTGCAGGTTTGTTACAAACTTGTCCGTTGAACGAGAGGAGCACGGTGTGAAAGGTTGGCTGTTCACGAACACACACGTTCCGCTGAAGCTGGTGGAGCAGCCCGATCCGGTGATCGAACCGGGCAAGGTCCTCATCGATATCAAGGCCAGCGGGCTGTGCCACTCTGACGTCGGTGCGCTCGAGGACGAGGGCTGGCTCGAGATCATCACCAAGCTGCCGGTGATCATGGGTCACGAGTTCGCGGGCGTCATCACTGAGGTCGGCGAGGGCGTCACGGACTACAAGGTCGGCGATAGGGTCGGTGTCTGTCCGATCGGCGAGGGCGGCTCCCCCGGCTACCAGTACGACGGCGGATATGCCGACAAGGCCCTCGTGCCTGCCGGTAACCTCGTGCCGATGCCCGGCAACGTCAGCTTCGCACAGGGGGCGGCAGCCACGGATGCGGGCATGACGTCCTACCACGCGATGTTCGTCACTGGCGGCGCGAAGCCGGGCATGAAAGTCGGTGTCATCGGTATCGGCGGTCTCGGCCAGATCGCAGGACGCGCCGCAGTCGTGGCCGGCTGCGAGGTCTACGGTGTGGACCTGAGCCCGGCCGCTCGCGACCTCGGCCGCGAGCTTGGCATGAAGGACGTCTTCGAGAACGTGACGGATCTGGCCGCCATCGCCCCTGACCTCATCGTCGACTACGCGGGCTTCGGCACCACCACGGCGCAGGCGATCGAAGTCGTCGCCGTCGGTGGGACCGTCGTGCAGGTCGGCATGGGCCGCCTCGAGGCGACCATCAACACCCGTCTGCTCATCACCAAGGCCGTCCGCCTGCTCGGCAGCGTTGGTGGCAACAACGACGACATCGCGAACTGCTATGCGCTGATGTCGTCGGGCGACCTGGAACCGCTCATCACCGAGATCACCTTCGATGAGATCGGTGAGGGACTGGATCGCCTCGCTGCTGGCGGGGTCAAGGGCCGGTTGGTCGCGATTCTCTAGGTAGTATCAGATCGGCATGAGGGGGAGGCCCGCTTCAGTGGTGAAGAGGGCCTCTCGTGTTGCACGGGCCTTGACCCGATCTATTGCTGGGCGCTGGCTGCCCCGAGGATGCCCAGGGCCTCCCACACTGCATCGGCCAGCTCCTCGAATTCGGGCAGCGGGGCTTCTTCGAGGCGTCCCTGATCGGCGAGCGCCGTTCGCTCAGGCACGAGCGGGAGCCGCGCGAGGAGGTGCGCGCCGCCCGCCACGAGTCGCTCCTCACCGCTGGCACCGAAGAGCTCGATACGCTCTCCGCAGTGTGGGCACTCCAGATACGCCATGTTCTCCACGAAGCCAAGGACCGGTACATCCACCTGTGCCGCCATGTCCTCGGACTTCCGGGCGACCGTGGTGACGAGATCCTGTGGCGTTGAGACCGCGATCACCGCATCAGGCTTGATCGACTGCAGCACGGTGAGAGCCGCGTCGGACGTGCCTGGCGGCATGTCGATCACCATGACCTCGGTGTCCTCCCAGTCCGTGTCGTTATGCAGTTGGTCGATCGCCCGCGAGATAAGGGGGCCCCGCCAGATGACCGCCTTGTCGTCGGCGGGGAGCAACAGGCTCATCGACACCACGGCGATGCCTGTCGAGCTGCGCCCGACCGCCATGCTTCCGTTCGGGTTGGTGCGCTGTCCCTTGCCCACACCGAGGACGTGGGGGATCGATGCCCCGGTGATGTCCGCGTCGAGCACGCCGACGGCCAGGCCCTTTCGGCGCAGCTCGATCGCAAGACCTGCCGACACGAACGACTTGCCGACCCCGCCTTTGCCACTCATCACCGCGATGCGCTTCATCGTCCGGCCACTTCCTTCCAAGGTTCTGACGGATTCACCGCTCACAAGACGTGGGATTAGTATATACTAATGATGCACGGTAATGGGAACGAACTCGATTGGAACTCGAATCATGAGGAGGTGTTCGTGATGCCAGGTGGCGATCGAACAGGACCGATGGGTGAGGGATCGATGACCGGGCGTGGCGCAGGGTATTGCGTGGGCGAGGCGCCTGGGCGCGGGCTAGGACTTGGAATCGGGCGAGGGCTTGGCCGCGGCTTTCTTGGCCGCAGCAGGGGAGTCGGGTTGTTCGGCCGGCGGGCCGGAGCGTATCCGCTCGATGAGAGGGAGTCTCTCAGCGCCCGGACTCGCGCGCTCGAATCGGAGCTCGATCGGATCAAAGGCCGGATCGGCGAGATCGATCAGCGCAAGGGCGAGGCCTGAGCCCGGGGCGCACAAGCGTTATGCCAGGTGATGCCCCGGAGTGACGTGACGACGTGGAGGCCGCCATGCTGCGTCTTACGATCATAGGCGCAGAGTCACTGGGCGTACGAGGTCTGTGCTGTCTCGTGACGACGGACTCGAGGCGGGTGCTGATCGACCCAGGGGTGTCGCTTGGTTTCGTGCGGGGCGGCCTGCCGCCACACCCGCTTCAGGTTGCGGCGGGTCGCGCCGCGCGCGCACGGATCGTCAGAGAGCTTGCACGCGCGACCGATGTCGTGGTGAGCCACTTTCATGGTGACCACGTGCCATTGTCTGATGCGAACCCCTACCAGCTTGCCCTCACCGACTTGCCCACCCAGCCGCGGGACCAGCGGTGGTGGGCAAGCCCGCCGACCCGATCGCCCTTGGTGCGTCGATACGAGGAGCTGCGATCGGCACTCGATGCCGGACTTCAGCCAACGGAGGGCATCTCCGATGGTTGGCTGACGTTCTCGGATCCGGTCCCGCATGGTTGTGCCGGGACTTCGCTCGGAGGCGTGGTCATGACACGCATCCAGTGTGGTGACGAGGTCTTCGTCCATGCGTCGGACATCCAGCTGCTCGACTCGTCGGCCATCGACCGCATTCTGTCGTACAGGCCGTCGACTGTGCTGACGGCGGGTCCACCGCTGTATCTGCGCTCGCTAAGCGTGAGCGATCGACAGGCCGCCTTCGAGAATGCCATCCGCCTCGCGCGCGGAGTGGAAACGCTCATCCTCGACCACCATGTGATGCGAAGCCTGGACGGTATCGAGTGGCTCGATGAAGTGTCGGCCGAGGCGGGCAGACGCGTTTACTGTGCCGCTGACTACATGGGGCAGTCGCATCAGCTACTGGAGGCGCGCCGAGCCGAACTCTACGTGACGATGCCTGTGCCGCCCGACTGGCACGCGCGCTATGCCGCAGGCGAGGCGAGCGTAGACCCGTACGTGGAACGCTCGCGGGTACTCGGTCACGGAGTGACCGGAAGGTGGAGAGCCGCATGCTGATCGAGAACACGTTCTGGACGGCCTTCGCGACCAGTACCGCTGCCGCACTGGTGACGTCCCTCGGCATCTACACGATCCGAAGGTTCTCGGCGTGGGGTGAGCGCAATTCGACCTACTTCATCTGCTTTGCCGCTGGCGTGCTGATATCGGCATCCTTCCTGCACATCGTCCCGAAGTCTCTGTCGATGAACCCCAGCTCGCCCGTCTGGCTGCTGGCCGGTTTCATGGGGCTGCACATGTTCAATCGCTTTCTCACCGTTTTCGTGTCCGAGCGAGATCCTGCGGGGGACGACTACGCGATCGGACTCGTGCCGATGCTCGGCATCGGCTTCCACTCGTTCATCGATGGATTCATCTACTCGATCACGTTCACGGTCAGCATCCTGACTGGGTATCTCGCAACGCTCGGGATGGTCCTTCATGAGTTTCCTGAGGGGATCATCACGTACCTGCTGCTGGTCCAGGGAGGCCTTCGAGAGCGCACCGCAGTGACTCTGGCGGTCCTCGCCGCGGCTGTGACGACGCCCTTGGGCATGCTGGTGTCGTACCCGATGATCAGGGTGCTCGACGATGAGGTGCTCGGAGCACTCCTGTCTCTGTCCGCTGGTGCCCTTCTCTACGTCGGCGCCACCCATCTGCTTCCTCGTGCGGAGCGGGAGCACAAGCGGTATTCGATGGTAGCGCTGGCAGGAGGGGTGTTGGTGGCGGTCATCATCGTGGCTTCAAAGGCGTAGGGGAAATACCCCGCGCGTGGCCTACCGTGATCTCCGCGCGAGAGTTAGTATGTACGTACGTAGAGAGTGTCTATCAACTAAGTAATGGATGGCCGTGGCGCTCTCTTGCGATCGGCGGAAGGCGAGGTGTGTGGTGTTCGGACGACGAGGCCGGCGAGGGCCAGGGTGGGACCCGACTCCCGCTCTTGGGCCCGTTCTCACGACTCTGCATGACGGTGAGAGGGCCGTCATCGACGACATCCTTGGTGGCATGCAGATGCGGGCGCGTCTGGAGAACATGGGCTTGCGGCCGGGGAAGAGCGTCACGAAGCTCAGCTCGATGCCCTCTGGCGGACCGATCATGGTGGAGTGCGGAGGCACCCGGGTGGCGCTCGGTCGTGGGATCGCGCAGCACGTTCGCGTCAGGGGCGCCTCGCAGCGGAGCGAGTCCGGGACGGATCGGGACGAGTGAGCGGGATGGCCGGCACGGGCATCGGCGGGGACACTGAGCTGGCTACTCCTGACGACACACGCGTTCTCTTGGTGGGCAACCCGAACGTGGGCAAGAGCGTCGTGTTCTCGCGCCTCACCGGCGTGGGAACGATGTGCTCCAACTACCCGGGTACGACCGTCGAGTTCCTCGAAGGCTCGATGCGGCTCGCCGGCGAGCGCGTGCCCGTGATCGACGTCCCGGGAACGTACGGCCTCGCGGCGACATGCCCAGCCGAGGACGTAGCGTGCCGGATCCTTGATGACGGCGGAGTCATCGTGAACGTCATCGATGCGACCAATCTGGAACGCAACCTCGCGCTCACGCTACAGTTGCGACAACGTCCACTCCGCATGGTGGTCGCGCTCAACCTGTGGGACGAGACGCGACATCGCGGTATCCACATCGACGCCGAGCGGCTGTCGGAGCTGCTCGGTGTCCCGGTCATTCCCACCTCGGCCGTGGCAGGCGTTGGCATCAGGGACCTCGTGGAGGCCATCGAACATGTGGCCACGAGCGAGACGCCCGAAGTGCTGGAGCCCGGAGACGTGTGGTGTCGGCTGGGCACGATCATCGAAGAGGTGCAGCAGCTGGAGCACCGGCACCACACCTGGCGTGACGTGCTCGAGGACATCACCATCAAACCGGTCACCGGCATCCTATTCGGCATCCTCGTGCTCCTCGCCGCGTTCGCGATGGTGCGGTTCTTTGGTGAGACGGTCATCGCATACGTGATGGAGCCGCTCTTCGAGACGCTGTGGCGCCCGGTGGTGACCGCGCTCTCCGAGGCGCTCGGCGGGGCGGGCTTCATCCACGACCTCCTGGTCGGCAGCTACGTGCTCATCGACGGGGTGCGCACGCTGGACTTCGTGCAGTCCTTCGGACTGCTCACCACGGGACTCTTCGTCGTCTTCGGCATGGTGATGCCGTATGTCACCGCCTTCTACTTCGTGCTCGGCCTGATGGAGGACGTCGGGTATCTGCCGAGGTTGGCCCTACTGCTCGATCGGGTGATGCACCGTCTCGGTCTCCACGGATACGCGGTGATCCCGATCCTGCTCGCCTTCGGCTGCAACGTACCGGGCATCCTCGCTACCCGCGTGCTCGACACGCGCAGGGAGCGGTTCATCGCGGCCACGCTCATCTCGGTCGGTGTGCCGTGTGCCGCGCTCCAGGCGATGATCTTCGCGCTCCTGGGGCCACACGGCGTGCAGTACGTGCTGCTCGTGTACGCGATCCTGGTGATCGTCTGGTTCGTGCTCGGCACGGTGCTGCGCCTGACCAGCCGTGACTTCCTCCCCGAGATCATCCTTGAGATCCCGTCGTACCGGCGCCCCTCGTTCCGGACGCTCTGGCAGAAGCTCGCGATGCGGCTGCGCGGGTTCTTCCGCGAGGCCGTGCCCGTGGTGTTCCTTGGCGTGGTGGTCATCGACCTCATCTACATGACCGGGGCGTTCGATCTCATCGCACGGCTCGCCGGACCGATGATGGAGACGCTGTTCGGGCTTCCGCCCGAGACGGCCCTGGCGATCGCGGTGGGCTTTCTCCGCAAGGACGTGGCGATCGGGATGCTGGCCCCGCTCGACCTCTCGGCGATACAACTCGTGAAGTCCTCGGTGATGCTGGCGCTCACGTTCCCGTGCATCGCCACCTATGCCGTGATGCTTCGCGAACTGGGATGGCTCGACACGCTCAAGGCTACGGGACTCATGCTGACGATCGCACTTGTCGCTGGTGTGGCGATGAATCTCGTGCTGTAGCGAGGTCACGCGCCGCCCGCCGGTGTGGTGAAGGGATATGGGATGGATACAACTTCCCGGTATTCGTTTGGTCCGGTCCCATCACGCCGCTTGGGACGAAGCCTCGGCATCAACAACATCCCGGCGAAGACATGCACGTACTCGTGCGTCTACTGCCAGGTGGGCCGCACATCACGCATGAAGGTGGACCGCCAGGTGTTCTATCCGCCTGCCGACGTGGTGGCCGATGTGAGGCGCAGAGTCCTGGAGGCGCGGAGTGCCGGCGAGGAGATCGACTACCTCGCGTTCGTTCCCGACGGCGAGCCGACGCTGGACGTGAACCTGGGTGCGATGGTCAACGAGCTCAAGGGTCTCGGCATACCCGTGGCGGTGATCACGAACGGCTCTCTGCTCTGGCGCGAGGATGTACGGGAGGACCTGTCCGGGGCCGACTGGGTGTCGGTCAAGGTGGACACCGTCGATGAGGAGACCTGGCGCGCGATCGATCGGCCGCATCGCTCCCTCGACCTCGCGAAAGTGCTCGAGGGGGTGCGCTCGTTCGCGGCCGGGTTCGCCGGCGAGTTGGCGACCGAGACGATGCTCGTGACGTCCCTCAACGACTCCGAGACGGAAGTGCGGGCGGTGGCGGAGTTCGTGAGCGGTCTGCATCCGTCTCGCGCATACCTGAGCATTCCCACACGTCCCCCGGCGGAATCGTGGCTTCCATCCGCCCCCGATGAGCAGACGCTGAACAGGCTGTTCCAGCGGTTCGCCGAGGTGGTCCCCGGGGCCGAGTATCTGATCGGGTACGAGGGGGATGAGTTCGCATCCACCGGGGACATCGAGGCGGACCTCCAGTGCATCACGGCTGTTCATCCGATGCGATCGGATGCCGTGCGGGCGATGCTGGATGCGGGCGGACACCCCCCGGAGGTGCTGGAGCGCCTGATCGAGCGGGGTGACCTGGTGCGGGCCGAGTTCGGCGGGCACACGTTTTACGTGCGCCGCTTCACGGGGCTGCAGCGGCGCTAGCGCGTGCCGTCGATGTACGGTGCCACATCGCCGCTGCGGATGGGTCCCTCGTAGAGGTCACGGCCGAACTCATGGAACTCGGCCACCGAGACACGGCCGTCGACCCGGGACGCGATGCGCGCCCGGAGCTCCTCGGCGGTGAGCAGCGCGTTGGTGGCGAGGATGATGATCTCGCTGTGAGATGCCGGCCCGCCACCCCGTGAGAGTCCCACGATGAACGGCCACACGTGCGCGAACGACCCGCGCAGGGTGCGGTAGAGCCGCCGGAACGGGCGGCTGTGGTCGCCGGTGACCGAGCCGTGCATGTTGTAGGCGAGCACGCCGTCCTCGGCAAGGCGTCCGAGGACCACGCGGTGGAACTCCTCGGTTGCGAGTGATGAGGGCACGTGTTCGTCGTCGAACGCGTCGACGATCACGATGCCGTACGTTTCCAGCGACTCCTCGAGGAACGCGCGTCCCTCGGCGATATGTACACGGAGACGCTCATCGCGCGGAAGGGCGAAGGACGTGCGCGCTATGTCCGCCACCCGGGGGTCGACCTCAACGGCATCGATGCGCATCCACGGGTAGTCGCGCCACATGCGCTTGGCGACCGTCCCACCGCCGAGGCCGATCATGCAGACGCGCGCGGCGTCCGGCTTCACGGCGACGGTCAGATGCAGGTATGCCGGGTAGTCGAAGTCGGTCTCGAACGGAGCGTCGAGATACATCGAAGACTGCTGCAGCCTGCCGATCTGCAGGATACGGATCGCGCCGCGCTCGATGACGCGGATCTCTGTGTTGTGGCGGCTCAGCGGTGGACTCCTCGGCGGATCGGTGGGCTCAGCGCGAGTCTAGCAGGGAGGCGGCAATGGAGTGCGGCGCCGACGGTTTTGCGCGGCGCGGGGGTGTGGCCGCTACAATCGTCAGGTGACGGCGGACGGGTGGGAGGTCGCGATGAGTGACGCACGCGTGGCGATCGTGGGCGGGGGAGCCGCGGGGCTTGTTGCCGCGATCGCCTCCGCACGCGCTGGTGCATGTGTCACGCTCCTCGAGGCGGGATCCCGTGTGGGACGGAAGATCCTCGCCTCGGGCAACGGTCGCTGCAACCTGACCAACACGGCTGCAGCACCCGACGCTTACAACGCGCCCGGGTTCGTCGCACCGGTGCTCGCGGAGTTCCCGTGTGAGGCCGTCGTCGCGTTCTTCCGCGACCTCGGCCTGCTCACCTATGCCGATGATGAGGGTCGCGTGTACCCGGTCACGAACGCAGCGAACTCCGTACTCGACGTGCTGCGCCTGGAATGCGCGCTTCTCGGGGTGGAGGAGCGGTTCGGGTTCGAGGCGGCACGCATAGAGCGCAGCGACGACGGGTTCATCGTGCGGTCCCGTGAAGGTGGGGCCAGCCAGGCGGGCGCCGTGATCGTGGCAAGTGGTGGCGGCGCATCCGTGCTCGAGAGCCTTGGGCACGCTCGGGAGCCGCTCTGGCCGGTCCTTGTCCCGCTCGCGACCGACACCCGCTCGATCCGGGGCCTCTCGGGGGTCCGCGTACGGTGTGCGGGGCACATCCTCGACAGCACCGGTGCCCGGGTGGCTTCCGAGCGCGGTGAGTTGCTGTTCCGCGACTACGGCGTGAGCGGCATCATGATCCTCGACCTCTCCCGCGTGGCCCTGCCCGGTCTCACGCTCTCGCTCGACTTCTTCCCGGACATCGACCCCGCAGGGATGGAGCGGCTGCTTTCGGAGCGCATCGACAGGCTCGGCTGGAGGAGTGCGGGTACGTTCTTCAGCGGCATGCTCCACACGCGCATCGCCCAGGCGGTGCTGCGGGTCGCCGAGGTGCCGCTGGACACACCTGCCACCTCGCTCGACGCGCCCGCGCTCGCGCGGCTTCTCAAGGACTTCAGTCTTCCCATCACCGGCACCGGCGATCCGGCGCAGGCGCAGGTGACCCGTGGGGGCGCGCGACTCGACGGCTTCGATCCCGCCACCATGGAGTCGCGCCTCGCGCCCGGCGTGTTCGCGGCCGGCGAGGTGCTCGACGTGGACGGTCGCTGCGGCGGCTTCAACCTGCACTGGGCATGGACGTCGGGCATCGTTGCGGGGCGCGGTGCGGCCGCGCGTGCTGCGGAGCCTGCGGCATGATCGAGATCCGCAACTGCTCCCTGCCGCTGTCGTCGGGAGTCCCTGGCTCGGAGTCGGCGCTCGTGGCCGTTGCCGCTCGACGCCTTGGCCTGGGTGAGGAGGCCATCGCGGGAGTGCGGCTCCTCAAGCGAGCAGTGGATGCGCGCCGCAGGTCCAACGTGCACTTCGTAGCAACGCTCGGCGTGACGCTCGCAGGCGGGGACACGGCCGAGGCTGCCGTGGTGGAAGCCGCCAACGACGTCGACATCGCCATCCACGCTCCCCGCTCGCTGCCTGCGGTGGTCATCCCGCAGTCACCGCCCGCGCCGAGGCCTGTCGTGGTGGGCACCGGCCCGGCGGGGCTCTTCGCGGCACTCACGCTCGCCCGCGCCGGCGCGCGACCGATGGTACTGGAGCGCGGACAGGCGGTCGATGAGAGGGTGCGAGCGGTCAGCACCTTCCAGCGAACGGGCGCGCTCGACCCCGAGTGCAACATCCAGTTCGGCGAGGGCGGGGCGGGCACGTTCTCAGACGGCAAGCTCACAACGAGCACGAACGACCCACGTTCCCGCAGCGTGCTCGAGACGTTCGTGGCCGCGGGAGCCCCCGGGGAGGTCTTGTGGCAGGCGCGGCCCCACATCGGCACCGACCGGCTCACCGGCGCGGTCCGGCACATGCGCGAGGAGATAGTCGCGCTCGGTGGTGAGGTGCGCTTTGGCACCCGACTCGCCGGGCTCGTGCTGCGCGACGGCGCGCTCGCAGCCGTGGTGACCGAGAGCGAGCACGGTCGTGAGGATTTCGCCGCCGAGGCGCTGATCCTCGCCACCGGACACAGTGCTCGTGACACCTTCGAGATGCTCCATGACCTCGGCGCCACGCTCGTCCCGAAGCCCTTCTCGCTCGGCGTGCGCATCGAGCACAGCCAGGAGATGGTGGACCGCTCGCAGTACGGCGGGGCCGCAGGTCATCCCGCGCTCGGTGCCGCCGATTACCGGCTCTCGTGCCACCTGCCGTCGGGACGCTCTGCGTACACGTTCTGCATGTGCCCCGGAGGCGAGGTTGTGGCCGCCGCGAGCGAGCCGGGCGGCGTGGTGACCAACGGTATGAGCCGCTTCGCCCGCGATGGCGCCAACGCGAACGCGGCGTTTCTCGTGAACGTCACGCCTGCGGACTTCGGCGGCGATCACCCGCTTGCGGGTGTTGCCTTCCAGCGGCGGTGGGAGCGCGCGGCCTACGAGCTCGGCGGCCGTACCTTCCGCGCGCCCGCGCAGGTGCTCGGAGACTTCATGCGCGGCGTGGCCTCGTCCGGGGCGGGGAGTGTAGCGCCAACGTATCCGCTCGGCGTGACGTATGGGGACCTCGCAGGGTGTCTGCCTGAGTACGTGGTCGCCACGCTCCGCGAAGCCGCGCCGTTGTTCGACCGGCGGCTCAGGGGATTCGCCACGCCAGACGCAGTGCTCACCGGCGTGGAGACGCGCTCGTCATCGCCGGTGCGCGTGCAGCGGGACGAGACGTTCCAGTCGAACCTTCGCGGCGTCTACCCATGCGGCGAGGGCGCGGGGTACGCGGGAGGCATCATGTCGGCCGCAGTCGACGGCATGCGCTGTGCCGAAGCGGTGCTGGCGCGCTACGCCTGAGGCGCGGTCGCTTCGCGCATCGTTTCGGGCATCTCGACGGCGACCACGACGCCCTCGGCACACACCACGCCATCGACCGAGAGCGTGGAGGTCACGATCATCTTGCGTCCGCTCATCTCGGTGACGCGTGCACGAACCTCGAGCACGGCATCGACGGGCGTGGGCTTGCGGAAGTCCACGTGAAGCGAGGCGGTCACGTAGCGCGGCACGGGCTCGGTACCGGGTTCCCGCCCGTCGCGCTGGTACGCCGCTCCCGAGGCGGTCGCGGTGCTATGGCAGTCAACGAGCGAGGCGATCAGCCCACCGTAGACGTACCCGGGAGGTCCGGTGTGGTACAGGCGCGGCCGGAAGTGGCAGACCGCCTCGTCCCCCTCCCAGAAGCTCTTGATGCGTAGGCCGTCGTCGTTCAGCCTGCCACAGCCGTAACAGTGGCTGAGGTCATCGGGGTAGTGGTCCTGGAGGGCCATCTGTGTCATGTCGGCTTCGCCTTTGCTGTGGGATACCGGTACGGGCAGTGTAACGCCAGGCGGCGATGGGACGCATAATGGGCGCGTGCGGCCGGATCATGAGGATGACGCTGACATGTGCGGTGGCGCTCGCCATGTTGGGCGCGCTCGGCGGCTGTGTGACAACGGCCGAGGTGACTGACGGTGTGTCGACCGCAGAGCCGGCGCCGTCCGACGCATCCCTGGAGGGAGAAGACATGGCGACGATCTACCTTGCGGGCGGCTGTTTCTGGGGCCTCGAGAAGTACTTCTCGCTGGTCACTGGCGTGGTGGCGACCGACGTGGGCTACGCCAACGGCACGACGGACTCTCCGAGTTACGAGGAGGTCTGCACCGGGCGGACCGGTCATGCCGAGACGGTGCGCGTGGACTACGACCCTGCCGTCGCGCCGCTGCCGTTCCTGCTCGAAGTCTTCTACGAGGCGATCGATCCGGTGGCCGTGAACCGCCAGGGCAACGACATCGGCACGCAGTACCGCACGGGCATCTACTACACGGACCCTGCCGAGCGCGCGATCATCGAGCGCTCGATCGAGGAGCTCCAGACGCGCTACGACCGTCCGATCGCCATCGAGGTCGCGCCGCTTGCCAACTACACCTCAGCCGAGACCTATCACCAGGACTACCTCGTGGCGAATCCGGGCGGCTACTGCCACATCGGGCGCAAGGAGTTCGACTTCGCCGAGAGCGCACGGCCGACCGAGGAGCACTTCGGGCAGTAGTTGCTAGCCCCTCCGCAGCGCGCCCCGGAGCGCACGCAGCCAGCGCCCGTTGAGCGCCTCGACGATCGCGTCCAGCGTCTTCCAGGAGATCCTGCCGCCGCCCATGCTCACGAGGCTGCGGAGCGGCATCTGTGTGACCACGCTCTCGAGCATGCGCTCCATCACGGCGCTCGTCTCACCGGCTCCACCGAACTGCTTGGTGATGGCGCCCCGGATGACCCCCTGCAGGCGCCGCCCGAGCGCTGTCTCGCCGACCTCGCCGAGGGTCGAGTTCCGCGTGAAGGGCCGCACGGGCTCCGGCTCGGGTACAGGCCTACCGAGCAACCGTGCGAACATCTCGTCATCCGCGATGAGCGCGGGCGGCCGCATCCCCTCGCAGAGCCCGAAGTTCGATCGCACCATCAGTCGCGCCGTTGAGCGGATGTCTGCCGAGGAGAAGCCGACGAGGACCTCGTAGCCGCCGCCCACGACCTGCCAGCAGTGCGACGGCACGTCCCACGCCGAGAACGCCTCCGGTCCGAGCTCTACCTCCACCACCGTCTCGCTACCCGCCTCGAGCCGCACCTTCTCGAACGCGCGGAGTTCACGCTCGGGCCGATGTAGGTTCTCGCCGAGCGGGCGAACATACACCTGGACGACGGTCGAGCCAGGGCGGTCGCCGCTGTTCCGCAGCGGCATCGAGACGGTCACCTGCTCTCCGGCGTCGATGGCCGAGGCCGACAACACCGCCTCGCCGAGTTCGAACGTCGTGTACGAGAGCCCGTGGCCGAAGCAGAACCGCACCGGCTCGCCCGTGGTCACGAACTGCCGGTACCCCACGTACAGGCTCTCGCGGTACTGCACCTGACGTGGGGCGCCGGGGAAGTTGCGGTCAGAGAGCAGGTCAGACTGCGCGATCGGGAACGTCTCGGCGAGCCGTCCGCCGGGCTCCGCATCACCAAACAGCACGTCGGCGAGTGCTGCACCGCTGGCCTGTCCGCCGAGGTACGACTCGAGGATCGCGGCGGGCCTGTCGGCCCAGGGCATCTCCACGGGTGCGCCGTTTGAGAGGACGACGACGGTGCGTGGGTTTGCCGCGCGCACCGCTTCCACCAGACGGTCGTGCTGCTCCGGGAGCCGCAGATCGGCACGGTCGAACCCCTCGGACTCGTACGGCTCGGGAAGACCCACCATGAGCACCACACCTGCGGCCTGGCGTGCAGCCGCTACCGCCTCCGCGAGAGCCGCCTCGTCGACCGGTGAGTCGGGGAGCGAGTAGCCGGACGCATAACTGATCCCGTCAGCGATCCCGCGCGACTCAAGTGCGTCCCAGAGGCTCTCGAACCGGGTCGGCACGATCTGCGAACTGCCCGCGCCCTGGTAGCGCGGCGTCCTCGCGAACGCGCCGATCACCGCGACATCGATCGAGGGGTCCAGCGGCAGGGTGCCGTCGTTGGTCAGCAGCACAGTGCTCTCGGCGGCCACCTTGCGGGCGAGTGCGTGATGCTCGTCAGCGTCGTAGGAGCCGCTCTCGGCGCGGGCCGGCATCACCCGCAGCTGCAGCTCCACTACGCGCCGGGCGGCGGAATCGAGGTCTCCCTCGGCGAGCTCACCGCGCTCGATCGCCCGGGCGATCACGGGATCGTTGGAGCCGCTCGAGGAGGGCATCTCCAGATCGAGGCCCGCACGCAGCCCGGCCAACCGGTCGTTCACGGCGCCCCAGTCGCTCATCACGAGGCCCTTAAAACCCCACAGCTCGCGGAGTACCCCGGTGAGCAGCCATCTGCTGTCCGAGCAGTACACGCCGTTGACGCGGTTGTACGCGCACATGACGGTCCACGGCTCGCTCTTGCGGACCGCGATCTCGAACCCGCGGAGGTAGAGTTCGTGGGCGGTGCGTTCGTCCACGACCACGTCGGTCGTCATCCGCTCGTGCTCCTGGTTGTTGAGCGCGAAGTGCTTCAGGCAGGCCCCCACGCCGAGGGACTGGATGCCTCGCACCAGACCCGCCGCCATCTTCCCCGCGATGAGCGGGTCCTCGGAGAAGTACTCGAAGTTGCGCCCGCATGCGGGGTGCCGCTTCAGGTTGAGTCCCGGGCCGAGCACCACGCTCACGCCCAACGCGCGTGCCTCGGCTCCGATCGCGCCACCGACCTCCTCGGCAAGCGCCGGATCCCATGAGGACGCGAGCGTCGCTGCGGGTGGGAAGCATGTCGCTGGCTCCGATGCCGCCAGGTCGACGCCCGGACCCTCACCGCTCGCCTTGCGGATCCCGTGCGGCCCGTCGGTGAGCATCAGGGGAGGTATCTCCGCCGAGCCGATCGGCTGCAGATGCCACATGTCACGGCCTGAGACCAGGGCGATCTTGTCCTCCAGCGGAAGCGATCCGACGATCTCGGCAGCTCGGGCACGGCGGGTAGCGGCATCCATCTGCGGGTCCTCTCATGCGACGTGCGACGTCTCGGCTAGGTCATACCCGTCCCGGTGCATCGGCTACGCGAGGGCGCCCGCCGCATGGACCGCAGCGGGCTGCCGTAGTAACCGAGCGCGGCGCCGGCGCCGAGGGCATCCGGGAAGTTCTCGCCAGTGGCGAACCCGACGCTATCGAGATCGATCCAGCGATTGTCGAGGCCCTTCTGCGCCACGGCGGCGGCGGTCTCGTAGCGGTTGGCCCCTGAGATACGCTCCATCGCGTACGTCGCATCGAGCTGGTTGTAGACGGCCGTGGACACGACGCTCGTGCCTCCGATGACCCAGATCTTCGACGGCGCCAGCCGTGCGATCTCTGTCGCGGCCGTGGGCGGAAGCACGTCGGCCTCGGTCAGGAGCAGCGGCGCATTGAGCGCCTTGGCCAGGGGAGCCGCCGAGAGCGCGTCCGGGAAGTTGCGGCCGTTGCACAGCACGACGTTATCGGCCGAGCTGAAGTATGCGACACTCGCCAACGCTGCTGTCTCGTACCGGTTCGCGCCTGCGGTACGCGAGTGCAGCTTTGTATCTGACGTGGCGAGCATGACATCCGAGTCACCCGTCAGCGGGTCGGGCTGATACGCGATGCGATGCCGCCCGAGTCCGGGATGGTGCGGACCACACCGGTTCCCTGCAGGTCACGGTTGCGTATGGCAGCCGAGGTCCCCAGGCGGCCCGAGCGCCCACCGCGCATGTGTGCGCCCCGCCTATGCACCCGCGCGGGCACTACTGGTACACTGTCGACACGCGAAAGCGTGAGGGCTCCGCTCTACCCCGCCGTGAACCGTTCGGCAGCTTCGGAAGCTGCTGGTTCTCGCGTACTCAAGGAACCACACGGCTCCAGGGCCCCGGCAGAGGAGTGCCATTGATCGAACTAGTCGGCGTCAACAAACACTTCGGGCTGCATCACGTCCTTAAAGATGTGACCCTGGACGTTCCGTCGGGCCAGAAGCTCGTCATCATCGGGCCGTCGGGTTCGGGCAAGTCGACACTCATCCGCTGCATCAACATGCTTGAGAGGCCGAGTTCCGGCACGGTCACCGTTGATGGTATCGAGGTCACCGCGCATCGCGCGCCGATCGCGAAGGTGCGCCAGCAGGTCGCGATGGTCTTCCAGTCGTTCAACCTGTACCCGCACAAGACGGTGCTCGAGAACGTCACACTCGCGCCCATCGTGGTCTCCGGCGTCTCCAAGGAGGAGGCCACCGAGTCGGGACTGCGGTATCTCGAGCGCGTGGGGTTGAGCGAGAAGGCCGACAAGTATCCGGCGCAGCTGTCCGGCGGCCAGCAGCAGCGCGTGGCTATCGCCCGTGCGCTCAACATGCACCCCAAGATCATGCTGTTCGACGAGCCCACCTCGGCCCTCGATCCGGAGATGATCCAGGAGGTCCTCGAGGTCATCATCGGACTCGCGCAGGGTGGGATCACGATGCTCGTGGTGACCCACGAGATGGGCTTCGCCCGCGAGGCCGCGGACCGCGTGATCTTCATGGACGACGGGATGATCCTTGAGGACGGCACGCCCGAGCACTTCTTCGAGAACCCGCAGAACGACCGCACGAAGCTGTTCCTGAGCAAGATTCTACGGTAGGGACCCAGGTGGGGTATCCGGGGCCGCCATCGGCCCCGTATCCGTCAGTACCGACTGCGTGAAGACGCAACCCGGCTCGTGTCCGGGGAGAAGGAGGAAGCATGAAGAGATCAGCATTGTTGTCTCTGCTTCTCGCGCTTGTGCTCGCGTTCAGCGCGTTCGCGCTGACCGGGTGCGGTTCCGAGGAGCCCGCCGAGGAGCCCGCAGCCGAGGAGCCCACCGGCGAGCCGGCAGCCGAGCTGCCCGCCGAGGTGCAGGCGATCGCCGACACCGGCAAGCTCCGCGTTGGCGTGAAGGCCGACGTTCCCAACTTCGGCCTGCAGGATGCCGCCACCGGAGAGTACGAGGGCATGGAGATCGACCTCGCCTACGCGCTTGCTGAGCGTATGGGTCTGTCCAAGGACGACGTGGTGTTCGAGGCGGTCACCGCCAAGACCCGCGGCCCGCTGCTCGACAACGGCCAGCTCGATGTGGTCATCGCCACCTTCACCATCAAGCCCGAGCGACTTGAGCAGTGGAACTTCTCCGACCCGTACTACCAGGACGAGGTCGGTCTGCTCGTGAAGAAGGCTGGCGGCTACGAGAGCCTCGCCGATCTCGACGGCAAGGTCATCGGTGTGGCCCAGGGCGCGACCTCGCGTGACGCGGTTCAGGCCGAGGCGGACAAGCTCGGCATCAAAGTCGAGTTCCTTGAGTTTGCCACGTACCCGGAGATCAACGCCGCGCTCGAGTCCGGCCGCGTCGACGCGTTCTCCGTGGACAAGTCCATTCTGACCGGCTACCTGACGGATGACTCGGTCATCCTGCCGGACGGCTTCTCACCGCAGGACTATGGCGTAGCCACCAAGCTCGGCACCGACGAGCTGCGCGACTTCATCAATGAGATGCTCGCCGACATGCAGGAGAGCGGCGAAATGGACGAACTCCTGGCGAAGTGGAACCTGGGCTGATCGCTCGCGATCAGACCTGAGACGGGCATGACAGAGCTCTTCGAGCGCATAGGCTTCCTGCAGCAGGGACCGTTCTCGGTTCCTCGCTGGGAGGCGCTGTTCGCCAACATGGATCTGCTCTGGGACGGCGTGCTCGTGACATTGCTGGTGGCGTCCCTGGGGCTGGTGCTCGCGCTGGCCCTGGGGACGGTCATCGGCGTGATGTCAGCGTCGCATTCGAAGGTGCTCCGGGGCCTGGCGAGAGCGTATGTGGAGTTCTATCAGAACACCCCGCTGCTCATACAGGTGTTCATGATCTTCAACGCCCTGCCGATCCTGTTCACCGGTATGTTCATCCCTGTGATCGTCATCGGCATCCTCGGCGTGGGCATGTATCATGGCGCATACATCGCCGAGGTCGTCCGTGCGGGCATCCAGTCCATCGGCCGCGGACAACTCGAAGCCGCGCTCTCGCAGGGCTTCAGCTACGTTGGCGCGATGCGCCATATCATCATCCCGCAGGCGATGCGTGTGGTCCTGCCGCCGCTCACCAACCAGGCCGTGAGCCTCATCAAGAACACGTCGGTGCTCGCGGTCATCGCCGGCGGCGACCTCATGTACGCGGGCGACGCATTCGCCGGCCGGTACGGTCACTACGGTCCTACCTATGTCGTGGTGGGCCTGTTGTACTTCGTGATGTGCTTCCCGCTGGCGCGCCTGGCGCGCAAGCTCGAGCTGCGGGCGAAGGAGGCGTGATGGACGCCTTGCTGAACAGCCCCGTCATGGAGATGCTCTCCGACCCGGTGCTCTACATCGGCCTGGGCAACGGCCTGCTGCTGACCCTCGAGGTAGCCGCGATCTCCATCGTGCTGAGCTCGCTCTTCGGCACCGTTATCGGAGCCATGCGCTACTCCGGATTCCCGGTCGTCAGCCACATCGCCGCCACCTACATCGAGGTCATCCGCAACCTGCCGCAGATCCTGCTCATCCTGGTGAGCTACTTCGTACTCGGATTGCCGGGCAAGTGGGCGGCCGTCATCGGTCTCACGATCTACACCACCGCCATCATCGCCGAGGTCATTCGCGGTGGTCTCAACTCGGTCCCGGTGGGTCAGTGGGAGGCCGCGCGTTCGCAGGGCTTCTCGTTCCTGCAGTCGATGTGGTACATCGTGCTGCCCCCTGCGGTGGTCAAGATGATCCCGCCGATCGTGTCCCAGTTCGTGACAGTCATCAAGGACTCGTCGTTCGCGATGGTCATCGGCGCGGGCGAACTGATGTTCAAAGGCCAGATCCTTGCGGGCAAGTACTGGCGACCGTCACAGATCATCACGATTTACGTGATCATCTCGCTCACGTACTTCGCCATCAACTTCGCGATCTCCACAGTGGCCCGGCGTCTCCAGAAGAAGCTGTCCGCGGGCCGCGGGTCGATCGGGAACTAGGAGCGCAGGGTCCAGCTCCAACACCTCCAGGGTTCGCTCTTCCCGGCGCCGTCCTCACATCAGCCGCTCGGGTTTTCGAGTATGCTGATCCAAACGGTTACGACAGGATGACGTTTGCGAGGCGCCGTGCACGGATCCCTCTTCGACAACGACGTCCTTGTGGTGCTTATCGTCGACCCGATCGAGCGCACCATCGTAAATGCCAACTCTGCAGCGGCAGTCTTCTATGGTTTCACGCGGGAGGAGATGGCGGATCTTCCTCTTTCGCGCATCCAAGGGCCGCTCGGCATCCAGTCGCACATCGTTGCGGACGGATCGCTGCGGACGGTGGACATCCGGAAGATCCCGTCTGAGTTCGGAGGCCGTCCCGTCGAGTACTGGGTGGTCTACGACCTGACGGTCTGCGCTGAGATACGACGCTCGCTCTTCGCCGAGGCGCAGACTTGGCGCGCGATGATGGAGCACTCACGTGACGGGATCGTGGTGCTGAACAGCCGCGGCGGCGTGTTCGCGGCCAACAAGGCGTTCGCGCGCATGCTCGGTCGTTCGCTCGAGGAGGTTCAGGAACTCCACGTCTGGGACTGGGAGCATGTGAGCGATCGTGCGCAGATCGAGGGCATGCTCGATGACGTCGACGAGGCGGGTCATCACTTCGAGACACAGTACCTCCGCAAAGACGGCAGCGTGTGTGACGTCGAGATCAACATCACCGGCATCGTGCTCGACGGGGAGAAGTTCGTGTTCTGTATCTGCAGGGACATCACAGACCGCAGGGCGGCCGAGGCTGCGTTCAAGCATCGTCACGACCTCATGCGCTACATCATCGAACACGACAGTGCCGGAGTGGCGGTCCACGATCGTGACCTGAACTACATCTACGTGAGCAGGCACTACCTCGAACAGTACGAAGTCCGCGAAGAGGACGTCATCGGCAGACACCACTACGATGTGTTCCCCGACCTGCCGGAGAAGTGGCGCGACGTGCATCGTCGGGTGCTTGCGGGTGAGATCTGCGTCGGCATCGAGGACCCGTTCGAGCGAGCGGACGGCAGTCTCGCGTGGGCCGACTGGGAGTGCCGTCCCTGGTACGAAAGCGACGGGTCAGTGGGCGGCATCATCGTGTATACCGAGGTGGTGAACGAGCGGCGCGAGGCACAGCGAGCGCTACGCGAAAGCGAAGAGCGCCTTCGCACGCTCAGCGACAACATCCCCGATGGCTTCGTGTACCGCCTGGAGATGGCCGGCGCTGAAGGACCACGGCGGTTCATCCACGTGAGCGCCGGTGTCGAGCACCTGCACGAGGTCTCGGTCGAGCAGGTCCTCGCAGATGCCGCCACGCTGTATGAGCAGAACCTTCCCGAGTACCTGGAGGAGATCGTCCGTCGCGAACACCAGGCGGCACATGATGGTGGCCGGTTCACCATCGACCTGCGTTACCGCACGCCTTCGGGGGTGATCAAGTGGAGCCGCATCTCGTCCGAGGCGAGGGCGGTCGGCGACGGCGTGCTGATCTGGGACGGCGTGGAGGTGGATATCACCGATCGCAAGGAGGCTGAACTCGAGCTTGCCCGCCACCGCGACGAGCTTGAGGCGCTGGTCTCCGAGCGGACCGCTGAGCTTGAGCGCACGAACGCCGCGCTCGTGGATGCGAACCGCGTCAAAAGCGCCTTCCTCGCAAACATGAGCCACGAGCTCCGCACACCGCTGAACTCGATCATCGGTTTCTCCGATGTGCTCTTGCATGGCATGGCCGGCACCATGAGCGACCGCCAGAACGCCCAGATCGAGATGATTCACCGAAGCGGCATGCACCTGCTGTCGCTCATCAACGACGTGCTCGACCTTTCGAAGATCGAGAGCGGGCGCGTGTCTCTCAAGGTGAGCGTGTTCGATGTGGGACAGCTCATCCGTGACGTGCTCCGCTCCTTCGAGACGCAGGCAGCGGACAAGGGCATCAAGCTCGACTCAGCCCTTTCGGGTGACGGCATCATGCTGCGCTCCGACGCGATGAAGCTCCGGCAGATACTCCTCAACCTTGTGAGCAATGCCATCAAGTTCACCGACGCTGGCTCCGTCGAGGTCGGACTGGACTCGCGGCCAGAGGGAGGCATCGAGATCACGGTGAGCGATACGGGTCGCGGTATCGCCTCCGAGCTCTTACCGCGCATCTTCGAACCGTTCTGGCAATGCGATGACGACATCACGCGGATGAAGCCCGCTGGCACCGGGCTCGGGCTCCCCATATCGCGGGAGTACGCCGAGATGCTCGGAGGAACGCTCAGCGTCCGGAGCGAGCTCGGGCGAGGCTCCTTGTTCACGCTCGTCATACCCGAACTGACATAGGAGTCCGGCACGCCGAGTCCTGAGGGCGGTGCGTACGTTCACCGCCGTGCCACGCTGGCCCCACGCTGCTGATACCGCTCGACCCGCCACCCTGCTACGCTGACGGTGACGCCGTGCATCTGAATGTGACGAGAGGCAGTCGGCACATGGCTCTCACGCTGGTCCAGAACGTTGCGCTGATCGTGATGCTGGCAACGATCCAACGCTACCTGTCGCGGCGACTGCCGACCGGGTCATGGGCGCGGCCACTGGTTTCCGGCGCACTCTACGGACTGGTGGCTGTCATCGGCATGAACATCCCCTTCGAGGCGGCCGACGGCATCTTCTATGACGGACGCTCGATCGTCATGGGGCTGGCGGGCCTGTTCGGCGGCGCGCCCGTGGCCATCGTCGCGGGGCTCATCGCGTCGGCCTATCGTGCGTACCTTGGCGGAGTGGGCGTGCCCGCCGGTGTTCTGACGATCGTGTTCACTGCCGCAGCGGGAGTCGGCTTCCATCACCTCGTGCGTGTGAGTCCGGGGATGCTCCGCATTCCGGGCCTGATGACCTTCGGTGTGGCGTTGCACCTGCTCATGTTGCTAGCGCAGTTCCTTTTGCTGCCCGCGGATACCGCGCCGGAGATCATCGCGGCCATCTGGTTGCCCGTGATGACGCTGTTCCCGCTCGGCACGGTCCTCACGGTGCGCTTGATGCTCGATCAGGACGAGCGCGAAAGCGCGCAGGCCGACCTCGCGCTGGCCGTGGCATCAGCGGAGCGGCGCGCGGCGGATGCCGAGTTGCTCGCACGGGCAAGCGCCGATCTTCTGTCCTGCGATGACCGGCAACGCGTCTTCGCGGTGATCGAGGAGTTCTTCAGCGAACTGTTCCCCAGGGACATCATCATCGTGAATGAAGCCGGAGCCGACGGGGGGCTGTTCACGCGCAGTGTCGTCGGTATAGATGCCGGACTCGTGCAACAGGGCGAGGAACTGGCAGGACACCGCGTGATCGGCAGACCCGTGAACACCAGTGGTGAGTATGAAGTGATGTACTCATCGGGGAGCCTCCTCGAGCTTGAGGGAGGCCTTGCCGAGGTTGCCGCAGGCGAGCTGTCCCTAACGGCTGCAGAGGCAATCGCGCGCACATTCGGGATCCAGCGTGTGTGGACCGTGGGCGTCTCCGATTCGGCCAAGACGTACGCAGGCGTGGCGATCCTTGTGCGCCGTGAAGGAGCCCAGCCCCCGAGAGGGGTGGTCGAGTCCTTCGCACACCTGTGTTTCGTGGCGTTTGCCCGAATCGAGGCCATCGACCAACTCGCGGAGAGCGAGGCGCAGCAGTCGCGGCTGTTCGCCAATATGAGCGAAGGCCTGATCGTTGGTGAGACGATCGTCGATGACGAGGGCCAGCCGGTCGACTACCGGTACATCAAGGTGAATGCGGCGTTCGAGCGCATGATGGGGTGGGCGGCAGGAGAGGCTCTCGGGCACACTGCGCTTGAGATCGCCCCCTCGATGTCGCGCGACCGTATCGAGCTCTACGGCCATGTTGCGATCACAGGGATCCCCGCCCGTCTCGACAGCGTCTCGATCGATGGCGAGCGCGAGTACGACCTCATCGTCTACTCGCCGCAGCAAGGACAGTTCGCAGTGATAGCCAGCGACGTCACCGAGCGCAGAGCCGTCGACCGTGAGCTCGACAGCTACCGCGCCCATCTAGAAGAACTGGTGGCTGAGCGGACCGCCGATCTCGCCGCCGCCAACGAGGGGCTTGTGCTCGCCAATGTCGAACTCCAGCGTGCCACCGAGGCGAAGAGCGCGTTCCTCGCGAGCGTGAGCCACGAGTTTCGCACGCCGCTGAACTCGATCATCGGATTCTCCTCGCTGCTTGCCGAGGGTATGCTCGGTCCGATGGCACCGCAGCAGCGGGAGAAGGTGGAGATCGTCAACCGCTCGGGACAGCACCTGCTCTCGCTCATCAACGACGTGCTCGATCTGGAGCGGGTCGCCGCGGGCAGGGTCGAGATACACCTTGGGCGTTTCTCACCGACCGAGTTGGTGCACGAGGTGATGGACACCGTTGCGCCGTTGGCGCAGGGAAAGGGTCTGGAGCTGAGGGTCGCTACCGCTGCGGATCTGCCGGACATCGAGAGCGATCACGCAAAGGTGCGACAGATCATGCTCAACCTGCTTGGTAACGCGATCAAGTTCACGGATGAGGGCCGCATCGAGGTCTCTGTTGCCCGGGACGAGCGAACGGATTCTGTGTCGTTCAGTGTTGCCGACACCGGCCCGGGGATCGTCGAGCGCGATCAGGAGCGGATCTTCGAGCGGTTCACGCAGATACAGGAGCACGGTCGTATCAAGCCCGCGGGCACCGGCCTCGGTCTGGCGATCTCCAGGGAATACGCGGAGCTTCTTGGCGGCACGCTGGAACTCGTGAGCTCCCCGGGCGCGGGCTCGACGTTCACGCTCCGGCTGCCGCTCGCGAACGACTGATGAGCGCACGCAACGCCCGGTGCGCGCTTCGGGAGTGCCGCCAAGCGCTCAGGGCGCGGTGTGCCACCGGTTTATTCCGCGGGAGCGAGTAGTGCGGACACCTGATCGATCACGCCAAGCGGATCGATGGGCTTCGTGATCACGGCGTCCATGCCGGCATCAAGACACCGTTGCCGGTGCTCGGCCATGGCGTGCGCGGTGACCGCGATGATGATGGTGTGCGGCGCTCCGGTCTCGGCTTCATGCGCACGGATGAGTGCGGTCACCTCCATTCCGTCGAGCAGGGGCATCTGGATGTCCATGAGCGCCGCGTCGTAGCGCGTCTTCATGGATGCGGCTACTGCCTGCTCGCCGTTGGCGGCTTCATCCACGGTCGCGCCCGCCGCCGTGAGGATCGTCTTCATCAGGTCCCTGCTCGGGTCGTTGTCGTCGACCACCAGCAGCCGCTTGCCCAGCAGTGCGTTCGCATCCATCCTGTGTCTCCCTCTCGGGGCCCTACGGATCGCAGCCGATCCGCCTGAAGGCTGTCGCCCCCCGCCATGATGCCAGCGTGTGCGTCCCGGAACCACTCTAGACGGTGGATACCCCTCTGTCAGGCTTCACCTGCGCCAGCAGGCGGGATACGTGCCCGAATTGGCGTGCATGTTGCCCGGATGGTCTGCGAGAATCTGAATGCAGTACAGGTAGCCGGGCTCTTGCCGACCGCGACGCGGGACAGGTTCCTCGCCAACCTCAGCCACGAGTTGCGGACGCCGCTCAACGCGATAATCGGGTATGCGGGCACGATGAAGATGGGGCTGGCAGGCTCTCTCAGCGAGGAGCAGCTGGCGTAGGTGGGCACGATCTACGATTCGAGCAGACACCTTCTCTCCCTCGTCGAGGAGTTGCTTGAATCCCGCGAGGGCGAGAACCTTCGGATCGACGTCACCGGCGCCGGCGTGGGCATCCCTGCGGCACAGCTCGATGCGGTCTTCGAGAAGTTCACGCAACTCAAGACTGCCGACGTTGTCACCGCCGGACTCGCACCGCAGGAATCGGTGTTTGCGCCATTCCTGGCCCTCACGGGCGGTTACGGGCTACAATGGCGCGTCATGATCCAGCTTAAGAACCTCTCCAAGACATACAGCACGCGCGGGGTCGAACACACCGCGCTCGAGGACGTCAGCCTCACCATCGAGGACGGCGATATCTTCGGCATCATCGGCATCAGTGGCGCGGGCAAGTCCACGCTCGTGCGCTGCATCAATCTGCTCGAGAAGCCCACGTCGGGTTCGGTCGTGATCGATGGTGTCGACGTGACCGGTTTCGACGGGCGGCAGCTCTCCGACCTCCGCGCCACCATCGGCATGATCTTCCAGGACTTCAACCTCTTCGCGCAGCGTACGGTGCTCGAGAACGTCACGTTCCCACTCGAGATCCGGGGCGACGATCGCGCCGATCGTGAGCGGCGAGGAATGGAGCTGCTCGACCTCGTGGGCCTCTCTGCCAAGGCGAAGCAGTATCCCTCACAGCTCTCAGGCGGACAGCAGCAGCGCGTTTCGATCGCGCGGGCGCTCGCCAATCACCCCAGAGTCATCCTCTGCGACGAGGCCACCTCGGCCCTCGACAGCCTTACCACCAACTCGGTGCTCAAGCTGCTCCGGCAGATCAACCGTGAGATGGGTGTGACGATGGTGGTCATCACCCACGAGATCGGCGTGGTAGAGAAGATCTGCAACCGGGTCGCCGTGATCGATGGCTCGCGCATCGTGGAGCAGGGCATGGCGGCCGACGTGCTCGCTGATCCGAGTGCCGAAGTGACGAGACGGCTGTTGGGTCGGGTGCGTTGGGATGCGTGAGTTCTTCGCCGAATACGGACAGTTGCTGATCGACGGGACGCTCGCGACGCTTGCGATGACGTTCATCTCAACGGCGATCACCTACGTCTTCGGCGTGCCGCTCGGCGTGCTCGTCACAGTGACGGCCCCCGGCTCGCTCAAGCCGCACCGTGGGCTGAACGCTGTCCTCGGCTGGATCGTGAATATCGGCCGCTCGATACCGTTCATCATACTGCTCGTCGCACTCATCCCGGTGACGCGCCTCATCGTCGGCACCTCACTCGGCACAGTGGGCGCTATCGTGCCGCTTGTCGTGGCCGCAACGCCATTCGTCGCCCGCATGGTGGAGAGCTCGCTTGCCGAGCTCGGCCCGGGCGTCATCGAGGCCGCACTCTCATACGGTGCCTCCACGTGGCAGGTGATTTGGAAGGTCATGCTGCGCGAGAGCCTGCCGTCGATCATGCGAGGCGTCTCGATCACGCTGATCACGCTCGTCGGCTACTCGGCGATGGCGGGTGCCGTCGGTGCCGGCGGGCTCGGCGACATCGCCATCCGCTACGGCTATTATCGCTATCAGGACGATGTGATGATCGCGACCATCGTGATCCTGATCATCCTCGTGCAACTCATCCAGATGTCGGGCGATCTTGCCGCCCGTGCGCTGGACAAACGGAATCGGTAGGCAGGACCCCACCGAAGTCAGACATGGCCAGAAGGCCGTATGAGAAGAAAGGCGTGCGTTCATGAGAAGGACCTTCACCATCGCATCACTGGTACTCGCACTCGCGCTCGGCGTGCTCGGCCTTGCGGGTTGCTCGCAAGACGACGGTGCCACCTCCGGCGACACCACAACATCAGACGAGCTCGTCGTGCTCAAGGTGGGCGCCTCGCCCACGCCGCACGCTGAGATCCTGGAGCAGGTCGTCGAGGACCTCGCTGCCGAGGGCTACGAGCTCGAGATCATCGAGTACACCGACTACGTGCTTCCCAACACCGACGTCGAGGCCGGCGAGATCGACGCCAACTACTTCCAGCACACCCCATATCTCGATGACTTCAACGCCGAGAACGGCACGTCCATCGTCTCGGCCGCGAGCATCCACTTCGAGCCGCTCGGCCTGTACGCCGGCAAGTCCGCGTCGATCGACGCGCTGCCTGAGGGCGGCAAGGTGGCCGTTCCCAACGACGCCACCAACGAAGCGCGCGCGCTGCTGCTGCTGGAGCAGGAGGGCATCATCACCCTCAAGCCCGATGCCGGCATCAAGGCGACCGTGAACGACATCGCCGAGAACCCGAAGAACATCGAGTTCGTCGAGGTGGAGGCGGCGGCGGTTCCCGCGATGCTCGCCGATGTGGACCTCGCGGTCATCAACGGCAACTACGCGCTGTCGGCGGGGCTCTCGGTGACCGATGCGCTTGCCAGCGAGGCCTCCGACGGCCTGGCGGCCGACACCTACGCCAACATCGTCGCCGTTGCCGAGGGCAGCGAGGACGACCCCGCCATCCAGGCGCTGGTGAAGGCGCTGACCTCGGAGAAGGTCCGCACGTTCATCGAGCAGCAGTATGGCGGCTCGGTGGTCGCTGTCTTCTAGGCATACACGACCGACCGGGGGCCGTCCGCAGCGATAGGTGCTGTTGCGGGCGGCCTCCGTGCGTTACCGTATGCGCATGCCTGCCACGCGCTCCATCTTCGACATCCTCGGTCCCGTGATGATCGGGCCCTCATCGAGCCACACCGCGGGCGCGGTGCGCCTCGGCCTGCTGGCGCGTGCCATCCTCGGCGCACAGCCGGAGCGCGCGACGATCACGCTCCACGGCTCGTTCGCCAAGACCGGCCGCGGACACGGCACCGATCTTGCCATCGTGGCTGGATTGCTCGGCATGCGGCCCGACGACCACGAGATCACGCGTGCCTTCGAGCACGCCGCCGAGCGGGGCATGCAGTTCACCATCGTCGAGGGCGATCTCGGCGATGTGCACGCCAACACGGCCCTCCTGGAGCTCTCGGTGGATGACAGCACAGTGGAGATCCAGGGCTCATCGGTGGGTGGTGGCGAGGTGCTCGTGACCCGCATCGGCCGGTTCGAGGCGTACGCCGACGGCCGGATGCCGCTGCTCATCGTGGAGCACAACGACCTGCCCGGCGAGATCGCCGCAGTCACACGCATCATCTCCGGCTCGGGCGCCAACATCGCGCAGATGCGGGTCTCACGAACGCGCAAGGGCGCCGACGCGCTCATGCTCATCGAGACGGACACGGCGCTGCCGGAGGCCGCGCTCGCGGAGATCGAAGCGCTCCCCGGTGTGCTGCGCATCCGCGCGGTGCCGGCGGTGTAGAGGAGCAGATCATGGCGCACACCACCTTTGCAGAGCTCCTCGAGGCCGCCGCCGAGCACGGCTCGATCGCCGCTGCCGCACTCGCGCAGGAGGTGCTGGAATCCGGGGACGACGCCGCAGCAGTCCGCTCCCGCATGGCCGGGCACCTCACCGTGATGCGTGAGGCTGTGGCGCTTGGTCTCACGGGTACCGTCCACTCGAGGTCGGGGCTCGTGGGCGGCGATGCGGCGCGCATCAGCGATGCGAGCGGTGGCCCCCTTGAGGGGGTGGCCGCGCGTGCGATCGCGGCCGCGGTGGCGGTAGCCGAGGTGAACGCGAGCATGGGCCGCGTGGTGGCGGCTCCCACCGGTGGCGCCTCGGGCGTGCTGCCAGGTGTGGTGCTCACGCTCGCCACGGACCGTGATCTCGACGACAGTGCGGTCATCGACGCACTCCTCGCCGCGGGCGCGATCGGCGCGGTGATCGCGGCGCGCACGAACCTTTCCGGCGCGGCTGCCGGTTGTCAGGCGGAGATCGGCGCGGCCGCCGCGATGGCGGCCGGAGCGGCGACCGAGATGCTCGGCGGAACACCCGCGCACGCGGGTCACGCGGCCTCGCTGGCGCTCCAGGGACTGCTCGGCCTGGTGTGCGACCCGGTCGGCGGGCTCGTGGAGGTGCCGTGCGTGGCTCGCAACGCCACCGGCGCCGCCGTGGCGCTCACGGGTATCGAGCTCGCGCTCGCCGGCGTGCGGTTCGCGATCCCGTTCGATCAGGTTGCCGAAGCGCTCGCCAGCGTTGGCCGCACGCTCCCCGTATCGCTGCGCGAGACGGCGCTCGGCGGTCTCGCGGTGACCGCGGCCGCGCGCGAACTGGTGGGCGACTGACCGTACATCTCGTATCCTGCCGTCCGGCACAGACTCTCCGTCTGCTCGTCCCGCGCTGAGCCCCCCTGCGGCTATGCTTTGCTCAGGCAGCGACTCGCGACGCGAAGGCGGCACCCATGGGTGTCCGTATCGTGACCGACGCGGTGGCGAGCATC
Organism: Actinomycetes bacterium; assembly: GCA_022839745.1. Taxonomy (GTDB): domain Bacteria; phylum Actinomycetota; class Coriobacteriia; order Anaerosomatales; family Anaerosomataceae; genus Anaerosoma. Next base: position 28,776 of record JALHJB010000020.1, read on the forward strand.
AGTCCGGCTGACAGGGAGCGGCTCGCCATAGCCACCGTGGCGATCCATGTCTACAACGGCAGCCAACCGCTCTCGGAAGACGAACTCAGCGACACCGGCTTCTACGCGCGTCTCGACGATATGGACGGGCTTCCCACCACCTCGCAGCCGTCACCCGCCGAGTTCGCGGTGGTCTTCAGAGAGCTGCTTGCCAAGGGTCATGATGTGCTCGCCGTGCTCATCTCGGGCGGACTGAGCGGCACGGCCGCCTCGGCGCTTCTGAGCATGATGCTCCGCATCGTCCCGATCCTCACCGCCGAGAAGGCGCAGCGCTTCGCCGCCGAGGTGGTGGAGCCGGTCGTGGGGCGGAAGCTCCCTATCGTACCCATCCACGCGGTGGTGGGCATCCATGTGGGTCCTGCCGTGGGCGTGGCCTACGAGACCGAAGAGCCGCTCCGGTAGGCGAGGCTCCTAGCGCGACACGATGCGGTACCGCACCTCGTGCACGCCGCTGAAGTCGAGCGCTCGGATCACGCCGGGACCGAGGTCCCACTCGCGGCCGGGCGTGTAGGGGCCGCGGTCCTCCACGCTCGCAACCGCGCGCTTTCCCTTGTACTCGAACTCGACGAGCGTGCCAAAGGGCAGGGTCTTGTGCGCCACCATCATCGTGTAGGGACCGATGGGCTCCCCGCTCGCGCTACGCCCTGTGAATGTGCGGCTGTAGTGCGACGCCACCGCGGTGCGCCATTCTCCGCTGCTCGTGACATCCTGTGGGGGAGCCGAGGGGGCTGCAGGCCGAGTCTTGGCCGCCCGCGCAGCCGCCTCACGGGCCGCGGCCTCGCGGGCAGCCTGAGCCGCCGCCCGAGCCGCCGCCTGGCGCTGCTCGTACTCCTTGAGCGCCGCCTCGCTCGCCGCGAACTCCGCTCGCGCACGGGCGACCTCCGTCTCGAGCGCCTCGAGCGCTTCAGCCTGTTCGGCCTGTGATTCGAGCAGGCTTCGGGCGGTGCCTTCGGCGAGGTTGCGCGCGCTCTTGAGGTCGCGCACCGTTCGGGCATCTTGCTCGGCCATCCGGGTCAACAGATCGAGCCGCTCGCCAAGCTCAGGCAGGCTTTCGGCGCTGAAGAGCAGCTCAAGGAGGCCGGCCTCGCCCGTGCGATAGAGCGTTGAGACGCGTGTCCGGAGATACGCCTCACAGCGCTGCTGCTCGGCCACCGCCGCGTCGAGCTCGGCCATCGCGGTGTCCACGCGCACCTGCACATCCGCGGCGGTCTTCTGCGCCGCCTCGTATGCGGCCACCGCCCGCTCGAGCGCGGCACGGTCGATCGCGACCTCTTCGGCCAGAGGCTCGGCGCGCGCGCTTGTGGCTCCCGGTCCGGTGACTGACAGGGCGAGGACGATGATGAGGGCACATGCGATGATCAGACGATGGCGCATGCCGCAGAGTGTAGCATCGCGCGGCAGCAGCGGCACGCGCGAGAGGCGGTGTGGGCGGCTCAGGCGGATACCCTCCGCACCCGCCTACTCTGCGCCGTACTCCGCGTTCAGGTACTCGAGGATCGTGGCTCGCTCCTCGTCTGTGACGACAAGCCCCTTGGTCTCCATACGCGCGACGGTGCCCTCCCAGTCTGCTCGCGTGTCTGCGGAAGCGTCTGTGATCCAGTCGATAGCGTGGCACGAGCCGCACTTCGACTTCATGAGCGACGCCCCGTCAGTGCCGGCCGAGCACCCGACGACGAGCAGCGCGGCAATCAAGCATACGGTGAGCGGCACGAGGCGTTTCATATGAGTCTCCTTGCGACGAGGTTCCGTAAGTCCATGGTACTCCGAGTGACGCAAACCGCGCCTACCCGGTGATCTTCAGCCACAATGCGGCGTGGTACCCGGCGAACGCCGTGGCCGTGGTGAGCGCGGTGCCCCACGCGAGGTCGATCAGCGTGATGTGGATCGGCCAGTCGCGCAGCGTGGCAAGGGCGGGGCGGTAGAGACGGGGCGTGGCGGTGGTGAGCCAGACGGCATCGACTGCCAGGAACGCGACCATCGTGAGCGCGAACAGCCCTGCGAGCTTCATGGCGGACATGAGGCCTCCCCGAGGTCTGTCCCGGGCCGGATGAGCCGGGTACGCCGATTCTACGCCGTGCCGGGACCTTCATGCAGCCGCGCGTCGAGCACCCGCGCCTCGTATGGCGCGAGTGCCGCCGACTCCGCGTCGCAGCCGTGCGTGGAGAGCAGCGTCCTCCACGACCGATGCAGTCTCAGGTCGCAGCGCCGGCGCGAGCCGCTGAAGTTGAGAAGCACCACCACACGCTCGTCCCCGTCCGTGCGCTCGAACGCGAAGACATCGCGCGGCATCCCCGGAAGCGCACGGTACTCGCCGATACGCAGAGCCGGTGTCGCCGAGCGCAGCGCGATCAGATCGCGGTACCAGGAGAGCAGCGAGGCGGGGTCGCCGGTCTCGGCCGCCGCGTTGCGAGTGCTCGCCGAAGGGTCCACCGGCAGCCACGGCACGCCGGTCGTGAACCCCGCGCCCGGTCCGGAGCGCCACTGCATCGGCGTCCGGCAGCCATCGCGTCCTACCCGCAGCGGCCAGAACTTCCGGCCGATGGGATCGTCGAGCGCAGCGTGGGGCACTCTGCTCTCGGGCATGCCGAGCTCCTGACCGTAGTAGAGGATCGGCGTGCCTCGCAGCGTGAGCAGCATTGCCGCGGCCACCTTGGCGCGGGCGAGCGCGTGACGGCCGCCGCCGAGGCGGGAGAGGCTGCGCGGCAGGTCATGATTGTCGAGGTAGTAGCACGGCCACGCGGCTCGGGGCAGCTGCTCCTCGAGCCAGTCCACCGAATCGTGGAATCCTCGCGCGCTCCACCGCTGCCTGACGAAGTCCAGGTAGAAGGACAGGTGCAGGCGATCGGTGCCATCACCGAGGTAGTCGAGGCAGTCCTGCCAGTCGTCGCTGAAGACCTCGCCCAGCAGCACGCGCTCGCCGTGCGCATCGGCGATCGCGCGGAGACGGGCGGCAACCTCAAGGCTCTCCGGCTGCGAATGGTCGTACAGATGGCGCTGCGCGAGGTAGGGACGGACGCCGGGCTTGAGCGGATTGTCGCGCAGGCGCTCGTCCTCGTAGAGGTGGTTGATCAGATCGAGGCGGAAGCCGTCCACCCCGAACTCGAGCCAGCTCCGCGCCACATCGAGCATCTCGTCTTGCACAGCGGGGTTGCGCCAGTTGAGATCAGGCTGGAAGGGGAGGAACGCGTGGTAGTAGTACTGGCCGGTGCGGGGATCGCGCGCCCAGGCGCTGCCTTCCGCCACCGCACGCCAGCGGTTGGGAGGCCGGCCCGGCCCCCTGCCGTCCCGCCAGACGTACCAGTCTCGGCGCGGATCCTCCCGACTCGAGCGCGAGGCGGTAAACCAGGGATGCTCATCGGAGGTGTGGTTGAGCACGAGGTCCGTGATCACCCGCAGACCCCGTTCATGGCAGGCATCCACAAGCTCCCTGAAGTCGTTCATCGTGCCAAAGCGTGGCTCGATCGACCGGTAGTCGCTCACGTCGTAGCCGAAGTCGCGGAGCGGTGACCGGTTCACGGGCGTGAGCCAGATGGCGTCCACGCCGAGTGAGCCGGGCGCGCCGCGCAGGTAGTCGAGGTGCTCGATGACGCCCCGGATGTCGCCTCGCCCATCGCCGTCGCTGTCGGCGAAGCTCGAGACGGCGATCTGGTAGATCACCGCGGTCTTCCACCATGGGGTCCCGGGCATTCCTGTCTCCTGAGTCACCGCGCCGCTCAACAACTGTATTCCCCCGTGGCGCGCACGGGTGGTCTCCGCGCTTTCACCGGGGATGCGGCGGTGCTACGGTTGCCGGGAAGGAGGTGTGCCGTGAGCGGAGCCGACGAGAACGCGCCTATCAGAACGCGTGCGCTGGTGGTGGATCCCGCCTCGATGATCGTGCTGTGGGCGAACGAGGCGGCCCATGGCGCCGCCGCCGCGGGAGCGCCGGTCGATACCGCCGTGCCGATGGCAGCGGAGCTGGGCGTCACGGACGCGATCACCAGAGTGGCCGCCACAGGTGAGCCGCACTACGCGCGCGCCGATCTCATCCCCACGCGCCGCGGCAGCATGGTGCGTGCGATCTCCCTGGACCGGCTCCCCAACGGACAGGTGCTCGTGCTGATGGAGGACGCCTGGCAGCATGCTGGAAAGCGCGAGCCTGGCTCCTCCGGGCGCACCCGCGCCAGGTGACGGCCGCCCGAGCGGTCCGAGCAGCCTGCCGGGGGTCGATCCGCGCCAGACGGCCGACGTCGGCGGCGCATACCCTCGGCACCCCGGTCAGTACCGTACGGTGAACCCCTGAAGCCCCTCGGGCTCCTCCCAGGTGATATCCACGCGCTCCACCTCGGCCCGCGACGGCCCCTCGTGACACCAGGCGATCACGCCTTCCACCGCATCGCGCGGTCCTTCGAGCACGGCCTCCACGTCCTGCGCGGCGTTGCGCACCCACCCGGACACCCCCCGGGCGCGGGCGACCTCGGCGGTGCTCGCGCGGAAGTACACGCCCTGCACGAGCCCGTGGATCACCAGATGCGCGCGCACCGTCTGTGCGCGTTCGAACAACGCTTCTGCCATCGGGCACCTCCGGTGGGGATGCAGCTATCCGAGCACGGCGGCGATCAGGTAGCCGGCCGCCATCAGCACGTTGATGCCAAGCACGGCCTGCACGTTCGCGCCCTGGGCGGGGATCAGCCCCTCGAAGCTATCATAGCGCTCGAGTGTGATGCGGATCGCCTGCACGGCGGGAACGAGCGCGATCAGGCCGAGGAGCGCCCACGGCGTGAGCACGCCGGTCACCGCGCCCGCCACGATCGACACGAACGCACCGATCTCAACGGCCGCGTACAGCCACCGCGCCCGTCGCTTGCCGAGGAGTACCACCATGTGGTGGCGCCCACCGGCTCGGTCGGCTTCGGCGTCGGGGAACTCGTTCAGCAGCAGCAGGTTGTAGGTGAGCAGCGTGGCGGGAATGCCCGAGACCCACGCCGCGATATCGAACGTGCCGGTGAGCAGGTAGTACGTGCCAACGATAGGCAGCGCGCCGAGGCCGAGTCCCGCGACGATCTCCCCAAGACCGACGCGGGTGAGCAGCGGCGTGTAGAGCACCACCGAGAGCGCCCCCGCCACGCCGAGCGCCAGCAGGGGCCAGCCGGCGACGCACGCGAGGTAGAGCCCGATGGCGGATCCGGCGACCAGAGTGCTGATGCCGAGGGCGAGCGCCGCCTTCGGTTCCATCTCGCCACGCGGGAGCAATCCGCTTCCGCCGGAGAAGGGCGTCTGCCGGGTGGCGTGGTCGATGCCGCTCCGGCTCCAGTCGTGCCAGTCGTTCAGCACGTTCACGCTGCCCTGCAGCAAGATGAGTGCGAGTGCCGCCAGCAGCGAATGCCCGATGTGCATCGAGCCGCGCCATGCCGCAAGCGCGCTTCCGTGGACCACCAGCACCGCGGCAAGCGCGAGGAACTGCGGCCGGGTCTCCTGCACGTACCTCTTGATCATCAGCGTCCTCTCCCCATGACGATGTCCGTATCCGCGTAGTAGACACCGTTGTCCGGCAGCCTGCAACGGGTGCGGGCACGCGAGAGTGTATCGGCGCACGATGTGTTCCAATCCAGTACCATCGGACCACTGCCTCCTGACCGATCGGAGCACGATGCCTGCGCTCAAGGAACTCCTTGGCAGCCCGCTCAAGTGTTAACGTCCCCGGAAGTGGTGTACGAAGGCCCGGCCGCCTGACATGAGGCGGCCACTGCTCCATCCTCGAGGGTGTTCGAAGCCCGAGACCGAGGAGG
>JALHJB010000021.1 GCA_022839745.1 Actinomycetes bacterium
CTCCTCGGTCTCGGGCTTCGAACACCCTCGAGGATGGAGCAGTGGCCGCCTCATGTCAGGCGGCCGGGCCTTCGTACACCACTTCCGGGGACGTTAACGTTTGGGCTTCGGCAGCGTGGCGTGGGTTCCTGCACTCTTTGGGGCTTCTGGGGCCTCTGTCAATGTCGCGTAAGGGTAGGGCGTGATCGGGAATGCAGTGTGTGACCGGCCCCATGGAAAGCGGTGAGTCGCTGCCCCTCGAACGTGTCCGTCAAGGGTCGATATCCGCGCGCAAGCTCAAGATGCCGCTCAAGGTAAGTCAGGCACTCGCCGAATCCCTCGAGCTTCCGGTGGTCCTTCAGGCGTCGATCGAGAGTGTCGTCAAGGTGCTCGATCTCGATATGGGTGTCATCTACCTACTAGAGGACGACGACCTGTACCTTCACGCCGCAACCCCTCGGCTCCCGGTTGGCCCACCCTACGAGCATCGTCATGCTGTGCTTCCTGAGCATCGGCACCTAGAGCGACGCCTCAGGGAGTCCCGTCCCGTGGTCGTCGAGGACGTGGTGAACGAGGAGATGAGCGAACGAGAGCGCCTCGCTCGCTGCGGCCAACGCCAAGTTGTTCAAGCAGATAGAGCGCAAGAACACCGAGCTGGCTGTCGCCTACGACGAGGCCCTACGTGGTTGGCCCAGGGCACTTGAGCTGCGCGACAACGATACGAGTGACCAAGCACCTTCTCACCGATTGGGCTGGGGCCATATCAGACGTTTCTGATTGTTTATGAACTTCATATACAGAAAACTAAATCAAACCAGCTCCATGATTGCCTGAACTGTGTAGCGATGACATGTTTCTCTGACCCTGGGTGGGGGATTGTCTTAGTGGCCTGAGATGGGGGGTCCGAATGAAAAGAACCACACGAGTTTGGTTCACTTTGATCATTGCGAGTCTGATTCTGAGTATTCCTATGTCTGCCTATGCAGGCACTTACGTTCCCACGTCAACATGGAATCTCAGCACTGCTGGACAGTACAATTTCTACGGGAAAGCCTCGGTATCGAATCTATTCACCAACTATCTCTTCACTGGCGTGAGCAGCGCAAGAATCTCTTGTGTGAACAGAAGCACAACGACCAGCCTCAAGGTGCGCTTGATGAGAGACGATCCCTTCGTCGACACTTCAGTGTCGACTGTCACTATCCCCAAAAACGGGACTACGACATGGACTGTCACTGGTCTTAGTTCTACTCGTAAGTACTATGTGAAGTTCGAGGCACCATGTGACTTCACTGGTTACATCCGCAAGCCATAGAAGTACGGAGTCAAGCCAAGTGGCCATGATTCAGATGTATGTAGAACAGATGCTCGGCTTCATTCTCGCGATTACCCCTGTGTATGTGCTACTGAGGCTCGCGTACCTGAAGGTGGGCAAGAAACAGACCACTTGGAAGCGAGAATTGCTTCTCGGTTTATGCGTTGCGTACGGCGTCGGTCTACTGTCGCAGACGATCCTCCCACCCGGGCAGTACTACTTTGAACGAGGGTCGCTGTACATCAACCCGATCATACTTCCAGAACGGCAGTTCAACCTGATTCCGTTCGCCACCATCCGAGACTACCTCTTCACACACAACGATGCGGTCAGCAACTGGACAGATGTGTCCATACTCAATCTTCTCGCCAATCTGTTTCTGTTCGCACCCATCGGGTTCCTTGCGCCTTTGGTCTCGAGGAAACCCCTACACCTCAAGCATGTGCTCATCCTGTCCCTTGTAGTGTGTGTCGTCATTGAATTCATCCAGTACTTCGGTAGTCGCAGCGCAGATATTGATGACCTGATATTGAATGTCACTGGAGCTTGCCTCGGGTATGGACTGCTGGTCTTATGGCGGAAGGTGACTCAGAAACCGGGCGCACTGAATCAGTACGCGAAGAGTCTCGATTCGGTCTTGCGGAATGACTAGATGAAGTAGTCCCGGAATCACGCCAACGCCCCTTCCTGTCTCTCTGACAAGAACGAAGGGGCGAGTAGGCCCCCGCTTCTGCGGGGGGCCTACGTCATCATGAGAGTTCGGTGCGGGGGGAGCGCACCGGCCCCCTAGGGATCTGGTCGTAGCCAACCAGCCTTACCTGAATATAGGCGCTAGCGACCGACTGGCCCTTCTTCTTCTGAGGTGGCCTCGATCTTCTTTTCAGTCGAGACAGCTGGCTCCTGCGCTCATGTGGCTTTGCCTCAGCCACCCCGGCGCGCTGCTTAGCATTCTCGAGTTGGTGGACGGGTGTGTGTTTGTCCATCGAAAAGTTGACGGTCAACTTTTAGAGTATCGAACACACGGGTGTGCACGCTTGCCGTTGTGCAGCCTCATACAGTTGTACCAGCGTGTCGAGCGCCTCATTCGCCTGCTCATTTCGCTCAGGGACGACGAGTGGGCGATCATGCGGCGCCATCCTGAATATGCCCGAGCGATGCTCGAGGAGATCCAGTACCTTGAGCCCGCTCTGGCGGTTCCCTGCTGTCATCACGAACGCTGGGACGGCTCCGGTTACCCACGCGGCACCGCCGGCGAGGATATCCCGCTCGCCGCGCGCATCTTCACGGTGATCGACGTCTATGACGCGCTGACGTCGGGTCGTCCGTATCGAGCGGCGTGGACCCACGAGCGTGCCGTCACGCACATCCGCGAGGGGCCGGTACGCACTTCGATTCCGACGCCGCTGCCGTGTTCCTCGAGGAGATCGGCGCGTACTGACATCTCGCCCGGGGCCGACGCACTTCGGCGCAAGAAGCTCCGTGCGCCCACTGGCGTCGTGAGCGATACTGAAGGGCGTAGGCACGCACCTCGGAAAGGGACCTTCCATGTCCGACCAGCTTCCCGGCCTGCTCGTTGGCAAGAGCGGTATCGACGTTGCGCTGCTTCCTGCGATGGCGAACCGGCACGGCCTCGTGGCCGGCGCCACCGGTACCGGTAAGACGGTGACGCTGCAGGTGCTCGCCGAAGCGTTCAGCTCCATCGGCGTGCCGGTGTTCGCCGCCGATGTGAAGGGCGACCTCTCGGGCATCTCCCAGGCGGGCGCGATGAACCCGAAGATCGACGAGCGGGTCGGCAAGATGGGCCTCGGCGAGTGGGGCTTCTACGGCTCACCGGTTACGTTCTGGGACGTCTTCGGCGAGAACGGGCATCCCATCCGCACCACCGTCTCCGAGGTGGGCCCGCTGCTGCTGGGACGCATGCTCAACTTGAACGACACGCAGGAGGCCGTGCTCACGATCGCGTTCCGCGTGGCCGATGAGAACGGTCTCCTGCTGCTCGACATCAAGGACCTCCGCGCGATGTTGAAGTACGTGTCGGACAACGCGCGCGAGATCGGCAGCACGTACGGGAACGTCTCGCCCGCGAGCGTGGGCGCCATCCAGCGTTCGCTGCTCGCGCTCGAGGAGCAGGGTGGCGACCTGTTCTTCGGCGAGCCGGCGCTCGACCTGTTCGACTTCATCCAGACCGACGGCAACGGCCGCGGCATGGTGAACATCCTCGCCGCCGACCGGCTGATGAGCTCCCCGCGCCTGTACTCCACGATGCTGCTGTGGCTGCTCTCGGAGCTCTTCGAGCGGCTGCCCGAGGCCGGCGACCTGCCCAAGCCCAAGCTCGTGTTCTTCTTCGACGAGGCGCACTTGCTCTTTGACGACGCGCCGGACGCGCTGCTCACCAAGATCGAACAGGTGGTCCGGCTCATCCGCTCCAAGGGCGTGGGCGTCTACTTCGTCACGCAGAATCCCATCGACATACCTGACACCGTGCTCGCCCAGTGCGGCAACAAGGTGCAGCACGCCCTGCGCGCCTACACGCCACGCGAGGCCAAGGCCGTCAAAGCGATGGCCGAGACGTTCCGGCCCAATCCCACGCTCGGCGACGTGGAGGCCACGGTCACTGAACTCAAGGTGGGTGAGGCGCTCGTGTCGTTCCTGCAGGCCGACGGCTCACCGATGCCTGTGGAGCGCGCGATGATCGTGCCGCCGCACGGCCGCATCGGCGCCATCGCCCCGGCCGAGCGCAAGGCGATCATGGCCGGTTCGCTCATCGCCGGTCATTACGAGGCGGCCATCGACCGCGAGAGCGCGCACGAGGTGCTCAGGGCGCGTGCCGAGGCGCAGATCGCGGCCGAGGAGCAGGCGGCAGCGGCGGCGGAGGCAGCCAAGCTCGAGGTGAAGGTGCCCAAGCCTGAGTCGGGGCCGTTCAGGAAGCCGAGCACGGCATCGCGCAAGGACACCCCGCTCGAAGCGTTCACCAAGAGCGCCACCCGCGCTATCGGCAGCCAGGTGGGCCGGCAGATAGCGCGCGGCATGCTGGGTACCATCCTCGGAGGATCAAAGCGATAGGCGCCGCGGGGGCGGCGTCTCGAAGGAGCGTGGCATGATGAGTGACGAGCAGAACACGGGATACGCGCCGGCCGATCCAGGGCCGGCGGACGCGCAGGGCGCCGCGCCCGAGAGCGCGCCCGACGCGGGCGCGGCATGGCGCGAGGTGGTAGCTGAACTCGACGCGCTCGGCGACGCGCTCGGCCGGTGGCTACGGGCAGCAGTGAACGATCCCGAGAACAAGCGGCGGCTCGACGAGGTCTCGAGCCGGCTCAATGGGTTCGTGAACGACGTGGGCTCGAGCGTGAAGGGCGCAGCCGACTCCGAGGTGGGGCAGTCGTTCAAGGAGGCCGCCGACAAGACTGGCGAGGCGTTCAAGGTCGCCGGCGAGAAGTTCTCCGAGGAGGTCGGCCCCAAGCTTGCGGGGGCCTTCAAGACGATGGGCGAGAAGCTCCGTGGCGCAGCCGACAAGATCGAGGAGCGCCGCGCCGCCGCGCCTCCCGCTGCCGAGCCGCCAGCTCCCACGGTGCCCGTGGCCGAGCCACCCGCACCCACGGTGCCCACGCCACCCCCGCCCGCAGAGCCCACCAACGACTGACGTACAACGGAGTAGCGCATGCCAGAGTGCACGTTCCACCGCGGCGTTGAGACGAGTGTCCGCTGCGTCGAATGCGAGCGCCCCATCTGTCCCAGGGACTTCGTCCCCACACCCGTGGGGTACAAGTGCCCTGACTGCGCGCGCCCATTGCCCTCGGCGCGCCGTGTGGTGAAGGCCCGGCAGCTCGCGCTGGCGGCGCTCGCGGCCGTGGGGGTCGGAGCGGTGGGCGGGCTCCTCATCATGATGCTGGCGTACGGATCATGGTTGCTCTCCATCGCCCTGGGCCTGCTCACCGGTGAGGCCGCGCGTCGTGCCTCGGGCGGTCACCGGCAGGGCGCGGTTGTCGCGGTTGCGGCTGCGGGAGCGGCGATCGGCATCGCGCTTTCCGGCGCGGGGCTGCTTTCGGCGCTCATCGGGGCCGCGGCCGCCGCAACGTCGGTCTCGTCCGGAAGGTGGTGATGCCCGTGGCAGCACCGGTTCTCGCATCGTTCAAGCCTGCCCGCTCGTACGGTTGGGCCTGGCTGATCGGTCTGACGACTCTTGTCGCCGTCTCGGCTCTTCCCCTCGTGATGCCCGGATTGCTGCCACCCGAGGAGCGGGGTGCTGTCTGGATCGGCCTCGGGATCATGGTGCCACTGCTCGCGTTCCTGCTCGCCATACTCGCATCGCTTCCGGCCATGCGCTACGACCTCACCAACGATGAGCTCATGCTCTCGTGCGGACCGCTCTATCGCTACCGCATCCCCTGCGCCGAGATCACCGACGTCCGCCGGACCACGCTCACCCCCACGCTCTGGTCGAGCATGCGGATGCCCGGCCTTGCGATCGGTGGCGTCCTGTACGCGGATACCGGCACCGTGAAGATGTGCGCGACTCGGATGTCGCGCGACATCCTTCTGGTGTCCGCAGGCAAGCGCCGCTACGGGCTTACGCCGTCCGATGAAGCGGCGTTCATGACGGCGCTCAGCCCATTGCTGCCCCGGACGGCCACGAGCGGCGCCGCGGAGGTCTGACGTGCACCCCATCGTTCCGATGGCGGTCATCGCCGTCGTCTTCTCGGCCACTCTCTGGTGCGGGATGCTCTGGCTCTACTCGGGGCGCACGATGCGCTTCATCCGTCTCGTGCCGCTGGGACTCCCGCTCTCGGCGATCGTCAACATGCTGGTCAAGGGGCCGATCGGCCAGGGCGTGGGTGAGCTCTCGGGTATCGATCCTGGCCTCGGCCTGCAGACGCCGGTGTGGTTCCTTATCTTCCTGTTCTTGCTCGCGCCGGTCTTCGAGGAGCTTATCAAGGCCGCACCTGCACTGATCCCCTCGGTTCGACGGCTGATCGAGACGCCAGGCGACGCGCTGTGGACCGGCATGGCGCTCGGCATGGGATTCGGCATCGGCGAAGCGATCTACCTCGCATGGCAAGTGTCAGCGTCAGGAGCGTACGGGGAGTACCCGTGGTACGCGTTCACGGGGTTCTTTGGGGAGCGGCTGCTTGTGGTCTTCATGCACGGGATGATGACCGGGCTGCTCGTTCTGATCGCGAAGCGGGGACATCCTGTGCTCGGCTACCTTGCGGCGGCCGGCGCCCACGCGCTGCTGAACTCAGGCGCGGTACTCTACCAGCTCGGACTCGCTCCCGGGTGGGCCGCCAACTCGGTGCTTGGCGTGATGCTGCTGGTCGCGGTGCTGCTCTTCGAGCGCATCCGGCCGAAGCGGGTCGCGGCAGAGCACTCGGATGACGTCATCTACTTCTCGTCGGCAGAGTGACATGCCGATCGTCCTGGTGATCGTGGGGCTCGTGCTGCTCGCCGCAGGCGGCGAGTCGCTCGTGCGCGGCGCGGTCTCGCTCGCCCGGCGCTCCGGGCTCTCCGTGCTGCTCATCGGCATCACCGTGGTGGCTGCAGCCACCTCGATGCCCGAGCTTGTGGTGAGCGTGCAGGCGGCGCTTGCGGGCAACCCGGGCATCGCGGTGGGCAGCAACATGGCGAACATCGCGCTCGGCCTCGGCACGATGGGCGTGCTCGTGCCGTTCACGGTGCGGCGCTGGTCGCTCTGACACGACCTGGTGGCGCTGCTCGCCGCCTCGGTGGCGTTCCTCGGCCTCGGCCTGCTCGGCGTCATCGAGCGCGCTTCTGGTGCTCGGCGCCCGTCTGCTGCTGGAAGGCGCGGTGCCGCTTGCCGAGATGTGGGGAGTGAGCGACGCGGTGATCGGCGCGAGCGTGGTGGGCGTGGTGGCCGTGAGCGTGCCATGGCTCACCGGGCGGTGGCGGTTCGGCCGGCGTGCCGGATTCGCGTTCCTCGCCGGATACATGCTCTTCATAGCGATCACCACCGGAGCGCTCGGCTGAGTGGGCGGCGGTCTCCACGACGCTGCTCTTCGCGGTATCCTCGCACGTGAGGAGGCCGAATGAACGAGCGCGCGACCATCACTTTCGAGCCCTCAGGCCGGACCGTGTCCGTGCCTGTGGGCTCGACGCTTCTCGAGGCGGCCCGTGTGGCCGGTGTCGAGATCGACTCGCCCTGCGGCGGCACGGGGACCTGCGGCTCGTGCCGGGTGCGCGTGACCGGTGCGCTTTCGGCGATGAGCGGTAGTGAACGGGAGCTGCTCGGCGGTGCTGGAGTGACAGCCGGTAAGCGGCTCGCGTGCAGGGCACGTGCCGAGGGCGACGCGACCGTGCTGCTGCCCGACGCGCCGCGCGAGGCGCGCGTGGTGTCCGCCGCGCGGCATCGCGCAGCCGAGGTGCAGCCGCCGCTCGCGCGCGGCATCGAGCACGTGGGCGACGTGTACGGGACCGCCGTGGACATCGGCACCACCACCGTGGCCGCCGAGCTCGTGGATCTGCGCACCGGCGCCGTGCTGGCCTCCGCAGGCGAACTGAGCGCGCAGCGCTCGTTCGGCGCCGACGTGCTCTCACGCGTTGCGCGCGCGAGCGCCGGAGACGCCGCCGCGCTTCACGACGCGATCGTGGGTCAGGTCGACGCGATGACCACCCGCATGCTCGCCGAGGCGGGCGTGAGCGTGGACACCCTCGCCGAGAGCGTGGTCGTGGGCAATGTGGCTATGACAGGGCTCTTCCTCGGCAGGGACGTCTCGGCGCTCGGTGAGGCGCCGTACGAGGACGCACCGCTCGCGGGATCGCACGCGCGGCCTGCGAGCATCGGCTCCGCGCTGCCGGACAGCGTTGACGTGATCGTGCCACAGGCCCCTTCGGCGTTCATCGGTTCGGACGTGACCGCCGGGATGATCGCCACCGCGCTGGCCGAGCGCGTGACACCCACTCTCTACATCGACCTCGGCACCAACGGTGAGATCGTGCTTGCCGCCCGCGGACAGCTGCTCGCCGCTTCAACCGCCGCCGGCCCGGCGCTCGAGGGCGCCTCGATCGAGTGCGGGATGCGTGCCGAGACCGGCGCTATCGAGCAGGTGTCGTTCGCGGATGGCGCGCTCACCCTCGGCGTGATCGGCGAGCGTGAGCCGGCTGGCATCTGCGGCAGCGGACTGCTGGACCTCATCGCCGTGCTGCTGGACACGGGGCTGATCGACGCCACCGGCCGCCTGCTCGATCCGGTGGGCCACCCGCTGCGCATGCGTATCACCGAACACAACGGGAGCAGGGCCTTTCTCGTGAGCGACGGCATCCTGCTTACGCAGCAGGACGTTCGACAGGTGCAACTTGCGGTGGGCGCCGTGCGCACGGGGATCGAGCTTCTGCTCGCCGAAGCGGCGCTCGCACCCTCGGCGATCGTCACGGTGGTCGTGGCGGGCGGGTTCGGCTATCACGTGCGGGCCGCATCGCTCGTGCGCCTTGGCCTGCTGCCGCCCGTGTGGCTCGACCGCGTGGACTTCGCCGGCAACACCGCGCTCGCGGGCGCGCGCATGCTGCTGGTCAACGGGGAGCTGCGTGAGACCGCGCTCTTCCTGGCCGAACGGGTGCGCACGATCGACCTCGCCGCGCACCCGGAGTTCCAGCAGCGCTTCATCGCGTCGCTCACATTCCCCGCGTAGCGCGCCGCTACGCACGCACACGGTCTCCTCCCGCGGTGACGCACGTCCTTGACATTACGATTTCGTAATGACAATCATTCAGCGGGCTTATACATGTTCCGAGGGAGAGGGAGTGGCATGGCCAAGCGTCGGGTGATCGGTCCCACCGCGTGGGTGCTGGGTGGAGCCGGTCTGTTCATCGGTGCGGTTGCCGCGTGGCTGGTGAGCCAGGGCAACCCGGGCAACATGGGCCTGTGCATCGCGTGCTTCCTGCGCGACATCACGGGCTTCTTCGTGGGTGGCGTCACCAACCAGGGTGCTGTGGCCTACATCCGTCCGGAGATCATCGGCATCATCCTGGGCGCGATGGGTGCGGCGCTCCTCACCCGTGAGTTCCGCCCGCGCGGCGGCAGTCAGCCGCTCGTCCGTTTCGTGCTCGGCTTCATCTTCATGGCCGGCGCGCTGATCTTCCTCGGCTGCACCGTGCGTGCCTGGCTGCGTCTGGGCGGCGGCGACCTCACCGCTCTCTGGGGCGTCCTCGGCATCGTTGCCGGTGTCCTGGTGGGCATCGTCTTCCTGAAGAAGGGCTTCAACCTCGGCCGCGCCAAGGCCGTGGCCAAGCCTCTCGGCTGGATCCTGCCGACCTTCGCGGTCGTGCTGCTGGTACTGGTCGTGGTGAGCACGCTCGGCGCCACGCCGGAGTTCGCCACGCAGACCAAGGCCGGCGCGTTCGCCACGGGCGACAAGCCGCCGGCGGTGTTCCTGAAGCACGACGGCGAGCCCGACCAGGTGCTCAAGCCCGAGGGCGCCACGCTCGCCGAGGACGGTTCGATCGTTGCCGAGGATGGCACCGTGGTCGCTTCGGCCGAATCGGTTGCCAAGGCCGCGCCGCAGCCCGGTGGCAAGCGCGCGCTGCTGTGGGTCTCGCTCGCTGCCGGCCTCGCCATCGGCGTGGTGGCGCAGCGCAGCCGCTTCTGCTCCATCGGCGGCATCCGAGACGCGATCCTGGTGCGCCGCTACGACCTGCTCTTCGGCGTGGTGGGCCTCCTTATCGGCTCCACGGTCGTGAACCTGCTCTTCGGTCAGTACAACCTCGGCTTCACCAACCAGCCGATCGCGCACAACGACGCACTCGGCAGCTTCGCCGCCATGACCATCGCCACGTTCGCCGCGATGATGCTCGGTGGCTGCCCGTTCCGCCAGGTGATCATGGGCGCCGAGGGCGACGCCGACTCCACCACCGCGGTGGCCGGCATGCTGGTGGGCGCCGGCTTCATGCACTGGGCGAGCCTCGCCTCGTCCGGCAAGGGCCTCGCACCCAACGCCTGGCCGGCGATGGCCGTGATGGCCGTGGTGCTGGTAGCGATCGCGCTGTATGGCAGCCGGAAGTCGGCGTAGAGAGGGGATGACGATGAAGGAACTCGACGTGCGTGGGCTCTCCTGCCCGATGCCGCTCATGCACACCAAGAAGGCGCTCGAGGACGATCCGGCCGAGATCATGGTGCACGCGGACAGCGGGACCGCCAAGGCCAATGTGGTAGCGTTCCTGCAGGATGCCGGCTACATGGTCACCGTGGATGAGTCCGGCGAGGAGTACACGATCAAGGGGTCACGCTAGTGGCACTGTTCTCCCGCAAAGACAGGAAGACCGCCCCGGGTGCCGATGAGGCGCTCGGGCTCTTCCTGTTCGACGCCGTGAACGATGCACTCGCGGCCGAGAAGGTGCTCAAGGCCGCCGGATACGAGCTGTCGCTCGTGGCTCCGCCGGAGCGTCTGCGCGCCGGGTGCGACCTCTCCATCGCGCTCCCACGCGTGGAGCACATCGGGGCCGAGCGCGTGCTGTCCGACGCGGGCGTGCACGTGCGCGACTGGGTGGCTGATGCTGAAGGCACCGCCGAGGTGTGCGATCTGGTCACCACCGTGGACTTCGGCGAGTGGCTGATGGTGCGCGCCGGCAATATGAAGATCGTGGTTGAGAAGGCCACCGGCGTGATCGTGAACACCTCCGGCGGCGGGTGCCCGGACATCCCGTACCTGAACCTGGCGCTCGTGGGCAAGCGGCTGGACGAGGTGCCTCGCCCCAAGGACCTTGGCTACACGCTCTGCGGGCTGATGCTCGACAGGGCGTATCAGGAGGCCTGTGCGCAGCTGGACGGCGCGGAAGGCGGTGCGGCATGACGCTGCTGGTGATCGCAACGTACCCGGTCGTCGATGGGCCGGTGCTCGAGGGCCCCGTCACCATCGAGCCCAGCGGCACCATCGCCATCGGCGGCACCCGTGTACCGAGCTCGCAGGGCACCTCGGCGATGCTCGGCGCGGCGGCGCAGGTGGCGACGCACCTCGGCACGCCGCCGCCGCACGCGCTCGTGGCGGGCGACATCGGCCGAGGCGATGGCACGCGGCACGTGTACGAGCGGCTGCTCGACACGGTGGAGCGCATCCGTCCGTCGGTGATAGCGTTCCACTACATGCAGCCGGTGATGGCGCTGATGCGCAAGGCGGTCGAAGGGCTCGCCGAGGTCGCTCCTGACGCGCTGCTGGTGGCGGACGCGGGCGGCATGTACGCCGCAAAGGCCGCGGGTCTGGCATCGCGCTTCGAGCTGATGACGCCGGACGTGGGCGAGGTCGGCTTCCTCGCCGACCCGAAAGTGACGCACCCCGCGTACGTGTCGCACTACCTCTTCGGCAACGAGGGTTTCGACCCGGTGAAGCTCGCGGCCTCCGCGCATGAGACCGGCGGTGCTGGGCGCGTGCTGCTCATCAAAGGCGTGCGCGACCACATCGCGCTTGAGGGCGAGATCGCCGAGGTCGTGGACGAGCCGTGCGTTCCCGAGCTGGAGGCGATCGGTGGCACGGGCGACACGGTGGCCGGGCTCGCCTCGGCGTTCCTGGCGGCGGGCTTCCCCACGGTGGATGCAGCGCGCTGTGCGTGTCTCGCCAACCGCGAGGCGGGCCGCGTGATGGGCGCAACGCCCGCGATGCACGCGAGCGACCTGGTGGCAACGCTGCCTGGCGTGCTGGCCGACAACCTCTGCAGCTGGGGCGGCGCCTGCGTAGTGTAGGCGCGCGCACTGGGCGGCCGACGCCGACCAGTGGGCGTCCGACGGGTGGTCCGGTGACGGTGCGCACGCTTCGCTCTGGACGATGAGTCCCCTTGGCGCGTACCCTCGGCACAGACAGCCACCCGTGAGAGGGGACCTGCCATGCTGCTTGGAATCACGATCAAGCCGTTCATGCTCGTCGGTGGCGGCAGCGCGCTCTTCGTGCTCATGGTGTTCCAGATCCTCCAGGGCATGCGCAAGATCAAGTTCAAGGGCAAGCTGCATCTTAAGGTGCACAAGTGGGTGGCGCTCGCCATCCTCGCGGGTTCCGTGTTCCACGGCCTGTTCGCGCTGGCGTACCTGAACATCATCTAGCCCGGCCCCCGGTCGTGGGGGAGGCGTTACGGAGGACTCATGGACGAGAACGTGCAGCAGGGTGGCGGAGCGGTGCGGCCCGAGGGGCAGCCGGCGCCGCAGCAGCCGCAGCCCGCATCACAGCCGCAGGTCGCCTATCAGCCGCAGACCGCGTACCAGGCGGTACCGCAGCAGTCCGCCGCGCAGCCCGAGCCCAGGAAGCGCATGTCGGCCGGAGCGAAGTGGGCGATCGGCCTCGGGGTGGCGTTCCTGCTGCTGACCCTCGGCTCATGCGCGCTCATGATGGTCGCCCTCGGCGACACCGACTCGCTCTCGCTCTCCCTGGGCGAGAACGTGGCCGTCATCTACATCGACGACGTGATCTCCGGCACCACCGGCATCACCCCTGAGCCCATCCTCGATCAGCTGGACCAGGCGCTCGAGGACGACAGCGTGAAGGCCGTCATCCTGCGGGTGGACTCCCCGGGCGGCACCGTGGCAGCCTCGCAGGAGATCATGATGGCCGTGCGTCGCGTAGCCGAGGAGAAGCCGATCATCACCAGCGTAGGCGACCTGTGCGCATCGGGATCCTACATGGTGGCGTCGCAGACCGACGAGATCATCGCAGCGCCGGGCTCCACCATCGGCAGCATCGGCGTGATCATGTCGCTCGTGAACGCCGAGGAGCTCGTTGACAAGGTGGGCCTGCAGTTCATCACGCTCACCGCGGGCGAGTACAAGGATGCGGGCAGCATGTACCGCAGCCTCACTGAGACCGAGACCGCTATGTTCAAGGAGCAGCTGGCGCTCATCCAGGAGCAGTTCGTGGACGACGTGGCCGAGGGCCGCGGCATGACCGTGGAGGAAACCGAGGAGCTGGCCACCGGCTGGGCCTGGCTCGGCAGCGAGGCGCTCGAGCTGAACCTGATCGACTCGATCGGCAACTTCGACGACGCGGTCGACCGCGCGGCGGAGCTCGGCGGCATCGAAGGCGAGCCCGGCATCGTCACCTACGAGACCGTCGACCCCTTCAGCGACCTGTACCTCGACCTGTTGGGTCTGATCGCCCCGCGCGACGACATCGACGCCGAGGCGCTCCGCAGGATGGGCCTGCCGCGATAGCACGGTACGGAGCGCGGGCGAGAACCGCCGCACGGCGCCCCGGTATCGCCTACAATGCACGCATGAGCCGCGCCCCTGGTGGCGTTCGGCGTGATGTCGGCCAGCCCCGAAAGGACGCCGCGTGGAGCCCATCGAACTGAAGCCCTCCGCACAGGGCAAGGTCCGTGACATCTACGACCTCGGGAAGGCGCTGCTGATCGTGGCGACCGACCGCCTGAGCGCGTTCGACGTGGTGCTGCCCGACCCGATCCCGTACAAGGGCGAGGTGCTCACCAAGCTCTCGCTCTTCTGGTTCGAGCTGCTCGCCGATGTGGTGCCCAACCACCTGCTCACCGCCGAGACGTGTGACCTGCCCGAGTCGCTCGAGCAGTACGAGGAGGCCCTCCGCGGCCGCTTCATGATCGTGAAGAAGGCCGAGGTCTTCCCGGTGGAGTGCATCGTGCGCGGCTACCTGGCGGGCAGTGGCTGGAAGGAGTACCGCGAGCACGGCACGGTGTGCGGCCAGACGCTGCCCGAGGGCCTCATGGAGTCGAGCCCGCTGCCCGAGCCGATCTTCACCCCCTCGACCAAGGCGGCCGTGGGCGACCACGACGAGAACATCACCTTCGAGCGGATGGAGGAGATCGTCGGCGCCGAGAACGCGGCCCGGCTCCGCGACGCGTCGCTCGCGCTCTACAGCGCCGCCCGCGATCACGTGGCCGGACGCGGCATCATCATCGCCGACACGAAGTTCGAGTTCGGCGTGGTGGACGGCGAGGTCACGCTTATCGACGAGGTGCTCACACCCGACAGCTCGCGATTCTGGCCTGCCGAGGAGTACCGTCCCGGCGGAGCCCAGCCGAGCTTTGACAAGCAGTTCGTGCGCGACTGGCTCGAGGCGAGCGGCTGGGACAAGCAGCCTCCCGCCCCCGCGCTTCCCGAGGACGTCATCACGATGACCGCCGAGAAGTACATCGAGGCCTACGAGGCCATCACTGGCGAACCGTTCATGCCGGAAGGGGACTGAGCGCGTGTCTCAGCGCAGCTACAGCAACGAGCGCTATCGCAAGGGCGCTAACATCGGCTCCACGCGTAAGAGCGCTGCCAAGGCCAAGCCCGTGCGCAAGCAGGGTACGGTGGAGACGGTGAAGGCCGATACGGCCAAGAAGGCACCCGCTGGTCCCGAGAAGGACTGGGCCGGGCTGCCCACCTCGCCCGAGATCAAGAAGTGGCGCCGGGTGTGGTGGGTGCTGCTCCTCACGGGTATCGCGCTCGTGGCCCTCGGCTACCTGGTGCCCGAGCTCCGTGACAGCGAGAACACGCAGCGCATCATCGCGATGGTGGTGCTTGCCGCCTCGATGACGGCCGTGACGATCGACCTGGTGGTGATCCGGCGGCTGCGCAAGCAGCTGATCGAGTCCACGGGCAAGAAGCCGTCCAAGAAGGAGCAGAAGCACGCCGCTGAGGCGGACGGCGACGCGAAGAGCGGGAAGGACAGCGAGTGAGCCTGCGCCACGTGCCGATAGGCGTACGCGCGTACCTGTACCTCTTCTGGGCGGGCATGGCTGTGGGTGGCGTGGGCGTCGTGGGCTTCTTCCTGAGCTTCTGGCGCGTGGGTTCCTCGGCGGCGGCCATGACCGATGTGCACTACGACACGCCCGTGGGAGCGTACGCGTCGATCGCGGCCTGGGTGCTCGGGCTCGTGGCGATGTGGTTCAGCAGACGCAAGCTCGATGCCGCGGTTGCCGCTAAGCTCGAGGCCGACCGCGCCGGTCTGTATGTCGACTTCCCGGACACCGTGTCCGGTGATGATGGTGTATCGACAGCCGCGCCCGAGGGGCGCGACAGCTAAGGGGAGGAGCCGCCTGATGGCACGCTTCGAGATCTATGTGACGTACAAGAAGGGCATCTTCGACCCGCCAGGCGCCACCGCCGAGCGCGCGCTCGTGAACCTCGGCTACGACGAGGTCGCCTCGGTGAAGATCGGCAAGTACATCCAGCTCGAGGTTGCCGACGGCACGCGTGTGGAGCGGGTGCGCGAGATGTGCGACAAGCTGCTCGCCAACCCCGTGATCGAGGACTACCGCATCGAGACCGTCGGGGAGGCGTAGGCGATGCGCTTCGGAGTGGTGCGGTTCCCCGGTTCGAACTGCGAGCAGGACGTGGTCCATGCGGTGCGGTATCTCGGCATGGAGGCCGGCTACATCTGGCATGGCGACACCGACCTCGTCGGCTACGACGCGATCGTGCTTCCCGGCGGCTTCAGCTACGGCGACTACATCCGCTGCGGCGCGGTGGCGCGCTTCAGCCCCGTGATGGCCGAGGTCGTGCGTTTTGCCGAGCGCGGCGGGCCCGTCATCGGCATCTGCAACGGCTTCCAGATCCTCACCGAGGCGCATCTGCTCCCCGGCGCGCTGCTGCGCAACACCGGGCTGAAGTTCGTGTGCAAGCCCGCCTCGCTTCGCGTGGAGGAGAGCGTGTGCCAGTGGCTCGACCTCCCCGCGGGGACCGTGGTCAGCGTGCCCGTGAACCACAACGAGGGCAACTACATCTGCGATGAGGACACGCTCGAGCGGTTGCGCGGTAACGGCCAGGTCGTGCTCCGCTACTGCGAACCCGATGGCACCACCGCCGAGGGCGGCAGCGCCCCCAACGGCGCGTTCGACGATATCGCGGGCATCTGCAACGAGCGCGGGAACGTCTTCGGCCTCATGCCGCATCCCGAGCGCGTGGTGGACCCGCTCTCCGGCGGCACCGACGGCCAGGCGTTCTTCACCGCCATCGCACAGCGGATTGCGAGCGTTGGATAGGGTTCTGAGCTGCGGGTTTACATCCGGGTAAGGGTTCGCTTGTATCCCGGAAGCCATCGGCTGGCATCCTCGTACCGGAAGTGTTCCGTCGGTACGAGGAGGTATCGCCATGAGATGGGGACGCGCGTTCGTCGCTGCGGTCTGTGCGTGTGTGCTGGTGGCAGGTGGTGTCGCCCCGGCCTACGGCGCCGGGGGTCCGGCGACCAAGCGCGCCGGGCGCGGAGGCGTCATCCCGCCCGAGTGGAACCTCCCAAAGCCGCCGGTCGTCCCACACGATGACGTCGCTCCACCCGGCGCGGGCGGCATCCTGGGCGACGGCCAGAACACCATCGCTTTCACGTCGTTCGACACCGGCGACATCATCGTGGTGCTCGGCACTACGTTCGGCCACGCCGGGTGCTGGTCCGACGCCCTCTACAGCGCCTCGCGCGGGCTGTACTCCTACTGCATCTGGAGCGCGAACACCACGCCCGTCAACGGTGTCCAGCTCGAGCAGCCGGTGAAGTACCGCGCCTACGACCGCGCCTACGGTCTCTGGGTGCCCAAGAAGGCGAGTTGCGGGTCGGCGGTCGTGAGCTACTGCGCCCTGCAGAAGGGCGAGCCCTACAACATCGCGTCCTCCAAGACCGACTACGCGCGCTGGTACTGCAGCAAGCTTCCCTGGGTGGGCTGGAAGCTCAAGGCCGGCGTTGACCTCGACGCTGACGGCGGGTACTGGGTGTGGCCGGTGGATCTGGTGAACGACGGCGATACCGCGGTGTTCGCCAGCGCGAGCTGACAGAACCAACGCTCCGCCCCGGCGCGCTGAGGTACGGGGCGGAGCGTCGCTGCCGCCATGGAGGACCGACGTCGGGGTTTGGGGGGCGCTGTGGTTCGAGTCATGAGGGCTGTGGTGGGCCTGTGCGTGCTCGTGTTGCTCGCGGGATGCGCGACGCCCGATGTGCGGACGAGGCCGATCGAGGGTGACGTGATCGCCGTGGTCTCGTACTCGCCGCACGAGGTGGTGCTCGTCGATCGCGAGACGCTGTCCGTCATCAAGCGTGTGCGTCTGCGGTCCATGGGAACCGACCCTCTTGCGATCGCGGAGCGCAGAGTGTTCGTCACCGCGCAGTGTGGCGGCGTGGGCGCTGACAGCGATGACGCTGTGGCCGTGGTCGACCTCGCGCGCGGCGGTGCGGTCACGTATATCAAGCTGCCCACGGTCAACCCCGGGTTCGTGGAGGCTGCGAGCCCCGATACGCTGCTTGTGTCGCACGGTGTGTGGGTCGACGACGCGTTCCCGGTGACGGAGGTCGACCTTGCGCGGGGGACAGCCACCGCAAGCGAGGCGATTCCGAACGCGCAGGGCGACCTTGTGGTTGTTGGAGGGTCGGTGTGGACGGCTGGCGTGGAGGATGCGGGGATCGACGTGCCCGGTGGCCTACCGGGCGGTGGGAATGTGGACGGCGGTGCCTCGGCTGTCACTGTCCGCGGCACGCCGCTCGACCGCGGGCGCCCGCGCGTAGTGCCCTGGGGCGGCGAGCC
Organism: Actinomycetes bacterium; assembly: GCA_022839745.1. Lineage (GTDB taxonomy): Bacteria > Actinomycetota > Coriobacteriia > Anaerosomatales > Anaerosomataceae > Anaerosoma. The sequence goes on from JALHJB010000021.1 coordinate 17,744, forward strand.
GCCACTCCTCGCCCGTGACGGCCGGAGCGTGGATAGCCTGCTGGCGGTGACCGGCACCGGCCGCTCCGCCGAGGTGGCACGCGTGTCGGTGCCGGGCTGCGAGTGTGTGGCTACCGTTACCGTTGACGGTCTTGCGAGCGGTCTCAGCCAGGTGGTGGCGGCGGGAGACATGCTGGTGATGCGCGATTCGAGCGGTGCCGACGTGGCGGAACCGGGCGGTCCCCTCATCGTGCTTGACCGCGCGACCCTCGGAGAGCTTCGCCGTATCGAGGTGGGGGGCTTCGTCTCGCACCTTTCCGCGCTCGGTGACCTCGTCTACGCCGTCACGTGGGACTCCGGCGAGCTGATCGAGATCGACCCTGCATCAGGGGAGGTCCTGCGACGCACTCGCATCGACGGCCTGGAGGGCAAGACGCTGCAGCTTGCCGCCCTTGGCGACCGAGCGACAAGCGGCCCGTAATGGCCGTGCGCTTTCCGCTACAATCGAGCCACCATCAGCCGCTACTGCCCGGGGAGCACCGCGACATGCCCATTCCAGATCTCTCGGCCGAACTCGCACCGCAGCTGGCCGTCGAGCTCGGCCTCAAGCCCGACGAGTACGAGAAGGTCGTGGACATCCTCGGCCGCACCCCCACCATCACCGAGCTCTACATGTACTCGCTGATGTGGAGCGAGCACTGCTCGTACAAGCACTCCAAGAAGACGCTCGGCCTGTTCCCCACCACAGGGGCGCACGTGCTGCAGGGACCCGGTGAGAACGCCGGCGTCATCGGCGTGGGCGACGGCTGGGCGGTGGCCTTCAAGATGGAGTCGCACAACCACCCCTCGGCGATCGAGCCGTACCAGGGCGCGGCCACCGGCGTGGGCGGCATCATCCGGGACATCTTCACGATGGGCGCACGCCCCATCGCGTCGCTGAACTCGCTGCGCTTCGGGACGCTCGACAACCCTCGCCAGCGCTATCTGTTCGAGGGCGCCGTTGCGGGAATCGGCGGATACGGCAACTGCCTCGGCGTCCCAACCGTTGGCGGCGAGGTGTACTTCGAGGAAGCGTACGAGGGCAACTGCCTGATCAACGCCATGGCCGTGGGGCTGATGCGCGAGGAGAAGCTCACGCGTGCGGTGGCCGCCGGGCCGGGCAACCTCGTGGTGCTCATCGGGTCGACCACCGGACGCGACGGCATCGGCGGCGCCTCAACGCTAGCCAGCCAGGAGTTCGATGAGAGGGCCGAAGACAAGCGTCCGAGCGTGCAGGTGGGTGACCCCTTCGAGGAGAAGCTGCTGATCGAGGCGTGTCTCGAGCTGCTCGACAAGAGCCTGCTCGTGGGACTCGGAGACCTCGGCGCCGCCGGTCTCACCTCAAGCGCAAGCGAGATGGCGTCGCGTGGCGGCGTGGGCCTCGATATCGATGTGACCATGATCCCCGCTCGCGAAGAGGCGATGAAGCCGTTCGAGTACATGGTCTCCGAGAGCCAGGAACGCATGCTCGCGGTGGTGACGCCCGAGAACCTCGAGGCGGTACACGAGGTGTGCGGCCGCTGGGGTCTGCGTTCCACGGTGATCGGCGAGGTCACCGACACGGGCCGGTTCGTGGTCCGGGAGGGCGAGAACGTCGTCGCCGACATGCCTGCGGCCACGCTCGCGCACGATGCTCCCGTGTACAACCCGGCCAAGGAGCGCCCGGCCTACCTCGACGAGGTGCAGGCGTTCGACCCGGGCACGCTCGAGCACCCCGCAACGCAGGAGCAGCTCGGCGACACGCTGCTGCGGGTCCTCGCGAGCCCGAATGTGTGCTCTCGTCACTGGATCTGGGAGCAGTACGACCACCAGGTCATGCTGAACACGGTGGTCGTGCCGGGTTCCGATGCGGCTGTGCTGCGCATCGGCGACACCGGGCGCGGCGAAGTCACCGGGCGCGGCATCGCGGTCTCCACCGACTGCAACGGACGCTACTGCTATCTCGACCCGTACACCGGCGCGCAGATCGCGTTCGCCGAGGCCGCCCGCAACGTCGCCTGCAGCGGTGGCCGGGCCGCGGCGATCACCGACTGTCTCAACTTCGGCAATCCCGAGAAGCCCGAGGTCTTCTGGACCTTCTACGAGAGCGTGCGCGGGCTTTCCGACGCGTGCACCGCATTCGGCGTGCCGGTCATCAGCGGCAACGTGAGCTTCTACAACGAGAGCTTCGGCCAGCCCATCTACCCCACGCCCACCGTTGGTCTGGTCGGCATCCTCGAGGACGTGTCGCGCCACTGCACGATGGACTTCAAGCATGAAGGCGACGCGGTCGTGCTGCTCGGGCGCACCACACACGAGCTGGGCGGAAGCGAGTACCTGAAAGTCGAGCACGACCTCGTCGCGGGGCGGCCGCCCAAGGTCGAGCTCGTCTCCGAGCGGCTCCTGTGCGAGCTGTTGGTCACCGCGATCGGCACCGGGATCGTGCGTTCGGCGCACGACTGCTCGGAGGGCGGTCTCGGCGTTGCGCTTGCCGAATGCTGCATCGCCGGTGGCGTGGGCGCAGCGGTCGACCTCGGCGACACGCTGCCGGGTGTTGCGGCGCTGTTCAGCGAGTCCCAGGGCCGCGCGGTCATCACAGTCGCTGCCGACCACTTCGAGGCGCTCAAGATGCTCGCCGCAACGCACGCGACGCCGTGCACCAAGATCGGCACCGTGGGTGGCGACCGGCTGCGCGTGGAGGGCATGCTCGACATCCCGCTCGCCGAGCTGCGTGAGGCGTACCTGCCAACGCTTGAGCGGTTGGTCCACGGCGAGCGGTAGGCGCGGTGCCTCCTGAGCGAGGTGGGTCCGTAGCGGCAGCCACGGCTGACACGCTGGCTCTGGCGGCGCACCGCGCCGTGCCGGTGCTATGCTGTGCACGTTGTCGCACGTAGGGAGGCGGACGTGGAGCTGCTCACCGGCCTCGGCCTGTCGATCCCGGCGGGTCTGAACGCGTACATCCCGCTGCTCGTTGTCGCCGTTGCCCAGCACTTCGAGTGGCTGGAGCTCAAGGCGCCGTTCGACACCCTTGGCGAGTGGTGGATGATCGCCGTCATCGCGGTGCTCCTCGTGGTGGAGATCGTGGCCGACAAGATCCCTGCCGTCGACCATGTGAACGATGCCATCCAGGGCTTCGTCCGTCCGGCAGCCGGTGGCATCGTTGCGGTCGCCGCCGCGGGTAGTGCGGTTGACGTGAGTCCCTGGCTGCTCGTACTCGCGGGCGTGGTGCTGGCAGGGGGCGTGCATGCCGTGAAGGCCACCGCCCGGCCGGCCGTGAACGCGACCACCGCAGGAGTGGGCACGCCCGCCGTGAGCGCCGCCGAAGACGCTGGCGCGCTCGTGCTCTCGGTCATGGCGCTTGTGGCCCCGATCCTCGTGGTGTTCGTCTCGGCGGGAGTGGTGTACTCGCTCTGGCGGCTGTGGCGTCGCCGCCGTGACACCGGCAGCATCGTTGCGGAGCCGTAGCCGGGTGCCTGCCGATCGCGACACCCTGCGCACGCTCAAGCTCGACCTGCGCAGCGATGACCCTGCCACGCGCGACGCCGCCGCCCAGAGCGCAGTCGTCGTAGCGCGTTCCGCGCTCGTGCCTGTTCTGACCGAGGCGCTGCTCTCGGATACCCTGGCAGTGCGTGAGCGGGCACTCGCGCTGCTCGAACATCACGCCGGAGCTGAAGCAGTTGACGAGGCGAGGCGGATCGTCAGCAGCGGCGGGCCGGCGATCGAGCAGCGCCTCGCACCCGTGCTCGCCCGCATCCTCCCTTCGGCCACGGATGCCTGAACGCACGCGTGCGGCTCGTGCTATCCTACTCGGCGCACAGCACCCTACCGCATCGAGGACGTGGGATTCCGGTATGACGGATTACCATCGCGACGACGAGTGGATCTTGAGCGAACGCCCGGACCACATGGAGGAAGAGTGCGGCGTCTTCGGCGTGTGGGCCGACGGTGAAGACGTGGCCCGCCTCACGTACTTCGGCCTGCATGCGCTGCAGCATCGCGGCCAGGAGTCGGCCGGGATCGCCGTTGCCGATGGCTACACGCTCACGGTGGTGAAGAACCTCGGCCTGGTGCCGCAGGTGTTCTCCGAGAGCGACCTTGATTCGCTGCAGGGTCACCTTGCGGTGGGGCACACGCGCTACTCGACCACCGGCGCGTCCAAGAAGTGGGAGAACGCGCAGCCGATGATCTCGGCGATCGGCCCCAACACGATCGCGCTCGCGCACAACGGCAACCTCGTGAACACCGCGTCGCTACGCGAGGAGCTGCAGGCGCTCGGCGTGCGCTTCCGCTCCACCACCGACTCCGAGGTCATGGTCCGGCTGGTCGATCACTTCACCCAGCAGCACAACTCGATCCGCGCTGGCATTCGTGACGCGATGCGGTTGATGCGGGGCGCGTACTCGGTTGTGATGATGTCGGAGCAAGCGCTGTACGCATTCCGCGACCCGCACGGCGTCCGCCCCCTGTGCATCGGCACGCTTCCCGACGATCGTGGGTGGGTCATCGCCTCCGAGTCGTGCGCGCTCGACATCGTGGGCGCCGAGTTCGTGCGGAACGTCAACCCCGGAGAACTCGTTCGCGTGAAGGACGGCGTGTTCGAGTCCGAGCAGGCGGTCCCCTCGGGGAAGCGCAGCCTCTGCGTGTTCGAGTTCGTGTACTTCGCGCGACCCGATACCGTGCTGTCCGGCCGCTCCGTGTACGAGTCGCGCCGGGAGCAGGGCATGGCACTCGCCGCGACAGCGCCGGTCGAGGCCGATCTTGTCATCGGCGTGCCCGACTCGGGCATTCCCGGTGCCGTGGGCTACGCGCAGGCGAGCGGCATCCCGTACGGCGAGGGGCTCGTGAAGAACCGCTACGTGGGCCGCACGTTCATCTCGCCAACGCAGTCGATCCGCCAGCAGGGCATCAGGCTGAAGCTCAACCCCATGCGCCATATCATCGAGGGCAAGCGCCTCGTTGTGGTCGATGACTCGATCGTGCGCGGCAACACCTCGAAGAAGCTCGTGCAGCTGCTTCGCGACGCGGGCGCCGCCGAGATCCACATGCGTCTCACGTCTCCTGCGGTGGTATGGCCGTGCTTCTACGGCATCGATACCGACACCCAGGACCAGCTGATCGCCGCCACGCACACGGTCGAACAGATCAGGGACTTCATCGGCGCTGACTCGGTGGCGTTCCTGGACCTTGAGGACCTGGTGGCATCAACGGGCAGGCCCGTGGGCGATCTGTGCACGGCGTGCTTCGATGGCGAATACCCCATCGGGATCCCCGATTCGCTCCGCCGCGGAAAGCTCGTGCTGGAGCAGGCCGAGTGACACAGGCTGCGGTTGCGCTTGGCGCGCTCCTTCAGGGGCTGCGCTTCGCGCTGGAGTACAACCCGCTTGCTGCAACGATCACCGTGGCGTTCGCTGCCGGCATCTCCGGCTATCCCCGTGCCCCTCGCGAACGCAGGCTCGAGGCGCTCGGCATCGTGGTGCTCGGCTGGCTGCTTGGCGACGGCCTGCGCGTGCTCGGACACGCGCGCGATCTTTACGACGGTGTGGCTGAGGCGGCGTTGTCGGGAGCACCCGCATGGGCGGGATGGCTGTTCCTCGCACTCTGGGCGACCGGTTCGCTCGCGATCGGGTACATCGCGCCGATGCTGGTGGGCGCATCGGTGGGGCGCCGGGTGACACATGGCACGGGCTGGCTGGCCGCTGCCGGCGTGGCCGTGGCACTCACGCTCGCGGTCTCGGCGGGCGCGGGCGCGCTGGGATAGGCGGCGCGCACCCGGGCTCCCGGCTCAGGCGAGCGTGCGCACCGTGCGTGCGCCCGAAGCGGCAAGCGTACGGCACGTACCCACCGGTCCGCTTGACTCCCGAATCGCGTGGTCATACCATCGGTATGAATCATGGTATGACCGAGAGGGGCGCCACCATGACCGCCAAGGTCACCATCTCACTGCCCGATGAGCTCCTCGAGCGCCTGGATGCCGAGGCGCGCGAGCTCGGCGTTGCCAGAAGCGAGCTCGTGCAGGAGTCGCTCACCACCTACCTCGGCAAGACGGCCGAGGAGCGGCAGGCCGAGGCGCGACGTGCGCGCATGGAGTGGGCGCTCGAGGGGATGCGTACGTTCGCGGATCGCCACCCTGTGATCTACGACGATCGGCCGACGCTGGAGATCCTGCGTGAGATACGGGAGACGGATGATTCTGCGCCGCTTCGCGGGAAGCATGGTGGTCCGAGGTGAGCACGGCCGCGCGAGTGGTTCTGGATGCCTCGGTAGGCGTCAAGTGGTTCAGGCGTGAACGCGGCTCAGACGCGGCGCTCCTGTTACAGCAGCGCTCGCTGACAGGGGAGATCCGGCTGGCTGCCCCCACGCACTTCGTCCACGAGGTGCTGGCGGCAGTGAATCGTGAGAACGACGCGGAAGTCGTCATCGAGGCGTGGGAGATCATCAAGGCATCGGGCATCGCCATCATTCCGCTCGATGACGCGGTGATCGCCGAGGCCGCCCGCCAGTGCGACGCCCTCGGCTGCTCCTTCTATGATGCGCTGGCTCCGGCGTGCGCCGTGCTGCTGGACGCCACGCTCGCGAGCGCGGATGCGCGGGCACATGGCGCATTCCCTGGTGTGCACCTGATCGAGGGCTGAAACGAGGCCGCGTCAGCCGGTGAGGGCGCGCGGCGTGGGGTACAATGCACGCGTGCGCGGCCGCGCACACGATCCGAGGGGAGACCATGGGAGCCGACCAGCATCAGGGTCCGGTCGATTACCGTACCGCCGGCGTGGACACCGCGGAGGGCGCGCGCGCGGTTGAGCGCATCCGCTCGCACGTGCGGGCGACCTACCGGCCCGAGGTGATCGGCGACATCGGCGGATTTGGCGGGCTGTTCTCGGCCAAGGCGCTCAAGGACATGGACGACCCGGTGCTCGTTTCGAGCACTGACGGCGTTGGCACCAAACTCAAGCTGGCACAGCTGCTCGATGTCCACGACACCGTGGGCATCGATCTTGTGGCGATGTGCGTGAACGACATCCTCGTGGCCGGCGCCGAGCCGCTTTTCTTCCTCGATTACGTTGCCGTGGGCAAGCTCGATTCGGCGCGCATGGAGCGTATCGTGGCCGGCATCGCCCGCGGTTGCGAACAGGCAGGCTGCGCGCTGGTGGGCGGCGAGATGGCCGAGCACCCCGGCACCATGGACCCGGACGACTACGACGTCTCCGGCTTCTGCGTAGGCGCGGTCGACCGCCCGAAGATGATCACCGGCGAGACGATCACGCCGGGTGATGTGATCCTCGGCCTGGCCTCGAGCGGGCTGCACTCTAACGGCTTCTCGCTTGTGCGGAAGGTGCTGGTTGAGGGCCGTGAAGACGAACTCTCTCTGCCGAGGGTCGACCTCGGTGGCGCAACGCTCGGCGAGCTGCTGCTCACACCCACGCGCATCTACGTGAAGAGCGTGCTCGCCACGCTGGCCGAGGTGCCGGTCAAGGGCATGGCGCACATCACCGGTGGCGGGATCACCGAGAACCTCGATCGCGCACTGCCGAAGACGTGCGACGCGCGTGTGGTGCGCGGCTCGTGGAAGGTGCCGCAGGTCTTCGGCCTGATGCAGGCAGCCGCCGGGATCGACGACGACAGCATGTACCGCACCTTCAACATGGGCGTGGGCTTTGCGCTCGTGCTCGGCCCGAAGGACGCCCCGGCTGCGGCCGCGAAGCTGCGCGAGCTGGGCGAGACGGTGAGCGAGATCGGCGAGATCGTGGAAGGCACGGGGGCGGTCATCTATGGGTGACGTCTATCGCGACCCGCAGCCGCCGTTCCTGCGGCGCGTGGGCGTGGAGACCGGCGCGGTGCCGGCCGACGAGCTGCCGGTGGCGCCCGTGGTGCTCGACGACGCCATGCGCGCCGAGCTCGCGCTCGAAGGCATCGAGGCTCCTGTGGAGCCACAGCCGCTTGCACTCGGCGTGCTCATCTCTGGCAGCGGTACCAACCTCCAGGCGGTGATCGATGCGATCGCCGAGGGCCGGCTGGATGCGCGCGTGGCGGTGGTGGTCTCCAACAAGGAGGCCGCCTACGGCCTCGAGCGGGCGCGCAAGGCCGGCATCCCGGCCGTGCACATCGACCCTTCGGCTCGCGACTACCGCGCCTACAACCACGCCATCCGCCAGGCGCTCGAGGATCACGGCGTGGAGCTCGTGGTGATGGCGGGGTACATGCGCCTGCTCGGCACCGAGGTGCTGCGGGCGTATCCGGGCGCGGTCATCAACCTGCACCCCGCGCTGCTCCCGGCGTTCCCGGGAGCGTCGGCTATACGCGACGCGTTCGAGTACGGCGTGAAGGTCACCGGCGTCACCGTGCACTTCGCCGACGAGGAGTTCGACCGCGGTCCGATCCTGTGTCAGGAGCCGGTGCGCATCGAGGAGACCGACTCGCTCGAGGCGCTTGAAGCGAAGATCCACGCCGTCGAGCACCGGCTGTTGCCGGAGGCGATCGGCCTTGTCGCCGCCGCTCGACTGCGTCTCGAAGGCCGCACGGTTCACATCAGCGAGTAGTGAGGGAGCATTCCGGCATGGACAACGTGAAGATCAAGCGCGCGCTCGTATCGGTCACCGATAAGACCGGCGTGGCCGAGTTCTGCAAAGTGCTGGCCGAGGAGTTCGGCGTGGAGATCGTCTCCACGGGCGGCACGGCGGCGGCCCTCGCCGATGCGGGCGTCACCGTCCGGCCTATCGACGACCTCACCGGGTTTCCCGAGATGATGGATGGCCGGGTGAAGACGCTCCACCCCAAGGTCCACGGTGGGCTGCTCGCCCGGCGCGATTCGGCGGAGCACATGGCGCAGGCCGAGGCGCATGGCATCGGCATGATCGACATGGTCGTGGTGAACCTCTACGCCTTCGAGGCCACGGTCGCCCGCGAGGGCGTCACCCTCGAGGAAGCGGTGGAGAACATCGACATCGGCGGGCCGAGCATGCTGCGCTCGGCAGCCAAGAACTTCGACTCGGTCACCGTGGTCACGAGCCCGGTCGACTACAGCGCGGTGATCGACGAGATGCGCGCATCCGGCGGCCTCGTGTCGTACCCCACGCGGAAGCGTCTCGCAGCCGACGTCTTCCGGATCACGAGCTCGTACGACACGGCGATCTGGGACTACCTGGCGGGACCGAGCAAGGAGCTCTTCCCGGATGAGGTGCGCTTCCGTCTTGAGCGGGTGCAGAGCCTGCGCTACGGAGAGAACCCCCATCAGGACGCCGCGTTCTACCGCTTCAATGACAGCAAGGAACACACGCTGGCACGATCCACGCAGATCCAGGGCAAGGAGCTCTCGTACAACAACATCCTCGATACCGATGCCTGCTGGACCGCGGTGCGCGAGTTCGAGCGGCCATGCTGTGTGATCGTGAAGCACATGAACCCATGTGGGATCGCGATCGGCGAGAACCTCGTTGACGCGTACGTTCGCGCGCACGCGTGCGACCCGGTCTCGGCGTACGGTGGTGTGATGGCGTTCAACCGCACGGTCACGGCCGACCTGGTGCGCGCCATCTACGAGAACAAGCAGTTCGTGGAGGTCATCATCGCTCCCGATTACGATCGCGAGGCGCTCGCCCTGCTCGACGAGAAGCGGAATCTCCGGGTCCTGCGCACCGGCGGCATCCGTACCGTGGCGGGGCACTACGAGTCGCGCGCTGTCGAGGGCGGGATGCTCATCCAGCTCTCCGATGGTGTGACCGAGGACCCGTCGCGCTTCCGGGTGGCCACCATCGCGAAGCCGACCGACGAGGAGATGGAGCAGCTGCTCTTCGCCTGGAAGGTCGTCAAGAGCGTGAAGAGCAACGCCATCGTGCTCGCACGTGACTTCGCCACGATCGGCGTGGGTGCGGGGCAGATGAACCGGGTCAATTCGGCGCGCATCGCCGTGGACGCCGCCGCGGCCAAGGTGCGCGGCTCCGTGTGCGCCTCGGATGCGTTCATGCCGTTCCCGGACACCCTCGAGGTATGCGCCGACGCCGGCGTGACCGCGTTCATCCAGCCCGGTGGGTCGATCCGTGACGACGAGGTCATCGCCGCGGCGAACAAGTTCGGCGTGTCGATGGTCTTCACCGGCTACCGCCACTTCCGGCACTAAGGGCACCACCTGCAAGAGCCACCGAAGGGCCGCCACGTGCGGCCCTTCGCGCGTTGCGGGATGTCAGTGGTAAGGAGTAGAGTGAGAGTAAGGAAGCGAGCAAACGTAAGGAATCTCCACGAAGGTGGACCATGCCCAACGCCAAGATCACATCAAAAGGCCAGGTCACGATACCCGTCGCGGTGCGCGAAGCGCTTGGCTTGAAGCAGGGCGACATGCTGGCGTTCGAGGTGCAGGCCGAGTACGTGGTGGTCAGGAGAGAGCTCACTGCGGCGGAGGTCGCTGCCCAACTGGATGCCGAGGGCGGGTGGCGGCTGCCTGAGGGAATGACCGAAGACGACGCGGTCGCCGAGTACTTCGATCACTGGGTCGACGAGAGCGGAACCACGCCGTACATCGTGACCGGGCGGCGAGGGCAGTCCGCGTGACGACCTACGCCGACACGAACGTGTTGCTGGCATTCACGCTGCAGGACCGACCTGTGCAGCGCTCCGAAGTCGAGCGGTGGTCGCGCGACAACGGACGGCTCGTGGTCAGCGAAGCGGTGCTTGCGGAGGTGTGTTGGGTGTTGATTCGGTCGTACGGGTACCCCGTTCGTGAGGTGGCGGTGCGAGTGCGGGCCTTACTGGCGAGCTCGACGTTCGATGCGTGGGACGCGGACCTCGCGGAATCAGCTCTGTCGCTTCTGATAGCGCGTCCCACACTCGGGCTGCCCGACTGCCTACTGGCCGCACGAGCACTTCGTGGCGATGCGGTCTACACCTTTGATCGTCGCCTCGCCACCACGATTGACGAACTGTAGCCGGTTATCCCTGCACCACGTGCACAGTGCGCGTGGGGAACGGGAAGTGGATGCCTTCGGCGGCGAACCGCTGATAGAGCGTCTTGATGAACGCGCTCTTCAGCGGGAACTGCTCGCCAAAGGACGGCACGTACATGATCGCCGCGCAGGTGATCTGCGAATCCCCGAATGCGCGGAAGCGGAACACCGGCGGGTGTGCCTCGGACACGAAGCCCGTATCGCGCAGGACCTGCTCGGCCACTTCAAGGGTCACCCGCTCCACCTGGTCGAGGTCGGCATCGTACGAGACCCCGAACTCATTGATCACCGCCACCGCCTCGGCGGGCAGCTTGTAGTTGGTGACGATCGCCTGGCCGAGTACCGCATTCGGCACGATCACGAGGTTGTCGACCGTGGTGCGCAGCGTGGTGGTCCGCCACGCGATATCGACGACGGTCCCCTCATGGCCGCTCTCGAGCACGAGGTAGTCACCGGGCCGGATCTGTTTGGTGGCGATGATCTGCAGCCCCGCGAACAGGTTGCCGAGGGTGTCCTGGAGCGCGAGGGATACCGCCAGACCGCCTACGCCGAGCGCGGTGAGCACGGGCGTAATCGAGATGTCGAACACACTGAGGATCGCGAGCGCGCCGATCACGAGGATGGCTGCACGCGCGATGTTCACGAGCACGCTGTTGGCAGGCATCGTGCTTCCGGTGACGGCGAGTGAGCGTCGGATGACCTTGCCTGCGGCACGCATCCCCACAATGGTGCTGACCGCGATCGCGATGACCAAGGCGATCTGCACGAGTGCGTCTGAGGCGAGTGTCAATCCCATGATGGTCATCGATGTCTCCTGTCGGTGGGTACCACCTGATTATACGGGCTCCATCGCGAGGTTCTGACAGGTGGTTGCGGACCCTGATGCACTCCGTGCTAAACTACCCCTTGCGCTTTGGGCCGAAGAGAGTCGACCCGGCACGGAACATGCAGGTCACGGGCCGTTAGCTCAGTTGGTAGAGCAGGGGACTTTTAATCCCAAGGTCGCAGGTTCGAGACCTGCACGGCCCACCAGCCATACGACGCACATGCGTTGCACATAGGCCCCCATCGTCTAGCGGCCAAGGACTCCGCCCTTTCAAGGCGGCAACAGGGATTCGAATTCCCTTGGGGGCACCATAAAACCGCAGGTCAGAGGCCTGAAATTCCCTGTTGTGTGCTTGGAATCGGGCACCAAATCACGCTCTCCCGAGAGGCATGCGGAGGGCAAAAGCGCAGCTCAGAGGCCCTTTCGCTCCATTGCGTTCCATTTTGGTGCCCAGATATCCCTGTTGCTGCGGATCGACCTTCGACGCCACTTGTTGTCCGATTTGGTGCCCGATTTGGTGCCCGATTGCACGGGCAGCCCCTCTATTGCGAAATAGGCGGAAGTCGAGCGGGATGCCGTGATCGCGCAGTGGTCGGCGACGTATCAGTACGAGGGTCCGGCGTTCTGGCTTGGGCAGCAGGCATCCAAGGGGCCTCCGCGCGTCGCTGTGCCCGAGATGCCGGGCTTATCTCTGAAGCTCCGGGGTATCTACCTGTTGCGATGTCACCTCGGCCGAGGAGGAACCGATGGCAGGCAAGATCTTCTACCGCGAGCGTCGCGAGGTAGGCGAAGGGGATCAGATCCCGCGCTTCAACCTCGTTGCGGTCGCCGGCACCGATCTCAAGATCCACGTGACGCATATGAGGAAGGCGGAGCTAGAGCAGATCGCCGCCGCCGTCGATGCGGAACTGGTCGAGCTCGCAGCGCCGGACAAGGGCCACAAGGTTCAGGTGGGCGACACGCCTGAGAATCCGGAATAGTCGGATCAGCGACGCGACCGATGGAGGTAACCCATGCCGCTCATGCGCGAGCGTGACAGCAAGCGCCTGCACATCAAGAGCATCCTCATGGGTGAGAGTCTCGTAAGCGAGAGCTTCCTCGATTCGCTTGAGGTCGCTCCGCAGCGACGGCTCTTCCCCGACGTGAACGTCATCAAGATCGGTGGTCAGTCGATCTGCGACCGCGGCAAGAGGGCGCTTCCCGGAATCGTTGAGGAGATCGTCGCCAACAAGAACGAGCACAAGATGCTGCTCCTAACGGGCGGCGGCACCCGCAGCAGGCACATCTACGCGATCGGGTTGGAGCTCGGGATGCCCACGGGCATCATCGCCGCATTCGGCAGCTCGGTGTCGCGGCAGAACGCGCTACTGCTCGCGACACTGCTGTCGGATCACGGCGGCATCGAGATCGATCAAGACGCGATCATGAAGCTGCCCAACTACTTCGCGCAGGGTGGGATCCCGGTGACGCAGGGGATGCCGCCGTACGACTTCTTCGCGATACCGCCCGAGAAGGGCCGGATCCCCATCCACCGTACCGACGTGGGCACGATCCTCATGGCCGATCTCATCGGAGCGCGCAGCTGCATCTTCGTGAAGGACGAGCGCGGTCTGTTCACCGACGACCCGAAGAAGGACCCGGACGCCGATTTCATCCCCAGCATCACCGTGTCGGAGCTCATCGAGCGCAAGCTCGACGATCTCATCCTCGAGCGCCCGTGCCTCGAGATCCTGCAGAACAGCCAGGTGCTCGACCAGGTGCAGATCGTGAACGGGCTGGAGCGCGGGAACCTGACGGCGGCGCTCGCCGGCGAGCCGGTGGGCACGATCATCACCAAGGGCTGACGGGCTCTCTAGCCGATTCGCGGCCCAGGGCCCGATGGGCCCCTACCAGTCGTCTCCGCCGTGACCGGTGCCTCCGCCCGTGCCCCCACCCGTCCCGTTTCCGGCGTCACGCTGCTTGCCGATGGCCGTCCAGGCGTTCGGTCCGAGTGTCGTGACCGGAGCGACGGGTCGGCCTCCCCAGAGGCGCGGTCGCAGCCAGTCCTGCGTGTCGAGCGTGTCGGTCGGCTTGGGAACCATCACGTTCCGGTCCACCGCCACGACGGTGATTCCGGCGGCCTCTACCTCACCGACCGTGGTGATGGCGCTGAAGCCGCGCAACGGGACCCGGTAGTCCACGAACCGTCCGGTCCAGCCGCCCGCGGTGAGCCCGACCCCCGCTATGGCGCCTATGATGCCGTCGTTCGTGCCGCCGTGGCCGGAAAGGTGCACGCCCGCCGCCTCGGCGGCAGCGCGCGCGTCGTCCTGCGTGACGACTTCGATCGCCGCCCGGTTGCCGAATGCGATCAGCGGCGCGAAGACCGCCGTCTCGGGCGCAATGCAGAGTCCGGGGTCGGAACCCTCCATGAAGTGCTCCGCGATGTGCGCTGCACCGAGTTCGGCAAGCCCGGGCAGGAACGACTCGTCCGGCACGTCGATCACCGCGCAGCCCGAGCTGTTGTGCGACGTGTATGGCACATCGGGGTGCACGAGCAGCTGCTGGCGCACGACTCCCCAGGTGGTGCAGCCTTCGGGCAGCCGCTCGGTGAACCAGCGGACGAGCTTCCCGGTGCCGCGGTCGGCGCCGAGCACATCGGTGTCGTCGAAACAGACGTAGACTCGCATGCTAGGGCGTTCCTCCTTCGGGGACCCAGATGACGCTGCCGTCGTCCAGGCGGAAGACGGTGCCGATAGCATACCCCCGACCCTCATCGAGTTCATCAGTCTGCTGCAGGCGTTCGGTAACGCCCTCCTGCTTGGTGATGATCTCCATGTCGGTCGTGCCCGGGTTGCTTCTCGACATCGCCAACCGTGGGACCGTCAAGGTGGTCGGACCCGACATCGCGTGGGAGGTCCAGCCACCAAGAGACAACACACCGTTGGGGACGGTATTCGTCTTACGGCGGCGTACTCGGTGTCCGCCCCAGATTTGGTGCCCGATTTGGTGCCCAAATACATGGTGAATCGCCCCGGGTTTCCCGGAGACTCCATCGTTTGAGAGGATGGGGTCATGGACAGACGAACGCGTTACCCAGTCGAAGTACGTGAACGTGCGGTACGGATGGTCTTCGAGCACGGACCCGAGTACGACTCGCAGTACGCCGCGATCCGCTCCATCGCGGACAAGTTCGGGATGAGTCCCGAGACGCTGCGGCTGTGGGTGCGCCGGGCGGAGACCGACGAGGGCCTGAGGCCGGGCCTGACGACCGACGAACGGACCCGCATGAAGGAGCTCGAGCGCGAGAACCGCGAACTGCGTCGCGCCAACGAGATCCTCAAGAGCGCCGCGGCTTTCTTCGGGGCGGAGCTCGACCGCCGACAGAGGAAGTAGTCGACTACATCGACGCCAACCGCGAGCGCTTCGGGG
The DNA here is from genome assembly GCA_022839745.1 of Actinomycetes bacterium. Classification (GTDB taxonomy): domain Bacteria; phylum Actinomycetota; class Coriobacteriia; order Anaerosomatales; family Anaerosomataceae; genus Anaerosoma. The sequence continues at coordinate 32,906 of JALHJB010000021.1, forward strand.
TCGAGCCGATCTGCGAGGTCCTGCCGATCGCCCCATCAACCTACTACGCCGCCAGGACGCGCCCGCCCTCGGCGCGTTCGATTCGCGACGAAGAGCTGAAACCTGAGATCGGGCGCGTGCATGCTGCGAGCTACGACGGCTGCTACGGCGCCCGCAAGGTCTGGAGACAGATGAACCGCGAGAGCATCCCTGTGGCCCGGTGCACCGTCGCCCGCCTGATGCGTGAGCTGGGGCTTTCCGGCGTGCGTCGAGGCGCGTACAGGGTCACGACGACCTCAGACGACCGTGGCGACAGGCCCGCCGACCTCGTGGAGCGCAAGTTCACAGCGACCCGCCCGAACCAGCTGTGGGTCGCCGACATCACGTATGTCGCGACCTGGAGGGGCTTCGTCTACGTCGCGTTCGTCATCGACGTGTACTCCCGGAAGATCGTGGGCTGGAGGGTCTCGAGCTCTTTGCGGAGCGATTTGGCGATCGACGCACTCGAGATGGCGGTGTGGTCACGCGGCGGCGACGCCGACGGCGTGATCCATCACTCGGATCGCGGCGTGCAGTACCTCTCGATCCGCTACACCGAAAGGCTCGCGGAAGCCGGCGCCGTGGCGTCGGTCGGCAGCAAGGGGGACTCCTACGACAACGCGATGGCCGAGACGATCAACGGCCTTTTCAAGACCGAGGTCATCCACAGGAAGGGGCCGTGGCGCAGCATCGATGACGTCGAGTTCGCCACGCTGGAGTGGGTCGACTGGTTCAACAACCGCCGGCTGCTCGAGCCGATCGGCGACATCCCGCCGTCGGAGTTCGAGGGTCTCTACTGGCTTGAGCAGGCCGCGAACGATACTGTTGAATCCAAAGAAGTGAGTCTCCACTGAACCTGGGGCGATTCATGGTGACTGTTGGTACTCGTTGGTACCTATTGGGACTCACCGCAGCTCTGCTGTACCATCGAGTCCCAACGAGGTTAACGTCCCCGGAAGTGGTGTACGAAGGCCCGGCCGCCTGACATGAGGCGGCCACTGCTCCATCCTTGAGGGTGATTCAGACCCCGGAACCAAGGAG
>JALHJB010000007.1 GCA_022839745.1 Actinomycetes bacterium
TATGCATCGGGGACTCCTCTCACAGTCGGGCTTGGACACCACGACTAGAGAGCGAGTCCCTGCTTGTTGTCAACGCTCCCCAGGATTAGGGATGCTTCCCAAGCCGAAAGGCGCCGCGAAAACGCGCCGACACCATAGGCCCGAGCGACGCCTCCGCAGGCGCGGTATGTGCGCCGAGGACAGCGAGCGAGGGCCTGTGGTGTCGAGAGCGGCGAGCGGGTACCCGCATCGGCGCCCTGGGCGACATGGGCGGCCCCGGCGTCGCTTGCAGAAGCGAGAGCCCGAGAGGGAGGCCTAAGCGCAGCCTCCACAGGCGCGGTCTGTGCGCCGAGGACAGCAAGCGTGGCCTACCCTGTCGGGCTCTCGCGGGTCTAGATATCGATGCCGTTGGTCTGGCGCTTGTCGCTCGCGCCCTTGGCCATCTTCGTGAGGAACTCGGTGTTGGACTTGGTCTGCTTGAGTCCCTTGATGAGCATGTCCATCGCGCGCTCGGTGGAGTCCACCCCGTGCAGGATGCGGCGCAGGCCCCACACGAACGGCGCCTCCATCGACGTGAGGATGAGCTCTTCCTTGCGCGTGCCCGACGTGATGACGTCGATGGCCGGGAAGATGCGGCGGTCGGCGAGCTTGCGGTCCAGGCGGAGCTCCATGTTACCGGTGCCCTTGAACTCCTCGAAGATGACCTCGTCCATCTTGGACCCGGTCTCGATGAGCGCGGTGGCGAGGATGGTGAGCGAGCCGCCGTTCTCGATGTTGCGCGCCGCGCCGAAGAACTTCTTCGGCGGGTACAGCGCCGTCGAGTCGACACCGCCGGAGAGGATACGACCGCTCGCGGGGGTGGCGAGGTTGTAGGCGCGCGCCAGGCGCGTGATGGAGTCGAGCAGGATGACCACGTCGTAGCCGGCCTCGACGAGGCGCTTCGCGCGCTCCATCACGAGCTCAGCCACGGCGATATGGTTCTCACTCGGCATGTCGAAGGTGGAGGATACGACCTCGCCCTTGATCGAGCGCTCCATATCGGTGACTTCCTCGGGGCGTTCGTCAACGAGGAGGCACATCAGGTACACCTCGGGGTTGTTGGCGCTGATCGAGGCGGCGATGTCCTTGAGCACGGTGGTCTTGCCTGCCTTTGGCGGCGAGACGATGAGCCCACGCTGGCCCTTGCCGATGGGGGCGACAAGATCGATCACGCGAGCGGTGATCTCCTTCTCGCCGTGCTCGAGACGAAGGCGTTCGTCCGGGTACACGGGCACGAGATCGCGGAACTGCTTACGCCCGCGCGACTCCTCCAGGCTCTTGCCATTGATCGAGATGAGCTTGGTGAGCGCAGGATACTTCTCGGATTCCTTGGGTGGGCGCACCTGCCCCTTGATCATATCGCCGCGACGCAGGTCGGAGCGGCGGATGACCGACATCGAGCAGTACACGTCGTTGTCGCCAGGCAGATAGCCGCTCGTGCGGATGAAGCCGTAGCCCTCGGGCAGGACATCGAGGATGCCGTTGATCTCCACGAAGCCCTCGGACTTCACCTTGGCGTCGTAGACGGCCGCGATGATCTCATCTTTCTTCTTCAGCGCCTTGATGTCGAGCTCGAGCTCGGCGGCCATGGCACGGAGTTCGACGACGGTCTTGGCCGCAAGCTCCTCGCGGGTGATGGAGGGCTGGACCTCCTGCTGCTGGCCGCCTCCGCGGCGTCCTCTCTTGCGGGGTCGTGCGCTCACGCGTTCTTCACCTTCTCCCAGTCGGCCAGGAACGCTTCCAGGCCGCGATCGGTCAGGGGGTGCTTGACGAGCTTCTGGAGCACCCCAAAGGGCACCGTTGCGATGTCGGCGCCCATGAGTGCAGCGGCGACCACGTGCTGGTTGTGCCGCACGGATGCGGCGATGACCTCGACGTCGTGACCGAAGTCATAGTTGTTGAGAGCGACGACCATGTTGCCGAGGTGCTCGAGGCCGTCTTCGGAGATATCGTCGAACCGGCCGATGAAGGGGCTCACGTAGCGCGCGCCCGCACGGGCGGCCATGAGCGCCTGCGGCACCGTGAAGCAGAGCGTCATGTTGACGTCGATGCCCTTCTCGGCGAGCGTGCGGGTGGCGGCGAGACCCTCGGGCATGACCGGGACCTTGACGACCACGTTGGGAGCGAGCGCGGCGAGCGTCTCGCCCTCGGCGACGATCTCGTCGCGCGTGAGGCTCACGGTCTCGGCCGAGACCGGTCCGTCGCAGATCTCGCAGATGCGCTGGATGTGCGCGTGGAAGTCGGCCAGCGAACCACCCTCACGTGCGTACAGCGTCGGGTTGGTGGTCACACCGGCGAGCAGCCCCCATGAGGCCGCCTCTTCGATCTCGGCAAGGTTCGCGGTGTCCAGGAAGAACTTCATCTACCGTGCGTCCTCTCCTCCGGCGGAAGCCTCACGCTTCCGCACCTGTTCCTCGTCTTCGCGGATCACCGCGTCGACGACAAGCTCCAAGACCTCGGCGACCGTCCGGTCCAACTGGTGGCTATGGACCACCGGTACGCCGTGTTCGTGTGCGAGGTCCTCGACGTAACGTCCGAGCAGGCGGATGTTGTCGAAGTTCGCACGATACCGCTCGAAGGGCCGCATCCCCTCGGTCTGCACTTCGCGGATGTAGAAATGGCTACGGTGCGCATCCTCATCGTCCACAACGATGAGCAACTGCACGACCGATGCATCCTTGAACTGGGAAGGGTCGATATACCCGGGCGCGACATGGATGCCCTCGAGAACCATGCTCACGCCCTCGACCACCGCACGTTCGATCAGCGACTTGACACCGGTGGCCACGACGGACGCTTGTTCCCGGAATCCGACGATCACCGGGGAAGCGCCCTGGGGAGCCGGGACCCGCAGCCCGCGCCATGCGTTGAACGAACTCTCGTAGATGGCGGGGATGAGTTCCTGAGAGAAGATACCACGCATCACCTCTCGAATGCTATCCGTCGAGATGATGCGCGTGATGCCGAGCCGGTGCGCTACTTCGGTGGCAATGGTGGACTTGCCCACACCCGTGGTGCCCCCGATGAGCACGACCAGCGGACGGTCCCGCTTGGAGATCTCGTTCAGCCGCGTGTATCTGCGGGCCACCTGCTCCCCCATGTCTTCGCGCAGGACGCGCGCGGCCGCTTCACGGAGTTCGGCCAGGGTGACCTCGTAGCAGCCCGCGGCCCTAAGCTCGTCTTGAATACGCTGCGCGGCCACGTACGCCTGTGAAGGGCTGAGCCCAGCGGCGGTGAACGACTGCGCGAGCAGGCCCTTGCTCATCGGGAGGCCGTGCTTCTGGTCTTTGATGATGATGGGGGGATTGGTCGGCATCAGCTGCTCCTCAGTCGGTGACGCTCCTGCGCGAGCCGGTAGGCGCGGTCGATCATGGCATCGAGCCCGTCCCCGCCGAGGGTGACGGGTTCGTTGTCGCAGAGCACGGTGGGGACACCGACCTCCGCGCCGGCCGCCGCAACCACGTCGATCGCGGCCGCCTTGAGCTCGGTAAGCAACAGGTCGAACGACCCCGCGTGGGCACGGAGGTCGGCCCGCAGCGCCGCGCGATCGGAGAGCGCCGTGCTTGCGGCCACCACCTGGCACCCGCAGGTCTCCTCAAGATGCGCGCGCAGCGTCTCGAGCAAGAGGGGCGGTGCGGTGGTGGCGAAGAACACGCGTGCGCCCGCGATGTCGGCAAGCGGCTTGGGCCGGAACGTCGTGAGCGCAAGCGGCACATCCTCCCGGATCCGGCGGATCGACGAGACGAGCGCATGGAGCGCCTCGGGCTCGACCAGTGGCTGCTCGGCCCCGGCGATGATGACCCCGTCGGCTCTCATGAGGCGGTACGGGCCGAAGTAGTCCCGCACATACGGCACGCCCTGCCGGGCGCCCACCACCAGGAGCGACGCGTCGGCGTGCACCGGAGGGATCGCCGCGCCCGAGCCCTCGAGCATGATAAGCTCGCGGCTGAGCGTGTCTGCCAGCCGCGCCCCCTCGGGCACGTTGCTGAAGAACGTCTGCCCCGCGAGCCCGCCGCCGCACCGCCGGCATCCCACGGTGGGCACACGGCTCATGACGGCGTCCTCGTAGTTGTCCGAGGCGGCATGGGCGCCCTTCGCGGCAAGCGCAAGCAGGTCCTCGGTGGTGAGCGCCACCTTGTCGCCTCGGATCACCTCAGGTTGCGCCGGACCGCCCCGGCCCATGGCAAGCACCACGACTTTGCGGCCGCGCGCGGCCAGGCTGCGTGCCACATACGCGGAGACCGCCGTCTTCCCCACCCGCTTGCCGGTGCCGATGATGGCGAGCGTGGCCGTGATGGTCGCGCATTCGGCCGACGGGGGCTCGAAGGTGAAGTCGGCGCCCTGGTAGGCCACGCCGCGGGCAAGCGCCAGACTTGCGAGCGTGAACCGGTCGGCCGCCGACAGGATCGGCTCGTCAGAGAGGTCGACCAGCACATCAGGTGCAAACCGCTCGAGCGCCTTGAGCACGGCCGCCCGAGCGTCGGCACCGCGCACGACCGGGAGGCCGTAGACGTCCTCGCTCGCCGTGGCGTCCACCTTCTCGGTGCCGCCGATGAACGCCGCCGCCACGACATCATGCTCGCGGCGCAGACTGTCGAGCGCGAAACGGACGACCGGCGGGTAGTGCTCGCCGTCGATCAGGGCGACTGCACGGCTCATCGGCACTCCTTCGGGTCGCGTGCGGGTGCGGGATCATCGGGTCCCGCTGTCGAATAGTCCTCGCTCGGCTTCCAGAGGCACTCCCGGCGCAGGTCCCGCTCGAAGTCGGCCACCGTCTCCGGCTCCGAGAACGGGTGCTTCAGGATGACCTTCACGCGGTCCTCCGTGATCTCGAGGATGTTGTAGCTCGCCCGCGTCATGCCGCGCAGGCGGTGAGAACAGGCCGTGCCCGCGTTGACCACGATCATGTCCTCAAGCCGCCACACGTGCGGCACGTGCTTGTGGCCGCACAGGACCACATCGCAGCCGCTCCCGCCGAGCACGCGCAGCACGTCGCCTGCGTCGTACACGATGTTGCGCTCGCGGCCCGTGCCCGGAACCGGGAGCAGATGGTGGTGGAGCGCGACGATCTTGAACTCATCGGGCTCGGAGAACCGCTCTTCGATCCAACGGTAGCGGTTGCGGCCGATGCGGCCGGCGTCGAGGTCGGGCTCCGACGAGTCGAGGCCCACGATGCGCACGCCCCGGAAGCGCAGCTCCGTGGACCGCGAGCCGAAGAGCTCCTCGAAGTGCAGGTCCCCCACGTTGCGTGCGTCATGGTTACCGGGGAGCACCAGCACGTTCTCGACCTCCATACGCGAGATGAGCCGGTGGGCGACCTTGAACTCCTGGCGGAACCCCATGTCCGTGAGGTCGCCTGTGACCACCAGCGCGTCGGGCCTCAGCTCGTTGATCTCATCGACGACCCGGGTAGCTAGGCTCGGGATGTGATACTGCGACCCGCAATGAAGATCGGATATCTGGGCGATGACGACCGGTCTTGATGCGTTCATGGCGTCTCCGAATCCAAGGGAAGCGCGTCCGCCGCGTGGCTGCGGACCTCAGGGGATGTCTGGTTCATTCCCTATCGCGAGCCCACACCATCACCTGCCGACCGGGGCGGCCGACTGCGACGCGGATGTCAGACGACCCTGGCACCCAGCCGGTCGACCGGCAACGCGAGCACGCGCCCACGCCCGAGCCCGCCGAGCGCCGTGCGCGCCATCTCGGCCAGATGCCGCGCACGCTCAAGAGCGCGGTCGTCGTTGGTGCCCGGCACCAACGCAAGCATGCTCGGTCCGGCGCCTGACAAGACGGCCGGACCCGCGCCGATCGTCTCCAGCAGACTCGTCACTGCCGCCATATCGGGCACGAGCACGGCCCGATAGCGTTCGTGGATGGCATCGCGCATCCCCGCCGCGATATCGGCGGCGGATCCGGTGGCGATCCCGTACGCAAGGAGTGCCGCGCTGGCGGCATTTGCCGCGGCATCCACGTGAGGGACGAACTCCGGGAGCACCGAGCGTGCGTCGCCTGTTGGCAGCTCGTCGTCGCCCACCACCACGATGGCCGCCAGCCCGTCCGCCGGATCGATATGCGTGCAGCGCACGGCTCCATCCGCGGCTGTTGCGATCACGAACCCACCATACAGGGCAGCGGCCACGTTGTCCGGATGGCCTTCGAGCTCGTTGGCCAGCCGCAGCAACCGTTCGGTGCCGAGGTGCTGTCCGATGAGCGCTTCGGCGAGCACGAGGCCGCCGACGATGGCCGCCGAGGACGACCCGAGCCCGCGGCCGACCGGGATCCCGTTGTGGCAGACGACCTCAGCGGCGAGCTCCGGGGATCCCGCCTCGGCGAACACGCGCTGCATGGCCCGCAGAACGGTGTTGTCCGCATCGCGACTGAGCCGGCCGGCGCCTTCTCCGCCGATCTCGACGGCCCACTCATCTGCCAGCTCACCCTCGAACTCGTTGTAGACGCCGAGGGCGAGCCCGAAGGCATCGTAGCCGGGACCGATGTTGGCCGAGGACGCCGGGACGATGACGCGCGCGCTCACGCGCTACAACTCCTCCACCCGCAGCAGCGCGCCGATGCCGCGAACGGCTTCCAGCGCACCGACACGATCGAGCGCCGCGCGCATGTCCCGCTCGGCGGCGCGGTGGGTGATCCACACGATCTCGGCGCCGCCTTCGTCGGCTTGACGCTGGATGACCGAGGCAAGCGAGACGCCATGCTCGGCGAACACCCCGGCGATCGCGGCAAGGACGCCGGGCTCATCGGCGGCGTCGAGGCGCACATAGTACGAGGTCTCCAGGTCGGCGATATCGCAGATCGGCAGCGTCTCGGTGCACGTGCAGCCCACGAGTCCCTGGCAGTCGCCCTGGATGTGCCGCGCCGCCTCGATGATATCGCCTACCACCGCCGACGCGGCCGGCAGCGAGCCGGCGCCCTCGCCGAAGAACATGGTCTCGCCCACCGCATCGCCGATCACGTAAATGGCGTTGTACACGCCGTTGACGGTTGCGAGCGGATGGCTGGCGCGGATCATCGTGGGCCCCACGCGGACGTCGATCCCCGCGGCGGTGCGCTTTCCGATGGCCACGAGCTTGATCTCGTACCCCGTCTCGCGTGCGTAGGCGATGTCGCTCGGGGTGATGTCGCGGATTCCCTCGGCGGGCACATCGGCGAAGGTGACGCGTGAGTTGAACGCGATCGACGCGAGGATGGCGATCTTGGCGGCCGCGTCGAAGCCGTCCACGTCGGCGGTGGGGTCGGCTTCGGCGAAGCCGCGCGCCTGCGCCTCGGCAAGCGCGGTGTCGTAGTCGAGGCCGTCCTCGGCCATGCGAGTGAGCATGAAGTTGGTGGTGCCGTTGACGATGCCGTAAACGGCCTGGATCTCATTGCTCACGAGGCTGTGCTTGAGCGGGTTGATGATGGGGATGCCGCCGCCCACGCTGGCCTCGAACAGGATGTCCACGCCACGCGCGGCCGCCTCGTCCATGACCTCCTGGCCGTGCGTGGCCATGAGCGCCTTGTTGGCGGTGACCACGGTCTTGCCGGCCTTGAGCGCGCCGAGCACGACCTCGCGGGCCACGCCGGTCCCGCCGATGAGCTCCACGACTATATCGACAGAGGGATCGTTGATCACGTCCGCGATCTCGGTGGTGAACCGGGCGGGCTCGATGCCGAGGGCGGCCGCGCGCTCCGGGGAGCGGTCGGCGCACCTCACGAGCGCGAGATCCACGCCCGCACGCGAGACGAACTGCTCGCCGTGACGGGACAGTATCTCCACGACGCCGCTGCCCACGGTGCCAAGGCCTATCAGGCCGACATTGATGGTGCGCATGGACCCCTCCCGATCGATCGAGTATGCGGCCATTGTAGCCCAGCGGATGCGTCGAAGGGCGGTGCGTGGCCGACCGCCGCTCCCATGGCGCCAGGAAGCGCGGCCGGTGCCCGTGAAGCCCCGCATCACCCGAGATCGGCCCGCATGAGGTCGTCGTACGTCTCCCTGCGGACCGCCCAGCGCCACTGCCCGTCGCGCACGAACACCACACCGGGACGCACCTGCTTATTGTAGTTGCTGCTCATCGACTGGCAGTACGCACCGGTGGCAGCCACGCACACCACGTCGCCGGGCTCGGGACGCTGCAACGACGCGTCACGCACAATGATGTCACCGCTCTCGCAGTGCTTGCCGGCGATGGTGCCCACCATCTCGCGGGGTTGGTCCGCCTTGTTCGCGAGGAGGGCCTCGTAGTGTGCGTCGTAGAGCGATGTGCGGATGTTGTCGGACATGCCACCGTCCACCGCCACATACGTGCGGATGCCGGGGATCTCCTTCACCGAGCCGACCGTGTAGAGCGTGACGCCGGCGCGCGCCACGATCGAGCGCCCCGGCTCCACGGCCATACGCGGTACGGCTATGCCGTGGCGCTCGCACTCCTCCTTGATGCCGTCGACGACGACCTTCCCGAAGTCCTTCACGGTGGACGGCTCATCCGGCGCTCCGTAGGCCACGCCGAGGCCACCACCCACGTCGAGCATGCGCACAACATGCCCTGTGTCGGCCTCGATGTCGCGCATGAACGTGACCATGACCTCGATCGCCTTCGCATAGCTGTGCAACGCGAATATCTGGCTCCCGATGTGCATATGCAGACCGTCGAACTCCAGGCCCGGCAGCGCTATCGCGCGCTTGACCGCCTCCATCGCGAGGCCCTGGTTGAGCCCAAAGCCGAACTTGGAGTCCTCGGCGCCGGTCATGATGAAATCGTGCGTGTCCGCCTCCACGCCCGGCGTGACGCGCACGAGCACCTTCTGTGTGACGCCGCGCTCGGAGGCAAGCGCCGAGAGACGCTCCATCTCCTCGAAGTTGTCCACCACCACACGGCCTATGCCAGCGTCGAGGCCCTCGGCAAGCTCGGCGGGCGTCTTGTTGTTGCCGTGCATCTGCACGCGCTCCATCGGGAATCCCGAGCGAACCGCATACGCGAGCTCACCGCCGGAGGCACACAGCAGACAGCAGCCCTCCTCATCGACGAGCTTCACCATCGCGAGTGAAAGGAACGCCTTGCCAGCGTAGACGACGTCGACGTCTTTCCAGTGGTAGCGCGTCCACTTCACGTACTCCGCGAGCTGATGGCGGATGGTCGCCTCATCCATCACGTAGAGCGCCGTGCCGGCCTCGCGAGCGAGCTCCACCGTGTCCACGCCGCCGATCCACAGATGGCCGCCTTTGACCTCGGCGGTCATCGGCAGGACGGGCAGCAGATCGCGTCCGGTGCGCTGGTCCGGCTGCGCCGGCGGACGCGGAGTCGAGGGCCTGGCCATGGTGGTGCTCCTCCCCGGTGGAACGATGTCATCGTGTAGCCAGTGAGGATACACGACCCGTTGCCGACGCGGTATGCCAGGGCTCAGGCGAGCCGCACCTCGCGGTGGCCCCGAAAGCCGCTCGTGAGTGTATGCAGGTCGTCCGCGGAGTACCGGGAGGCGCCCAGGTAAGCGGGCGCCCCCTCCGCACGGAACGGCTGCAGCATCCAGCGGCCCACACCGAGCGCATCGAGCTCGCACGCGAGCGAGCGGAGGGCGTCGGGCGTGAGCAGCGCCGAGTGCACCGTGGTGCGCACCTCGAACGGCACGCCCGAGGCCGCGAGCAGGCTGAGACTCTCACGAGCCCGGTCGCCTGAGCCGGGAACGCGTGTGGTGTGCTCGTACAGGTCGAACGGCGCCTTCACGTCGAATCCCACCCAGTCGACGAGCGGCAGCACCGCCGCCAGACGCTCGGGGACGGCGCCACCCGTATGCAGACCCACCTCGAACCCGCGGTCGGACACCGCCGTGCATGCGGCCGCAAGCCCTAGCTGGGCCGTAGGCTCTCCGCCCGAGAACACGACCGCGTCGAGCAATCCGCGCCGTGTCTCGAGGATCTCGAGCACGGCTGCCCAGGACGTGTCCCCACCCGAGACGCCGTCGGTCTGCCACAGATGCGGGTTCTGGCAGTATCCGCAGCGCCAGGGACAGCCCTGCGTGAAGACGACCGCCGCGAGCCGTCCGGGGAAGTCGATGGTCGTGAACGGGACGAACCCGCCGACAGCGAGCACGCCAGCCGACCTCCTCAGCCGAGCGCCGGCTCGGCGAAGCACTTCCGCTCGGCGTACTCGCCCTGCTTGCCGGTGTTGAACGACGAGACCGGGCGGTGGTAGCCCATCACCCGGGTCCAGACCTCGCAGGGCTGGCGCTCGTCATCGGCAAGCGTGATCGCGGAGGCGTCCGCCTCGTGGGTGGACCGTGTGCTGTTCTCGGACATGGTGACTCCTCTCATCAGGCGCTGAGCGCCGACTGCTTACGCGCGATCGCCTCGGCGTCACACACCGGGCAGAACGCGTGCTCACCGGACAGGTAGCCGTGCACGGGACAGATCGAGAACGTGGGCGTGATGGTGATGTACGGCAGGCGGAAGTTCGCGAGCGCACGGCGCACGAGCGTCTTGCACGCCTCCGCCGAGCTGACGCGTTCGCCGAGGTACAGGTGCAGCACCGTGCCGCCGGTGTACTTGCGCTGCAGCTCCTCCTGGCGGGAGAGCGCTTCGAAGGGGTCGTCAGTGAACCCGGCCGGGAGCTGACTCGAGTTCGTGTAGTACGGACGCTCCACGGTCCCCGCCTGCAAGATGGCGTCACCGAAACGCTTGCGGTCCTCGCGCGCGAAGCGATAGGTGGTGCCTTCGGCGGGCGTGGCCTCGAGGTTGTAGAGGTGACCGGTCTGCTCCTGGAACGCCGTGATGCGGCTGCGGACGTGATCCAGGAAGCGCACGGCCATCGCATGCCCCTCGGCGGTGGTGATGTCGTGCGAGCCGTGCGTGAAGTTGCGGATCATCTCGTTGATGCCGTTCACGCCGATGGTGGAGAAGTGGTTGCGCAGCGTGCCGAGGTACCGCTTGGTGTACGGGAATAGTCCTTCGTCGATGTAGCGCTGGATCAACTTGCGCTTGAGCTCGAGCGAGGTGCGCGCATGCTCGAGCAGCGCGTCGAGCGCGGTGAGCATCGCGGCCTCATCCCCCGCGTGGAGGTAGCCAAGGCGCGCGCAGTTCACGGTGACGACCCCGAGCGACCCGGTCTGCTCGGCAGAGCCGAAGAGCCCGTTGCCGCGCTTGAGCAACTCCGTGAGATCGAGCTGGAGGCGGCAGCACATCGAGCGCACCATGTTGGGCGAGAGCTCCGAGTTGAGGAAGTTCTGGAAATACGGCAAGCCGTACTTGGCGGTCATCTCGAACAGCAGCTCCGCGTTGGGCGAGTCCCAGTCGAACTCGTGAGTGATGTTGTACGTGGGGATCGGGAAGGTGAAGACCCGCCCTTTCGCATCACCTTCCGTCATCACCTCGATGTAAGCGCGGTTGATCATGTCCATCTCACGCTGCAGCTCACCGTAGGTGAAGTCGCACACGGTGCCCCCGATGACCGGGTACTCGCCCTTGAGGTCGTCGGGACACGTCCAATCGAACGTGAGGTTGGTGAACGGCGTCTGGGTGCCCCAGCGCGACGGGACGTTCAGGTTGTACACGAGCTCCTGGATCGACTGACGCACGTCGTCGTAGGAGAGATCGTCCAGCCGTATGAACGGCGCCAGGTAGGTATCGAACGAACTGAACGCCTGTGCGCCTGCCCACTCGTTCTGCAGTGTGCCGAGGAAGTTCACGATCTGCCCCATCGCACTCGACAGGTGTCTGGGAGGCGCCGCCTCGACCTTGCCCGGCACACCGTTCAGACCCTCGGTCAGCAGCGTGCGGAGCGACCAGCCGGCGCAGTACCCGGAGAGCATGTCCAGGTCGTGGATATGGATGTCCCCGCTCCGGTGCGCCGCCCCCACTTCGGGCGGATAGACGTGTGAGAGCCAGTAGTTGGCGATGACCTTGCCCGACACGTTCAAGATCAGCCCGCCGAGCGAGTAGCCCTGGTTGGCGTTGGCATTCACGCGCCAGTCGGCCCGCTCAAGGTACTCGTTGATCGACGCCTCGACCGCGACGACCGTCTTGCGGTCTTCCCGGAAGCGCGCGCGCCGCTCGCGGTAGACGATGTACGCACGCGCGGTCTGGAACCGGTTGGCCGAGACGAGCGCCTGCTCCACCACGTCCTGGACGCGCTCGATGCCCACCGCGCCGTCAACGGCCATGTGCGTGAGCACCTTCACCACCTCGGCGGTGAGCGTTACAGCCTCGTCGGCGCCGAACTCGCCGGTCGCCGCGCCCGCACGCTCGATCGCCGAGCGGATGCGCGATGCGTCGAAGGATGCTACGGCGCCGTCGCGCGTGAGCACGGAACGAAGCGCCGGTGTGGACTCTGTAGCTGCCATGCGGCCTCCCATCGATGGGGGTGCGGCAGCCAGGACAGACACGTCCGTGAACGACCCGCCGGGACACCCCGCCCGTCGTACTACGCCAAGCGATGCCGTGGCAGGTCTTCTGGCTTGCGGGTCATCGCCCTCACCGAGCCTTCCCGGCGCTCGTGCGCCAGTGGCGTCCTTCCGGTGACGACTCTCCGCTCACAGATGCGGGGACAGCGCTGGCATTGCCGCACGTGGCGGCGCACCAGCTTCCCTCTTAGCCCTAGATATTGATGCTCAAGGGAACCACGACACAAGATATGGTAGACATGCGCGATGCGCTCGTCAACAGCGGACCGCCGGACGATCGATGCCGCTCATGCCCCGGTGCTACATACGCTCCGGGGCGGTCACGCCGAGCAGACCGAGGGCGCGCGCGAGCACGATGCGTGACGCGTCGGCGAGCGCGAGCCGTGCGTTACGAAGCGCCGGGTCGTCAACCACGACCTGGCAGTGCGTGTAGAAGCCGTGGAACGTCGCGGCGAGATCCTCCGCGTAGGTGGCGAGCTTGTGCGGCGCGCGCTGGCGTGCGGCGATCGCCACGACCTCGGGGAACTCGGCAAGCTTGCGCAGGAGTCCGAGTTCGGCCTCACCGGCGAGCGTCCCTGGCTCCGAGCCAAGCAACGCCAGCTCGGCGGGCCCCGCCGCGATGCCCTCGGCCACGGCCGCTACGTCCACGCTCTCGTCGGCGGTGTCGGCACCCGACGCCTTGCGCAGGATCGAGCAGATGCGCGCATGCGCGTACTGCACGTAGTACACGGGGTTCTCGCTCGAGCGTTCCTTGGCGAGCGCGATGTCGAAGTCCACCGGCTGGTCGGTCGACCGGCGCAGGAAGAAGTAGCGCGCGGCATCCACGCCCACTTCGTCGAGCAGGTCCTCGAAGGTGACCATCTCTCCGGTACGCTTGCTCATCCGCACGACCTCGCCGTTGCGGAAAAGGTTCACCAGCTGCCCGATGATCACCTCGAGCTTGCCGGGGTGGCCGAGCGCGGCAACGGCCGCCTCCATCCGCTTCACATAGCCGTGATGGTCCGCGCCCCAGATGTCGATCACGAGGTCGAAGCCGCGGTCGTACTTGTCGGCGTGATACGCGATGTCGGCCGCAAAGTACGTGTAGCTGCCGTCCGCCTTCTTGAGCACGCGGTCCTTGTCATCGCCGAAGTCGGTCGAGCGGAACCACAGCGCTCCGTCCTGCTCGTACAGGTAGCCGGCCTCGCGCAGGCGCGCGATGCCACGCTCGATCGCGGTGACGCCATCGGCGCCCGCGGCGTGCAACGTGCGCTCGGAGAACCACACGTCGAAACCCACTCCCATGCCGCTCAGCACGCGCTTCAGATGCTCCAGCACCGCCGTGTACGCCTGCTCCTTGAAGTGGGCCTCACGGTTCTCGGCCGTGGCTTCTATCCAGCACGTGCCCTCGGCGTCGAAGATCTCGCGCGCGATATCGATGATGTACGTCCCCCGGTATCCATCCTCGGGGAACTCCGCCTCGACCCCGCAGAGCTCGAGGTACCGCGCCGACACGCTCGCCGCGAAGATGTCCATCTGCACGCCCGCGTCGTTCACATAGAACTCGCGCTGCACGTCATCACCGGCGTGCTCTAGGATGCGAGCGATGCTGTCGCCCAGGGCGGCCCACCGTCCGTGACCCACATGCAGGGGACCCACCGGGTTGGCCGACACGAACTCGACCTGCACGAGCTTCCCGGTGCGCTCCCCCGCTCCGAACGAGTCGCCCTCGTCCCGGATGCGCGTGACCACGTCGGCCACCACATCACGGGCGAGGCGGACGTTGATGAACCCAGGACCGGCGATCTCGATCGCCTCGGCAACACCGGCGAGTCGCTGCCGCAGCTCGGCTGCGAGCATCGCCGCGATGTCACGGGGCACCATCCCCGCCGACTTGGCCGACACGAGCGCGACGTTCGTGGACCAGTCGCCATGCGATGGGTCCCGTGGCCGCTCCACGTGCACATCGGGCACCGAGGCCAGCCGCAGGCGTCCATCGGCTATCAAGGACTCGACGGTCTCGGTGATGACTGCGGTGAGTGTATCGCGCACGGGGGCGACTCCTGAGTCGGCGGGTATCGGTCACCCAGGATACCCCCGCCGATACCCTCGAGCAATGTGCGTGACCGCGCACCCTCTGTCACTCGCGTACAACACGGGCGTACGATCAGACGCGTGAAGAGCGCCCTCACACGCACGATCGGCCGGCAGCGAAGGAGAGCACGCCATGGGGCACCTCGACAGCTCAGAAGTCAGCACATCAGGCAAGAAGGTCGTCCGCGTGCGGTGCGACCGTATCGGCAGCGCGGGCGGCCGGGAGTTGTGGTGGGTCGCGCTCGCCTTCGACGACGAGTCGACGAAGCCCTCAGGCATGTTCGGTGACAAGGTCGAGGCACGATCCCTTGCCGACCAGCTCGCCGCCGAGTGGCGCGTGCCGGTCGTGGTCACCGAGGTCGTGTAGCCAGCCCTCACTCGCGGCCGGCGCGATACCGCAGCAGCCGCTCGCGGCTCACGCGCTCGATACGCTGCCTGATCCCGGGAGGCGCGACATCCCACGAGTCCGGCTCGCGCCTCAGACCAAGGTTCGCGAGCACGTGGTTCTCGCCCAGTGTCCCGTGCGCCACGGCATCCTGTGCGCAGTGAAGCGCGTATCCCAGCATCGTGAGATCGCGGCAGCGCACCGCACGCCGGTAGTAGTGGCGCGACCAGGCCCACGCACCGGGGGCGAAGTGACGCGTGATGTTGGCGAGCGACGCCCGGGCCGGGAAGCTGGCGTCGAAGGCGAGGTCCGACTGGGCGATGACCTCGGCGTCCTCTCCCGAGAACCCGCATTCGCGTGCCCACTCGCGTGTCAGGACGAGGTGAACGGTGGGGCCCATGACTTCACCTGTGATAGGGCTCGCCGCGGCTGATGCGGAACGTGCGGTAGAGCTGCTCGAGCAGCACCACACGAGCGAGCTGGTGCGGGAGCGTGAGCGGCCCGAGCGCAAGCCGTTCATCGGCACGGGCAAGCACGTCGGTATGCAGGCCTGCGGCCCCGCCCACCACGAACGCCACACGGCTGCGACCGTTGAGCGCGAGCGCGTCCAACCACCCCGCGAGACCCTCCGAGGACCGCGCTGTGCCGCCCAGATCGAGCGCCACCACGTGCGCCGAAGGCGCGATCGCGCGCAGCACGTCGGCGGCCTCGGCCGCAAGCGCGCGCGGCTCGTCGACGCTCACGTCGCGGTCTGCGACCTCGGTCACGGTCACCCGGGCGTACGGCCCCAGGCGCTTGAGGTACTCGTTTGCGGCATCACGCCAGTAGCGCTCCCTGAGGCGCCCCACGCACACGAGGTCGAGCTGCATCACCGGGCGCCGTCCGAGCCGAGCGTAGCATCGAGGGTGAGGCGCTCATCCCCCCGCACGATCTCCACCTCCACCGTGTCGCCCACGCGATGCGAGCGGATAGCGAGGAACACGTCTTCCACGCTGGCGATCGCGGTATCCCCGATGCGCGTGACGATGTCACCTGGTTGGATACCCGCTTGAGCGGCCGGGGATCCCTCGGCAACGGTGGCGATGAGCGCACCAGCGTCGACCGGCAACAGGTAGCGCTCGGCCACCTGGCTGTTGATCGTCATGCTCGAGATACCGAGATACGGATGTTCGGCTCTGCCGGTGTCGATGAGGTCATCGGCGATCGTGAGGGCGTAGTCCACCGGGATGGCGAAACCCACGCCCGCCGACTGGGCGCTGCCGCCGGTCTGGATGAGCGTGTTGATGCCGATGAGCTTGCCCTCGGCATCGGTGAGCGCGCCACCCGAGTTCCCCGGGTTGATAGCCGCATCGGTCTGGATGAGGCTCGTATACGCCGTGATCTGCGCCTCGGCGCTCTCCATGAGGCTTGTGCGGCCAAGCGCGGACACGATGCCGGTGGTGACCGACTGGTCCAGGCCGAACGGGCTGCCGATCGCCACCACCGGTTGGCCCACACGCAGCGCCGCCGAGGAGCCGATCTCGATCGCGGGTAAACCGGTGCGGTCGACTTTGATGACAGCCAGATCGGAGGACGGGTCGCGGCCCACCAACTCGGCCGGCACGGTCTCCACGCCGATCGTCACGGTGAGGCCATCGGCCCCGGCGACCACATGATCGTTGGTGAGGATGTAGCCGTTCTCCCTGATGATCACACCGCTTCCGTTGCCCACGACCTGCGTGGTACTGCGGCCGGAGAACAGATTCACAGCGGTCTGCTCGATCGCGATACTTACCACCGAGGGCATGGCCTTGAGCGCCACGGCCTCGGCGTACGTGAGGTCCTCCCCCTCGATCTCGATGGTGTAGCGCTCGCGCTCTTCAGCAGACGTCGGAGCGCCCGCGGGAGGCTCATCACGCGCAGGCGTGCCGCCCCAGACGGCCCAGAAGACCGCCGCGGTGATGGCAGCGCCGATCAGTCCGCCGAGCACACCGGCGGCGAGCACGGCCAAGCACGAGCGGCCTCCGCGATCGCGGGTCGATGCCACAGGCGTGGGGGCGATCGGCGCCTCCGGGGCAGGAGCGTGACCCAGTGTGGGCTCTGGCCCGAGAATGGGCGATGTCTCGAATGGCGATGTCATCGATGCAGCACTTCCCTTCCGGGGGACGTATACCCTCCCTGGGACAGCCTAGAACCTCAGACCGAAGAACTCCAGCACCGGTGAGGCCAGCACGCCGAGAGCGAGCGTCACGACCGTGAGAGCGGCATACGCGATCACCGCTGGAGTGCTTCGCGTGGCCCGCCTCGCGTCGAGCCGTTCGCCGAAGAACACCGAGCGCAGGACCTTGAAGTAGTAGCCGGCTGAGACCACGCTCATCGTCACAGCCACGGCCACGATCCACACGAGGCCATGGTCGAGCGCGGCGGTGAACATGGTGAGCTTCCCGAAGAATCCCACCATCGGCGGGATGCCGATCAGCGAGAGGAGCCACACCACGGAGGCCCAGGCGATAGCCGGGCGTCGTGCCGCAAGCCCTGCGAGATCATCGAGCGCTGTCCCCTCCTCCGAGCCCAGCAGCATGATCGCCATCGACGGCACGGCGTAGGCGACCGCGTAGAAGACAGCCGCGGTCCCGCCGGCCGATCCGGCCGCCGCCGCAAGGAGGATGTAGCCGCTGTGCGCCACACCCGAGTACGCCATCAGGCGGCGAAGGTCGGTCTGGGGGTACGCGGCGAGGTTGCCGACGAGCATCGAGAGCAGCGAGCCGACAAGAAGCACTACCGTGATGGTCCCCCCGTTGCCAGCGAACGCGGCCACCAGCTGCACGAGCGCAACGACGCCCGCGATCTTAGGGACGGTCGACACGTACGCAACCGATGAAGCCGGGGCGCCCGCGTACGCGTCGGGCGTCCAGTAGTGGAACGGCGCCGCCGAAAGCTTGGCGAACAGCCCGACCAGCACGAACGCGATGGCAAGCTGGCCGAGGGTGCCCGCGTCCACGGCCCCGAGGTCGGCATACGCGGTGGAGCCGGAGATGCCGTACGCGAACGACAGACCGTACAGCATGATCAGGCTCGTGAGCATCGACAGCAGGAAGTACTTGAGCGCCCCCTCGAGGCCGCGGGCGTCACCGCGCCGGTACCCCATGAGCACGTACGCGGGCATGGTGGAGAGCTCAAGCGAGATGAACAGCACGATGAGGTCGCGTGCCGAGGCCATGAGCATGCCGCCCACGGCCGAGAGCATGGCGAGCGCGACCGCCTCGGCCGAACGCTCACCCCCCGTGCCGCGCCCGGAGACCCAGTGCAGCCAGAACGCCAGCAGGAGCGCGATCGCCACGCGGGCGAATACCGACACGTTGTCGAGCGCAAGCATGCCCGCGAAGATGCCGCCGCGGGTGCCGATGAGCGCCGCCACGAGCGCGGCCACGACCGAAAGCGGGGCCGCGATGTGCGCGGCCGCACGCGGATGGCCGGTGATCTTGTCGGCAAAGAGCGCGAGAAGCGCGCCGAAGAGCACCAGGAGCTCGGGTGTCAGCAGCAGCAGCTCGGACATGCTAGGCGCCGCCCATCATCGCGAGGATCGAACGCACCGCAGGGTCCGTGAAGCGCAGCAGCGAGTCCCAGTACAGGCCCACGATGAGCGTGAGCGCCACCAGCGGAAGCAGCACCGCGACCTCGCGTGCGCTCAGGTCCGCGATGCCCGAGACCGCCGCACTCGGCGAGCCGAGCACGACCCGCTGCACGAGCCACAGCATGTACGCGGCGGCAAGCAGCACGCCGATGGCCGAGAGGACCACCCAGCCCACCGGGATGTCCGACGCCCACGCGCCCACGAGGCTCAGAAACTCGCCGACGAACCCGGAGAGCCCCGGCAGGCCGAGCGAGGCGAACGACGCGAACGCGAGCAGGCCGCCCGCCACCGGCACCTGCGAGGACAGGCCCGAGACCTCGGCGATCATCCGTGTGTGCGTGCGGTCGTAGACCATGCCCACGAGGAAGAACAGCATGCCGGTGACCACGCCGTGGCTGAACATGACCGCAACGGCGCCATTGAGTCCCTCGGGCGTCATCGAGGCGATGCCGAGCATCACGAAGCCCATGTGCGAGACCGACGAGTACGCCACGAGCTTCTTCATGTCGGTCTGCGCGAAGGCCACCGCCGCCCCGTACACGATCGAGATGGCCGCAAGCGCCGCGATGAAGGTGCTCCACTCGGCGGCAGCGTCAGGCAGGATCGGAAGCGATATCCGCAGGAAGCCGTACGAGCCCATCTTCAGCAACACGCCGGCGAGCAGCACGGATGCGGCCGTGGGGGCCTCGACGTGCGCGTCGGGAAGCCACGTGTGCAGCGGGAAGACCGGCACCTTCACGGCAAAGCCGAGGAAGAACGCCGCGAACACCCACCACTGGAACTTCGGGTCGAGCCCCGCACCCGCCATCTCCAGGATGTTGAACGTCCCGGTCTGCAGGTAGAGCGCGATGATGCCCACCAACATGAACACACTGCCAAAGAGCGTGTAGAGGAAGAACTTCACGGCAGCGTACTGCCGGCGAGGTCCGCCCCACGTGGCGATGAGGAAGTACATCGGCACGAGGACAAGCTCCCAGAACACGTAGAAGAGCACGAAGTCCATCGCCACGAACACGCCGTTCATGCCGACCTCGAGCAACAGCAGCATCGAGAACCACAGCGCTGGGTTCTTCTCGGTCTTCCATGAGGCCACGATGGCGAGCACGGTGAGCAGCGCCGAGAGCGCCACCATCGCAAGCGACATGCCGTCTATCGCGAGGTGGTAGGTGATCCCCACCTGAGGCACCCAGGTGAGCTTCTCGACGAACTGCATGCCGCCGTCCACGTCGAAGCGCGAAGCGAGCCACGCCACCAGCGCGAGGTCGACCACGGCAACGGTGGCCGCGACGACCCGGCCGGCGACCGCCCGCGCGTTGCCGAGCAGCGCCACCACAGCGGCACCGAGGAGCGGAAGGAAGACGATGACCGTGAGCAGAGGGAAGTCCACGCGCTAGGCCCCTTTCACGAGGATCCATACCACGAGGAGCACCACGGCTCCCGCGATGAGCGTCTGATACGAGCGCACGCTACCGGTCTGGAGGGTGCGCACCTTGTCCCCGGCGGCCCTGACCGCCGAGGCGGCTCCGTTGACCGCGCCATCCACGATGCGGCCGTCGAACGTCCAGCCAGCGGCCGAGAGCGACCGCCAGGCTGCGGCGACGCCGTTGACCACGCCGTCGACCACGCGTGCGTCGAACGTTGCGAGCGCCCGGGCAAGCGTTGTGTACCCGCCGACCACGAAGTACCCGTACGTGAGGTCGAAGTAGTACTTGTTGGCAAGCACGCCATACGCGTGCGGGAACCGCTGCTTGAGCGCCTGGGTGTTCACGACCGATGTTCTGCGGCCATACACGTACCAGCCGAGCGTGATGCCGCCGAGGGCGGCCACGGTGGAGATGGCGGCGGTGCCGAGCGCCGGCCACGGGATCTCGTGGCCGAGGAAGTCGCCGAGCGTGGGCCCGAAGAACCCGATCACCGCGGTGATCACGGCCAGCACGACCATCGGCACCAGCATGGAGCGATGGCCCTCATGCAGATCCTCCTGCTGCGTGGGCGCCGTGAACACCCGGAACCACAACCGGGCCACGTAGAAGGCCGTGACGAACGCCGCCAGCAGCGCGATGGCGAACGCGACGTACTGGTGCTCGTGCAGCAGCACCGCAAGGATCTCGTCTTTGGACCAGAACCCGGAGAACGGCACGATACCGGCGAGCGCGAGGGAGCCCGACGCGAACGCGAGCGAGGTCACCGGCAGCTTCTTGGCCAGCCCGCCCATCTGGCGCATGTCCTGCGTGTGCGCGGCGTGGATGATCACGCCCGCGCCGAGGAACAGCAGCGACTTGAAGTACGCATGGGTCACCAGATGGTAGAGCGCGGCGGTGGAGCTGCCAGCGCCCAGCGCGATGAACATGAAGCCCAGCTGGCTGATCGTGGAGTACGCGAGCACCTTCTTGATGTCGTGCTGGACCATCGCGAGCAGCCCCGCGAGCAGCGCCGTTATGAGTCCCACCCAGAGCGTGATCGTGAGCGCGATGCCGCTCGCCTCGAAGATCGGGAACGCCCGCACCACCAGGAACACGCCTGCCGCCACCATCGTGGCCGCGTGGATGAGCGCGGATGCCGGCGTGGGGCCCGCCATGGCGTCGGGGAGCCACACGTGGAGCGGGAACTGCGCGCTCTTGCCCATGGCGGCAAAGAGCATCAGCAATGCCACGAGCGTGGCCGTCCCGGCCGTCCAGTCGTGGTGCAGCACCGTGGCGAAGTCGAACGCGCCCGCCTCGGCGTAGACCACGGCAAGTGCGAGCATGAAGCCGAGGTCGCCCACCTTGGTGGTGAGGAACGCCTTGATGCTGGCCAGGCGCGGCGCCTCCTGCTCGTGCCAGAACCCGATGAGCAGGTAGGAGCACAGGCCCATGACCTCCCAGGCCATGAACAGCCCGAGGAAGTTGTCGGAGAGCACGAGTGCCAGCATCGCCGCGGTGAAGAGCGAGAGCACCGCGTAGTACCAGCCGATGCGGTCCTCGCGATGCATATAGCCGAGCGAGTACACCTGCACGCATGCGCCCACAACGGTCACAACGGTCAGCATGATCGCTGACATCGGCTCGAGCGCCAGGCCGAGGGTGATCGCGCGGTCGCCGATGTGGGCGATCGTGACCGACGCCTGCCAGACCTCGCCGTGACCGCCAGGCCACACCGCCAGGAACGCGGCGATCGAGAGGCCGAGCGAGCCGAGCACCGCGGCAACGGCGAGCGGCACGAGCTTCGCGCGGGCGGCACGGGAGAGCGGGGCCAGCACCACGAAGGCGAGCGCCGGGAGCAGGGGTATGAGGGTCACCCAGTCCATGCTCACCCCTTGAGTTCCTGTACGGCGTCGAGCTCGACGCTGCGCTTGCGGCGGTAGATGGCGATCACGAGCGCGAGACCGAGGCCGATCTCGGCAGCGGAAACGACCATGGAGAACACCGCGAAGAACTGCCCGGTCATCGCCTCAGGCGTCACGAACCGCGAGAAGCCCACGAGGTTCAGGTTCACCGCGTTGGCCATGAGCTCGAGCGACATCATCACGTGGACGGCGTTCTTGCGCGAGAGCGCGCCGTAGAGCCCGATGCCGAACAGCAGGGCGGCGAGCGTGAGCACGTGCGGCAGGCCGACGGTCACCGGTCGTCACCCCCTGTCCACCACACGGCGCCCACAAGCGCCACGAGCAGCACCAGGGAGGCCACCTCGAACGGCACCATCCAGGTGGTGAACAGCTCACGGCCGAACTCCTCGATGCCCGGCGCGATCGCGGGCATCTCGACGCCGACCGGGCAGAAGCCCCTGATGGCGAGCAGCATGGCTCCGGTGAACAGCGCGGCGATCGCGAGCGAGCCCCACGCCGTGGGGAACGGGCGCACCGCGTCTTCACGACGCCGGAGCGTGAGCATGACGGTGAAGAGCGTGAGCACGGCCACGGCGCCCGCGTACACGAGCACCTGCACCAGCGCGAGGAACTCCGCGTCGAGCACGAGGTACAGACCGGCCGTGGCCAGCATGACCTCGAGCAGCCACACCGTGGCATGCACCACGTTGCGCGTGGACATCATCGATATGGCGCCGTAGAGCGCCGCGAACGCGAGCAGGTAGAAGGCCACAGCGGGCAGCGTGGTGCTCACCGGACATCACCGTCCTCGGCGGCCTCAGCTTCGGCGGGCGCAGCGGGCGCGGCGGCCTCGGCGGCCTCGGCAGCCTCCGTAGGTGCGGTCTCGGCAACTTCGGCGGGTGCGGTCAGCGCGGCCATCCGCTCCTTCTCTTCCTTGTGGCGAGCGTTCGTGGCCGCATCGACGTCCACGAGCAGGGTCTCCGCAAGCGCTGCGGGGTCCTTCACCGCGAGCTCGTACTCGTGGCTCATCTTGATGGCGTCGAACGGACACGCCTCCACGCACAGGCCGCACATCATGCACGCACCGATCTCGTAGCCGAAGGCCTCGATGTGCTTGACCTTGTCGTCGCGCGGCTCCAGATCGACCGAGAGGATGTGGTCGGGACACACACGCACGCAGGTCATGCACGCCGTGCACTTGGGCGAACCATCATCGAAGTACTTGGGCCGCACCGCCCAGCGTGCCCGCTCGGGCAGCTCGAGCTTCTCGTACGGATACTGCACGGTGATCGGACCACGGAGCGCGTTCTTCAGGCTCAGCCGCAGGCCGTTGATGAGTCCCTTGCCCCACATGGCTAGCTCACCGCCCCGGTGAAGAGCGGCACGATGAGCTTGTCGACCACGCCGGTGAGCACGATCATCACCAGCGCTGCCGGGATCAGCCGCTTCCAGCCCAGGTCCATCAGCTGATCGATGCGCACGCGCGGGTAGGTGCCCCGGATCCACCACATCAGCACGATGCCCAGGTACGTCTTGAGGATGAACACCGTGGGCGCCAGGACCGGCACCGCGTCATACCAGCTCATCGGGAGCCACGGCACCAGCCACCCACCAAAGAACAGCGTCACGCCGAGCGCCGAGATCACGAACGTGTTGGAGAACTCGGAGAGGTAGACCAGGCCGAACTTCATGGCCGAGTAGTCGGTGCCGAATCCCCCGACCAGCTCTGACTCGCCTTCGGACATGTCGAATGGCGTCTGGTTGGCCTCGATCAGCGACGAGATCACGAAGATGATGAACGTCGGCCACAGAAGCGGGTTGGTGATGAACCAGCGCGGGACGACCGCCAGCCACGTGCCTGCCTGTGCGTCAACGATGCCGCCGAGGTCCGCGGTGCCTGAGATCATGACTATCGGCAACACCGAGAGCAGGAGCGGCACTTCGTACGCGATCTGCATGGCCGCCGAGCGCATGCCGCCCAGAAGGCCCCACTTGTTGCCCGACGACCAGCCGGCGAGCAGGATGCCGATCGGCACCACCGAGAGCGCGGCGAACGTGAACAGCAGGCCGGTCTCGAGCGAGGTCGCCTTCAGCGTGTCCGAGAACGGCAGCGCAAGATACGCCATGAACGACGGCACGAACACGATCATCGGCGCGAGATAGAAGAGCGCCTTGTCCGCGATACGCGGGGTGAGGTCCTCCTTGGTGAGCAGCTTGATGACGTCGTTCATCGTCTGCAGCAGACCATGCGGACCCACGTGCATCGGGCCGAGGCGGATATGAAGATGGCCCAGCACCTTACGCAGCAGGTAGATCATGAAGACGCCGTTGGTGAGCATCAGGGCGATGATCGAGAGCAGCTTCACGATGGTTGCGAGCGCCGGGCTCATCGGTCCACCTCCCCGAGCATGATGTCAGTGGAGCCGATCATCACAACGCCGTCGGCGATCAGATGGCCGGGCATGAGGTCCTCCAGCGCCTGCAACGCGTACAGCGACGGACCATGATAGTGCATCCGGTACGGCGACGTTCCGCCATCGGTGACCAGGTGGATGCCCACCTCGCCGCGTGCGGACTCCACAGATGTGTACACCTCGCCCGCCGGCGGCTTGAGGACCTTCGGCACCTTTGCGGTGTGCTCGCCCTCGGGCATGCCCTCGATGCACTGCCGGATGATGCGGCTGGACTGCCGCATCTCCTCCATGCGCACCGAGAAGCGGTCCATCGCGTCGCCGGTGGAGCCCAGCGGCACGTCGAACTCCATCTCGTCGTACGCGTCGTACGGACGCTTCTTGCGCAGGTCGAAGTCCACGCCCGATGCGCGCAGGTTGGGGCCCGTGAGGCCGAACGCCAGCGCCTTCTCGGCGTCGATCACGCCGATGCCCTTGAGGCGCGCCTGGAAGATCTCGTTGCCCGAGAGGATCGCGTCGTGCTCTTCCACGTAGGTATCGAAGGCGTCGCAGAACTCGCGGATCTTCGTGTCGATGCCGGCGGGCAGGTCGGCCACAACGCCACCGGGCCGCACGTAGTTGAACATCATGCGCGCGCCGCTCACGGCCTCGAGGATATCGAGCAGCGACTCACGGTCGCGCATCGCGTACAGGAACGGACCCATGGCTCCGGTATCGAGCCCCATCGTGCCGTACCAGAGCAGGTGCGTGGCGATGCGGTTGATCTCGGCCATCATCACGCGGATCCACCGCGCGCGACGCGGGACCTCGATCTCCATGAGCCGTTCCACGGCAAGCGCCACCGCGGTCTCGCCCATGATGCCCGAGACGTAGTCGCCGCGGTCCATGAGCGTGCCGAGCGCGTCGAACCTGCGGTGCTCGGCAAGCTTCTCGATGCCGCGATGCAGATAGCCGAGGGTGACCTCGGCGTTGAGGATCTCCTCACCGTCGAGCTCCACGAGCATGCGCAGCACGCCGTGTGTAGATGGGTGCTGGGGCCCCATGTTCACGATGAGGTGCTCGGTAGCGAGGCCGTCCACGCCGGTCGGCGCCCGGCGGATGCCAGCGGGCGGCGTACCCGGGTCGTGCGTGCCCTCGGACAGCAGTCCTACCGTGATGATGTCGTCGCGGGCGTCGCTCACCGGTTCTTCACCTCCTCCACGCTGCGGATGGGAACGTCCTTGCGCAGCAGCGGAGGGATCCCATCGGTGGTGAAGAGGCGCTTGGGATTGGGGTGCCCGGCCAGACGCAGTCCGAGAAGCTCGGCGGTCTCGCGCTCGGGCATCAGCGCCGATGCGTAGATGTTCCATGCCGAGTGGATCTCGGCGTCGTAGGCCACGGTGGTCTTGAGGTACGCCTCGCAGTCCATCGAATAGGAGCGGAGACGCCAGGTGAGCTCGATCGCCTCGCCGGTGTCCATGCCGTCGAAGTCCACGAGCGACTCGTAGCCCTCGGCGTTGAAGGCAGCGAGCGCATCGATGGCATCCGAGGCGCTGACACGCGCGACCGTGCCGAGGGCGACGGTGTCCACCTCGGCAGCCACGCCGCTTCCGGCCAGCAGCGTCCTGATCTCGTTAGCGTCGGGCAGCAAGGCGTTCCTCCGTCTTGGCCTTGATCTTCTTGCGGAGCTCGATGAACGCGTACTGGACCGATTCGGGCCGCGGCGGGCATCCGGGGACGTACACGTCCACGGGTATGACCTTGTCCACGCCCATCACCACGTTGGGGTACTCGCGGAACGGGCCGCCGGTGGACGCGCAGGCGCCCATCGCCACGACCCACTTGGGCTCGGGCATCTGCTCGTAGAGGCGGCGCACGGTGTCGGCCATCTTCACGTTCACGGTGCCGGCGACGATCATCACGTCGGCCTGGCGCGGAGAGTTGCGGAAGAAGACGCCCGAGCGGTCGAAGTCGAAGCGCGGACCGGAGGCGCTCATGAGGCCCTCGATCGCGCAGCACGCGATGCCGAAGGAGATGTACCAGAGGCTGTTGGTGCGGGCGAGATCGAAGAGCTGCTCGCTCTTGATGAACAGCAGCGAGTTCTCGCCGGTGAGCCGGTCTAGCGCCACCTGAGCGCTCCTTCCTTCCAGGCGTAGCCGAGGCCCGCCGCGAGGATGGTGATGAAGATGACCATCTCCACCAGGATGAAGACACCCATCTGGCCGTACACCACGGCCCACGGGTAGAGGAAGACGGTCTCGATGTCGAAGACGACGAAGAGGAGCGCGTAAACGTAGTAGCCCACGCGGAACTGGACCCACGGCGGGCCGACCGGCTCCGAGCCGCACTCGTAGGGCTCGAGGCGATCGGGCGTGTCCACGCCCTTAGGCGACAGCAGGTTGGAGACCCAGACCACGAGCACCACGAAGGCGATGCCGAACAGCACGAACGCACCGATGGCAAGATGGTCCATCGCTACGGTCTCCACGCGCTGCTCGCCTCCTTCCCGCTCTCGCGATCGGCGCCCTGCCGCTACGCGGCCACGCCCGGGATACGAACACGCCCCACCGGGTCAAGCCTACACGGGTAAGGGGCGCGTCGCGACAAAGTAACACGAGTTACATTGTCATGCAAGCGGTACCCGTAGGGGTATGAATATCCGTCCGCTCCGCCGCCTCGCACGCGGCTAACCAGGTCCCTCCGGACACAAAGAAAGCGGGACCCGGAGGTCCCGCTCTGCGATCGTGGAGCCGACGAGCGGATTCGAACCGCTGACCTGCGCATTACGAGTGCGCTGCTCTACCAGCTGAGCTACGTCGGCATGAAGCCTATTCTGTTGTCTGCGCCCCACCCTCGGGGCGTGGACGCCGCCGCCTGCGACGGCGCGTACCGCTCGTGCTCCCGGCACCCTCGCCCTGCGGTGCCGCGCCCTGCGGCTTGGACTGCTTCGCCCTGTCCTGGCCTTGGCGCTGCCCGGAGGGCTGCCCGCCCTTCTTCGCATCGGCCGGCTTCTTCTGGCCGTCGCTCTTGCGGGGCTGCCCGCCGTTCTTCGGCGCTTCGGTCTGCTGTGCTCCAGCCGAGGCCCCGCCGCTCTTCGAGCTGCGGCGCCTGCGCCGCGACGAACCGGTCCGCTCGGCAGGCGCGGGCTCGGCGACCCGCTCCGCCTCGCGCAGCGTTGGCGTGGTCCCTCGTGCGACGGCCACGGCCGTCTGCCGCTGCTCGGCCATCTCAACGTTCAACTTGCACGGACAACCGCGTCCCGCGCTGCAGTCAAGATCCGCAAGCGGGACCGTGACCTCAGGACCGCCCTGCTGGCGGATCGTCAGCAGCTCTCTCGGCACGTTCATCGACGTGATCTTGCCGAACGTACCATCCGAGAAGTCGACCTGGGTGCCGCACTTTGGCGCTCGCTGCTTGAAGTCTTTGTACGCTTCGTACTCGTACCGCAAACAGCACATGAGTCTGCCACAGAGTCCACTGATTTTCAACGGGTTGAGCGGCAGATCCTGCTCCTTGGCCATACGGATCGAGACCGGCTGGAACTCACCGCCAAAGCGCACGCAGCACAGCTGCTCGCCGCAGTGGCCGAGGCCACCGAGCATCCGCGCCTCATCGCGCACGCCCACCTGCCGCATGTCAACACGGTTGTGGATCTCAGCGGCAAGCTCCCGCACGAGCTCGCGGAAGTCGACACGCTCCTCGGCGGCGAAGTAGAAGACCACCTTGGAGTCGTCGAAAAGATGCTCCACGCCAATCGGCTTCATGTCGAGCTTGTGCGTGCGCACGAGCTCGCGGAACCGCGCGAACTCGCCGGTCTCACGCTCGCGCTGGGCCGCCGCCCGCGCCTTGTCCTCGGGCGTGGCGATGCGCACGACCGGCTTGAGCGCCGAGGGGATCTCCTCCTCGGCGACCTCGCGCGGTGCGAGCGCGATCTCGCCGTACTCCTGTCCGCGCTCGGTAGTGACTATGACCTCATCGCCCTCGACAGGTTCGGTACCCGCCGGGTCGAAGTACAGCACCTTGCCTGCATACCGCAGGCGAACTCCCACTACCGTGGGCATCGTAGGACCTCCTGTATGTCGAACAGCATGGCCTCCACGGCCAGCTGGGGGCTCACATTATAGGACATGCGCTGCCGGGCGCGTTTCACGGCATCGAGCGCACGCAGTGCCGCCGCCGTGGTAAGCACCCGCGCGACCTCGGCGGTGGCATCGGCCGCATCCGCGTTCTCCACCAGCTCGCCCGCGCCACGGGCCATCACGAGGCAGTCGCGGAGCCAGCTCTCGGTGACGCTCATGATCTCGGTCACGCCCTCGCGCTCGCGCGCGGTGAGCTCGCGCTTATGCCGCGTTTCGATGCCACGCAGCACACCGCCTGAGAGGAACTCGCGCACCTGCTCCACTTCGTCGGTCTGTGCGCTCTTCATCTCCTCCACCGGCGCCCGCACCGCACCAAGCAACTCCCGGGCCGCCACGAGCACATCGTGCCCGTCCATCGATGGCAGCCGCTTGAGGATGCCGAGTATCGTCTGCCGGGCGTTGCGCCGCCCCGGCGAGCGCAGGAACTCGATCGCCCGCGGGATCACGCCGTCGGCGGCCGCAAGCGCGGCCCGGGCCTCGTCCTCGCCCGCCCCGGTGCGTTCCATCACCAGACCGCGCGCCACCGGCGCCGATATGGGCGCGAACCGCACGACCTGGCAGCGCGACGCGATCGTGGGCAGCACGTCGTCGAACTCGCGCGCGAGCAGGATCATCACGACATCGGAGGGAGGTTCCTCCAGCGTCTTGAGAAACGCGCTCGCACTCGCCTCGTTGAAGCGGTCGGCGCTCTCGATGATGTAGATCTTCCGGTCCGCCTCGGCCGGCTTGAGGTGGACATCGCGCACGATGTCCCTGATCTGCGAGACCACGTAGGTCACGCCTTCCGGGTTGAAGATGTGAAGGTCGGGGTGCGCGTTGTTCCGCACGCGCGTGCACTCACGGCACGAGCCGCACGCGCCGTCGTTGCAGAACAGCGAGCAGGCGAGCGCCCGGGCGGCGCTCTTCTTGCCAGCGCCGGTGGGTCCCACGAACAGGTACGCGTGCGCGACCGAGCCCGCCTCGACCGCTCGGCGTAGATGTGTCGTTGCCCGCTCCTGACCCACGAGGTCGTCCCACATGCACGGCGCCATGGTCACTCGCGCTCCATACGGCCAAGGAGCGGCTCGACGTGGCTCCACACCGCGGCGGCGACCGCATCGACCGGACCGCGGGGCACGACCTTGACGCGCTCCGGCTCAGCCTCGGCCATCAGCAGGTACCCCGCCCTCACCCGCTCGTGGAACGCCGCCCCGGCCTGCTCGAGCCGGTCGGCGCCTTCGGCGGTGGCCTGGGCGAGGCCATGCGCGGGATCCACATCGAGCAGCAGCGTGAGATCGGGCGTCAGGCCGCCGGTGGCGATGCGGTTGAGCTCGTGGACCTCCTCCACCGGCAGCACCGCGCGGCCGTATCCTTGGTACGCCACGCTGGAGTCCGCATACCGGTCGCACAGCACAATCGCGCCCTCGGCAAGGCCGGGCAGGTAGTGCGCGGCAACGAGCTGGGCGCGGGCGGCCTCGTACAGCAGCAGCTCGGCCCGCACCCCGAGCTCGGTGTGCACCGGGTCGAGCAGTATCTCGCGGATGCGCTCACCGGGGTCGCCGGGCGCCACACCGCCAGGTTCACGGAATGTGCGCACATCATGGCCGAGGGAGCGCAGCCGCGTGGCAAGCAGGGCGATCTGGGTCGACTTGCCCGAACCGTCGCCGCCCTCGAACGTGATCATCAAACCGCTCACGCGCATCCTCCTCCGGCGACGGGGTCCGTGGGGGCCGCCCACTCCGCCCGCGCCATCTCGTACAGGTCGTTTCCGTGCGCATCGATGGCGACCCACACCGGGAAGTCGTCAAGCTCCATGCGCACGAGCGCTTCGGCACCAAGCTCCGCGTACGCGACGGTCTCAGCCGAGCGCACACACGTGGCGAGCAACGCCGCGATCCCGCCAACGGTGGCGAGGTAGACGGCGCCGTGCTCGACGCAGGCCGCGTGGACCGCGGCCGAGCGCACGCCCTTGCCGATCGTGGCCGCTACGCCGGCGGCAAGCAACCGCGGCGTCCAGGCGTCCATACGCCCGGCGGTTGTGGGTCCCACCGCTCCCGCCGGCCTGCCAGCGGCGGCGGGGGTCGGCCCGGCGTAGAACAGCACCTGATCACGCAGGTCGAGCGGAGCGACGCCCGCATCGAGGTCGGCGACCAGGCGCACATGCGTGGCGTCTCGCGCCGTGTACACGGGGCCCGAGAGCAGGACCGGCGTCCCCACCGGGAGCGTGCGCAGAACGGACACCTCGGCAGGAAGGCAGATTCTGACCGGATCACTCATCGTGGCCCTCCTCCAGTTCGCGCGCATCGACGTGGTCATCGGTTCCAGCTGCCGGAGCCATCCTCCAGTCGAGCGTTCGATACGCGTAGTATGCCGCACCAAGCACGATGAGCGACGCGATCTGCAGCGTCACCCTCGGACCGGTGAACCATGACGGGTCGGTCATGCCGGCGGACAGCGAGCGGATGATCCCGGCCAGCACGTCGGCGAGCGGCGCCACCACAACCATCGACATGAGAAGGGACACGCGCACGACCGACTCCATGGCGGTGAATACACGGCCGCGGATGTCATCGGTGACCGTGCGCGCCACATAGGTGTTACCGGCGACGGTGAGACACGCGATGCAGAAGCCCGCCGTGACACCGAACAGCAACGACACCCAGTACACCCCGACGCTCGCGAACACGAACATGCTGGCACCAAACGTGGTGACCGCGCCGAGGAACAGCATCTGCAGCGGGATGCGATCAGAAAGACGTGGCGCAAGGATCGCACCCGCGACCATGCCGAGCGCGAGCAGCACCAGCACGAAGGTCTGCGGCGCGGCCACGAGCGTGCGGGTCACCTCGAACTGATCGAGGATCGGTACGCCGTGCGCGAGGATCTCCTGCACATACGCGAGGCCGACGGTGATGATCGAGCCACCTCCGAGGAGCGCCACGGAGATCGTGACCAACAGCCCCCGCAGCTGTTGCTGCTCCCGCAAGAAGGTGAACGACTCGAGCACGTCCTTGCCGATCAGCGAGAGCCGGAAACCGGTGCCGTCCCGCTCCGGCCGAACGCTCACGCGGATCGACCAGAGAAGCGCCGCCGAGACCAGGAACGTGAGGCTGTTGAGCACCACACCGGCACGCGGGCCGAGGAGCGCCGGCGCGAACGGCCCCACGAGCACATCGACGAACGGGAAGCCGCTCGAGAGCACCCAGCGCACGATCGCTTCGAAGCCGGCGAGGATACCGCCGGACATCGTGAGGCCTATGAGCATGCTTGCCTGTTGCGTGGTGTATGCGAGGCCGTTGGCGACCGCGACTTCCTCCTCGGCGACGATCCGGGGGATCAGCGCGTTGCGCGCCGGCGCGAAGAACAGCGACGCGACCTCCATGAGCAGCACCACGAGGTAGATGAGCGCCAGGTTGCTCGTGAACAGCAGCGGCAGGGTCAGCAGCGCGCGTATGAGGTCGCACCCGATCATCAGCTTGCGCCGGTCGAAGCGGTCCACCAGCGAACCCACCACCGACGAGAACAGCAGCGATGGGATGATCTTGGCGATCATGATGCCGGCGACCGCGAACGACGACCCGCCCGAGAGCGTTGTCACGAGCGGGATGAGCAGACCGACCACCAGCCAGTCGCCCAGACCGCTCACGAACTGCGAGAGCCACAGTGCGCGGAATCGTTTGTTGCTGAGCACCGCGCGATAAGGAGAACCGCCCACGAGCGGTGTGGGAGCGCCTGCCATGCTACGTGAGCTCCACGCTGACGGAGCGCAACGCCGAGCAGCCCATGTTCACCGCGACCGGGAGCGAGGCGATATGGCAGGGCGCCGAGAGCACGTGCACCGCAAGCGCTGTGGTGCGTCCGCCCAGGCCGCCCGGCCCGATTCCGAGTCCGTTCACGGCGGTGAGCAGCCGGGCCTCGAGCTCGGCGGCTGCCGGGCTGACGGCGGGCGAGCCCACCGGACGGAGCAGGGCCTTCTTCGCGAGCTTGCCCACCGAGTCGAACGTGCCGCCAACGCCCACTCCCACGATGAGCGGCGGACACGCGGAGGACCCCTTCGCCGAAACGGCATCGACAACGAAGCTGACCACGCCCTCCACTCCCGCGGCGGGTTCGAGCATGGCAAGCCTGCTCGCGTTGTCCGAGCCCCCGCCTTTCAGCATCACATGCACGGTCGCACCGATGCCCGGCCGCACGGTCACGTCAACGAACGCCGGTGTGTTGTCGCCGGTGTTCACGCGCTCGAACAAAGCGTCGCGCATGACGCTCATGCGCAACGCGCCGGTACGGTATGCGTCGCGCACGGCAGCGTCAATGGCGGTCCCAAGACCACCACCAAGACACTCGTCGGCGCCGAGCTCCACCCACACCCACACGGTACCGGTGTCCTGGCAGAGGGGGACTCCGTCGCGCGCGGCGATGGACGCGTTCTCCACGATGCGGGACAGCACCTCACGGCCCGCGCCCGAAGGCTCGCTCGTTGCCGCATCGGCCATCGCCCGCGCCACATCCGGACGCAGCGTCGTTGCCGCTTCCGCGATCGCGGCGCGCACGGCTTCGGCTATGTCGTGGACCGTCAGCACCGCTGCCCTTGGCACGCGCCGATCGCGTCGGCGATGCCCGGCACGATGCGCTGGTCGAAGATCGAGGGCACGATGTGCTCCGCGTCGGGCTCGTCGACAAGACCTGCGAGCGCCTCGGCAACCGCGATCTTGATGTCGGTCGTCACGCACGGGGCCCGGTGGTCGAGCAGTCCGCGGAACAGGCCGGGGAAGACGAGCGCGTTGTTGATCTGATTGGCGAAGTCCGAGCGGCCGGTGGCCACCACGACGGCACCGCCCGCGCGCGCCTCGTCGGGCATGATCTCGGGCACGGGGTTGGCAAGCGCGAACACGATCGGATCGGGCGCCATCCGGCGGATGTCATCGGCCGTGAACAGCCCCGCCTTCGACACGCCGATGAGCACGTCTGCGCCGTCGATGAGCGACCCGCCGACCGGCCAGCTTTCGTCCGCCGTGCTAAGCGCGAGCACCTCGCGCTGGTCGTCATTGATGTTCGCCCGATCGAGGGTCAGCACGCCCTTGCTGTCGCTGATCCGGATGGCCGTCATGCCGTACGCCACAAGCAGATGTGCGATCGCCAGGCCCGCCGCACCGGCACCGGAGATGGCGATCCGCACGTCGCTGCCCTTGCCGGTGACCTTCATCGCGTTGATAAGACCCGCAAGGACGACGATGGCGGTGCCGTGCTGGTCGTCGTGGAACACCGGGATGTCGAGGTCCGCGGTGAGCCTGCGCTCGATCTCGAAGCAGCGCGGAGCTGAGATGTCCTCAAGGTTCACGCCGCCAAAGCCGGGGGCCAGATACCGCACCGTCTGTACGATAGCGTCGGTGTCGGTGGTGGCGAGGCAGATCGGCACGGCGTTGATGCTGGCAAACTCCGAGAAGATCGCGGCCTTCCCCTCCATCACGGGCAGGGCGGCCTCGGGGCCGATGTCGCCCAGACCGAGGACAGCGGTGCCGTCGGTCACGATGGCCACGGTGTTCTGCTTGCCGGTGAGCTCGCGGACCTCATCGGGCTGCTCGGCGATACGGGTAGAGACGGCGCCCACGCCGGGCGTGTAGACGATGCTGAGGTTCTCCGCATCGAGCGGCGTCTTCGAGTTGATCGTGATCTTGCCCCGCGAACGCCTGTGGAACTCGATCGGGTCGGGCACCTGAGTCATCGATCTCCCTCTTCTGCACACGGTCGAAGTGAATGGCTGGGTGACGCGCGGCCGGATAGGGCCACGGTGATTCTACCATCGGCGGGATCGAGACTACGCTCAGCCGAGGTCGGCGGGATAGTCCACCTCGAGCTTGCGGCCCTGATGCGCGGCCACACGCTGCGCCAGAAGCGGCGGGATCTCCGGCAGCGGTCCCGGCGCTTCAGGCGGACCCACGGGCGCCTCGACATCGGCATACATGATCTCGTCGCCCGGCAGCGCTTCAGCGAGCACCTCGCCGAGATGGATGATCGCGGACCCGCCGTGCCCCGGCTCGCCTGGCTCGGCGCCGTCGGTCTCCACGACGATGACTACCGATGCGACCGAGGTGCTGAGCGCGAGCGCGAGCTCGAGCGTGGCCTCCACCTGTAGCTCGGACTCGGTGCCGGGCGCGAGCACCAGTACTCCGGGACCGTGCGCGTGCGCGGCCGCAAGCGACGCCGGCGTGTAACAGTCGTCCCCCGCCAGAGTCACCGTGAGTCCGGGAGCCGTCTCGTCGCCCTCGCTGACGCTCGCATCCCCATCGGCTGAGGCGACGAGCACGCCAACGCCGGGTGCGTCGCTCTCAAGACGGCACCACAGCTCCTCGTGGAGCGGGCCCTCATCGAGGGCGGGCACCACCGGAAGCACCACCCACGATGCGCCGCCCGCCGCGGCGCGGATGGTTGCGGCAACGAGCGCCTCGAGGTCCTGCGCGGGTGCAGGGCGTACGACGTGCTGCACGACTGCGATCCTCACCGATGGCTCCTTCCGGCCCCGTCATCCACAAGGTTCATGCCCTCGGAAGGGTCGAAGGTCACGAGTCTGACGGCTTCTTCGGCGCCTCCAGCTCCTTGGCAGGAGCGGCCTTCTTTGCGGCGGCCGTCTTCTTTGCTGCTGGCTTCTTCGCCCCCGTCGACTTCCTCGCGCCGCCCGTACGCCCGCCAGCACCGCGACGGCCGTTGTTGCGCTCCGGCTTGTGCGGGCAGTCGGGGTCGATGCAGATCTTCCACGGACCCTTCTTGGTATGCACGATGACCTTCGGGACGCCGCACTCGCACAGCTCCTCGGTGGGCTCGATCTCGCCCTGCTGCGGGAGCGGATACGCGGTCTTGCACGTCTCGTAGTTGGTGCACCGCACGTACCGGCTGCCCACCGCCGAGTAGACGACCCGCAGATCGCCGCCACACCCCTCGACTGGACACCCGCCCTTGGCGATCATGACCTCGGGCCCCTTCTTGGTGGGGCAGTCGGGGCTCAGGCACATCACGCGCGGGCGCTTCTTGAACTGGATGATCCGCACCTGGGGCGAGCCGCACACCTCGCACAGCTCCTCGACCGCCTGGTACTTGGCGTTCTTGGGCAGCGGGTACGTCACATCACAATCGGGATAACCGGTGCAGCCCACGAAGTACGTTCGGTTGCGCGGCGAGTACTTGATGAGCAGGTCGTGGCCGGACTTGGGGCAGACGCCCACCTTGGCATCCTCGTCGATCGCGCCCTTGAGCATCTCGGCTATCGGCTCCACGTTGCCGAGGAGCTCCTCCACCACGGCGGCGAGCGCATTCTGCGAATGTCCGACCACGGCTGGCAGCGTGGACTTGCCGTTGGCGATCGCGTCCATCTCGGCATCGAGCGCCACCGTCATGTCTGGGGTGGTGATCTCGCTCGCGTAGGTGGAGAGCGCGTCGATCACCGTGCGGCCCTTGTTGGTGGGCTCCATCGGGTCGTTCTGCACGTACTTGCGGTCGTACAGCGTCTGGATGGCGTCGTGCCGAGTGGCCTTGGTGCCGAGGCCGAGCTTCTCCATCTCCTGGATGAGCTTGCCCTGCGAGTAGCGCGCCGGAGGTTGCGTCTGCTTGCCCTCCATCTCCGCGCCGCCGAAGTCGATCGTCTCCCCCTCAGCCATCGTGGGCAGATGATCGTCCTTGCGCAGTCCGTACGGGTAGATGGCACGGAACCCTGGCGAAACGACGACGTCGCCCTTGGCCTGGAACCGCTCGCCGGCAACATCGAGCCCGACCTTGGTGCTCTCCACGATCGCGGCGTCGGAGAGCGTGGCCATGAAGCGGCGCGCGACGAGGTTGTAGAGCTTCCACGCCTGCGGGTCGAGCTTGTCGGGATCAGCGGCGCCGGTTGGGTGGATCGGCGGGTGGTCGGTGGTCTCCTTGGGACCGCGCGTGGGATGCAGCGGAGCGCCCAGCAGCTTCTGCGCGTGCTCACGATAGAACGGCACCTCGGCAAGCGACTTCAGGACCCCCTTGAGGTCGAGGCTTGGCGGGTAGACCGTGTTATCGACGCGTGGATACGACATGTAGCCGCTCATGTACAGCGACTCGGCGATGCGCATCGTCTGCGCGGGCGAGATGCCCTCCGAGGCGGCCGCGGCCATGAGCGCGGTTGTGTTGAACGGCGTGGGCGGCTGCACCTTGCGCTTCGAACGGTCGACCGAGGCGACGGTCGCCGTGGTCTCGCCGGCAACGGCGTCCATGACCGCACGGGCCGCCTCCTCGCTCTTGAACCGGTCGGTCGCGTGCGGGGCCACGAACTCGTCCCCGCTCACTCCGAAGGTACCGCGCACGACCCAGTAGTCCTCGGGAACGAACGCTTCGCGCTCCTTCTCGCGGTCCACGATGAGCTTGAGCGTGGGCGTCTGCACGCGCCCTGAGGACAACACGTCGCCGAACGGCCGCTTGGTCTGTGTCTGCAGCGCGAGCGTGAGGTAGCGCGTGAGCACCGCGCCCCAGATGAGGTCGATGTCCTGCCGCGTCTCGCCCGCCTGCGCAAGCTCCTCGGAGAGCGTGTCCTCCTCGGCGAATGCACGCTCGATCTCGTCCTTGGTGATGGCCGAGAAACGCACGCGAGTGACCGGGACGTCAGCGTTGACCGAGCGGACCACGTCGCGCGCATCGGCGCCGATGAGCTCGCCTTCACGGTCGAAGTCGGTGGCGATGATGACCTTGTCCGCCTTCTTGGCGAGGTTCTTGATCGACTGGATGATGCCCTTTTCCTTGGGCACCTTCTCCACGTGCACGCGCGTGAGCACCGGAAGCGTCTCGAGGCGCCACTTCCTGAGGTCAACGTCGCCCTCGGCGGCAAGCACGCCTTCCGCGCCGCCGGCGAGCACGCGGGGGTCGGCGGCCGCAAGCTCGCGGACGGCGGCCTCGTCGAGCACCGGTGCGAAGTCGACCTCCATGATGTGACCCTTGAGGCCGATGGAGACCCAGTCTTCACCGCCGCGACGGAAACGGTACACCGGCGTGGTGTAGACCTTGTCGGCCGTGGGCTTACCCACCGCGAGGATCTCGGCGATCCGTCGGGCGGCGATGTTCTTCTCGGAGATGATGAGGTTCATTCGACATCTTCCCGCTGTAGGGGCGGTCACTTCCGCAGAGTATATAGTGCGCGTCAAGCCGGAGGGTCACCGGGACCTTACCGGGACATGCCGGTTCGATGCTCTTCACGCCGCCCCGAGGTGTCTTCTCCCGAACGGCAATCCGCAGCGATGGCCGGGGTGGTCTTACAGCACTTCCGCCACAGGCTGCAGGTCCGCCGCGAGTTCCGCAGGAGGGGGTAGGCGGCGAAGACGCGCAGCGGCTGAGCCGCCGAGGGCCCCCTCCGAGGACTGTTCGAGTGCCGGGCCTGCAGCCTGTGGCGGAAGGCCCTACAGCCCGATTTCCGCCGCCCGCTTCTGCATGGCCTCGAGCGCAAGGCCGAGGAACTCCTCGCGCGTCAGGCCCAGCTCCTCGCACGCGGCCATCTGCTCGCGGCTGGCGCCCCGGGCGAAGGCCTTCTCCTTCCACCGCTTGAGCAGCGAGCGGACCTCCACGTTGGCGAGCGCCTTGTCGGGGCGCACGAGCGCCGCGGCCACGATGAAGCCGGTGGTGGGATCGGCGGCGTAGAGCGCTCTATCCATGAGCGTCTCACGAGGCGCTTTGTCGGCGTGTGCGAGGATCGCGTGCAGCTGCTCCTCGTCCAGCTCACCCGCCAGCAACTCCGCCGTGACCACGCCGTGGCGCTCGAAGTCCTCGCCGGTCTCCGCGTAGTCGAGGTCGTGCAGCAGGCCAGCCAGCGCCCACCGCTCCACCTCGGCATCATCGAGCTCGAAGTGCCTGGCGAGCGCCTCCATGATGACCTCGGTGGCGACGCAGTGGTTCACGAGGTTCGCCGAGGGTATGCGCTCCTTCACCAGCGCGAGCGCCTGATCGCGATCCATCATTCGGAGCCCTCCCCCTTTGCTGCATCGATGCGCGCGGCGAGCCACTCCGCCCACGCGCTCACGCCGTCGCCCTTGGTGGCCGAGATCGGGAACACCGGGACCTGCCCGTTCAGGCTCTTCACGACCTCCCGGAACTCCTCCTCATCGAAGTCGAACACGCCCATGGTGTCGTACTTGTTGAGGATGACGGCCTCGGAGACCTGGAAGATGTTCGGGTACTTGTACGGCTTGTCGTGGCCCTCCGGCACCGACAGGATCATGACCTTGGCGGTCTCGCCGAGGTCGAAGTCCGAGGGACAGACGAGGTTGCCGACGTTCTCGATGATGATGAGATCGAGAGCGTCCAGATCGAGCGTGTCCACAGCGCGGCGGATCATCGCCGACTCCAGGTGGCATGCGCCGCCGGTGTTGATCTGCACCGCGGGGATGCCGTGCGCGCGGACCTTCTCG
Source organism: Actinomycetes bacterium (assembly GCA_022839745.1). Taxonomy (GTDB): domain Bacteria; phylum Actinomycetota; class Coriobacteriia; order Anaerosomatales; family Anaerosomataceae; genus Anaerosoma. The sequence goes on from JALHJB010000007.1 coordinate 38,698, forward strand.
GCGTCGACCTTGCTCGCGATGTCGCCTTCGATCACGGCGATCGCATAGCGGTCGCGGAGCGCGTCGATGGTGGCGAGGATGGTGGCGGTCTTGCCCGCGCCCGGCGAGGCCATCAGATCGAGCACGAACACACCGTGGCGTGCGAACAGTTCGCGGTTAGAACCCGCAAGCTCGTCGTTGACCGCCAGGATGCGCTTCTCGATGTCGACCTTCATGCGTCGCTCTCCTCGTCTATGTCGATGCTGTCGATCCTCATCTCACGGCCCTGCCGCAGCATGATGACCCAACCGCCGCACGACGGGCACTGGGCACCGGAGTAGCGGTCATGCACCCACTCGTGGCCGCAGTCGGCACAGCGCGAGGAGGCGGGCACCATCGTGATATCGAGCACCGAGCCTTCGGCCAGCGTGCCCGGACAGATCGCTTCCCACGCGAACTGCAACGCGTCTTCAGAGACCTCGGTGAGTTCGCCGATCGTCACGAACACGCTGGTGATGCGCACCGCACCAGCGCCCTCAGCGGCCTCGAGCGATGATGAGAGGATGCCCTCAGCGATGCCCATCTCGTGCATAGCGGACCGCTACTCGTCGTCGTCGACGAACGGGGCGGCCTCGGCCTTGATCTTGCGGTTCAGCATGACACGCACCAGCAACATGCTTCCTTCGAACAGACCGATCATCGCACCCGCAAGCGCGCCCATGCTCCATGGGTTCCAGTCAGGCGTGATCATCGCCGCGACCACGGCCATCACGACCCACACCACGCGCCAGTTCTTGCGCAGCGTGGCGTATGGCACAACGTTGAAGTACACGAGGTAGAACACCACCACGGGCACCTCGAACGCCAGGCCGAAGCCGGCCAGGAACCACATCGCGAACGACATCGCGCTCTGGGCGCGCAGCAGCAGCTCGAACGTCTCGCCCGACTGCTCCACGAGCCACTGCGTGCTCGGCTCGAGGATGAGGGCGTAGCAGAACGCCACACCGGCGATGAAGAGCAGCCCGGCCGCCAGCGCCGTCCAACCGAACCAGCGACGCTCCTTGGGCTTGAGCGCCGGCACGAAGAACGCGAGCGTTTCGTAGATGATCACAGGGCTGCCGACGACCACAGCCCCGAACATGCCGAGGCGGAAGCGGTTGCTCATGGCCTCGAGCAGGTCGAGCGTGTAACTCCCGTTGTCGCCGAGCACCGGCAGCATCGGGCCGACCAAGATGCGGTAGATCTCGTCAGAGAAGTAGTATCCCACGAGCGTGAGGACGCCAACGACGGCGATCACAACCGTGAGGCGCTTCCTGAGTTCGTTGATGTGCTGCATGAACGGCATGCGGCGGGGGGTGATGGGCATGTGCGTGCCGGGAGGCCGCTAGGCCTGCTCCGGGCCCTCCTCTCCCGCGTTGGTGGGTGGCGCGGCCGATTCCGCCGAATCGCTGGCCGCGTCGGCGACAGCCGCTGACGGAGCAGCAGCCTGGTCGGTCGTGGTGGCGGCGTCGGCCGCGGCGGCCTCATCGGCGGTAGTCCCATCAGCGGCCGCGGCAGCCTTCGTGTCCGCGGGACGGGTGAACCCGCCGCTGCCGACCTTCTCGGCAAAGTCCTTGCCGGTCTTGAACGGGTCCTTCTGGAGTTTCGGGTCGGCCGTGAAGACCTCGGCCTTGATGGTCGACTCCATCATCGCCTGATACCGGCGGAAGTCGCGCATGAACCGGCCGATCGTGCGGGCGAAGTCGGGCAGCTTGTCCGGCCCGAACAACAACAGCGCCAGCACGACGATGACCACGAACTCCCAGCTGCCGATACCGAACAAAGGTCAACTCCCCAATCGTACGTTGCGCCCGGCCGTCGCGACCCCGAGAGGGCGCCGCGCACGGGTTCCAGGCGTGCGGGATCCTAGAAATCCTTGGCCTCATCCACACTGGAGAAGATCGGGAAGACCTTGTCCAGTCCGGTGATCCGGAAGATCTTCAGGATCGAGTCGCGCGTGCACACGAGCCGCATGGTGCCGCCTTGCTCCTTGACCCTGCGGAGTGCGCTCACGAGCACCCCGAGCCCCGAGCTGTCGATGAACCCGATGCGCTCGAGGTCGACCACGATCTCGACACAGCCGACATCGACCGCGTCGGCGATCTCGCGCTTCAGGCGAGGCGACGTATAGACGTCCACCTCACCGGCGACTGCTATGACGCAGCTCTCGGCTGTGCGTTCTGTTGTGATGTCCAGTTCCATCGCTGCGGCACCGCTTTCTCCCGAAGGCACGTGCGAGCATGATTGTACCTGCACCCCGCACGGGTGACCAGGGCACCCTGCGGCTCGTGTGAATCCGGGGGCGGCGGGGTAGTAACTGGATGGCGAGTCCACGACACAGGGGGTCATGTATGTCGCTTGCCATCCAACTGGATCAAGAAGAACAGCGCTGGGTGCTCTCTCTCAAAGGCGAGCTCGACTACAGCGAGTGCGCCGCATTCAGGATGACGATCGATCGCATCCTCAAGCACGCGCCACCGGCCACGGTGGTCGACCTCTCGCAACTCGACTACCTGGACAGCTCGGGTCTCGGCCTGCTCCTGTCGCTCTCGAAGGAGTACACCGCCCTTGGCGGCCGGCTCATCCTTGTCACGAACGAATCGGTGGACAACATCCTCGACCTGACCCGCCTCTCGGGGATCTTCTCGTGCGCGTCATCGCTCGAGGAGGCGTTCACGATGCTCGAAGACGTGGACGACTGAACCCACGCACCGCCGACGGACACATGAAGGCCGGCCCCTGACGGAGCCGGCCTTCTGAATGATCCATGGCCTCGCGTCTACGGCGTGGTCGTCGCCGGTGTGGTTGCCGGGGCGCTTGCCGCCGCCTCGAGCTCGGCGAGCAGACCCGTGGCGTTCTCGACCTGCTGGGTGAGGTCGGTGTTGTCCGACGCGCTGGTGATGAACGCCTGCAGCGCCGCCGCGGCACCCTTGTCCTGCGCGTAGTACAGGGCGAACGCCTTGTTGCCGAGTGCGATGTCGTTCTCCGGATCGAGTGCGAGCGTCTGGTCGTAGTAGCTCACCGCGGCGAGCCACGTGGGGATCGACGCCTCAGGCTGGCCGCTTTCGTAGACTGCGCGCGCCCAGTCGAAGTACGCATGACCGACCTGGATGATGATGTCAGGGTTGTCGGGGCTGGCGGCGAGAGCCGCAACCGCCGCGTCCACCCTCGGCTTGTACTGATCGTTGAGCGTACCGCCGGACGATGCACCGGTCCCGCTAGTCGTAGGGCTGCCGAGCATGCCGGCACCTCCGGCAACCACCACGATGCCCAGGCCACCGAACGCGATGACGAGCATGATGATGACGGCCTTCATCCACGGCGGGGTGTTCGACTTGTCGACAGCCATGGGGGACTTGTTGGACTTGCTGGACTTGCTGGCCATGGTTCTCCTTGTGCACTGAACGGGTCCGGCCACGCGGGCGGGACCCGGCTCGATCGTCGGTTACTGACCGGTGCTGGTGGTCTCAGCCGCGCCGGTGGCGCCCATGCTCTCGATCGGCGGGTGACCCTCGGGGAGCTGACCGGAGTTGAGCTGGTCCTCCGTGAGCGGACCCGGTGCTGCGGTACCCCCGCTACCGATAGCCGCCCCGGTGCTCGGAGTGGTACCCGTGGAGCCGCCCGGAAGCACGAACCCGATGATGACGCCGAGCAGAAGCGAAACGACGGCCATCAGCGCCGCCACCGTCATGCTCACCTGCTTCTCGCCAGCGGACGCCGCGCTCGGAGCCGCAGCCGAACGCTGCTTGGGTGCCGCCTGCCGTGCGGGGGCCTGCGCCTTGCCGGCCGACTTGGACGAGGCCTTGGGGGCCTCGGATACCGCTTCGTCTTCCTCGTCGAAGAAGAAGTCCTGATCGCTCATGTGCAGTACCTCCTCGATAGTATGTCCGCCGCATGCTCACTCCTGGCCGCGGCTCGGCGAGATTATAGCATCGACCCGTGGTGTGAACGCCTTGTTGCGCGAGAGCGTGCGCTCGGCGACACGGATACCCAGCATGCCGACGGTCGCGGCGATGAGTGCGCCGATGACCGCCATCCTTTCGGGGTCCCGATCCAACCAGCCTCCGAGCAAGAAGCCCGCCAAGTAGCCGATCATCAGGCATGCGACCGGCACCAGGAACACCGCGGCGGCCGCGCGGGAGCGGATGCCGTCGGGGATCAGCACTTCCACCACGTCACCAACAGTGGCGCCAAGCGTATCGGAGACCTGGTGCATCACGGTCTCCCCGCCCGCGCCCTGCGAGCACACGCTGCAACCAGCACAGCCCGCGGACATCTGCATCCTCACGTCGACAACGCCGTCATGGACGGTGACGACCGTACCTTGCTCCCGCATCCGGCATCATCCTCTGATCTTGCCGCGGATCTCCTGCAGTGTGACACGAAGCGCTTCGGGGTCGGTGGTGCAGTACCGCTCCCTGTCGAGGAGCGTGCGGCCATCGACCATCGTGAGCAGCACATCCTCCTGGTTCGAGGTGTGGACCACGGCACTGTACGGGTTCTCGGTGGGCACCTGATAGCTGTGCGAGAGGTCCACAGCGATGATGTCGGCACGCTTGCCGGGCTCGAGCGAGCCGATCAGATGGTCGAGCTTGAGCGCGCGGGCGCCCTCGATGGTGGACAGCCGGATGAACTCCTCGGCGGTGAAGAAACCCTTCTCGCCCCGCAGGCTGCGCTGCACCAGAAGGCCGGTGCGCATCTCGGCGAAGAAGTCCATCGTGCTGTTCGATGCGGGTGAGTCGGTGCCGATACCGACACGCAGTCCCTTCTCGAGGAACTCGCCGAGGGGCGCGGTTCCCATACCGAGCTTCGCGTTGCAGCGTGCGCAGTACGCAATCGCCACGTCGTAGCGCGCCAGGACGGCGATGTCCTCGGCATCAACATGCACGCAGTGCACTGCGAGCACGTTGGAGAGATCGAAGATGCCCCACTGGTAGACGTAGCGGACGGGGCTGACGCCGGTTGGCATCCAGACCTCGTCGGCCCAGCCCGACTGGGCGCGGAAGTCCTGTCCAAGCTGGGATGAGCCGTACTTCACGAAGTCGTACTCGTCCTTGCTGCCCGCCAGATGGAGCGACACGTGGGTGTCGCTCTCGCCGACCGCCTCGGCAACGGCCTTGAACAGCCGCGGGTGGCAGGTGTACGGGCCGTGCGGCGCGATGCCGATGCTGATGCGGTCGTGGTCGAGCGAGGCCTCCCACGCACGCATGTCATCAAGCGCCGTGGCGACCTCGGCCTCGGCACGCGCCGGGTCCATCGTGGACACCTCGCGGTAGATGACGCCGCGCAGACCGGCGCTGTCGGCGGCGCGGAGCGAGGCGCCGGAGTAGGTCACGTCGGCGATCGTGGTGATGCCCGAACGGATGGCCTCGTCGGCGCCGAGCTCGGCCGAGATCGCCCAGTCTTCGTCGGACAGGCGCTCCTCAAGACACTGCACTTCCATCTTCCAGCGTGTGTACGGCAGATCGTCAACGACGCCCCGGAACACCGAGTATTCGAGGTGGGTGTGGAGGTCCACAAAGCCAGGCATCAGCGCCGCGAGGCCGTAATCGATGACCTCCTCGTCGGGATACGCCGCGAGCAGGTCGGCACGTGGCCCGACGGCCACGATCTCCGAACCGCGGACGACCACACCGCCGTCCTCGATATGCGGGGAGCTCACGGGGAGCACGTAGCGCGCCAGAAGGAGCATCGTCCTACCTCCGGGAAGTGGGGTGCCAGGCCCCTATCCTACATGCACATGCGAACCGGCTCCAACGACCCGGCCGAACGTCACTTCACCGCCACGTGCACGGCCACGATGCCGAAGGTGAGATTGCGCCAGGTGACCTCCGAGAAGCCGGCCTTGTGAAGCTCCCCCGCGAGGGCTACCTGACCGGGGAACGCGAGAATCGATTCGTTCAGGTACTCGAACGAGGCGCGGTCGCCTGTCAGCTTCGCACCGAGCATCGGGATCACCGTGCGCAGGTAGAAGTGGTAGAGCGCCCTGAACGGCGGGAAGAGCGGACGGCTGAACTCCAATACGACGTATCGTCCTCGCGGGCGCAGGACACGGTACACCTCGCTGAAGTTGGCGGCGCGATCGGGCATGTTGCGCACACCGAAGCCCACGGTGACCACATCGAAGCTCTCATCGGGCAACGGGATCGCCTGTGCGTCGACCACGTCGAACTCGATCCTGGTGGGCCCCTCGTACTGCGCGACCTTGGCCTTGGCTACCTCGAGCATCTCGGGCACCAGATCGGTGCACACGATGCGCGAAGGGGCGCCACTCTCGGCGAGCGCGAGCGTGAGGTCCCCCGTGCCGGCGGCCAGGTCGAGCACCTCCGACGAGCGCTTCAGGCGGGCCAGGCGGACCGTGGACTTCCGCCACAGGCGGTCGAGCCCCATGCTCGAGTACTTGTTGAAGCGGTCGTACTCCGGCGCGATCGTCGAGAAGATGTGCTTGGTGCGCTCTTTGCTCGGCCGGCCAGCCTCTGGTGTGAATCGTGCGCGCGTCATCACTCAGACCTGCTTCATGTATCGGGTGTCGCGCTTGCGCAGCGCGGGCACGAGGGTTTCCGCCATCACCTTGAAGAGCAACCCTGCGTTGTTGAAGATGTGCCCGGCGTTCATCTTCGCCGGCCAGTTGAGCTCGCTCTTCTCGCAGACCGTGCTCTCGTTGAGAAGCGCGATCTCCTCCCTGTACGCGTCGAGCAGCTGTCCGCGCTCCGGCTCCTCGTGCCGCATGATGTCATCGATCCGCGCCATCGCAATCTGTGCCTCGAGGATGCGCCGCTCGGTGGCCATCGCCGTCTTCTGGTCGATGGCGCCCACCTTGGCCTTGACCCGGTTGATGCCCACCGCCGCCTCGTAGGTGGAGTCCACCAGCTCGTCGAGGGTCATCGCGTCAGGGATGTAGTTGAGGATGTGCTTCCACGACGGCTGCAGCAACAACTGACGGTGTTCCTCCAGCGTGCGCGCCCGGAGCGTGTAGCCGAACTCCTCGGGGTTCTCGAACACACGCGAACCGGGGTCGAGGAAAGGTGCCATGGGGCCGATGAACGGCAGCAGCTTGGGGTTGTTTCCGATCCGGGCGTAGAGCTCCTCGACCGCCGGGGCCGTACCGAGCACCGACTCGGCGGTCTGGGTGGGGATGCCCGTCATGAAGTAGAGGTCGAAGCGCTGGCAGTTGTGCTTGAACGCGTGCTCGATCGACTCGGATAGCTGCTCCCACGTGTATGGCTTGCCGAACGCCGCGCGCACCGCGTCGTCGTGGCTCTCGGCTGACACCTCGACCGAGTAGTCGTTGAGGTTCTCGTCGAGCAGCGCGTAGAAATCCTCGGCGGGCGGGGTGAAGAACTCGAAGCCGATCGGGTTCTTGAAGTCGATCCTCTTGAGGCCGGTGATGAACTCCTTCACGTACTCGTCGCCCGCCTGGCGGAAGTCGTTCAGGACGAAGACCGGACCCGGGATGTGCTTGGCGATGTGCGCGATGTCGCGCACAAGCAGTTCGGGGTCGCGGAACGCCACGCGGTCACGACCGAAGTGCTCGCGGAACGCCGTGGCCGAACCGCCGCAGGTGGCGCAGTTGCGTGTGCAGCCACGGCAGGTGAGCGACGCGGAGACCGGGTAGCTGAGCCACCCTTTGAACGGCAGCGACGAGGACATGTCCGCCGAGCGGATGACCGAGCGCATCGAGAAGCTGTAGTCGAGCTTCACGTGGTCGAACTCGGGTGGCACACAGCTGAAGGGGTTCACCACGACGGCGCCGGAGGCGTCCTTGTAGGTGAGGTTGGGGATGTCGGCCACACTCCCCTTGCGCTTGACCGCGTAGACGAGCTGCGTGAACGGATCCTCGGTCGAGTCGCCACGCAGCACGTAGTCCACGCAGTCGTACTCCATGAGCTCCTCGTGGAAGTACGAAGCGCTCAGGCCGCCAAAGACCACCGGCGTATCGGGGTGGTACTTCTTGCAGATGCGCGCGATCTCGATCGAGCCGTGCGCGTGCGGCGCCCAGTGCAGGTCGATACCGAAGATCGCCGGGTCCATGCCCGCGATCGCCTTCTCGACGTCGAACCTGGGCTTGGTGAGCATGAGCAGCGCAAGGTTGCTCACCTTCACATGCAGCCCGTGGCGCTCGAGATACTCGCCGATGGTGGTGAAGCCGAGCGGGTACATCTCGAAGATCGGGCTCGAGGGTACGAGATCGGAGACCGGTCCATACATGATGGACGTCTCTCGGAAGTCGTACACGCTCGGCGCGTGGAGCAGGATCAGGTCCGGCTTGGACATCGGATACGGGCCTCCTTGGACCAGACAACGGGCGCACTCGCACCCGGAAAAGACAACGGCGAAGTATACCATAGCGAGGTGACCGTCAGACCGCGCCCAGCGCCGTCGATGCGCAGCTTGGATCGGCCGACCGCATGCCCACGCGCGAGTGAAGTCGCCGCTCAGTCCGAGGGGATCACGCGCGCTTCCACTCGATCCACCAGCCAGCCGAGTGGCTCCCGCACGAGCGCGTAGGTCGTTTCGTAGCTCTCCCTCGCAGCGTCGGTGAGGTAGCCGAGCGTCTCGAGCGAGAAGTACTGATACGCCCAGGTCTCCCGCGCCGTGACGATGGCGCTCGTTGTGTCTTCTGAGACCAGTGTGGTCTCGATCGACTCGAGAGTCTGCTCGAGGGCCTTACCTTCGGTACGGTTGAGCTGGATGTACGCATCCACACGGACGAACTCACCGGGCGTCATCGTTGCCGTGGGTATCTCGGAGTTGGCCATGCGGTAGGAGAAGCTCACCCAGTCGAGGTACGACCGTACGGCGGTCTCGGGCGTACTGAGATCCCAGGGCGCGGGCTCAACGGGAGCACGCGCGATGTCGACCCCGGGTGTCCCGCCTGGAGTGGACGAAGAGGCGGCGCAGGCGCTGAGCCCGAGCGCGAGCGCCCCCAACAGCAGGCCGCACACCAGTACGAGCCCGACGCGTCTTGGCGCCATGTGCTCCGCGCGCGGCATCCGCTACCTCGCGCCCACGGTCCCGGCGGGAACCTGGCAGCGACACGCAAGGCTCTTCAGGTCGCACGGCATCCTCAGTTGCGTCACATTCATGCCCTCGGGCTTGCGCAGCCGGATGATTGGCGTGAGCAACAGCACGCCGGCGATGCCAGCGTTGGACAGCAGGTCAAGCGTGATCTGCACCCATCCGGGTGAACAGGCGATGAGCGCCACGCTGGCATCCAGCGCGCGATCGAGGCGGGGGATGTCCGTGAGGTGACGGACAGAGATGCCGCCCACCTCCGTTCCCGCGTCTTCCGGTAGCTCCGAGAAGTACGCCACGGGCTTCATGCCGTACTGCTCCGAGGGGAAGACCACCTGGAGCGCCTCGAGCATGCTCGCGGTGCCGACCTTGACCACTGGGTACTCCTCGGAGAGTCCGAGGAAACGCGTGAACTCCGTGTAGAGCACGACGGGGTCGTACCCGGCGCCCGGTCGGCCGATGTCACCGACGAAGGAGATATCGCGACGAACAGTCTCCTCCTTGATGTTGAGTTCCTCGGCGATCTGCCGAGAGGTGATGCGGCCTGGCGCGCCCACACGCAGCAACTCTCCAAGATAGCAGTGATACAGCGACAGGCGATACAGCGTCGCCTCGGGCGCGGTCCGTGAATCGGACATCCCCTCATCCCCCGTTACTGAAGACTGATGTTCATCCATATTAGCGCACCTTTACGAGCTGTCGAACGAATAACCCCGATTTCGTGGTAACCCTGAGGATTATGGCGGGATGTTGCCGTTATCGAGTAACGGATTCAGTTTGCTTCAGGAAGCAGCGGCTCCGGTGCGGCCGTTGTCTCAAGGGCGTCGACGACCACCCATCGCCCGTCCTCGAGCGCTGTCGAGAACACCGTGACCGCCGCCCATCCGTCGAACGCCGCGTCGGACTCCCAGACAACCGCCACATCGGCCGTAGATGTGGACTCGGCCGAGAGATAGGGGTCGCGGTATGGAGGGACGCGGGGTGTGCCGGTGGGCTCGGTGCTGCCGCCTGCGAGGGCGGCCGCGAGCTCGGGATCGCCGACGTACGGCTCGTACGCCGCCGGGTCGCGGGCGTCACCGCGTCGCAGCTCGAGGAGCTCGGACACGGCCGTGACCGCGGGGTGCGGAAGCGGCCCACCACCGCCGGAGCAGGCGGTGAGTGCGGCTGTGGCCGCGAGCAGCGTGGCGATGGTCAGGGCGAAACGGCGCATCGGGCCTCCGTGAGTGATGGTTAGTGGAAGTACTCGGAGTGCAGTGACGTGGTGAGGAACGACGTGAAGAAGAGGGAGATCACGGCCAGCACGAAGCCGAAGACGAGCAGGAGCGCCGCCTTGCGGCCCTTGATGCCATAGAACCGGCGCGCGTGCAGGTAGATGCCATACACGAACCACGTGACGAGCGACCAGGTCTCAACGGGGTCCCAGCCCCAGAACCGGCCCCATGAGTAGTACGCCCAGATAGCGCCGGTGAGCATGCCGATGCCCCAGAACGCGAACGTGAGACCCGCGAAGCGGTACGACTCACGGTCGAGCGCTGCGGCGTCGGGAAGCCCGGTCAGCCGGCCGGCGAACCGCGTGCCTCGCGTGAGATGCAACACCCCGTAGCCAAGGGAGAGGATCGCGGCGGCGAAAGCCACGAAGTAGAAGGCGACATGCAGCACGAGCCAGATGCCGCGGAACGTGAGCGGCAGCATCTTCACCTCGGGCCCGGTGTAGATCGACAGCCCGAGCAGCAGGAGCACCGCAGGGTACACGAACACCGCGAGACCTTCGCTCCCCCGCGTGCGCAGCCGGAGTGCCTGCACGAACGCCATCGTCACCCAGGCGTTGGAGGAAAGGACCTCGTAACGCGTGAGATACGGCCCGTGTCCGGCCCCGTACCACCGCAATCCGAGCGCCATCGTGTGAATGGCGAGGCCGATCTGCGCCAGGATGTGGCCCGCCTTTGTGAGGCGCGGCTTGGACATCGTCGTGCCGAACAACACGAGCCCGGCGGCCAGCGCATAGAGTGCGAGCGCTGCCACATGCACGCGTATCTCGATCGCGAGCGCCTGCTCCATCACCGCTCCTCCATGTCATCGGCAACGGTCCCAAGTATCGCATCCCGCTCCGACACGTACGCACGCGACATCCGCGCCGCATGCCAGGAGTAGCGGACTCCCCCGTCGGTCTCTTCGAGCACCAGCTCGCGGGGGATCCACGCGTACAGCATGAGCGACCCGAGGCCGATGATGGCGAAGCCGAGGAAGAGCGGGAGGACGCTCGGCGAACGCTGCACGATGAAGCGCGCCCACTCGGCGGTATCGACGAACTCGACGGTGAGGCCAGCGACCTTCGCGGTGTCGCCGGGGGCCAGTGTGACCGGCTCCGCGGCGCTATCACCCGCCTGACGCAGCCCGAGCGGCTTGGGATCTCGCACACCGTTCGGGTCCCATCGGCCCTCGATGGATACATCGCCGATGGCGTAGGGCGCATCCGTATAGGTCGGCTGCCCATCCTCGATGAAGTAGAAGTCCATGCGGATGAGGTGCTCGGCGCCGTCCGCATCGATGATCCGGAGGAGTGCCGCGTCGCCGAATTCGCCCGGCTGCGTGTAGATGGTGTGGCCCTTGATGCGCAAGGGGTGGTTCACGCTGGTGGTACGTTCGATCCAGGCCGCGCCGTCGTAGAACGACAGTGTCGCGGAGACCTCCTTCGGGACACCCGAGCTCCAGGTGGTGACGTCCATGCCATCGAAGCGCCACGGCACGCCAAGCTCCGGTGGATCGGTGGCGTCCTCCACGGCGTAGTACTGCATTCCCGGTTCGCGTACCTCGCCGAGCGAGAAGTCCGCAATCGCACCGGTGGTAGTGCCGAGCAGAAGTGCCGCCCACACGAGCGAGAGCAGCATGCCGATGTGCAGCACCGATGATGCCCAGACGCCGAACCCACGGCGGTCGAGCACGTAGCGACCTGGCGCTTCCGTGCGCACGCGGAACCCGGCGCGCTTCGCACGGTCCACGATGGGCCCTGCCGATGCACCCTGCAGCAGGGTGCGCGGAGCGCGACCCGGAGAACGCCACGCACGCCACGAAGCGCGCGTTAGTCGGACTGTGGCGATGGCGAGTGCGACTGCGAACACCGCCAGAGCGGTGAGGAACCACCAGGACGAGAAGATCGCGTACAGCCCCAACGCATCGGCGATGCGAGCCATGAGCGGGTTGTTCCGCTGCCAGATCGCAAGGGCATCGCTCTGCCCAAGCGACGTCTGAGGAATCCAGGCGCCCAGCGCGCCGAAGACGGCCACGAACGCCATCAAGGCGATCGACGTGCGACGGGATGTCAGGCTGTCGAGGATGCGGCGCATGCAGTGATGGTAGCAGGACGGCGGCCGACAGCGACGCCCGGTGTCCGGACGCCTACCAGTTCTCCATGGTGCCGCTGGAGCCCAGGGCGTGCTGGGTTCCGCAAGCAGTGGCGGTCCGGCCATAGCTCGTCAGTGTGCAGTTCGCCTTCGAGTACTGGTTAGGATCGGCACTCTTGGTGAAACTTGCGATATAGCTGGTGCGCTTGTCGTTGTTGTAGGAGAACCTGGCTGGCATTGAGCCATCACCGTCAGCGATGAGCCGGGACATGCCACCGCCATGGGGGACGAGCGTGTGGCAGTTCACACATGCCGCCGCCGCGTGCTTGCCCTGACCGCCTCCGTGCACCTTATTGGCACGGACCCCAGGATGACAGTTGCTGCAGAAGAGTCCGTCATAACCGTTGTTCAGCATGTTCATAGTGATCAACTGGCCGGCGTATGCACCCGTGGTCGCAATCGGCCAGTCGGTCCGGGGACCACGCAGCGAGAAGGCCACAGACGACCCATGCGGACCTTGCGCATAGTTCGCCATGTCGGGGTTCATTGTCGGGTCGCCATTGCCGTCGAGTACCACGTTGCCGAGGCCGTCGAGCAGCCAGGGCGAAGGGGCGTTGGGATCGCCATGGCAGTCCGAGCAGTACATGGTGTCGCCGGGCTTCCAGCCGGCGGCAAGTTGACCGGCAGTGACGCGACTGGACCCGTAGAAGTTGGTACCTGTTCCTGGGTCGGTCGCCGGCAGAGGAGCGATCACCGGATGGCGCGACTGATTCCCCAAACTGAAGTCGGCCGCTACGTTCGTCCAGCGCGGGGTGACCACCGCAGTGGCTGGGCCGGTGTAGTCACTCCAGCCATAAGGCTTCGCCAGACCCACATTCGACACGCTGGTCTTGGTGCCACCCCATGCAGCGGTGTTGTAGTTCGTATTGGCGCTCGAGTGGCACTTCAGGCAGATCTCATACTCGTAGTCTGAGTTCGTCTTGACGCTGAGGTGAGGCGTCACCTGCGCATCAGACGGGTACTTGACCGTAGACAGCGCGGACGAGGCGAATGCGACACCCTGCACGCCTCGGATCGATTCGGATACGGCGTTCGTCGTTCCGAATTCGTGCCGCGCCTGACCCACGACATGGTGGTTGTGGCAGTCAGCGCATTCGACATGCTTGTTGGCACTGATGTACGCCTGCGTCTCATCGGTCGGGCTCAGGAGGTGCTTGCCTGAGTAGAGGTGCGGCTTATGGCCGAACGTGTTGGCGCCCGCCATCATCTGGCGGTAGATGACCACGTTCGACTTCTTCATAGGCTGGGTGCCGTACCAGTCCCAGGAGTACGACGGCGTGGTCGTCCCCGAAACGCTTGGCTTCGGGTCACCCAGCAGCGTGCCTCCCGCGTTGTTCGCCACGAAGTCGCTGACCTCGCTGTGGCAGCGGAAGCACATCTGCTCCTCGTTGACTTCGTACTGCACCGGATCGCCGAGGGCGTTCAGGAGCCGCTGCTCCGATGAGAAGTGAACAGCGAACTTGCCGCTCGATAGTGTCCCCTCGAGCGTTCCGTGACACTTGGCGCAGTTCGCCCTGAACGTGGAGCCGTCGTTGAACTGCCCGGGCGAGTCGTAGTTGTGCGGGGAGACCGCCCACCATGTGGCGTTCAGGCTCCAAACCTTGGTCTCGGTGATGACGTTCGCCTTCTGGCCAGTGGTGTTGCGATTGCGCTCGGTGGTGTGGCAGCTCAGGCAGAGTCCGGCATCGGTGTCTGTTGCCGTGGGGCGGGCTACCGTTCCACTGTTCCGCAGCGAGAACGCCTTACCGTCAGCACGTCCGGCATCCTTGCCGGGCAGCGGCTCGTAGTCGCTGTGATCGACGTGACAGCTCACGCATGACAGCGTCTCGGTGGAGGTGGGGTACGTTCCACCGGTGTCGGGCGCCTGGTCCCAGTTCGGATCATCGAGCACGTGATGGTACGTGCTGGTATCGTCGACCATCCCGCTCAAAGCCGAGTGACAGATGGAGCACTCCACTCCACCTTCTGAAGTGCCACTCATCGGCTTGTGCACGTCGCCATGGCACTCGTAGCAGGAGCGATCGGTGTCACCCACATTGTGGCCGTTGGCCATCGGCAGGCGAAGGTCATTCGCGTTCACCGCAACGTTCCGGGTGAGTCCGATAGCCTTGGCGGTCGTGGGAACCGGCACATACGCACCCGCGCCTGATGCCGCGGTGCTGTCCCACGCCCACGGACGACCGGTGACGGGATCGACGTCATACGTCACGTGGCAACTGAAGCAGAACTGGCGCACCTTGGCCGCGGATGCACCCGTGTTCGTCGGATCGGCGGGGTCGCGCGGATCGAGGTTCTGCCCGAGGGTATCGCTGATGTTCGCGGTGTTGCCGCGGCTCGAGCCGTGCGGGTTGTGACACTCGTAGCACGGCAGTGGCGCCCCGGGCGCATACACTCCGCCGGCCGTCCTCACCGTGTGCCCCGAGTCGACGGGGTCACCGAGGGCGGCCGTCTTGATGTCGGGTGCCTCGACCAATCCATCAGTCGTGTGACAGAGGAAGCACACCTCGGCGTACTCTCCGTCTACGGTGTCCTTGTCCTGCGCGGTCGAAGCGTTGAACCGCGCGATCAACCCGTCGTACTCGCTCTTGCCGCGGTGACCAGAATGGCACCACAGGCAGTCACCGGCGACGCGCGTGGCTTCACGGCTCGCCATCACCCAGTCGTCCATCGAGCCTGCCGGGATGTTCGCATGCGCGTTCTTGGCCGGCGTGGAGTACACCGTGGCACCCGGGAACGTGCCACTCGTGGGGTAGCCGCTCGCGGCGCGCGTTGGCGCGTCCAGTGCCGGGTACGCCCCCTGGCACAGCGACCGGTACCAGCTGTTCTGATCGTCATGACACGCAAGACACCACGAGTTGTCCGCCCCGGTCACGGCGCGGTCGACGGTGCTGTCATCCGCTAGCGTGATCGTGATCGTTGTCTCGGCGAGCCGGAATCGCGTAGCGGAGTCCGCATGCGGATAGTGGCAATCGGAGCACACGTTGGTGAGATCGCCATCGCCGGTGTCCACCGCTTCCACCGAGTGACCACTCAGGCCCTCGAAGGATCCGTTGTTAATGCCGGTCTTGACGTTGACCGCCGGGTTGCCATCGTGACATCCGTAGCAGAACGCGACTGGCGTGTAGTCGTCACCGGTGTCCCCCACGCCCTTGAGGATGCCGTTACCGATAGCCGCCTGATGGGGGGCGTGACACTGTGCGCAGTTGGTGCCATCGGTTGTGACGGCAGTGTGCGGGTTGTTCGCAGCGAACGCCGCAGAGGGAGAGAGTGCGACAAGCGCCAGAAGGACAGACACGCCGATCGTGACCACGCCAGCAACATGACGGCGATTCGCCGACTCACACGTGACGCCGATGCGCCGCGCGGCCGCCCCCTGTGTCACTGTGCTCAGCTGTGCCAACCTCATGCCCCCCATGGCGACGGGTGCGGAAAGTACCCGGCAAGTCATCATAACAAGCCGCACACCCACACTCCTCTCCATTGTGCCAGAGCACACAGACAACCGCCAGAGCAACTCGCGCAAGAGCGCCCTCATAGCTGGTCCAGGCTTAGGTTGTACACGAGCACCCTGCCGGTTCCGGAATCCGTCACGTACAGACGGTCGTCACCAGAAACCCAGGCGGCACCCCACGGGGCGGACATCGGACCCTCGGGCACGGTATCCGCATCTGCCGACGCGAGTTCATTCATCTGCTGGTCGATCAGGCGGGCCGCGCGTCCCAGGCCGTCTACGACGACAAGAACGCCATCGCCAAGCGGCTCAACCGTGCGCGGCAGTGCGTAGGCAGGACCCTCACGGTCATCGGAATCTCCAGTGGACGCATCGATAGCCACCACTCGCCCTGACGCGTAATCGGCCGCATAGAGCGTGCCCTCCGAGATGGCAAGGGCGGTCAGAGGACCGTCAAGACCATGCTGGCCACGCACGTCGAACGAGCGCAGGTGCTGACCCGCATCGTCGTACACTCTGATCGCGCCGTCCGCACCGTCCGCCACGAAGAACTCCCCTTCGGCGTACGTGAGCGCCGTGGGCTGCACGGGGGCCTCACCCGCCTCACCGAGCACCAGGTCGACCTTCACATCCCCTGCAGGCTGCCGGGGAATCACGAGGACCCGGTTCGCGGCGTTGTCCACCACGGCGAGCCGCTCACCGGCGATCACGACCGAAGACGGGTACACCGATCGCTGCCCCTCGGCGACAGGCAGAGGGATCGTGTCAACGCGCCCGCCTTCGAGATCGAAAACCTGGATCATGCCCGCGTCCGACTCGGCAACGTAGAGATACTCGCCGTCGTACGCGATGCCGAGGGGGTTCGCAAGCGGCTCGTCACCCTCGGCGGGAAAGACGCCGGCGAGACTGAACGGCGCGTCGCCGTGCGGCCCCCGCAGGTCGACCGCGCCGGGGTGTCGCGGCTTGAGGAGGAACGACAGGCCCACCGCGGCAGCGACGATCACCACGATAGCGACCATCCCGATGACGACCGTGCGCGGTCGCACCCCGCGCGTGACACCGTGGCGACCCATCAGAAGTCGACACCGACCCTGTCACCAGGAGTGACCGCGTGACAGATCAGGCAGTTGCCATCCTGAGGCGAGTCGTAGTGACGCAGCATGAAGTTGTGGCTCGTGCCATGCGGGCCGTGGCAGGTGGTCGTACAGGTGAGCCGGGACTTGGCGTTGACATCGTAGTAGACCGGCCGCACCGGATGGTTCTTGTGACCGCCGGCGGCATCGTCGAAGCTCCTGCGCTCGTGACACGGGAAGCACACCTCGGGCTGTGCCGCCTTGAGGAGCGGGCCCCAGTTGGAGCCATGCGGTGTGTGACAGCCCCAGCACGGCGTGTTCTTGTGACCGGACCTGTCGTAGGTGGCCTGGATGGGGCGGGCGTGGCAGTCGTAGCAGATGCCGTTGTCGTTGTCATACAGCAGCGCAGCGTAGTTGGTGGCATGCGCGTCGTGGCAACCGGTGCAGTTCAGCGTGACCGTACCCACCGGGTGGTGGCTGGCCATACGGAAGTCCGACTCGATCTCGGGATGGCACATGTAGCACAGGCGGGGCTCCTCGGCACGAAGCAACGGCATGGAGTCCGATCCGTGGGGCTCGTGGCAGTCGGTGCACGCGTCGTTGGCATACGGACCGTGCTGCACCGACATGCCCGACAGCCGTGCCACCGACGGGTGACACGTGAAGCACAGGTCCCGCTGGTTGTCGACGAGGATGCCCTTGTACGCCGAGCCGTGCGGATCGTGGCAATCGAGGCAGTGGAAGCCCTCGACAGGCGCATGCGCCTGGGCTCGTGAGAGTTCGCGGCCGATCGGATGGCAGGTCACGCACAGGTTCTGAACGTCCATGGTGAGCATGTTCGTGTGGTCCGAAGCGTGCGGATCGTGGCAGTCCACACAGTTCCCGTTGGCGAAGGGCGCGTGCGGGTACGCCGCATTGCGCATCGCCCCCATGTCGCCGTGGCACATCATGCACAGCTCGTTTCCGGGGAGTACGAGCTCAGAGTCGGCACCCTTGACCGGTGTCTCGGTCACACGCTTGGCCTCACCGCCACCCTCGACAACCGTTTCGCCGGAGTCGAACATGTCGAGCACGATCTTCACCGGGAGCCACTCAACGAGCACCCGGGCGCGCTTGAGCGCCTGTGTGGCGCCCCCGATGATCGTCTCGGTCTCGATCACACCGTGTGGCGTGTGGCAGGTGGTGCACTGCTCGGCCATGAACGGCTTATGCACGACCTCACGGTCGAACTCGGGAATGAGCTCCGTGTGGCACTGGAGACACTCGAGGTTCTCGATGACGCCGCGAACCACCTCATCTTCACCACTCAAGGTGAGGGTCTGCACCACCGTGGTGATGGCACACAGGAGCAGAAGCGCGAGCAGCACGATGGCGAACACGCCGCGACCGCGGCGGTCCGTTCGCTCCTCTGTCGCCCCCCCGGCGGTCTCAACCACCGTATCGTGGTCCTGCTTCATCGACACATCCCCCCGGACGTCCGCGTGGGCACGGACGACCATCATACCGTTGCGGCCTTACCCGGCCGGCTGCTTGTGGCAGTTCAGACACAGATCGTTGTCCGTCTCGATCAGGAACGCATCGTTCTCGGACTCATGCGGGAACACCTGGAAGCGCGGATTGTCGGAGTTCACGACAGGGTCAGACGGCAGCCCATCGACATCGGTGATCTTGAACACCTCGGTGGCGTCGACGGTACGCAGTGTCACGTCGCCAACGTCGCGCGCGTCCTCGTGGCACTGCTGACAGATCGGCTCGTGTCCGCTCTGCTCGGCCGTCCGCGGGTCAGGCATCACATAGCCGAAGTTGTTGCGCCCGAGTGAGCCGAGCGTGGTGGTGCTCGCGCCAGCGCCCGTCAGCCGTGCGACGCTCTCGTAAGTGAACGCCGAGCCGGGGCCGGTGTAGGTCGTTGCGGCCTCGACCGGGTGGTTGTAGAGCTCATGCCATGAGAGACGGCCCGCGTGGCACGCGGCACACCAGTCGGAACCGTATTCCGTGACCGAAGCATAGGCGGCGTCGGTGGATGTGGGGCGCTGCCTGAGCAGGCGCGTGGAGTAGAAGTTGGATGGTGAGTCGAGGCCGGCGGTGTCGGTCGTGCTCCGCGCCCGGTCACCCGTGAACGCCGCCACCACATTCGAGCCGTGGGGGCTGTGACAGTCGCTGCAGGTGAGGCCTCCGGCCGTGCCCGAGAAGGCCGCGGTCCGCGCGCCACCGCCAGCGCTGTCACCACCGGGGATCGCGGTGATCGGGTCGACCTCCCGGTCGAGCATCCTGTGAGCGGCGCCGGACTCTGCCGGGTCTGCCGGGTCAACGCCCGTGCGCGCCTTGATGACCCCGTACACGCCCTGGCCACTCGTACCGTCGTGGCAGGTCTGGCAGGTGGCGAGAACCGTAGCGGCGGGAAGAAGCACGATACCTCCGGCAGGCGCCTTGTGGGCTGAGTGGCACGTTGCGCACTTCTTGCTGGTGGCCGTATAGCCACCATGCGGACCGGACGGGCTGTTGACGCTTCCGCCGTGACAGCCCACACAAGGGCCGCCGGTGCCGCCCACCTCATCGTAGGCATGCGCAGGGACGGCGATGCTGAGCACCGCAACACAGAGTACTGCTACGATAAGCCCCCGCTGCATGGACACGATCAGATGCGTCCGCCTCCCCGTGGTGGTGCACGCACGCGCAACCACGCTAGATGATAACAAAGAGACCGCCATCACACCGCACGAATCAGCGGCCGAGCCGTACCATCTGCACTCTCCCGTTCCCCTTGTCGGCAACCAGGGCGAAACTCCTGAAGACGCTCACGTCGTTGGCGAAGTTCCACTGACCTGGTTCGACACCGCGAACGCCGTACCTGTTGAGGACCTCGCCCTCGGCGGAGATCCTGATGATCTCGAAGCTGAACGCGTCGGTCACCAGGAGGGAGCCGTCCGAGTCCACCGCAAGGCCGCGTGGCAGCTGAAGGTCGCCCGCGGTACGGTCGTCCATACCCTCGGGGATCGTCCCCACCTGCCAGAGCACATCACCTGCGGTGGTGAACGCGGTGACCCGGCCATGGTTGGTGTCGGACACGTAGATGGTCTCCCCGTCGCGGCTCACGGCGATACCGTTCGGGTGGTCAAGGTCGCCCTCTCCCCGGCCGGGCTTGCCCCATTGATCGACGAACTCACCTTCGCGCGTGAAGATGACGACCTGGTACGCGTCGGTGGCGTACACGCGATCGCCATGAACGGCGACATCGGTGACCGCGATCCCTGTGCCGCCGTAGCCCGAGCCGCCACGCCCGACGACCGTGGCCGGATCGGGAAAGCGCCGGAGTGGAGTACCCTCGGCGTCGAACACCTCGATCGAGTCGTTGTAGAAGCTTGCCACGTAGACGTTGCCATCGTCATCGAGATCGAGCCCGACGGGGTAGTTGAGCGAACCCGGTTCATAGGTGACCGTTGCGCCCTGTGACGGCTTTGCGATGCCGAAGCTGCCGAAGGTGGACTGGAAGCGACCCTGCGTGTCGAACACGCAGATGCGGTTGTTGCCCGAGTCCGTCACGTAGACGCGACCGTCCTCGCTGACGACGACGCCCATGGGACCGTCGAACCTGGGTAGATCGCCTTCGCCCGGACCATAGAGCTCCCAGACCGATTCCACGCCCGGTGACGAGGTCGGCTTCGGCTGCGGTATGCCGCCATCGCGCAGGAAGAAGTACAGGTAGACGAGGAGCGCCACGAGCACCACCACGAGCACGATAGCCAGCGCCGTGAATGTCTGACGTGCGGTGAATCCGCGTACGCGGCTCATTCGGCGGCTCCCAGGCGATCCAGGCCCTCGCGGGACCCGACGTGGTCCGGAACATACTCCAGCGCCTTGCGATAGTAGGCGATGGCAGGGTCGCGCAGGCCGAGCTGTTCGCAGGAGTACCCCGAGAGGTACTGCAGGTCCGCAAACTCGGGCCGCGCCTCGGCTACCGGCTCGAGCGCGGTGAGTGCCGACTTGTAGTGCTTCTGGCCGATGTAGTACTCGCCGAGCGACTTCGCGGCCAGCACGTGGTCGGGCGCGACCTCGAGCACGTCCCAAAGCACGGCCTCGGCCTCCTTGCCGCGGTCGAGCGCGAGAAGGACGGCACCCTTGTTGTAGAGGGCGCCCTGGTTCGCGGGATCGATCCCGAGCACGCGCTCGTAGCCCGCAAGCGCGCCTTCGAGGTCGCCATCTTGCTGCATCGCGTACGCCAGGCCCAACAGGGCGTCGGGATCGTCGGGGTCCTGGGCGACCTGCTCCTGCCACTCGCTCACAGCCATCTCGGCCGGTTCGGCCGGACCGTCATCCACCAACAGGCCACGGATCAGATACCCCGCGAGAACAGCGATAGCCAGCAGCAGGACGAGGACCAGCGCGGCCAGCCACGCCGGCACGAGATCCTCCGGCGTCGCCAGCGCCGCGCTGTCGTCAGGGGTCGCCCCCCGTGAACGAACCACCCGTGCTCCTCTCGCGTTTCCGGCCTACGGTGCGGTCGTCGCGGTCGACTCGAGCGCCGCGAGACCCGCCGTGGCGATCGCGTCACCAGGCGAGCGCTGCAGCACGTACTCGTACGCCTCACGGGCATCCGCTGCGCGTCCCGCCATCCGGTATGCGTCACCGAGCGTGTTGTAGGCCTGTATGAACTTGGGGTCCAGGCCGGTGGCCATCTCCAGGTGCTCGATGGCCAGGTCGATCTGACCGAGGGAGAGCGCGGCCGATGCGAGCTGCACCCGGACCGCGGGCCCGAACGGCTCGACCTCCACACCCAGTTGAGCGATCTCGATCGCCTTGGAGTAGTACGCCGTGTCCAGGTAGGTTCCCGCCTCGTTGTAGAGATTCGCATAGAACACGTAAGTGTCGTACTCCTCCGGCACGAACTCGATCATATCGTCGTACGCGGCGATCGCGTTGCCCAGAGTCTGCTCGGCGGCCGAGCGTGCCTGGTCGTTCGGCGTGCCGGAGGCCACCGACTGGGCGTACGCTTGCGCGCTCGCCCGGAAGAGGTCCTGCCACGCCACACCGCGCTCCAGGCGGTACATGTCGTTGTATGGATTGAGCTCGATGGCGCGATCGATCAGGTCGACCCGCTCGACGCCCTGCGAGACGAGCCGACCCTTGAGGTATGCGTTGTCGGCCATGACGAAGCGGATGTTCGCCACGCCTGCGATCAGCACGAGTGCGACCACGACGGCGGACGCGATCAGACCCCACTTCGGCGCCTCGACACGACGCTCGGTGGCGCTCAGGCTGAGCAGCAGCCCCATCGAGAGCCACAGGAAGATCGTTGACCCGGTGACCGACAGGCCGAACATCAGGTGCACCACGTACCCGACGACAGCGGCCCATACCGCCGCCAGAAGCATCCGCGACATGCCCGCTCCGCGCGCGAACACCGTACGCGCTGAGCGGATCAGCACCCAGGTGATGAGCCCGTACATCAGGAGCGTGCCGGGAATGCCGATGCCGCTCGTGAGTTGGAGCGGGTAGTTGTGCACGTTGTCCGCAACAGACAGGTAGCCGGCTGCGGCGACGTACTCGGCGGGCTTGAACATCGGGAACAGCAGCCGGAACGTGTCGGCGCCCCACCCAATGATCGGCTTCTCGGCGATGGCGGCACGCGCCGCCTCCCAGATCTGGAACCGCGTGAGCGCGCTGCCCTGATCGAACTGGAAGATGGAGACCACACGTGTGAGCACGTTGCGCACCGCGTCGGGCCGGAGCGAGCTTGCGATCGCAACCGCGGCCACCGTGACGGCCCCGCCGCCGATGAAGACCTGATCGATGCGAGAGAGCCGCGTCCCGGTGCCGGCGCGCAGACGCATGAACGCGAACACGAGCAGCCCGAGCGAGACCGTGGCGCCGATCCACGCGCCACGGACATACGAGGTCACGCCCACGAACGCGTTGAACAGCGTGAACACCCAGTAGATGACGCGCCACAGACGGTGGTCCTCGGAAAGCGCGAGACCGATCGTGACCGCCCACGGGAAGATCAGGTAGCCGCCGAGCAGGTCGGGGTTCCCGAAGGTGGAGAACGCCCGATTCGTCTCGAACGGAAGATTGCCCCAGCGCACGGGGTCGAGGCTCACGAGGGTGCTGCCCGACTGCACCGCCAGGTCGATGTTCTGCGAGAGCCCCGCAGCGATGAACACGCCCGCCACGGCCGCGATGCCCGCACCGATATACGCAGCCATCTGCGCCTGCCGGTCGCCGTGGAGCTTCATGAGCGCGAGAGCGGCCAACGCGATCGGCAGCCCGGCAGCAAGCAGGACGCTCACGGGCAACAGCACGCGCGCGAGTCCGATGTCGATCGTGCCGATGACCTGCAGCACGCCGTACCCGGACACGATGAAGCCGCCGATGGCCAGCGAGCGCGCAAGCGAGCGGATGCGCGACGCGCGATCCGCAAGCTGGAACGCCGTGAACATCACCGACGCGTACGTGATGAACGACAGCAGCCCCTCGAAGCGGCGATACTTGCCGAACACCGCGGTGGGCACATGCACGGATGTCAGGGTCGTGATGAAGACCCAGACGAGGAACGCCAGCACGACCCACCCGACGCGCGTGGTGCGGACCTTGCCGCCGCGCAACAGGATCCCGAGCGCCCAGGAACCGAACGCGATGAGCATCAGCCCACGCTGGAGGAAGACCTTCAGGATGTCGAACTGGTCGAACGTCAGCGGCAGCCCGTTCGGGCTGAGCGGGCCCAGGTTGGACATCGCCACCGGTATCAGCACAACGAGCGTATGGAGGCACACCCAGGCGATGCGGTCCCACACGTCCATGGCTCCGGTGCCGACCGACGCCGCCCCTACCCTGACTCCGCTGTTCGTCGCCCCGCTGGCCGATGGGTGCTGCTTGTGCTTCTTTGCCACGCGTTCTCCTATCGTGCTCCGCGTCCGGTGAGCACAACGCGCACCGTCTCGGCCATGATCCGTACGTCCATGAGCACCGTCTGATGATACAGGTAGATGAGGTCGAACTTCAGCTTACGGTCGGGCGTTGTCGCATACCCTCCGCTGACCTGCGCAAGGCCGGTCACACCCGGCTTGATCCTGAACCGCTCGCGATACCCCGGGATCTCGCGCAGGTGCTGTTCTACGAAGAACGGCCGCTCGGGGCGTGGACCCACGAAGCTCATCTGGCCGAGCAGGATATTGAAGATCTGTGGCAACTCATCGATGCGATACGTGCGCAAGAAGCGGCCGAAGGGTGTGATGCGCGGGTCGTCCTCTTCGGCAAGCACGGGACCAGAGTGCGCCTCGGCATCACGAACCATCGTGCGGAACTTGTAGACACGGAAGGGATGCATGTCCTTCCCCACTCGCTCCTGCGAGTACAGGATCGGCCAGCCCATCGTGATGAGGCTGCCGAGCGCGGCAAGCAGCAGCACCGGGCTCAGCACCACGATGACCGCGAGCGAGAGGACGATGTCGGCCAACCGCTTGGCGCTTGCATACCACGCCGGAGCGGACTGCCGGGTGAGCTCCATGAGCGGGATGTCGGCGATGGTGCTGTCGAGCCTGCCGATGAGGATCTCGTAAAGGTCCGGGATCACCTCCACGCGCACGTCGGTCTCGTTGCCGATGGCCATCTCCTCGATGAGCTCGCGAAGCGAGACGGGGCTGGCAACGATCACGCGGGTGACGCCCTGCGACTCCACGATGCCCGCGACGTCGGCAACCGTGCCGAGAACCGGCACTGCGCACGCACGGGTCGCCTCACGCTCCGTGGCGTCATGCGCGATCATGCCTACGACGTGATAGCCCCAGCTGTGACGCTGCTCGATCTCGCGGGCGAGGTCGCAGGCGAGCTCCGTGGTGCCCACCACGAGCACGCGCTGCTCGGGCCAGCGGATGGACGTGAGCCTGAGGATCGCAACACGCCATCCTACGAGCAGCACGAAGGACAGCGCCCAACCGATCACGATCGCCAGACGCGAGAAGCTGAAGAAGCGAGGACCGGCGAAGAACGCGACGGCTGCCAACAGCACCGTGCCGAGCGTGACCGCCAGGAACGTGGTGCGCACGACCTCCCACGCGCCCTCGATGCGCTCGGGCTCGTAGAGACCGTAGATGTAACCAGCGGCGAGGTAGATCACCGTGATGAGCGGCCACAGCCCCACGTACGCGCCGAAGTTGAACTCGGGCAGCTCGCCACCGAAACGCAGGAAGAACGCGGCGATGATGCTCGCGTTCACGAGCATCGCGTCGAGCACCACCGAGAGTACGATAAAGCCGCGCCGTGACACCTACGCACCACCCTTTCGGGCCTCATCGTAGGCCGCCTCGGTGTCGGACACCATCCGGTCGATCGTGAAGTCGCGTGCGGCACGCTCGGCCGCCTGCGCGCCGAGGCGGGCGCGAAGCGCGTCGTCGGTCACGAGCGTGTGCAACGCGCGGGCCAGCTCGATCACATCGCCGGGCGGGACCGTGAGTCCGGTGACGCCGTGGGCGTTCACGAACGGCACGCCCGTGGTGAGCCGCGTCGAGATCACCGGCGTGCCCGCGGCGTGCGCCTCGAGCTGCACCAGACCGAACGCCTCGGAGCGGGCCACGCTCGGCAGGCAGAACACGTCGGCCGCGTGATACCAGGCGGCGAGGTCGTCATCTTCGGCATGCTCCACGAACGTCACACGGTCCGTGATGCCGAGGCTCTCGATGAGCGCGTCGAGCTCGGGGCGGAGCGGTCCGCGGCCGATCATGACGAGGTCTGCGTCGACCTCGGCCATCGCGCGCACGAGCACATCGGCGCCCTTGTAGTAGATGAGCCGGCCCACGAACAGCACGACCGGACGCTGCCCCCGCGACGGCGTGTGGCGCTCGCGCAGCTCGCAGGCACGGGCGGTGCGCTCCGGCGTGGCGGCGAACCGCTCGACGTGTATACCGAAGGGCACGATGCGACACTTGTCGGCCACTCGCGAGAGGTGCTCGCTGTGCTCGAGCATGTCGGGGGACGACGCGATGATGAGGTCGATACGGTCGAGCACGCGGCGCAGGACGGGGGCGTAGGCGGCGCCAAGGAAGCGCTGGCGCACGATGTCGCTGTGATAGGTGAGCACGGAGGGGACGAGACGGCACCGGTTCGCGCGCGAACCGCCACTGCCACACGCCGCAAGCCACGAAGCCTCGCCCCACGGGTACGGGAAGTGCAGGTGGAACACGTCGGGGCCGCCGAGCCGAACGGCATCGTCGGCTATGGCGCGCCGCATGTCGAAGGCGACCGGCGTGGAGGCGTAAGCGAAGGCCCGTGGCAGACGCGTCACCCGCACGCCGTCGAGCGCGTCGGCCACCAGCTCGCGGCCCTCGTTGGCCACGATCGCATGCACATCGTGGCCGCGCGCCGACAAGGCGGTTGCGAGATCGCGCATGTGGTACTCGATCCCGCCGAGATGCGGCGGGTAATACTTGTTGAGCATCGTGATACGCATGCGCGCTCCGTCCCCGGTGGGGCTATACGCCGTCGACGAGCATACGGCCAGCGGCCAGCAGCGCGTCGACTCTCGCAAAGTCAGCGGCCTCGGCGTACACGCGCACGAGCGGCTCGGTGCCCGAGGTGCGCAGCAGAAGCCAGGCGTCATCGGGCAGGAGGAACTTGATGCCGTCGGCACGGATGATCTCGCGCACCTCCAGGCCGGCAAGCACCGGCGGCGCAAGCGTGGGCATCGCCGCGCGGAAGCGGTCCATCACCGCCGGTTCGAGCTTGAGGTCCGTGCGGCCGTACTCCATCGTACCGACCGTCTCAAGCAGGTCGGCCACGAGATCGCCAAGACCCATGCCGCGCTGCCCCATCATCTCGGCCAGCAGCAACGCCATCAGGAGACCGTCGCGTTCGCGCACGTGTGTGGGGACGCCGATGCCGCCGCTCTCCTCGCCACCGATGAGCACGTCACCTTTGAGCATCTCCTCGTAGATCCACTTGAAGCCGACGGGCGTGGTGGTGACCTTGCTGCCGAGATGGGCCGCCAGCCGGTCCACAAGCACGCTGGTGGAGAGGGTCTTCACGATGCGGCCGCTCATGCCGCGGTCCTCCACGAGGTGGCGTGCCACAAGCGCGATGATGCGGTGTGGGTTCACGAACACGCCGTTGCTGTCCGCCGCACCGATGCGGTCGGCGTCGCCATCGGTGATGAACGCGGCGTCAAGGCCGTGCTCGCGCACGTACTCCTGCACCTCGGCGATATGCGGCGGGATCGGCTCGGGGTGCAGCCCGCCAAAGCCGGGGTTCCGCTCGCCATGCAGCTCGGCGACTTCCACGCCGAAGGAGCGGAGCGTTTCGGCGAGGTAGGTCTGGCCTGCGCCGTACAGCGGGTCGACCGCCACACGGAGACCCGCCTTTGCGATGAGGCCGGGATCGACCATCGCGCGCAGCGCCTCGAGGTACGGGCCGACCAGGTCGGCGGTCTCCACGCGCGCGGCGGCGGCGTCGTCGTGCACGGGCGCTTCGGCCGCAAGCTCGGCCTCCACACGGTCGGTGAAGCTCTTGGGGCTCGCGCCGCCGTCGGCCATGCGAAGCTTGAAGCCGAGGTACGGCGCGGGATTGTGGCTCGCCGTGAGCATCACGCCGGCGATCGCCTCGGCATCGTGCGCGACCGCCCAGCACAGCGCTGGCGTGGGCAGATAGCGGTCCGACAGTCGCACGCGCAGGCCGCGCGCGGCGAGCACGTCTGCCGCGGCACGGGCGAAGCTGTCCGCCTCGAAGCGCGTGTCGTACCCCACGAGCACGAGGCCGCCCGGGTTCTCAGCCGCGATCACGCGTGCGGCCGCATCGGCCACGCGGCGCAGGTTCTGGTACGTGAAGTCGGCGCCGATCACGGCACGCCAACCGTCGGTGCCGAAGCGGATATCCGTGGTCATGCGTCCTCCTCGCGTCGGGGATTATGACGCCATGTGATCCCTGCGCCACTACCTGTATTGTGCCACACCAGACAGCACTCCAGCCGCCGGGGCCGAACGCGTGCTCAGTAGCGTGACGTGAGTACCTGCTGATAGACGGCAGTGGTCAACTCGGCTGTACGCGTCCAGGTGAAGCCCATAGCGCGTACGCGACCACGCTCCGCGAGGTCGCCGGCGAAGGCGGGATCGGTGACCAGGCGCGTGATGGCATTGGCGAGTGCGCCCACGTCCAACGGAGGCACGAGGAGCGCGGCGTTCCCCACGACTTCCGGAAGCGACGCGGCATCCGAGCAGATGACCGGCGCGCCGAACATCATCGCCTCAAGCGGCGGCAGACCGAAGCCCTCGTGGCTCGAGGGAAAGACGAACGCGGTGGCGCGTGCGTACAACGCGCGCAGCGTCTCATCGTCGGTTCGGCCGAGCCAGATGATTCTCGCGGGACGCGGCAGGTCTCCGATCGCAGCATTCACGAAGCCCTCGGGTTCGTCGCCGGTAAGCACAAGCGCGACATCGGCAGGAAGCGAGGGCTCGGCGGACGCCCAGGCCCGCAGCAGCACGTCGAGGCGCTTGTGCGGGCGCGTGTTGCCGAAGCCGAACACGTAGCGGCCGAGACCGGCGACCACCGGCGGCAGGGCGCCGATCTCCCCCGCCGCGAAGTCGTCGGCGGCAGCCGGCGTGACGCTGATGCGGCCGCCGGCCGGTGCGTAGAACTCGCGCGTCGCGCGGGCGCTGTGTTCTGACAGCGTGATGATGCGATCGGCACCGCGTATGGCTCGGCGGATCATCAGGCGGTATGCGAGCCGGCGTGCGGACGACGGCATCACGCCCGCAACGGAGAGCGGGATGAAGTCGTGTACGGTCACCACAAGCGGATGTGGCATGGGAAACGGCGTCGGGAAGTGCGCGCAGTGCACGATGTCTGCCTGCACTTCGCGAAGCGCGCGGGCGAAGGTGCGGGCGCCCCCGGGCGAGAAGGGATGTCCGGCGCTCTCGTACGACTCGCCACCCGGGGTCGTTGGCTCCTCGCCGGGAGCCACCAACTCCACGAGCTCGATGTCCTCGCGTCCACCGAGCGCGCCAGCGAGACCGCGCGTGTAGCGCCCCACGCCCGTCCATGAGGCCATGCGGCAGTCGAGCAGTACGCGCATCAGCGTCGCCTCCCAAGGCTGGAATCGAACACCGCAAGCATACCCTCGGCAGTGCGCCGCCAGGTGAACTCCCCGGCCCGCACAGCACCCCGCTCGGCGAGGCTGGCCGCGGCGGTGGGGTCGCCCACCATGCGCGCGATCGCGAGCGCCAGCTCCTGAGGGCTCTCGGGATCGACCAGGATCGCGGCATCACCGGCCACCTCGGGCAGTGAGGAGCGATTCGACGTGATCACGGGGACGCCGCACGCCATTGCTTCGAGCACCGGCATGCCGAAGCCTTCGTACACGCTGGGGTAGACGAAGGCGAGCGCCCCCGAGTACAGCGCGACGAGGTCCCCGAATCCCACATCGTCAAGCACGCGCACGTGCCCGGCGATGCCGAGCGCGGTCGCGACCGTCAGCGGATCGGAGCCTGAGGCGGTTGCCCGGCGACGCCCGACACCGACCACGTCGAGGCCGGCGCGCACGCTGGCAGGTAGCCCCGCGAACGCCGTCAGCACGGTGTCGAAGTTCTTGCGTGGGTTGAACACGTCGAGCGAAAGCAGGTAGGGGCGCACGAGACCCAGACGCCCGCGGACGTCGTCGATGCGCTCCGCGGGAGCGGCCTTGAAGGCCGAGGCGTCAACGCCAAGCGGCACCACCGTCAGCCGTTCTGGCGCGACGTGGTAGTGCGCGAACGCGTCGTCCGCCGTCGCCTGCGACGTGGTCACGATGTGATCGGCGTCTCGCAGGATGCGGCCGATGAGGTGCGCGTTGAGCGTGCGATTCACCAACGGCTGCTGCTCCGGATAGTGTAGGTGCCAGAAGTCCTGGATGGTCGCCACCTTCGCGACGCTCCGCGCGCGCAGCGGCAGCAGGTGGCGTGGACTCCACACCAAGTCGACGCGGTCCTCGGCGAGCAACCGATTCGCCCCGGTCTGCATCCATAGGATGTTGCTCCGCGCGGTGATCCCCCTGCCGAGCCGAAGCGGCCAGTCGACATCCAGCGGCCGATCCGTGAACGGGACGAGCGGTGGCTGGGCCGCGTACATGATGAAGCGGTGTGGCGTATCGAGCGCGGCCAGCGCGAGCATCGTCTGATACTGCGACGTGCCAATACCGCCCGATGCGGGCGTGGAGAGCGCGGTGACGTCGATGCCGATGGTTGCCATGCAGCGATTCTACTCGACAGCCGGTTGACGTGACCGGCTCCGTGCCTGGCCGAGGAAGACGAGGCGTGTGAACCGAGTCTGTTCGAGTGTGAGCGTCGCCGCGAGAGACGCCGCGAGCGTGAACACCGCAAGCACCAGGGCGTTCCTGCTGATGTGCGCTGAGGCGAACGCGAGAATGATCGGCTGGGTGACATAGATGCCGAGTGTGCGTCTGCCGACCCACGCCTGCCAGGAGAGGAAGCTGCCCCGCACGTGATCGTAGAGGTGAAAGACCGCAGTCACCGCGGCGGCCGCGCACAGGTAGCGCGCGGCATAGAGCGCAACCACGCCACCGATCAGGCCGTGCGCATGCAGCCACTCACGAAGCGCTGGATACCACCAGTTCACTTCGGGAACGAGCACTGGCCAGATGACCGGCAGGAGCGCGGCCCACACGAGCACCCCACCGATAAGGAGCGTGCGACGGCGCTCGGCGATGCGCTCCGCGTGTTTCGCGAACAGATACCCCATCACGAAGAACGGATAGAGCCATGCAATGTCGAATACGCCGAAGATGTCACCCTGCGGAATCGGCACCACTATGAGCGAGGCCACGATGACCGCACTCACGAGTAGCGCCCGATCACGACCACGGGCAGCCCGGATGATTGCGAAGATCACGAAGCAGCCGAACAGTGCGTATAGGAACCACGGCGCGCCCGGCGTCTGCGGGTACAGCAGCGCATGGCCTACGAAATCGAGAAGCCCTGCCCAGGTGCGAGAAGCACCGATCAGATAGGTGACAGTGGTCCACACCACGAACGGCAACATGAGTCCAAGCGCGCGCTTCCCCACGAGTCTTAGCGGCGAACGTTCTCGCCCGAAGAGCACGTACGCCGACAGGAATGCGAATAGCGGCATGTGGAAGCTGTAGACGACGTTCAGCCAGATGGAGTCGAGCGCCGCACGTTCGATCCACTGAGTGCCGATCATCACGCGCGTGGGCGAAGGTTCACTGAAGAGACTGTTGTAAACGATGGCATGGCCGATCACGACCAGCACGATGGCGAGACACTTGAGCGCATCGATCTTCTGATCGCGGCCTCTCACGTCGCTACGCCCCAACCCGCATGTTCCGCCGACGCGTGAAGCACTGCCGCTTCACGACGCTCCACCTGCCGTCGATGCGGCCACTGAACGCCAGGCGCTCGGGCATCTTCCATACGAGCGGCAGACCGGCGAAACGGCACCATACGGCGTGCGCTGCGGCAAGCAGCCGCGACCCCTTCGATCCGGCAACGCCGTACTTCTCACGCAGCCGTCCCATGTCTTCCTCGAGCACGTGCAGGATGTTCATCGACTTGCGAGCAGGCTGCGCCCGGTCGATGGCCAAGACGCGATCGATGCGGCCGAACTTGATGCCCTTGGCCGCGAGCCGAAGCCACAGCTCGTAGTCCATCGCGAAGTGGAACGACTCGTCGACCAAAACCGCGCCGAGCGCTCGGCGACGCACGAACACCGCCGGCTGAATGATGTAGTTGTAGCGGCGTAACAACTCTCCCTTGCCGTACGGCGGCATGCGGAAGAAGTGAAGGATCAACCCTTCCTCGTTCACGTAGGCGGCATGCCCGAACACCACGTCGACCTCCGTGTGCGTTGTGAAGTACTTCACCACGTCACTCACAACATCCCGGTCCCAGTACGCGTCATCCGAGTTCAGCCAGCCGATGATCTCACCCTGGGCGAGCTCGTACGCCTTGTTGAGCGCGTGACTCTGCCCGCGATCGCGTTCGCTGGTCCACATCACCGACGTTCCGGCCGCGCGCAGTATCACCGCGCTCTCGTCCGTCGATCCGCCATCCATGACGATGTGCTCGATCCGCTCGTAGGTCTGTGCCTCCACAGACGCGATGTTCTCCGTGAGCCACCTTGCCTGGTTGTACGAAGGCGTCAGCACGGAAACAAGCGGCATGCTCATGACGACTCGCCTCTCCGGGCACGTACGTTCACCGCGAACTCGGCTATGCGTCGCGCATACGCGACGGGGTCGTGACGCCTGCGGGCGTAGTCGGCAGCCGCCGCACCCATGCGCGCGCGAAGCGCACCGTCTTCAACCAGCGTGATGAGCGCCCGCCTGAGGTCGTCCGCCTCAGTGGCCACAGGGACCTTGAGCGCCACATCGGCGGGAAGCTCCGAGTAATAACTTGTGTCGGTGACCACAACAGGCACGCCGAGATACATCTGCTCGACGAGCGACAGACTCGATGACTCCATCGAGGGGTAACGCAGGTTCACCGCGATGTCGGCCGCTGCGATCCATCCGTACATGGTGGCGTCGTCGACGCGGCCGGTGATCCTCACCGAGTCGGCGATTCCGAGGTCGGTTGCGAGACGCGCGAGCGCGTCGAGGTAGCTGTCACGACCCCCACCCACGATCGCGAGCAGGGCCACATCCCGCAATCTCGGCTCAGCCGCGATCGCGCGTATCACACTGTCGAGCCGCTTTTGCTCGAATACTCCGCCGCTGGAGACCAGCAGCACGCGCTCATCACCCGCCACAAGCTGCTCGCGAGACGGCATCGAGGCAGCCTCGCGCATGGCCGAAGGATCGAACGGCAGGCCGAGTGTGGCGACCGGGACGGACTCGCCGTACCTGCCGACGATGCCAGCGGCCTCAACCGAGTGGACCACGATCCCGGTGGCGTTCCAAAGCGCCGGCTCGACGAGCGGGAACGCGTCGTAGGTGTCCACGCCCGCTCTCCCGGCCAAGATCTCGCGCGCCGCCTCTTCCCCCGGCCGGCCGTAGTAGTAGCGCATCATCGCCGCATACCGGGCAGGGTCGCGACCGTGCACGGCCCACAGGTCGTGGAAGAAGCCGCTCATCCGCTTGTCATGGACGACCACGATGCCCGAGACGCGCTCCGACAACCGGTGGATCTCGGTGTGGAACGCGGGGTTGTTGCCGGCACTGAAGACCACATGGTCGTACGCTTGCAGCGCGTCCTCCGTCGCCTCGTCGGCCACAAGGTTGCGTACGGGCGCGGCCGGACAGGGGTAGTCGTCGCCCGTCACGGGTGCCCACACTTCCAGGTCCACCAGCCGGGCGAGCGCGGGCACGACGGCGAGCGAGTACTTCGAGATGCCGCTGCCGCGGGCCAGCGGCGTCACCCAGGCGATCCTCATCGGCTGTCGCCCCTCAGGCGACGCGCCGACCGCAGCAGCGCGGCGGTCGGCGGGAAGCGTCGAAGAAGCGCCCGGAGCCTGAACCCGGCGATGGCGCGCCGGGTGGCCGGTGCGAGCGGATGGTCACGGAGCAACTCGTCGGTAGAAGCACGGTTTGCGGCAGCATCAGCTTCGCGCAAGTCAGACATCGCAACCGTCTATTCGCCGGAAGACTGAAGTCGCGCCAGGTCCGCCTCGACCATCATCTCAACGAGACCCAGGAAGGTCACTTTCGGCTCCCAGCCGAGCACCGTGCGCGCCTTGGTCGGGTCACCGTACAGCACGTTGACGTCGATCGGGCGGAAGAGCGCAGGGTCGATCGTGACGTAGTCGCGATAGTCGAGGTCCGCCGCGGCGAACGCGGCCGCACAGAACTCACGCACCGAGTGGGTCTCCCCGCTTGCGATCACGTAGTCCCCGGGGCGCTCCTGCTGCAGCATGAGCCACATCGCTTCAACATAGTCGCCCGCGAAGCCCCAGTCACGCTGCGCGTCGAGATTGCCGAGTCGCAGTTCCGTCGCAAGCCCGAGCTTGATGCGCGCCACGCCATCGGTGATCTTGCGGGTCACGAACGAGGTGCCCCGCAGGGGAGACTCGTGATTGAACATGATGCCGTTGCTGGCGTGCAACCCATACGAGTCGCGGTAGTTGCCAACGATGTGGAAGCCGTAGGCCTTTGCCACCGCATACGGCGACTGCGGGCGGATCGGCGTGGCCTCGGTCTGCGGCATCTCTGTGGCGTTGCCGAACATGTCGGCCGATGATGCCTGGAACACGCGCGCATCGGGAGCGAGCGTACGCACCGCCTCAAGCAGCCGGAGAACGCCGACCGCGTTCACTTCGGTGGTCGCTATCGCATCTGCCCACGACTCGCCCACCGATGATTGCGCGGCAAAGTTGTAGACCTCGGCAGGCGCTGATGACTCCACCGCGGCGAGCACTGACGTCATGTCGGTCAGGTCCGCCTCGATGGCATGCAGACGCCCCCCGTACTGCTTGGCCCACTCCACAAACGCGCCGGGGCACGGGCCGAGCACGCCGAAGACCTCGTAGCCCTTGCCGAGCAAGAACTCGCTCAGGTAGGTGCCATCCTGCCCGGCGATGCCGGTGATGAGTGCGCGCTTGACCATCTGACCGTGTTCCCGCCGGTGTCCCTAGCGGGACAGCCGGGCCATGTCCGAGTCGACCATCATCTCCACGAGGTCGCGGAAATTGACCTTCGGCACCCAGCCGAGCTTCTCTCGCGCCTTGCTCGAGTCGCCGTGAAGCAGGTCCACCTCGGCCGGACGCATGAAGCGCTCATCGGTGACCACATACTTCTCATACTCGAGACCGACCCGCCCGAACGCGATCTCACAGAACTCCCGAACGGTGTGCGTCTCGCCGCTTGCCACCACGAAGTCGTCCGGCTCATCTTGCTGCAACATGCGCCACATCATCTCGACGTAGTCGCCGGCATAGCCCCAGTCGCGCGATGCGTCCAGATTGCCGAGCCTGAGCTCCGACTCCATGCCCAGCTTGATGCGCGCCACGCCATCGGTGATCTTGCGGGTCACGAACTCGAGGCCCCGTCGCGGCGACTCGTGGTTGAACAGGATGCCGTTGCTCGCGTGGATGTCGAAGCTCTCGCGGTAGTTGAGCGTGATGTAGTAGCCGTAGACCTTGGCGACGCCGTACGGTGAGCGCGGGTGGAACGGAGTGTTCTCGGTCTGCGGCGTCTCGCGCACCTTGCCGAACATCTCGGAGGATGACGCCTGGTAGAAGCGCGCATCGGGCTTCTCACGGCGAATCGCCTCGAGCAGACGTGTGACACCAAGCGCGTCCACGTCACCGGTGTACTCGGACTGCTTCCAGGAGTCGGCCACGAACGACTGTGCCGCAAGGTTGTAGACCTCGTCGGGCTGCGACTGGCGCATCGCATCGATGAGAGAGGCCTGGTCGCTCATGTCGCCGGAGATCAACGTCACCTTGTGCAGCAGGTGGTCGATACGCTCGAAAGAACCCGTGGAGGCTCGGCGGACGAGGCCAAAGACCTCATAGCCTTTGTCGAGCAGCAGCTCTGCCAGATAGGAGCCGTCCTGGCCGGTGATGCCGGTGATGAGTGCGCGCTTGGTCACAGTGAGATCCAATCCAATCCGATGGTCATACACCCCAGCAGGATACCAGCAACGCCCTCTACGTGGAGTCGGAAGCCAGCTTCCGTTCACCACCGTTCACCATCCCGTCAGATTCCGGGCCACGCCGGCGCCGACATCAGCAGCGGTCAGACGAGCGGCGTCGAGACGAGGATCACGGGAACGGGTGCCCGACCCGCGTGGGTCTTCGGGGCTGCATTCTCGCTCACTTGAACTCAGCTGGCCATTTCGCCTTTCGTGAGAACACCTGCCGCTTGAAGATCGTCGCCCTGGAATCCTGCCGCCCGGTGAACGCAAGGTCGCCGGGCACCTCAAACGCGAAGCGTCCGCCGCCGAGTCGCGTGCACAGGTAGTAAAGACGCTCAACCAGGTTGTAGTACCACGGCATGTGCACTCCGTACGCCTCACCGAGGCGTACTCGGTTCTCCTCGAGAACCGGCAGCCACGTCTTCATCTTCCGGTCCGGCTGCAGCCGGTCGATCGCCAGCACGCGATTCATACGCGCGAACCGGTGCGTGCGTCCGATGCGGAGCCACAGCTCCCAGTCCATCGCAAACTGGTAGGACTCATCGATGAACAGCCCCTCGAGCGCGCTTCGGCGCAAGAACACCGCCGGCTGGATGAGGAAGCAAAGCATCTTCATCAAGCCGTAGCTGAACGGCGGGACCCACACGAAGTAGACGATGCGTCCGTCGGCCGTGATGCGGGCGGCATGCCCATAGACCACATCGACGTCCGTATGTCGCTCGAAGTAGTCCACGACATCGGCGACGACGCGCGCGTCGTAGAACGCATCGTCAGAGTTGAGCCAGCCGATGATCTCCCCGCTGGACGCCGCGAAGGCCTTGTTGAGTGCATGCGGCTGTCCGTTGTCGGGCTCACTGCGCCAGACGACCGGAGGATCGGCGACCTCGAGCACGGCCACGCTCTCATCGGTGGAACCGCCATCCATCACGATGTGCTCGATATGGGGGTACGTCTGAACGGCCACTGAATGGAGGTTGTCCGCCAGCCAACGCCCCTGGTTGTACGAAGGGGTGAGGACCGACACA
Source organism: Actinomycetes bacterium (assembly GCA_022839745.1). GTDB lineage: Bacteria > Actinomycetota > Coriobacteriia > Anaerosomatales > Anaerosomataceae > Anaerosoma. Next base: position 75,247 of record JALHJB010000007.1, read on the forward strand.
AGAGGGTACCCTGCCCGCGACGACAGCTCAGCCATCAGCGATGCCCCGCAGCCTCGGTGCAGATGTCGAGGAACCGGCGGCCGAAAATGCGCGCCCGATCGATCGACGCCCGGCGCGCGGTTTCCTCGTCGGGGCGCTGGCACGCACCGTCGAGCATCGCGGCGACCGCATCGGCGAGCTGCTCGGGCGAGTGCGGATCGAAGAACAGCGCCGCACCAGGCTCCTGCTCGCGATGAACGGGCAGATCGGAGACCACGATGCGCTGACCGAGCGTCTTGGCATCCTCAACGACCGTGCTCCAGCCTTCAAATAGCGATGGCTGCACGACCATCTCGGCCGCACGCATGAGCTGCAACTGGTCGTCTCTGGGGAGCATGCCGAGGACGATGACATGCTTCGACACGCCGAGCTGAGCGATCAGCTGCAGAAGCGTCGAGATGTGCGTTGGGTCCCGGTAGTCCGCGAGCGCACCGGTGAACACCCAGGTGATATCCGAGCCGCGCTCGCGCAAGATCGCGGCAGCACGAATGGCGGCCTCGTGGTTCTTGTGCCGCCACCACTGGTTGGGGACGACCACGAACGGGCCGGTGATGCCGTATCGGATGGCCACGGACGAGGCGTCTTGAGCGAACACGTCCGCTGCCATGAGCGACACGAACGACGCTACGCGCGCTTTGTCCGCATGTTCGGGTGAGAGGCGCTCGAAGTGGCTGCGGGCATCCTCGCTCGAGAGCAGCACGAGCGCCGCATCGCGCGACATGCGAGCGTAGGCCCGGTCGCGTGCGTCTCGCTCTGACGCCGAGAAGTACTCGGGCGCCTCACGGTGCTGGAAGTCCGGGATCCAGCCGACCCAGGGCACACGATAGCGGCCCATCTGATTAGCGTCGCCGAACACCATGCCCACGCCGCTGCGGGCGATCGCTGCAGCAACCGCGCGCTCGGGCACGCCGAACCGCTGGCGAGCAGTCCGCACGAGGCCCGCAAGACGCGAGTCCGAGGGGCCGAGCTCGTAGGTGGCGACTCCGGCACCAGGATGGCGAGCCGCGTCGGTCCCCCCGGGAGGGGCCGGCTCGATCACCGTGATCCGCTCGTCGCCCTCAAGACCGAGCAGGGCTGACTCGAGCAGGTTGTCGAAGTACATGTTGCCGGCAGCCCACAGGGAGCCGGTCTGCGGCCACAGGAGTCCTGCGTGCACGCTCACGTCCGCGTCACGTCCCGGTACCACGCCGCATACTCGGCAAGCCCGTCATCCAACGACAGCGACGGTTCGAAACCCAGCGCACGAATCGCCGAGATGTCCGCCCGCCACCGGAGCGGATCGCCGGCGCGCACCTCGCCCGAGAATTCAATCGGGGCGCCGGGGGCGATCTCGCCCACGAGCGTGGTCACGAGTTCCCGGACACTCGTCTCCACGCCCGCGGCTGCGTTGTACGCTTCGCCCTCAAAGGCAGCGGCGTGCGCGAGAACCAGCACGGCCCGCGCAACGTCGTCGGCGTGGATGAAGTCCCGAGTCTCCTCGCCCGTGCCGAACAGGCGCACCGTGCCCTGAGATGCTTTCTCGCAGACGTCCCAGAGCAGCTGGCGCCGCAGTCCGGCGCCGTACGCAGAGAAGATGCGCAGAACGCATGTATTCATGGAGTAGACATCAGCGTACTCGCGCATGAGCACTTCGCACATCACCTTGTGATGGCCGTACGGCGAGATCGGTGCGAGCGGAGCATTCTCCGCGATCGGCAACGACACCGGATTGCCGTAGACGGCGGCGCTGGAGAGTGCGATGACTCGAGCGTCCGGAGCGCTGCGACGTACCGCGTCGAGGAGGTGCGCATGGACGCGCACCGAGCCCTCGAAGTCCGCAAGCGGGTCGACGACGGAACCGACAACGGACGCTGGTCCGGCAGTGTGCACGACGAGCGATGGCGCCTCGGCCGCCAGTACGTCGGCGAGCGCATCATCGGGTAACGACATCGCCCGGCACTCTACGCCCCGGGGCGCCCGTCCGGTCTCGCGGTCCAGTCCGACGACCCGGTAGCCCGTCGCGGCAAGCTGAGATGCGATGCGGGAACCGAGGAAGCCGCATGCGCCGGTAACAAGTGCTGTCTTGCCGCCAGTCAAAGGTGTGCTCCTCGCCATCCCACTACAGACACACGCCGCGGTGCCACGTGGATCATCGCTTCATAGGCTCGTGTGCCATCGACGGCGACGGAACCTTCGACCCGATGGCGTCGACGCGAGCACCAGGATAGCAGGACGGTTCATACGCGTCCCGCGAGCGCTACTTCCGGCCCGGGCGACGAACACGGTTAAGAACGGGAAAGACACGCCGTGCGGCGTGGATACCGCGCTCGATCGCGTGACGCACCGCACGTTCACACCCTTTCATGAATCCCTGTATCGAACGCCGCGCCGCCGATGGAATGATTCCAGGACTACCGGCGTGCCTGGCCACTCCATCCGGTGCCGGCATGACCACGGTAGCCGCGGCGCCGAAACGATCGACCCGCTCGGCCCACCGCAGCACATCTGAGAGGTCCTCGGATTCCAGAAGCTCACTCGGGCTCAACAGCGCGTCCACGATCGCGCGTTGCTGCTCGGTGACAACTGACGTATCCACCGAGAACGCGGCCCGCGTCTGCTGCATCGCTTGGGCACGCTCGTCAGAAAGGGTCTGCATGTCTCTCTTCCTGCTTACCTCGTCCGCGTGGATCTCATATGATCGCTCGATGATGCGAACGGGTCGACCCACATGTGTCGCGTAGTAGACGTGACTGCCGAGTCCGTTGGTGTAGACCCGCTCACAGGACTGCAGCAGGTGCGCGAGTCGAAGCAGGAACCTGCGGTCGTACATATGCCCGGCCGAAACCACGGGCAATCCGCGATCCACGAATGCTTGATGGTGACCCAGCAGAAGGTCCCGCCAGTAGACCACCACCGACAACGGACACTCGTCGGACTGCAGAGCAAGCGCGTCGTCAGCCAGTGTCTCCCAGTCGGTAGAGACCGTCAGCCAGTGAGTCGAGTGAACCGGAAAGTACAGGGCGCCCGATTGCTGCGCTGAAGGCCCCACCAGCCGATTCGCGTAGCAGAACGAGGCGGCTGCAGGTATCGACACTAGGCCGTGTCGAGCATAGAGATCGACCCGCTGGCGCTCGTAGACGAATGCCGCGGGCAAGCCGCAATTCAGTTCGAACTCCGCGACATGATGATCGTTGAAGAACACGCCGTGCGGAAGCAGCACTTTGAGCGGCTGGGCCTGCGATCTCCCCGCATACGCTTTGAGCACCGAGGCCATGCCGTACCAGTCGTTGGGCGCGAAGATCTCCCGCGTGACCAGTTCTCGATCCGCGCACAGCGAATCGAGATCGTCCTGCTCACGGTCGAATCGCGCAGCGATCTCCTCGTTGTAGAGCGAAGAGGCGTCCACTACTTCAGGCCAGCCATCCGCTCATCGTACCCCTCGCGGTTCGCTTCCCACCACTCCACTGTCGCCCGTATGCCTTCGTCGAACGGCACTTCGGCCTCGAAGCCGAAGTACTCCTTCGCCCGGCTCACATCGAGTTTGCGGCGGGGCTGTCCGTTGGGCTTGCTCGTGTCCCAGACGATATCGCCGGTGTAGCCCACGTACTTGGCGATGGTTTCAGCGAGGTCCTTGATCGAGATCTCCCAGCCAGCGCCCAGGTTGACGGGCTCGGAGCCGTTGTAGCGCTCGGCGGCGAGCACGATCGCGCGAGCGCAATCCGCCACGTACAGGAACTCACGCGTGGGCGAACCGTCACCCCACAGCGTGACCGTCTCGCCGGCGTCGCGGGCCGCGATCATCTTGCGGATCATCGCGGGGATGACGTGGCTGCTCTCAAGGTCGAAGTTGTCGCGCGGGCCGTAAAGGTTCACGGGCAGCAGGAAGATGCCATCGAATCCATACTGCTGCCGGTATGCCTGGCACTGCACGAGCATCATCTTCTTGGCCAGACCGTACGGCGCGTTGGTCTCCTCGGGATACCCGTTCCAGAGGTCCTCCTCGCGAAACGGTATGGGCGCGAACTTCGGGTACGCGCAGATGGTGCCGAGCGCCACGAACTTGCCCACGCCCGCCTTGCGCGCTTCCTCGATGAGCTGGATGCCCATCATCGCGTTGTCGTAGAAGTAGCGTCCGGGATTCGCCATGTTCGCCCCGATGCCACCGACGACGGCCGCAAGGTGGATGACCACATCGGGCTTCGCCTCGTCGAGCATGCGCAGGATGTCCTCGCGCTTCACGAGATCGTACTCCAGGTGCTCCGGCACGAAGATATGCGCAGCGCCCCTGCGCTCAAGCTCCTCGGTAAGAAACGAGCCGAGGAAGCCGGCTCCACCGGTCACGCAGACCCGCTTATCGGCCCAGAAGGACATCAGTGATTCCCTTCCCACGGTCACTTGCTGTCGCGCGCGTAGTCGTCCTCAAGGCGCACGATGTCGTCTTCTCCAAGGTAGTCGCCCACCTGCACCTCGATGAGCTGGAGCGGCATCACGCCACAGTTCTCCAGCCGGTGGACCGAACCCACGGGCAAGAAGATGCTCTCGTTGGCGTGCACCTCCACGTGCTCATCGTCTCGCGTCACCATCGCGGTTCCGGACACCACGATCCAGTGCTCACTTCGGTGGTGATGCTTCTGCAAGCTGAGTCGGGCGCCGGGCTTCACTTCGATGATCTTGATTTGGTAGCTCGGAGCAGAAAGCAGGCTCGTCCAGCTACCCCATGGCCGAAGGCTGGTCTTGGGCTGCACGACTTCCTCGGCACCGGCCAGCTTGAGTGCCTCGACCACCTGGCGCACATCCTGGGCCCGGTTCTTATCAAGCACGAGTGTGGCATCTGAGGTGTCCACCACGATGAGGTCCTTCACCCCGAGCGTCGCAACAAGGCGATCGGTGGTGTAGACGATCGAATCCGAGCTGGCGATGTCCACGCCACGACCAACGCGCATGTTGCCGTCCTCATCGGGTTCGGCAACATCGGCTAGCGCAAGGAGCGAGCCCACGTCGCTCCAGGCGAGCGGTGCCGGAATCACCGCCACCCGGTCGGAGCGCTCCATGACCGCCGTATCGATCGACACGGGCGTGAGGGCCTCGAAGCGGGCGCGAGCCTCGTCGCTGTTGCGATCGCCTAGCGGTCGGGCGGCGATCCAGCGAGCAGCCGCGACGATCCCCTCGCCCTGCGCACCCGAGCGCTCGAGCTCCTCGAGGACCCGTGAGGCACGCATCACGAATATCCCCGCGTTCCAATAGTAGTGCCCGCTCTTCACGAACTGGTCAGCACGCGCTGCGTCCGGCTTCTCTATGAACCGCTCGACCACGTGGGGCGTCAGCGATCCCCTGGTGAACTGCGGCAGGGCATCGGCCGCGAGGATGTACCCGTAGCCGGTCTCCGGACGCGTCGGCTGTATGCCGATTGTCACCAGGTAGCCGTCCTCCGCGGCAGCTGCGGCCGCCGCGATGCAGTCCGCCCAGACTTGCCCGTCCTCAAGGATGTGGTCCGACGGCAGCACCACCATGATCGCGTCCGGGTCCTCATCCTCGAAGATGGCAGCGGCAAGCGCGATAGCAGGGGCGGTGTTTCGGGCGACAGGCTCCTGGATGTACGTGACCTCATGGAGCCGGTGGTCTTCTTGCGCCGTCAGGTGATTCCTGAGCTCATCGAAGAGGCGTTCATTGGTCACGATCGTGACATGATCAGCGTCGCCGGTAAATGGCAGAACCCGGCGCACAGCCTGCGCTATGAGCGATTCCTGACCGAACATGGAGAGAAGCTGCTTGGGCTTCAGCTCGCGTGAGAGCGGCCAGAAGCGCTGACCGCTGCCGCCTGCGAGTATGGCCGCGAAGATATGGTCCATGAGGATTGGTCGCCTTCTTATCACCGGACACTGCGTACTCACGCATGGCATGCGAGGTACGATGACAACTGTCAGACTATAACAAAGCGCACGGCAGGTGGCTCATCACGGGGTGATGACGCCACGTCCGTGCGCGGGCGATTGTGCGCTAGACTCGCATCCGCGTCGATACCGCCACACAAGGAGTTCGCCATCTCTACCAAGCGCACACTCGTTCGCAACACTGCCGCGAATATTGCCGCGCAACTCGTGCAGATGCTCTCGGCATTCGTGTTCATGCCCTTCCTCATCACGAGGTTCGGCGCTGCGGATTACGGCATCTACCTGCTGGTGAGTTCGCTCAGCGGTTACTTCGGGCTCCTGGATCTCGGTGTGGGAGCCTCTCTCGTGAAGTACGTGGCCGAGCACAGAGCTCGCGGAGAGCGGGCGGACCTATCCGAGACGGTGTCCACCGCGCTTGCCTTCTATGGCGTGATCGGCGTGATCGCGGCAACGGGACTCGGCGCACTCGCGATGTTCGGGCTACCACTGTTCAACTTGCCTGACGCCAGCACCGACCTCGCAAGGAACCTGCTCCTCGTGGGCGCAGCCACCTCGCTGTTCGCGTGGCCGCTCGGCACGTTCAATGCGGTGCTCGCTGGCCATCAGCGATATGACATCACTGCGCGCCTCGGCATCATCGCCACAATCACCAACATAGCGGTGACCGCGGCGGTCGTCCTCGCCAACCAGGGACCGCTCGTCCTGCTTGCGGGAACCAGCGCAGTCGGTCTGACGGTGTCAGTGTTCTCCGCTCGCCTGGCGATCCGCGAACTTGGCGACGCTCGAGTCTCGCTCGCAGGGGCATCCTGGTGCCGCCTTAAGCGCATCTTCCGCTTCTCGAGTGCCGTCTTTGTGATGCAGCTCTGTGGCGTGCTCGTCTACCAGCAGACGGACCGCCTGGTGCTAGGCGTGTTCGCCAGCGCCGCGAGCATCACGTTGTACGAATCCGCCTCGAAGCTCCATTCACTTGTGCGTCAGCTGGCGGGCTTGAGTGCCTCTGCGGTGATGCCGACGGCTTCAGCGCTTGATGCCGAAGACCGGCACGACCTGATCGTGGAGTTGTTCATGCGGGGCACCAAGTACACGGTGATCGCCATAACGCCCATCGTGGTGGTGGTGATGGTCCTGGCGGGCCCATTCCTGCGGGCGTGGCTGGGGGATGTGGGATTCACTGACGCCGAGTTCTCGATCATGACGATAGGCACGCAACTCTACGTGTCGTACTGGCTGCTGAACGCGAATATCACGATTGCGGGCACCATCGTAAGTGGAATGGGCAAGCTCAGATTCGTCTTGTGGTACACGGTGATCGCCAGTGTCGCCAATGTCGTTCTCAGCATCGTGTTCGTGCAGTACCTGGGCGTGATCGGCGTGATCCTCGGGACCATTGCGCACGGGTACATCGGATTCCCGATCTATATGCGCCAGATGTCGAGACTCATCGGGTTCTCAGTGGGCGAATGGTTGCGGCGAGTTGTGCTACCGACGTATCCATTCCTTCTTGCGCCGGCCGCCATCGCCGGCTTGGCCCTGGCGCTCGGACTGACCAACTCACTGCTGTCTGTTGGCATCGTGGGCGCCATTGCCGTTGCCAGCTACTGGGCGCTCATCTACTTGTTCGCACTGGGCGATGCCGAGCGAGATGAGGCGCGCACTGCGGTTAACGCTCTTCGGCGAAAAATGGGGCTGTCGATCAGCTAGAACGTCATGCCTCTCGGCGCAGCAGGAGCTCCGCCACCTGCAGGTCCAGCTCCTCATCGACATCGACTGAACGCTCGCGAGGCATCACATGGACCCTGCTCTTCTCGAGGACCACGGCCTTGCGCTGCCGGAGCACGTCCCACGGCCACGCGTACGCCGCCGAGTTAAGGTCGTAGACTGGCGGCGCACTCTGCCTGGTAGCGAAGCTGCCCTCCTTGCAGAGGTGGACCGTCCCGTCGTCGGACGCCTCCACCATGTTGAAGTACGGGTTCCGCTGCGCAGGAGTCACCGTAAAGACGCTATCCGAGCCGCTGGACACGAGCAACCGAATGCAGGCCGAAACATCTGACACATCGCAGAGCGGCGCGGTCGCATGCAGGAGGACCAGCACGTCGTAGCGCGACTGCTCGGCCTTCTCAATGTGATCCATCGCATGGAGAAGCACATCGATGGTCCCCACATGGTCTTCGGCGAGCCGTGCAGGTCGCTCAAACGGAACATCCACCCCAAGCGATCTCGCCAGCTCCGCTACGTCAGGACTGTCGGTCGAGCAGATCACGCGATCGACCTCAGTGCATGCCAGGGCATTCTCAAACGCGTATTGGATGAGCGGTTTGCCTGCGAGAAGCCTCATGTTCTTGCCGGGAAGCCCCCGCGACCCCGCACGCGCAGGAATAACGCAGAGCACGCTCATGCCCTTATACATCGCAGTCGGCCTCCCCTGGATCCGCAAGCAGGCGGAGAACCTCTCGACCATCATCCAGCGTGGCAAGGTTCGTGGGCTCTCCGTGAACGGCCCCGAGAAACGCCTCGAGCTCGGCTGGATACGTGGCGGACATGTCGAACATCTCCGGACTCTCACTGATCTCGGTCGCGGATCCCCTCCGCACCGTCAGTCGGCGGCCTACGATGTCGCACTCGATCTCACCCGTGGACCCCACAACCCGCATGCGCCGTCGAGGCGTCCGCTCCAGGTAGTCGAGGTGCACACTGCACGTGAATCCCATGGGATAGAGGTAGATGCCCTCGAAGACATCCTCGCAGTCCAGGTCGAGGAGGCCGGTCTTGGCGTGGTGCACTGTCCAGTTCTCCGGCCTCCCGAAGAGGAACATCATGTAGTCGACCTCGTGGGAGAGATCGAGCGCAACACCACCGCCGCGCTCAGCCGACACACTGTACGACTCGCGATAGTCCCGTTCGGGCCGCCAATCCGGCAGCCACTGCCCCACCTCGATGCGCGCGAACAGCGGGCGTCCGATCGCGCCATCGGCGACCAACGCCTTCACCCGCTCGATCACCGGAAGCAGACGCATGTTGTATGCAACCCTTACGACCGTGCCTCGCGCCTCTGCCTCATCAGCCAGAAGTTGCAGGTCGGGCGTGACTGCGGCGGCAAGCGGCTTCTCGATCAGCACGTGCGTCCCTGCAGCTACGAGCCCACGGGCCGTCGCTAGGTGTGTGTCGGTAGCGGTGGCGACTACGGCAACTGCCACATGCGTATCCGGAGTCTCAGGGAGAACGTGTACCCGCGAGTCTGAGAACGGATCCTCACCCGCCACGTTTCGCCTGGTCACAACATCAACCCGCGAAGCGCCGAGCGCAAGCAGGTTGCGGATGTGCCGACGGGCGATGGATCCGCTTCCGACCACCAGGACGCTCTCTGGCACCGCCGTCATCGCGTGGTCCATCCACCGTCGACCACGATGTTCTGTCCGGTGATGTAGCATGCGGCATCCGACGCGAGGAAGACGATGGCGCCGACAACATCACGAGGCCGAGCCATCCGGCCAAGGGGGGTAAGCGCCTCATACCGCTGAACGAATCGCTCCGCCTGCGAATCGAAGACGCCGCCCGGTGAGACGGCATTGAACCGGATGCCCGAGGATCCATACCTTGTTGCCAAGAATCGAGTCAGACCGAGCACACCGGCTTTGATCGCCGAATACGCGCTGGGCATCGTCATCGTCGTGCCCTCATAGACTTCCCAGCTCGGCCCGATGAGGCCGTAGATCGACGACAGGCTGACAACGGAGCCTCCCGTGTCTTTCATGCGCCGCGCTGCTGCCCGGCAGAGCGCGAAGGTGCCACCGAGCTGAGCGTCGAGGTTCTTCGTCCACGACTCGATGGCAACATCATCAACATCTGCGCCCCAGTCAGCCGTTCTGGGATACGCGCAGTTCACCACGATATCGATCCTGCCAGCTGACGCCACAACGGTGTCCAGAGCATGCTCGATCGAGATCTCATCGGTCACATCCATCGGTATCGCTCGCGGGACATCGAGAGCATGACTCACATCCGCTTCCCAGACGTCGGCCCCCCCGGCTCGCAGGGCGGCGCACACCTCGCGACCGATCAGCCCGGAGCTCCCAACGACGACCGCAACCTTGCCCGCGCAGGAGAAGAGATCGGAGTAGCTCTCAGTTGACATCGCAAGGCTCCTTGAACTCAAGATCACAGAACTGCGGCTTGCCAAGGGAGCGGACCAACTCCTTGTCCGCAAGCACCTCCACGATGCGATCTGCGGCGTGACCGTCCCCGAAGGGGTTCGGGCTCGTAGCAGCACTGTGCCGGTGGACCTCAGACATCGCCTGGTGCATAGCATCGACGATCGCCGCCCGTTCGGCAGCCGCATGTAGCACGCTAGCTGGACGTACGCGTCCGGCCTGGCGGGTCCCCACATCAACACTCGGCACGCCGAGACCCGGCACCTCAATAAGCCCGCTTGAGGAGTTCCCAATAACGAGCGCGGCATTTCGAGCGGCCGAAAGGTATCCGACAGGCCCCAACGACGGGACCATCCGGGCTCGGTCCGTGTTGGCCTCGATCCATGTCTCGATCTCATGCCTGACCTCGCGCCCCCCCGCATCTATGTTCGGCGCGGTGAAGAGCACGGAGTACTCCGGATAGGCGTCGAGCGCTTCGAGCAAGCTGGCGAGTTCTGCCCGCGAGTCGCCATGCCTGGTGACGGGGTGGAACGTCACCAGCAGGGTTCGCGCATCGCAGACGACCCCGTACTCGCGCTCGAACGCCGCCGGGCTCAGGAGCGTCATGGTGCGGATGTTGTCCAGTGCGAGCGCACCGACGTTGAACGCAGCGATCGGTGGCTCCCCCATCTGGATGATCCGTCGACGATGATCTTCCGTAGAGGCGAAGTGCAGCGTCGCCATCTTGGTGATCGCGTGACGGAAAGCGTCATCAAGAGAGCCGAGCGTGATCTCACCACCGTGGATGTGGGCGATCGGCACACCCATGACGAGTGACGCTGACGCAGCCGCAAACGCTTCGAATCGGTCCCCCAGGATCACTACCAGATCGAGGTCTTCGCCCTCGATCACCTCGGCGAACGAAGCAACCAGCGCACCGATCGCGCGCGCGGTTGCGGCAGGTGAGTCATGCTCGTCTGCTGGTAGTGGCAGGCTGATGACGGCGTACCCGTCGGCCTGCACCTCCTTCACGGTCATCCCCTGGGACTCGAGAAGGTGAGAGCCGGTGGCGATCACCTGAAGCTCGAATCGGTCATCACGTGCGAGCTGCGCCAGGAGGGGGCGAAGGAGTCCGTAGTCAGCGCGACCCGTTGTCACCACTGCCACTCGGGTGCTCATAGCTCGATCAACTCATCCGCGCCGTAATTCCGCGTCGCAACGGTACCGATGACACCATCCCACATCATCGGCGAGAGCCCGGTGCCCGGCCTCTTGGTGGTGAGATTGTCCTCATTGAAGATCTCGCCCGCCGCAATGTCCCGTGCAGCCACGATGCTTTTGCGCGCGACTCGCATCGTCTTGAGCTCGCCGGCGGTCGGCCCCTTGTTGCCATCGCCAAGCGCGCGCTCCACCACCCGGATACCACGCACCATGGCCGCGAACCTGTCGGGCTCGAGGCTCGCCGCATGATCCGGACCCTCCATCGTGCGATCGAGCGTGAAGTGCTTCTCGATCACCCTTGCCCCGAGCGCCACCGCCGCAACCGCGATGGTCGTACCATCGGTATGGTCAGAGTAGCCTACCGGCAGCCCGAACCGCTCACGCATGCTCACCATGGCCCGCAGGTTCACGTCCTCGGGCGGCGCGGGGTACTCGCTCGTGCAATGCAGCAGGGTGATGAGCGAGCGGTCCAGGGCCGAGGCCGCAAGCGCAGCGAGTGCCGCCTCCACCTCATCCATCGTAGACATCCCGGTTGAGAGCAGCACCGGCAGGCCGACAGCTCCCACCCGGCGCAGGAGTGGCAGGTTGGTGATCTCGCCTGACGCGATCTTGATCTCGGCTACACCCAGCCGTATCAGGGCGTCAACGCTTGCGACGTCGAACGGAGATGAGAGGAAATCGACACCTCGCGCCTCACACTCATCCATGAGACGAACGTGGTCCTCGAGGCTCAGCTGGAGCGAGCGCAGCATGTCCTGCTGGCTGCCATCACCCGTGCGATCCACCTGGTAGCTGGCCTTCTGAGCCGAGCGCGTAGTCAGCGCCTCAGCGGAGAACGTCTGGAGCTTGACCACATCAGCACCCGCATCCACGGCTGCCGCAATCATCTGAAGCGCAAGCTCGAGCGACCCATTGTGGTTGACGCCGATCTCAGCGATCACGCGCACTCGGTCCATCGGATCAGCCCCGCTTCACGCGACAGGGATTACCGAACGCGACAACGTCGGCGCGGATGTCTTCGGTGACCACGGAGCCTGCACCAACGAGCGAACGCGCGCCAACCGTGAGTCCTTGGATCACCGAAGCGCCCGCACCGATATGAGCGTCGTCGCCGACTCGCACATCGCCGCTCAAGATGGCTCCTGGTGCGACGTGCGCGAACGCCCCGACCTCACAGTCGTGGTCGACCACCGCGCCCGAGTTCACGATGCAGAAGTCGCCAAGGTGCACGCCGGGTCCTACGATGGCTCCCGCAGCGATGTACGCTCCCATGCCTACCGATGCGAACGGCGACACTGTCGCAGCCGGGTGCACGACGGCCTCGAAGTCGAGACCCGCCTCGATCGCGAGCACAGCCGCTCTCCGACGAGCGGCGGTGTTTCCGACCGAACCGATGCCGAGCGCAGCGTTCGACGTAACGGTGGCCCTGAGATGAGCGAGGTCGTCGTCTGTGCCGACAACGGGAGCGCCGAGGACGTCATTCGCCGACATCTCGAGGTCCACCACCCCGACCACCCGATGACCCGCAGCCGTCAGGGTGTCCGCTACGCAGCGTGCGTGCCCCCCGGCGCCGATGACGAGGATGTCGCTCACAGCCCCTCATCCCCTCCCGAGGCGCTCGAGCGACTCGTGCAGCGAATCCATCTCGCCGATGTCGACCCACGATCCGGCCGAGACCGGGTAGACCCCCACGCGCTCGCCGCGCTCGAGATACCCGTTGATGATGTCGGTGACGTGCACGAACACATCGTCGGCGATGTCAGCGAGGACGTCCGGCTCGATCACGTAGAAGCCGGTGCTCACGAGGAAGTCGAACTGTGGCTTCTCCGTGATGCGCACAAGTGCGCCACCCTCTGCCGTCTCACAGACGCCGTAGGGCACGCCGAATTGGCGCATCGAGGCGACGAGCGTGATGCGGTTCCCGCTGTCGCGATGGTGTTTCAGGATGTCCGCGTAGTCGGCATCGACGACGATGTCGCAGTTGGTGAGGAAGAATGTTGTGTCGATGCGATCCCTCAGGAGGCTCAGGGACCCTGCGGTGCCAAGCGGGCGCGTCTCGTGCACGTACTCGATCTGCCACGGGACATCCACGTCTGCAAGATACGCCCGGATGAGCTCGGCCTTGTAGTTGACAGAGAGGTAGAACGGGCCGCATCCGTGCGCACCGAATCGCTGCATGATGAGCTCGAGGATCGTGCGTTCGCCTATAGGCATGAGCGGCTTAGGCAGGATGTTGGTATATGGCGAGAGGCGCGTACCCGCACCGCCCGCCATCACCACCACGGGGAGACCCACCTGCTCGGGCTCGCTCTTGGATGTCTCGAACAAGTCGAGCCACCATACGGCATCGGTAAGCCTGCCCGCCTCATCAACCAACGGTATGCACTCGATGCGATGCGAGACCATCACCTCGCGCGCGTCCTCAGGCGTGCTGTCGGCCGGCAGCGTCACCGGGTGAGCGTTCATCGCAGCGGTCACCGGCTCATCGAGCGAACGTGCCGCGAGAATGAAGCGTCGCACGTCGCCGTCGGTCAGCAGGCCAAGTAGCAGGCGCTCGGGGTCTGCGACCAGGACGATCCGATCGCCGGACTCGTCCATCACCTTCAGTGAAGCGCCGACCGTCGCATCAGGACTCACCACAACCCGGTCGAGCCGTTCTTCCGTGCGCATCATCTGTCTCCCAGCTCACGGATCGCACCACAGACGAACTCGATGTCGCCTACGCTCAGTGTATGCGTGCAGGGCAGATTGAGCACGCGGTCCCAGAACCACTGCGCCCGTGGCGTGGCACACGACCGCTCTTGAAGGTACGGCTCCTGCCGGTTGTTGAGCTGCCAAACGGGGCGCGTTTGTATGCCTCGCTCAGCGAGACCACTCATCAGCCGCTCGCGGTCCATGCCGAATACGCTCGGCTCCACGAGCGCCGAGTAGAACCAGTAGTTGGGCGCGGTTCCCGGAGGCGTTCCGAGGATCTCGATTCCCGGAAGGTCGGCGAGCAGCGCGGCATAGAGGCCGTGATTGCGGTGCTTGCGCTCGATGCGCTCGGCAAGCGTTTCGAGCTGGGCCACACCGAGGGCGGCCTGCACGTTGGTCATCCGGTAGTTGTAGCCAACCTCATCGTGCACGAATCGTACGGGGTCAGCCTTGGCCTGCGTTGTCAGGTGGCGAACTCGTCTGGCGGACTGTTCGTCATCGGTGATGACCATACCGCCGCCGCCAGTGGTGATGATCTTGTTGCCATTGAACGACAGGCATCCCGCCAGACCGACCGTCCCCGTGTGCCTCCCTGCAAACGCGCCGTCGGTCCACGACGCGCCGAGGCTCTCGGCAGCGTCTTCAACGAGCGGGAGACCCCACTCACGCGCCAGCGCCTCCAGCGGCTCGATGGCGCACGGATTGCCGAATACGTGCACAGGAACGATCGCGGCAACACGTCGGCCGGTCGCGCGATTGACTATGCGCCCATCCGCAGCGCGTTCGCACTCGTCCTCAAGGAAGGCAGCAACCGAGTCAGGGTCCATATTCATGAAGTCATCACAGTCGACGAACACCGGATGCGCGCCGAGGTAGGCGACCGGATTCACCGTGGCTATGAAGGTGAGTGCCGGTACGATGACCTCATCGTCTCGGTCCACACCGGCGACCCGTAGCATCACGTGGATCGCCGCGGTGCCAGACTGACAGGCCACTGCGAACTTCGAGCCCGTGAACGCGCATATCGCATCCTCGAAGCGCGTGATGAAAGCGCCCGCGGTAGACAGCCACGCCGCGTCAAGGCACTCGGCGACATACTCCTGCTCGTTCCCGGAGACCACCGGGATCGACAGAGGAATCTCTCTGCGGGCATCAGACATTGTAGATGTCTGCCTTGTAGCGCCCGAGATTCTCGGGATGCCGAAACCACTCAACCGTACGCTTGAGACCCTCGGCCAGCGGCACCCGTGGACCCCAGCCCGAGAGCCTGGTCGCGAGCGTATTGTCGGAAAGCAGCCGCTCCACCTCACTCGCGGGCGGCCGCAGCCGCTCATCATCAGTGTCGATCGGCACCGTGCGCCCGACCGCCTCCATGATCGCAGCGGTAAGATCGCCGATCGAGATCTCCTCGCCGACACCAAGGTTCACGTCGCGGCCGACTGCATCGTCGGCCTCGGCAAGTGCGATGAATCCCGACGCTGTGTCCGTCACATAAGTGAAATCCCGCGTGGGGTGGAGTGAGCCGAGCTTGAGCGAGTCAGCACCAGCATGCAGCTGGGTGATGATCGTCGGGATGACCGCCCGCGCGGATTGGCGCGGCCCATAGGTGTTGAATGGCCTGACCGTCGTGACCGGCAGACCGAAGCTGCGGAAGAAGGATTCCGCCATCGCATCAGCACCGATCTTCGAGGCCGAGTATGGCGACTGCCCCTGGCGTGGATGCTTCTCGTCGATCGGGACGTACTGCGCGGTGCCGTAGACCTCGCTCGTACTGGTGACGATCACGCGCTCGAGCGCCAGATCGCGCGCCGCCTGAAGAACGTTCAGCGTACCCTTCACGTTCGTGTCCACGTAGCTGTCAGGCGAGTGGTACGAGAACGGGATCCCGATCAGCGCAGCCAGATGGAACACGGCTGATGCGTTTCTCAGTGCGGTCCGGACGCCGTTGGGATCGCGGATGTCGCCCATGAACACGTCGACTTCGCGCATGACGGCCGGATCGACCGTGTCGAGCCACCCGAGCGAGTTGAACGAGTTGTAATAGCAGAACGCCCGGACACTCGCGCCGTGCGCCACAAGTGCCTCGGTGAGGTGGCTGCCGATGAACCCATCGGCGCCCGTTACGACGACCTGCTTGCCCGCTAGATACACGCTCCAACCCCCGTCACATCGCTGCTAGTATGCGTTCGGCAACCGTTCGACCTCTATTCTAACGACATCGGCCACCCGCTCACGAAACTCGTCGGGCGCGAAGACCTCCTGCCACATGAGGCCGGCGACCACCCACGGCCGGGTCGCGTCCAGCTCGCCTCTGGTGATCGTGACTCCGTACCGCACGGAGGTCGGTTCGTACTCCCAGCAGTTGTACTGCTGGTGCTCGCGCATCAGGAGTGGATCGAAGAACTCGATCCTTCTCACGTCGACACCGAACCGGGTCGCATCGCCTAAAGCCATCCGCATCATGCCGTTGTACTCGTACGCGGCGTACTCAGGTTTCGCGGCGTTCAGATCGGCCGCACGGTCGGTGAAGATGAAGTGGCGGCCACGCTCCATCTCCGCGCTCTCCGCCATCCGCTGCATGAGCGACACCTGCTTGTACCAATCGACTTGATACTCAAGCGAGGTGCGGAGGTCCCCGGCTACGAACAACCCGGCGACAAGGCACAGCGCAAGCAACGTGACCGTCGGGCGCAGACGCAGCACCCGTGCGGCCAGAACGATGCCAGCGTACACGAGCACGGCTGCGCCGAACGGCACCAGCAGCTGATGCCTGCTCTCCCACCCGGCCCCCTGCGGCAACTTGCCGACCGCAAGATAGGGGAAGACGCCGACTGCGAAAAGGATGAGGCCGGCCCCGGCAAGCGCAAGAAGGTGCCGCATCGGCGCGTCGAACGACAGATCGAGCCGCCGCAGTAGGAGGAAGCCCGCCAGTGCGATCGCGAGGACCGCAGCGGCGAAGAGCATAGACGGCCTGAATGCTCCAACGGCCGGCTCCAATACAGAGGTTCGGAACGCCAGAGGCAGATTGACGAGCGCGCTGAACAGACCGGCCGACGTCACCGAGTTGTAGCTGGCGTACAGTCCGGTCGGCCGCAAGGCGATCGACCGCACGAACCACGCCACCACAGGCAGCAGGATCAGATAGGCGTTTCGGGCGAGAGATGTCGCGCCTTCCGCGCGTCCGGCCCAGAAGCGTTGCAGCAGCACGTACGCCGGCACGACGATGAAGAACATCAGCAGGGAGCCGGTGGAGAGCATCGAGAAGAGGAACAGAACGGCAGCAAGCGCTTCACGCCAGATCGCTGGTCTGTCCTGGTCCACCGCAACCAGCCACCATGCGAGCATGAAGACCACGAGCGATATGGCGTACATCAGGTCGACAAGCGCATACCGCGCTGCGTTCACCGGGAACACCGCGAACAGTACGGGAACGAGCACGCGCATTCCGGATGACACAGGCAACCGACGCAACAGGAAGTAGAGCACGATCACGCATGCGAGATAGGCGACGAACACGAGCGCGTGTCCGATACGCTCGGTGCCAGGAAGCGAGGAGAGCACTCTCAGCAGATCGAGTTGCCAGAACAGACCCTGCTGCCTGGACCATTCGGCCACAGCCCTGCTGCTGAGGTCGAGCGCCGCCCAATCGTCCCAGTACCTTCCGCTCGCGGAAAGCAACAGACCCCAGGCGGCGGTGTACACAGCGGCCACGACGGAGAGCTCCCGAGACGTCGACCTCGATTGTCGCATCAGACGGTTCCCCCATCAAAAGCGCCTTCCGGTCTGCCGAACGTGAAGTACTTGTGGCCCACATAGCTCAGGACGGTGACCACGGCGACCGCGGGCAGGTTCGCCCAGAACAGCGACGCGCCAAACACCTGCGAAACCGTAAGGGTGATCGCTGATTGCACGGCGAATGCTGCAACGTAGACGACGTACATGCGCACGTACTCTCTCAGCCAGTGCCCCCGGGTTCTGAACACAAGGAGCTTGAAGGTGAAGAAGTTCTGGGTGACGCCTAACGCCCAGGCGCCCAGCAGCACGAGCTCCTTCTGGACCACGCTTGTCGCATCGTACGGAATGTACCTGTCCATCAACCACAACACGCCGATCGAGAAGAGCGTGTTCCAGGCGCCCACCACGAGAAAGCGGATCTTCTCCCCGTACGGCTCGCCGATATCGTTCAGGGTTCGCATCCTCACGCTACAGACCGATCTCGTCCTTCACGATGAAGTTCGGCCGTTGCTTGACTTCGTCGTAAATGAGGCCGACGTACTCGGCGATCACGCCGAGCGCCGTGAAGAGGAAGCCGAACATCAAAAGGATCACGCTGATGAGCGTGCCGTAGCCAGCGAAAGGGACTCCCTGGGTGAACACTCGCCAGATCGCCCATGCGAGCAACAGGAAGGAGAAGACCGATAGTGACAGTCCAAGGTACGTGATGAAACGCAGCGGTGCGTACGAGTACGACAGGATGCTCTTGAGCGCCAGTCCAACCACATGGGCGGTGCTCGCCTTGGACTCACCCGCGAACCGCGGTGGACGCTCGTGCTCGACGCCGACAGAGCGGAATCCCGACCAGAAGAACATGCCCCGCATGAACCGGTTGCGCTCCTGCATCCGATTGATCGTCTCGTAGACGCGCCGGTCCACAAGACGGAAGTCGCTCGCGTTGCGAGGGAAGTCGCCCCCTGTGAGTTTGTTGATGAGCCAGTAGAAGAGCTGCGAGTTCGCCCTTCGGAGCGCGCTCGAGCCCTCCCGCTTCGTCACGATCCCGTAGACGTTCTCGTAGCCCTCTTCCCATTTGGCGATGAAGGTCGAGATGAGCTCGGGAGGGTCCTGCAGGTCGGCGCACATGATCACCGCCGCATCACCTCTCGCCTTCGAAAGCCCGGCGGAGATACCCCCATCGGCTCCGAAGTTGCGGGAGAGCCGCAGGGCCTTGAATCTCGGGTCAGCCGCGCATTCAGCCTGGATCAGCTCCCAGGTGGCATCCGCCGAACCGTTCTCCACGAGCAAAGCTTCGAAGTCGTAGCCTGCATTCTCGTCGAAGACGAGGCGCAGCCGTCGACAGAGTTCAACAACGTTCCCGGCTTCGTTGTAGACCGGTGTCACGATCGAGATGGTCTTGCGGTCTGTGGCACACATCACTTCTTCGCTTTCAGGATCTCGTTCGTCTCACCAGTCAAGACCTCGAGCGACGTAAGGGTGGGCTCGTAGCCTAGAAGCCGTGCACTCCGATCGAGAGAGTAGTAGGCGCTCTTCCCATCCCGTTGAGCGCCCATCTTCTCGACACTATACGTCAGGCCGAACCGGTGGACGAATTCGTCAAGCACTTCGAACTTACTCACCGGAGACGCGCTGTAGACATCGAATGCGGTATTGACCGGATCCGCATCCACACAGAAACGTACGAGGCGCGCAAGATCTCGCGGCGCAACGTAGTCGCGCATGAAATCCGAGGCATTCGTCACGAGCGTCGAACCCGCACGCAGCGCGCGAAGCACCGCCGACATGAAATACGATGCTTCCTCGCTGATGTACCTGCTGAAGAAGCCGAAGACCCTGAGGTCGACGATCGCGACATCCTGCTCGCGCCGATGCCTGATCTCCGAGTCGCGCTTCGCACACGAATACGCGTCGCATGTGGCGGACGCCCCGGTTCGCAGGTCTGGCAGATCCCCTCCGCGCGCAGGTGAGCGGAAGTCTGAGCAGTACGCGGCACCGCTGCTCATGTTCACCAGGCGTGCGGAAGGATACCGCCTAAGGTACTCGATCGCGAGCTCGTCAGCCCACCGGGTGACGGAATCGAACGACTCCTTATTGGATACCGCCGCAGGATCACCCAGGCCGATGCAGTTCACCAGCGCGTCGTGCTCCACCGAATCCAACTCGGTCAGTCCGCGGACGGCGGGCAGCGGATCGAGGCGCTGGGAACGAGCGAATTCGAGCGCAGCAGCCGGTCGCCGAGCATACAGGGTCAGCGAACATGAGGAAGCGAGCTCGACCGCAAGGGCCCTGCCGATGTGACCCGTTGCCCCCAGGATACCTACGCGGGCGCCATCACTCACGCCGCGCCACCGTCGGCCGGCGGCGGGTCCATCTCGTAGATGGGACGCCCGAAGGAGACCTTTGGGCGGACCAGCGTCGAGCGAGACAACACTACGTGCAGGAGGGCGGGTCTGCCGGTGGATCGTGCCAGCCAGTCCAGCGCTTCATCCAACTCGCCCGGGGCGCTCACCCCACGCGCGTCGATTCCGAATGCGTTGGCAACAGCCACGAAATCAGGCGACCCATAACCCCAGACAGTCGATTGGTGCCGTCCTTCAAAGTACTCGTCCTGGAACTGCCGGACCATACCGAGGCACTTGTTGTCGAAGACCACGATCTTCAATTCGAGTCCGAGACGCGCAACCGTCTCGAGTTCTTGCAGGTTGACCTGCATCCCACCGTCTCCGGAGATCACGATGACCGGTCTTCCCGACTCGGCGAGCGCCACACCGATAGCGGCAGGAAGGCCGAACCCCATGGCGCCCATGCCCCCAGACGTCAGGAAGCGCTGATCCTCATGCAGCCGCACCGCCTGGGCGGCCCACATCTGATTCTGACCAACGTCGGTGACGTAGGCCGTCGCCGTTGGAATCGCCTCCGCAAGCCTCTCCACAACCTTCAACGGGTCGATCCCTGACACATCTCTCGACTCGCCGTCGATCGGCCACGCCCCCACAATCTCCGCGATTCGACGGTGCCACTCCTCTCGCGTGGCACAAGAGATCCCAGCGGAACGCTCCTCGAGCGCCGCGAGAAAGGTACCGATGTCGGAGCGGATCGCGATATCGGGCGTGATGCGCCACTCGAGTTGCTTCTCATCGAGGTCGACCTGCACGATCGTCTTCCCTGACCTGAAGGCATCCAGGTCGGCCCCCGTCTGCCGGACATCAAGCCGCGCGCCCAGAATGAGCAGAAGGTCCGCCTCGGCCATCACCAGGTTGCCCCAGCGGTTCCCGTAGCTGCCGATCAGCCCGACGCGTTCCGGATGTCCGAACGGCAGCACATCCACGCCCATCAGGGACGTGACCACGGGGATCTGGAACTGCTCCACGAATCTGCGGAGCGCGCCAACGGCACCCGAGCTCCTGACACCGCCGCCGGCAAGCACGAGCGGAGTCCTCGCTGCGGACAAGGCCGCGATCAAGGGTTCGATGTCGGCGCATTCGGCAGGAACAGGCGATGCGACCAGTGGTACCAGGGCATCAACCTCCTGCCGCTGAACGTTCATCGGGATATCAAGAAGCACGGGTCCGGGTCGTCCCTCTAGTGCAAGGCGGAAGGCATCCTCAAGCATCCTAGGCAGCTCCGCGGCATCGGGAACCTGCCAAGCCCCCTTCGTGATCGCGGCGACCATTGCGACGATATCGGTCTCCTGGAATCCAGCCTGGCGCACGGCGCTGTCGCCGCGAAGTTCGTGGGTGTTGACCTGTCCGGTGATGAAGAGTGCTGGCGTTGAGTCGAAATAGCAGCTACCGATGCCCGTGATGAGGTTCGTCGCGCCGGGCCCGCTGGTGGCCATCGACACACCAGGCACACCACTCATCCGCGCGACTGCCTCAGCGGCAAAGGCCGCCGCCTGTTCGTGGTGCATCGGGACGATGCGTACTTCCGGCCGCCGGGAGAGGGAGTCGAGCATGTGAGTCGTCATGCCACCGCACATCTCGGTGACCACGCTGACTCCATTCGAGACAAGGAACTCTGCGATGTAGTCGCTCGCTTTCATCCGGCCGATCGCACCGCCCCGACGATCACCCGTGCCATGTACTCGAGCATCTCCAGCGTCATACCGGGATACACCCCGATCCAGAACGCATCGTTCATGATGCGATCCGTGTTCGTCAGTTCGCCGATGAGCCGGTATCCTTCGCCACTCTCCCGCATCTCGGTGAATACCGGCTGCCGGAGCATGTTGCCGGCGAAGAGCATCCGGGTCTGGACCTTCGCACGCTCCAGCGCGCCTACGATCTCATCCCGCGTGACCCCCGCACCCTCGCGCACCGTCATCAGAAAGCCGAACCACGAGGGGTCAGCCCCCTCCGTAGGCACGGGGAGCACGAGCGCGTCAGCCACAGGCGCGAGCGCATCGGTGAGCGTGCGGTAGTTGGCGCGGCGCGCCTCAACGAACGCCGGCATCTTCTCCAACTGCGCGACGCCGACCGCCGCCTGCATGTCGGAGACCTTCAGGTTGAAGCCGAACTCCGAGTAGACGTACTTGTGGTCGTAGCCGAACGGCAGCGTACCGTGCTGCTGACTGAAGCGCTTGCCACAGCTGTTGTCCCTGCCCGACGGGCACCAACAGTCGCGGCCCCAGTCGCGCATCGAAAGCAAGATGCCCGCGAGCACGTCGTCGCTGGTGTAAACGGCACCGCCCTCGCCCATTGTCATGTGATGCGGCGGGTAGAAGCTCGATGTGCCGATGTCGCCGAAGGAGCCGGTCTTGCGCCCGTGATAGTCGCCGCCGAGAGCGTCGCAGTTGTCCTCCACGAGCCACAGTCCGTGGCGATCACAGAACCCCCGGACCGCATCGATGTCAAACGGGTTACCGAGCGTGTGTGCCAGCATGACCGCCTTCGTCCGGGATGAGAAGGCCGTCTCAAGCTGATCGACGTCGATGTTGTACGTTCCGAGCGTGACGTCAACGAAGACAGGAACGGCTCCGAACTGCACGATCGGGGCGATCGTGGTCGGGAACCCGGCTGCCACTGTGATGACCTCATCACCCCTTCGGATCCGCCGATCCCCGAGCTTCGCGCTCGTGAGCGCAGCGAAGGCCAGCAGGTTCGCGCTCGAGCCCGAGTTCACCAGCAGGGCATGCTTCACGCCGATGTACTCAGCCAACCCAGACTCGAACTGCTTCGAGTAGCGCCCGAAGGTGAGCCAGAACTCCAACGACGAATCAACGAGGTTCACCAACTCCCTCTCGTCGAACACTCGCCCGCCGTACGCCACCCGGGATTCCCCGGGCACGAATGCGGCTCGTTCGCCGAATGCCTCTGCATAGTACTCGCGCGTCAGTTCGAGGATCTGCCGTTTCAGTTGTTCGGCGCGGCCCTTCTCGGTCACGTGCTCTCCAATCGTGCCCAGGGCACCGCGGCGTCACGCGCGGCCTGCCAGTAAGCTGCGATATCCTCGGCGACAAGATCGGTCGCTTCCCTCGCCCGATGATATTCGTGATACCAGCGAGCGGTACGGCCCACAGCCTGCTCGAAGTCCCATACAGGAAACCAGCCGAGCACACAGCGCGATTTCTCGATATCGAGCCGAAGTTGCTCAGCCTCGTGAGGCTGCACACCCAGGTCAGGTGTCTCCCACGCTCCGTCGCCCCACGCCGTCACGAACCGAGCGACCACGTCACCGACCGTCGCTGTCTCCGACGGATCCGGGCCGAAGTTGAACGCGCCGGCGAGTCCTGGATCGTCGAGAAGCGATGCCGCAAGGTGCAGATAGCCCGAGAGCGGTTCAAGCACGTGCTGCCAGGGACGCACGGAGCCGGGGTTGCGCACGATGACAGACTCACCGGCGGAGAGCGCCCGCGCACAGTCGGGAACCAGACGGTCGGCGGCCCAGTCCCCTCCACCGATCACGTTGCCGGCACGGGCAGAGGCAATCGCAGCGCCCGCTCCACCCGAGAAGAAGGCTCTCCGGTACGAGGCCGTCACGATCTCAGAGCCTGCCTTGCTGGCGCTGTACGGGTCGTGCCCGCCGAGCGGATCGTCCTCCGAGAACGCGTCACCCGTTCCCGGGTTCTCATACACTTTGTCTGTGGTAACGTTCACCACCACGCGAGTGTCTCCACACGTGCGAACGGCTTCCAGCAGGTTCACCGTTCCCATGATGTTCGTCTCGAACGTGTAGAGCGGCTCAGCGTAGCTGCGCCGCACCAGCGGTTGCGCCGCCAGATGAAGCACGACCTCGGGCCGCACCTCGACGACAAGCGCCGCGAGCGTCTCGGCATCGCGAACATCACCGATCCGGCTGTCCATGGTGTGGTCCAGACCGAGACTTGCGAAAAGCGACGGCTCGGTATCGGGGTCCAAGGCATAGCCGGTGACATCGGCGCCGATGTCGAGGAGCCACCGAGCAAGCCACGAGCCTTTGAAGCCGGTGTGCCCCGTCAGGAGGACTCGACGACCGGCAAAGGCGTTCTTGAATGACACCGGCAAGGCTACCAGACCTTCCAGGGCGCAGCACCGGAACCCCAGAGTTCCTCAAGGTGTCGCTTGTCGCGCAGCGTGTCCATCGGCTGCCAGAAGCCGCGGTGTTTGAAGGCGCCCAGCTGACCCTCCTCCGCAAGTGACTCAAGTGGTGCGCGCTCGAGAATCGTGTCATCGCCCTCGATGCGGTCGAAAACCTCCGGTCCCATCACGAAGAAGCCACCGTTTATCCAGTCACCGTCGCCTATCGGCTTTTCACGGAACGACTCAACGGCATCGGTGTCGGCCAGATCCAACGCACCAAAGCGACCGAGCGGTTGCACCGCAGTGAGCGTCACCGTTCGCCCGGAGGCACGGTGGAACTCTACGAGTGCGTTGATGTCCACGTCCGCCACGCCGTCGCCGTACGTGAGCATGAACGACTCGTTGCCGATGTATGACTGGATGCGTTTCACGCGTCCGCCGGTGAGTGTATCCGCGCCAGTGTCCACCAGGGTGACCTTCCACGGCTCGTTCACGTTCTGGTGAACACACATCTCGTTTGTACGCATGTCGAACGTGACGTCGCAGTTGTGCAGGAAGTAGTTGGAGAAGTACTCCTTGATCATGTAGCCCTTGTAGCCGAGACACACCACGAATTCATTGAAGCCGTAATGGCTGTAGATCTTCATGATGTGCCACAGGATAGGCTTATCACCGATCTCTGCCATCGGCTTAGGCCTGACAGTCGTCTCTTCCGAAAGCCGGGTGCCGAGGCCTCCGGCAAGAATGACCACTTTCATCGCTGCATCCTCTGGCTCGGAGTAACGAATCGTTGTCTCTCGGCGAGGCGAACATCGCCGCGCCCGCGGCCATCATCGAACACGAGCACCGCGCTCGATGGCTGCGCCGCAACGCGGTTCATAAGGATATCACGCGAGGGGGAGCTACCGCCCGCCCGGAGCGCTGACCGCGGTCTCGCTCACGCGCCGACCTTGATCCCGCGGGTCGGTGCAGCTGTTTCAATGCTACGATATCCGCGGTCAGAATCCGTGAGAATTCCTGTCGCCGCCGGGGGGCAACTGATGACCGGTTCCGGTCAACCACAACACTCCATCGCCGTCGTGATGCCGGCCTATAACGAGGCGGCCAACATCCGCGAAGCGATGGGCGCCGTCCCGGCCTGGGTCGATGCGATCTACGTGGTCGACGATGCGAGCAGCGACGACACGAGCGATGTCGCCACAGCCGTGGGCGACCCCCGTGCGCGCGTGCTTCGCCACTCGGCCAACCGTGGTGTGGGCGGCGCGATGGTGACCGGCTATCGCGCAGCACTCGCGGACGGCCACACGATCGTGGTGAAGATGGACTCCGATGGCCAGATGCCCGCAGCCGAGATGGATCGCTTGATCCGCCCTATCCTAACGGGTATCGCAGACTACACCAAAGGGAACCGCTTCAAGCTCCCGCGCTCGACCACAGGCATGCCCCCGTCGCGCAAGTTCGGCAGCGTGCTCCTCTCGTTCCTCACGAAGATGGCGAGCGGCTACTGGCACATATTCGACTCCCAGTGCGGCTTCACCGCGATCAGGGCGAGCTTTCTCGCGCTGCTCGACCTCGACCGGATCGCCTCCGACTACTTCTTCGAGAACGACATGCTTATCAAGTTGAACGCGATGGGTGCACGTGTCGTGGATGTCCCGACATCCACGCTCTACGGCAATGAGACCTCGACGGTCAGCATCCCCAAGATCATCGCGACGTTCCCACCTCGCCTGGTATCCCGCTGGCTCGCGCGGCTGACAGGCAAGTACCTCGTCATCGACTTCGGGGCCGTGGGGATCCTCGCCTCGGGCGCGGTGATGTGCCTCCTGTTCGGCGGGGTGTTCGGCGGCTATCATTGGTTCCTCTCAGCAACCACCAACCATGTCGCCTCCACCGGCACCGTGATGATCGCCGTGCTGCCGATTATCATCGGCATCCAGATGTTGCTGCAGGCGTTCGTGATGGAAGTCCTCTCGTCGCCCGGATCGGTCGAGACCCGGGCCTACATACAGGAGCTGGTCGTGTCTGGAGAACTCTCATGACGGGCAACCGTGCTGTCGCGATGCTCGTCGCATCAGTGTGTCTGAGCGCCGCCGGACAGACGTACCTCAAGCTGGGGCTCAACCGGCTCTCACCAGATGACAAAGCCGTTCTGACGAGCTTCATCAAGGAAGCCGCTCTCACCTGGCAGATCTGGCTCGGACTCCTGCTGTTCGTGGGTTCCGTCGGCATCTGGATGCTTGTACTGGCAAGCAACGAACTGTCGTGGGGATATCCGATCCTCGGCCTGTCCTACGTGCTCGTCGCGCTCTCGGGATGGCTTGTGTTCGGCGAGCAGATCAGCGCTCAACGCGCTGTCGGCATCGCACTCGTCATCATCGGTGCGGTCGTGGTGGGGCGTTCGTGAGCGGCGTCGAACGCCGCAACGCCACGTGGACCGCACTTGCGGCACTGATCATCGCGCTCGCGGCGTGGCTCCGCTCGACGCACTTCGTCGGGATCTGCCGCCTCGACATGTTTCGCTACCTGGAGCTCAGCAACCACGTGCTGAGCGGTGGCTCCCTCTTCAGTGAGAACGTCTTCTACGCATCGAGCCGGCTGCCGCTTATCGGCCCGCTCATAGCCTCGAACACCCTCTTCGGGTGGAGTGAGTGGGCATCGGTGGCATGGCCGTTCGTGTGCTCGCTTGGCACGGTGTTGGTGATGATCCTCCTCGGACGGGAGCTGTGGGGGTGGCGCGCCGGGCTCGTCGCCGGACTGCTGACCGCTCTCATCCCGATCCAGGTCGAGCTCGGCACCCAGCTCCTCCCCGACCCCATCCAGGGCTTCTTCATCGTGCTCGCGGTCTACTGCGGCGTTTGTGCGGTCACCCGTGACGAGCGCTGGCGTGCATGGGCGATCGCATCGGGCTTCGCCCTGGGCCTGGCCTATCTCACCCGCATCAACGCCATCATCTTCCTGCCGGGCATCCTCGGCATCGGCTTGATCCTGGACCCTCGCCGATCCAAGCGGTCGCTCTGGGCGCTCGCAGGGCTCGCAGGCGCGCTCGTAGGCGCCGCGTTCGTGTTCTTCCTGCTTTCCGGGGATCCATTCATCGACGTGCGCCGCACCGCGGAGTTCTACGCCAACTACCAGCGGACCGGCTTCTACGAGCGGGATGCGTCGTTCTTCCAGCTCATGCTTGAAACCCCGTCGCTCAGGTGGGTGCTTCCGCTGCTGGCTTCGGGCGTGATCTACGCGGCGGTCGACCGCCAGCGCCGCTCGGTGCTGATGCTCATCTGGGCGTTCGGGTTCTGGTTCTACCTCGACGTGGTGAGCGCCTGGCACGGGCTCGACAACAGCTACCGGTACGCCGAGCCGCTCGTGGCACCTGCGATCCTGCTCGCCTCGGCTGCCCTCACACATGCGGCGGAGAACCGCAAGCCGTGGCCCTACTCCCTGATCGCCGCCATCGTCCTCACGCTCACGCTGTCGTCGATGCTGGAGGTGACACCGGGCGTCGTCAGGAGCTTCACGAAGAACACCCGGTGGACCGCGGTCCGGGCCGTGGCGGACACCCTTGCGCTCGAACAGCCTGCGACGGTGTGGGTCACCGATCGATGGGATCTCTACGCGCTCAACTACTACAGCGGGTTCGGGTTCGATCGCGACACGCTGAGCGCGCCCGATGCGGCAGTGAACTCCTCGGCACGCCTCTTCTTCACCGATGAGGTTCCGTACCCGGGTGAACCAGGCACGTTCCTAGTGACCGCTGGCCCCGTTGAGGAGGTCGCGTTCGAGCGCGTCGCCGGATTCGAACAACGCGACAAGACGCTTACGCTGTGGAGGCGCCTGGCTACGGCCGAGTGACCCCGACTGTGGCGTCACTCATCGTTCGGCTCCGAGAGCTACACGACCGTCTCGCCGAGGATGCGCTCCAGGCTCTCGCGCAGAGGCGAGCCGAACTCCTCGGTCTCCAGTGCCAGCGTGATGTTGGCCTCGAGCCATGACAGGATGTTGCCCGTATCGAACCCAGGGCTGTCCATGGTGACCGCGTAGATCTCCTCGTGCTTCAGCAGCTCACGCAGCGCGTCGGTGAGTTGGATCTCGCCGCCCCTGCCGGCCTCCACATGCGGGAGAAGCTCCATCACCTTCGGCGTGAGCAGGTACCGGCCGAAGATGGCGAGGTTCGACGGCGCTTCATTGGCCGGTGGCTTCTCCACCAGGTCGGTGATCTCCCATACGCCCGGCTCCACCTCACGCCCGGCGACCACCCCGTAACGGCTCACGTACTCGCGTTCCACGGGCTGCACGGCGATCACAGAGGCGCCGTACTTCTCGTGGACTTCCTTGAGCCGCGGCAAGCAGGTGCCCTGCGGCACGATCACATCGCCGAGGAGCACGTAGAACGGCTGATCCAGCGTGTGCGGCGCCGCGCACAGAACGGCATGGCCGAGCCCGCGCGGGCGACCTTGCCGCACGTAGAAGACATTGGCGAGCTCCGGGATCTGACGCACCTGGCGCAGCTTGTCGATGCTGCCCGAGCGTTCGAGCAGGTCCTCGAGTTCCGCCGAGCGGTCGAAGTGGTCCTCGATGGCCCGCTTACCGCGACCGGTCACGATGAGCACGTCATCGGCCGCGGCGGCGACGGCCTCCTCGACCACGTACTGGATGACCGGCTTGTTCACGACCGGCAGCATCTCCTTGGGCTGCTCCTTCGTCACGGGAAGGAACCGCGTGCCCAAACCGCCCGCCGGGATGATCGCCTTCATCTGCATCTCTCCTCTGCCCCGCCGATGCGGAGACTCTGGAACGCATGACACGGCACGGGAGTCCCGTGCCGCTCGCATCCAGCCTACACCACCACGCGCCGACTGCAAGCAGGAGCCGCGCGGCTGACCAGGGCGAGCACAACGGCATAGGCCCACCTCACGTCATCGCCGGATCGCCGACGCCGCCAGCACGGTACCGCACACATAGGAAGGGGCCGCACGTGGCGGCCCCTTCCGCGATGCTCGCACACCGCTACTGCAGCAGCTGGCGCACCGTGGTGGGAATCGCCGGCGCCAGCGCGCCGGTGCCGCCGAAGAACTCGGCACTCTCGATCGTGGCCTTGTTCGCGGTGATGAGACTCGCCGTAGGCGCCGAAAGCATGCTGGGACGGGTCAGCAGCAGCAGCCCGTGCTTGTAGCCCATGACCGCACCGCCGGCAAGCGCGTCCGGGAAGTTCTCGCCCGACGCCAGGCCGATGTCCACCATCGGGATCGCCCATGTCGTCATCGCGTTGCGCACGACAACAGCTCCGGTGAGATACCGGTCCGCGCCGGCCCAGCGCTCCACGCCGACGCCGGGAAGCGCATCCACCGCAGCCTCGACGGCGGGCGCAACGGCCCCGGTGCCACCGGTTATGTACACCTTGTCTGTACCGGTCGTGGTGAAGAAGCCGCGCGCCTCGGCACTGAGCGCCGCTGTGGCGGTGAGCAGCACCGGCACCTTCTCCTGCGCGGCGATCGAGGAAACCGCAAGCGCATCGGCGAAGGAGTCGCCGCGCACCAGGAACGCTTCTGCGGTGCTCGCCCCGAGCGCCACCGCCTCATCAGCGATCATGCGTGCCGTGAGGTACCGGTTGGCACCGGAGAGTCGCTCGACTTCGATGGCGCCGAGGGCCTTGATCGCCGTCTCGATAGCCGGTGAGACCACGCCAGTGCCGCCCACGATGTAGACCTTGGTGACGCCGAGTTCCGTGAGCGCATCGGCGGTGGCCCGCGGAAGCGTGGCTGTCTCGGTGAGCAGGATCGGGCCGTTCACCGCACCGGCGAGCGGTGATGCCGCAAGCGCGTCGGGGAAGTCATAGCCATAGGCGACGACCGCGGTGGCCGCACCCGCCGGGAACGCGTCGAGGGCCGCCTGAGCGGCGGTGTCGAACCGTAGCGCTCCGGCAACGCGCGCGTAGTCCACGTCTCCCACCGTCTCCCACACCACGCCGTTGTAGACGTAGGTGGCCGTGACCGTGAGATCGCTTGTGATCACGCCGAAGCCAACGTCCCAGCCCGCGAACGTGTAACCCGTACGCGTGGGCTGCGCTGGCGCCGTGGCGGCACCGCCCTCGGGTACCTCCTCGGACTTGAGCACCGTGCCGTCCCAGTCACGGAACGTGACAGTGTACAGCGTGGGCGCCTCGGTCGTGATGCTCACAGGCTCGCTGAGCGGACCCTCGTTGCCCGCTTTGTCGATCGCGCGCACGGTGAAGATGTACGTTGTCCCCGGCGCCAGACCCGCGGCGTCGAAGCTCGTGCCGAGCACCTCGTCGGCCACCGATCCATCACGGTACACGCGGTACCGCGCGATGCCGCTGGTGTCACCGGTAACAGCGCTCCACCAGAAGCTCGCGGTGGTCTGGCCCAGAGCCATCCCGCCCGCACCGCCAGGCGCGGCCGGAGCAACGCTGTCGACCTTGATGTCCTGCGACTTCCAGGCTTCGGTGTTGCCGTAGTCATCGGCGCCATGCCACCAGAGGGTGTTCGTGCCCTGGGCCGGCGGCTGGAAGCCAACGGTATACGTGGTCGTGACGCCCTCGCCCCAGCGATACACGATCCAGTCGAGATCGGTCGCCGTGGAGCCGAGGGTGATGGTGGGCACCGTCTTGAACCAGCCGTTGGTGCCGTCGGGCGCCGCCGGTGCCGTGGACGCCGTGGTCGTGGGCGCGACAGTGTCGATCACCACCGTGATCGTCTCCGTGTATGCCGAGGTCAGACCCGCGCCGTTACGTGCAATCAGCTTGAACGTGTAGGTGCCGTCCGGCAGGGAGTTGATCGTATATGAGGTCAACGCTGCCCCGATGAGCCCGCTGCCCGATTGCGGCCCCGCCTGCACGTACGTGTAGCTCGCGATGCCGCTCTCGGCGTCGCTTGAAGCGCTCCACGTCAGCGTCACCGAACTCGGGCCGCTCCGCTCCGCGGTGAAGTCGCCGGGGGTGCTTGGCGCCGTCTCATCGAGCT
The DNA here is from genome assembly GCA_022839745.1 of Actinomycetes bacterium. Lineage (GTDB taxonomy): Bacteria > Actinomycetota > Coriobacteriia > Anaerosomatales > Anaerosomataceae > Anaerosoma. The sequence goes on from JALHJB010000007.1 coordinate 106,404, forward strand.
TGAACGTCTGCGTCGGCTTGGGAGTCTCCGTGTTCTCCGACGCGTCCGCCGACCAGTACGTGAGCACGTTCTCACCCACGGGCGGCTGGAAGCTGTCCGTGTACTCGAGCGGCTCATCGGTGCCCCACTGGTACCACGTGGTGGCCGGTTCATCCGGCGTCAGTGTGATCGAGGGTGGAGCCGTGTACCAATCATCCTGGCCGAGTGTCCCGCCCGTGACCTGGATCGCCGTCGTCGGCGCCGTGGTGTCCGCAAGCGTTGCCTCATCGGCGGACGCACTCTCGAGACCCTCATTGCCCGCCTGATCGTAGGCCGACACCGTGAAACTGTAGAGCGTCTCGGGCGCGAGCCCCGTCACCTGGTAGGCCGTGGTGGTCACCGCGGTCACGAACGACCCGTCCTGGTAGATACGGTAGCCGTACACGCCGCTGGTGTCGTCGGCGGCCGCGCTCCATTCAAGGTCGATCGCCGACTCGCTCACCGCGATCGCGCTGAGTCCGGTCACCTGATCGGGTGCAACCGTGTCCACCTTGAAGGAGAGCGTCTTGGCTGGCGTCTCGGTGTTCCAGTCGTCTGCCGAGTAGTACGCGAGCGTGCCGCTCCCCTCGCCTGCCGAAAGCCATGTGGTGTACTCGGCGAACTCATCGGCACCCCAGCGATACCACGTGGTGGCCTCCGGGTCGTCACACGACAGCGTGATCGACGGTGCGGTCACATACCACCCGTTCTCACCATCAGGCGCCACAGGCGCCACGATCGCCGTGGTCTCAGGTGCGTCGGCATCCACCCACACGTAGTCGCTCGGGCTGTAGAGCGATGTGTTGCCCGCCATGTCCACGGCGGCCACCTTCACGTACAGGTCTCCCGTGGCAAGACCCTCGAACAGGTAGCTCTCGTCGACGATGTCATCGGCCGCGAGATCCCACGTCGTGCTATCCGAAGAGGTCCAGAGCTCGTAGTGGCTGAGCCCGCTGTCCTCGTCGAGCGACGCGCCCCAGGTAGCCGTGACCTGAGCTGCCCCCGTTTGCGAGATGCTCATCGTGAGCGGAGTGTTTGGCGACAGCGGGTCGTACATGAAGTCCCGCGTGCCGTGCTCGCTCTCGTTGTTCATCGGGTCGATCGCCCAGTATGAGAGCGTCGACGTGCCAGCGGGAGGCTCGATCGGCTCGGTGTACTCCTGCGGGTCGTTGGCCCCCCACTGGTACCAGATGGTCGCGGTCGGGTCGTCGGTGGTGAGCGTGATCGACGGTGCGGTCACGTACCACCCGTTCCCGCCGTCCGGGGTCGCTGGATCGACCGTGATGTCGATCGAGGGCGCCTCGGAATCCGCCGGAGTCATCACGGCATCCGCCCCCGTGAAGCTGCTGCCCGGAAGCATCGAGTGCTGGCTCGCATCGATCGGCGCGTAGACGCCGTCGTAGTACTGCACCGCGTACATACCGGTCGGATCGCTGAACTCGATGATGAAGATCACGCCCGTCGGCACAGGGAGGAAGTACGCGCCGGTCTCGTCGGTCGTGCCGAACTGCGTTCCCGCAGGCTCCCAGCGCTCGCCGAGCTCATCCCGGATCAGTGCCCGGACCTCGATACCCGCAAGCGGAGCGCTTTCAGGATCAGTCACGAGGCCGGATACCCGCGCGGCCTCGGTGAGCGTCGCGTCTGCTGTCGCGACTTCGCCGGCAGCCACACCAATCATCATCGCCTCGCTGGCCAACAGTGCATCGTCGTAGTACTCGCTTGCATAGACGCCTGAGTCGTCGTAGAAGGCCACCGCATACTGTCCCGGAGGCAGCGGGCCAGAGCTGAAGCCGCCCGCCTCATCGATGCCGCCCCAGCCGCCATGGATCCAGTCCACAGGCTCAAGGTGCCAGTCGACACCCTCCTCGCCCACAGGCCGGTAGATGGTCACACCGATGTTCTCGTACGTTCCCGCCGGGTCGAGTGTGACCGTGCCCGTGATGCGTCCGCCCTGCGCGAGGGTGAAATCGATGCCCGACTGCGGGGCGTTCACCGGCGTCGCCTCGGCGAATCCGGGCGCCTCCTGCCACCATTCCTCGAGATGGCTGCCCATGAATTCAGCGGCGAAGACATACAGATCGTCCTCCGGCCTGAGCCCATCGATGCGGTAGTAGCCCGAGCCGTCGGTCATGACCGAACGCTCGATATCTCGCCAGTCGTTCTCGCCGCCGGTCGCCACCGCGGCGCGGACCTCGATCCCCTCGAGCGGTGTGCCGGGATCGCCGTCGTCATACACGTGGCCTTCGATCGCGGCGGCCTCGCTCAGCACGGCCGTGTCGACCGATACCTGCTCGCCAAGCGTGGTGACCGTGATCGTCGCGGCCAGGCTGAGAGCCGGCTGGTCGTTGTAGTACTCGCCCGCGTACGGTGACGCCTCCGGTGGAGCAAACGCGATCCGGTAGTCACCCGGATACAGTCCGCCCACGCGGTAGTCGCCATTCTCGTCCGTGCTGCCCTGCACGCCATGGAAGCTGCCCCACCAGTCGTCCCATCCCACATCGGTGGGCGCGAACAGCATCACTTCAACACCCTCGAGGGGCTGACCGAGCGCGTTCTCCACATGGCCGGTGATGTAGCCCCCTGTCGACAGATCGAAGTCGCAGACTGTCGGCTCCTCCGGAGGTGGCAGGACGAACACGTCGTCACCGGTATGCCAATCACCGGTCCCGGTGCCGTCTGTGGTCCACATCGTCCACGTGTACGTGCCGAAGTAGTCACCTGCCTGCACGAGATATGCCACGCCCGGCCTGAGGCCGGAGATCGTGTAACGACCCTGGTCGTCGGTCTCGGCGTAGAAGTGCTGGTCCCACTGGTCGGTTGCCCCGTTGTATGCACCGGCCGAGACCGGCGCGCCCACAAGCGGGATACCGTCGCCGCTCACGATCCCGGTGATGCTGCCAGCGGGTGAAAGAATCGCGTCGATGCCATTGGCAGGTGTGTCGATCGATGCGGTGACCTCGTCGCCCCACATCCACGACGAGGCATCCATGTACGCCTGCGCGGCCCAGGTGCCGGTCCAGTCACTGAACCACACCCTGCACAGGGAGCCATCGACCAATCCGCCGAAGCGGTACGTGCCGTCTTCCTCGGTCTGCGTCCATCCGCTGTAGTCCCACCACTCACCGTTGTAGGTGTAGAGTTCGACATCGATGCCGGCGAGCTCCTGAGGACCGCTGCCGTCATCACCATAGACGATGCCGCTCAACGTCGCCGCCGGATCGAGGTACACGTCAACGCCGGTCACGGTCCCGCCGTTTCCGGAGAAGTCCACCGGAAGCGACGCCTCCCAATCGGTCGTCCCTTGCGACGTGCCGTCGTAGAACTTCATCCCGTGGTTCCCGGCGTCGTCCCAGAACTGCACGATGTAGGATCCAGGCGGCAGACCGCCGAGGTCGTACGTGCCCTCCGCTCCGGGCTCGGAGCTCGTCATGGTCCATGAGACGTGCTCGTAGTAGCCAGTGTCACGGTCATAGATGCCCGCCGCGACGGTCATACCGCCAAGCGGGCCATCCGCCGAATCGACCGTTCCCTGGATATGGTTCGCGGGGTCGAGCATGACCACGCCGACCGGGTTGTCGCCAGCGGCGAGCGGTCCGACATCGGCTCCCGCGTCCACCGTCAACGCGTTGTCGTAGTACTCATATGCCCATGCACCGGTTTGATCCTGGAACAGGAGCCTGAACGTCTCCCCGGGCTCGAAGACGCCGAGCGTGAATCGGCCGTCCGATTCCGTCCGGACGGAACGGTGCCACTGCGCGTCCCACCATCCGCCGTCTCCGCCGTCACTCTGCCAGAACACCGGGACGACATCGATCTCACCGATTCCCGAGATCCCATCGGACTCGGTCACGGCGCCGCTCACCGTGGCACCGACCATCATCTGTGCGTCGATGCCCGATGTCGTCTCACCCGAGCCGAGGAACTCGACCGGAGTCGCCAGCTGGATGTCGCGCGTGCCGGGTTCAGCAGTCGAGTAGTACTGGTCGAGATAGCCGCCGGAATCGTCCCAGAACTGCACCACGTATGAGCCGGTCGGCAGCCCGCCGAGGTCATACGTCCCTTCGGCACCCGGCTCGGAGCTCGTCATCGCCCAGGCGATGTGCTCGTACTGACCGGTTCCCGGATCGTACGGTCCGGCGGCCACAGTGATCCCGCCGATACCAGTCGTACCGTCTGAGGTCACCGTGCCCGAGATGTGGTTCGCTTGCTCCAGAACCACATCGGGCAGCGCGTTCGGCCCCGGATCAAGCTGCAGACGCAACGCATCGCCGGGCGTTGACGCATCGTCGTAGTACTCCTTGGCATACATGCCCGAGGGGTCCTGGAACATGATGACCACGTCAGGCTCCACAGAGGGGGTGAGGCCGGTCAGCGTGAACGTGCCGTCGTCGGCGGTCTGTCGCGCGATGTCCCAGCGCTCCTCCCACCAGCCACCGCCGCCGCCGTCGTCGCGCCAGTACATCGGCACCACATCGATCCCGGCCAGGTCGCCCGCACCGTTCGTGACGTGTCCGGACAGGCTCGCGGCCACACCGAGCTCGATCGTGCCGAGGTCCTGCGACTGGCCTGTGCCGGCGAAGTCCACCGGTGTCGCCAGCGACCAGTCCGTGGTGTCGTCATAGAACTCGCCCACGTACGTGCCGTTGTCGTCCCAGATCTGGACTTTGAACGAGCCGACCGGCAGACCGCGCAGTTCGAAGGTGCCGTCCGGACCGGTGCCCGTCCACGCGATGTGCTGGTAGTAGCCGCTCTCGTTGTATGGCCCCGCGGCGATCGTGATGCCCTCGAGCGGTCCGTCCAGACCCGACGCCTGCACGAACCCGGTCACCGTGCCGGTGATCGTGTTCCCGGGCACGAGCTGCTCGTCTGCCACCCAGTTGCCCGAGGAAACGCCGACGGTCATCGCATCGAGTGGCGAACTGGCGTCGTGGTAGAACTCGGTCGCCCAGTCGCCATTGGGATCCTGGAACACCACCCGGTAGTCGGCGAACTCAAGCCCGCCGATACGGTAGAAGCCGTTCATGTCGGTCGTCGCCCTAAGATCCCAGCGATACTCCCACCGCTCGGCGCCCTCGTTGTACGTGAGCAGCAAGACGTCGATGCCCACACCGTTTTCGGTGTCGACGCCGTCGAACGTGGTGACCTGACCGGTGATGGACGCAGCCGGTTGCAGTGTCGCGTCCACGATCGCGGTCCCGCCTGCCGTGACGGGGACCGGCGTGGCTTGCATCCAGTCACGCGTGTGCGGGAACTCGGTCGAATAGAACTCGCCCTGCCAGTCCGCGCTTCCGAAGAACTCGACGATGTAGCTGCCGGGCATCAACCCGAAGGTATCGTACGCCCCATCTTCGCCCGTGCTCGCCCAGGCGACCGACTCCAGCCAGTCCCCTCGGTCCACGTTGATGCTCACGCCCATCTGGTCGAGCGGCTCGGGCTCGGGCGCTCCCGTGTCTCCGCGCACGGTCCCGATGATGAAGCCGCCCAGCTCCAGATCCGCATCGTAGCTGTCGGCCTGCAGACCACCCGCGGTGATGTCGAACATGTCGGCCTGAGACTGCAGGGTCTGCTCATGCCAGTACTCGGTGGCATACATGCCGTTCGGGTCGGTGTACATCAACGACCAGGTGCCCGGCGTAAGGCCACCGACGGTGAAGAATCCATCAGAATCGGTCTGAGCAGACAGGTCCCACCGATGGTTCCACCACGTGTTCTGACCGTCGGTCTCGAACTGCATCGGCACGACCTGGATACCTATCAGCTTGGTGGCCCCGGCATCTGTGGTCACGTACCCCGAGACGCTCGCGGCCGCCTCAAGATTCGCATCGAACGGACCTGCGACGGATCCGGGCGTGACGAGGACCGGGTCGGCCTCGCCACGGTCACGCGTTCCGCCCACCGGGTCGGTCGAGTAGTACTCGCCCAACCACTCGGTAGTGCCCTGGAACTCGATGAAGACTTCACCTGGCGCGAGGCCGTCGATCCGATAGGTGCCGTCGGACTCCGTGGTGGCGCTCACGAGCCACTCGTAGCCGCCGCCGAACGGTATCCAGGCCGCGACCGTCATACCCTCGAGCGGATTGCCTACGTCGTCATACACCGTGCCAGAGATCGATCCACCCAGCCGCATCGTGATCTCCACCGGTGACCAGGAATCACCAGACGCCAGCGCCGTGAACGATGCCGCACTCGGGATGAGTGCACCGTCCTGGAACTGCGCCGCATGCACGCCAGTGGGGTCGTACACGCGCACAGCCCACTCGCCCGGCTCGAGGCCCTCGATCAGGAAGTGCCCGTCGACAGGCGCCGTGCCATCGGTCCACACGGTAAGGTCGTCCCTGAACTCGAACCACTCGTTGCCCATGCCATCATCCACGATATGGACCGGCGTCACACCGATGTTGCCGAGGGGCGTCGTGCCATCGGGCCCGTAGACGTGACCTTCGATGCTCGCACCCCGAGCAAGGACCGCGTCTGCGAGGGTGGTCGTATCTCCCGCTGTGACGGCGACCGGGGTCGCCATCGGCCAGGCATGCTGATCGTTGTAGATCTCGCCGGTCCAACCGTAGCCGCCCATGAATTGCACGTAGTAGGTCATGTCGCCAGCCAGACCGCCGGCCTTGAAGTAGCCGTTGACATTTGTGCTGGCCCAACTCACGGCCTCATACCATCCGCCCTGATTGATGCACACGTTCACCGACGAACCCTCGAGTGGGATGGTCGGCTCACCTTCGCCGAGCACCCAACCCTCGATGTATCCCGCGGGTGCGAGATCGACGTTGATAACCACGTCCATCGGTGCCGCCCCGCCCACGGTGACGTCATCTGCCGCATACGGAATAGGAGGCTTGTCCGAGTAGCATTCACTCGCCCACGACCCATCGGGACCCTCGACCATGAGTCGATAGGTGCCCGCCCGCAGGCCGGAGAGCGTGTAGCGGCCATCCGCCGACCCATCGTTCGCACTCGTCGTCTGCTCGGCCCACATCCAGTACTGGCCCGAGTCGTTCCAGGCAGCAAGCCACACGCGGGCGCCATTGAGCGGCGTCGTGCTGCCGGTGATCGTCCCCGAGATGCTGCAAGCGGCCGAGAGAGCCGCGTCGATGCCCGAGACGGACGTCCCGGGGCCGTCGATGACGAACTGCTCCGCCAGGTCGAGCCGGTACGTGAACTGGTTGTCGTAGCGCTCCGAGGCGTAGAGGTGGTTCTGATCCCAGAAATTCACCTGATACGTGCCGGGAGGCAAGCCGACGATCGTGTACTCGCCGTTGCTGTCGGTGATGCCCTCCAGGACGCCTGGCCGGCCGCCGCCGAACTGCACGTCGGCAACCGCGTGGATTCCGCTGAGCGGTGCGCCTCCGGCATCGGCCGTCACGGTGCCGCTGATGGTGGCGCCTTCCACGAGGACGGTCTCGCCGAGTGAGTAGGCTCCGTCGAGCTCCACCACCTGGGTGGTGCCCGCATCCACCCAGTTCGCATTGGGGTAGTACGTGTAGGCGTAGTACCTCTCGCCGAGCGTGGCGGTCACGAGCCCCTGGGTATCGATGAACCTGAACCGGTAGTCACCGACAGGCAACGTCAGTTCGTAGGAGCCGTCGGCCGCGGTCACGACCTGCAGGCCGTCCCAATGCTCGACCCACCTGCCATCGACCATCGAGATCGGGACCACAGTGATCCCCCCGATACCCACAGCGTCGCCGTCGACCACGGTGCCGGTGACCGTGCCGCCCACGGCCGCATGCGCCACCCCCGGAAACAGAAACGCGACCGCAAGCGCTGCGATCGCGAGAATGCCGAACCAACCGCGGATGCGATGCTGACTCATGTCGTCCAGCCCCCTAGCTCAGACGCACTGTGATCCCCTCTGTGAGACGCGGCTGCCCTTTGTGCTCCGATACGTTGAAGCCGCGACCAATCGCAGCGTCACACGCGCGCCGCGACCTACGACATTTTGTACCCTTTTAGGGGCTGCTTACACACACGATGCTCCGAGCCGTGCCGCCGCTCCGCCGCTGGTCAGTCCACCAGCCGCGCATCCCGCAGCATCGGTGCGAGCAGCCCACCCTGCTCCCGGAATCCGAGCACGCCCTGGTAGACGCCCCCCTGCGTGATGTCACCAGCCCCGCTCGACACCGTCACGAGCACGTTGCGCCCACTCATATCGAACGCCCGCGCGCTCTCGTTTTGCGGTGCCGCCGTTTCGATGCGGATCACCAGACCGCCGGAGCCCTGCCCGGGACCATACCCGTACGGCCGAAAGGTCACAGCGTAGGCTGCATCCGCAGGCACCGTGGAGGTCTCCAGCATCGCCATGGTCCCCTCCGGCGGACCCGGGAGCAAGGTGAGCCGAGCTCCCTCGGTAGCGACTGCCGACGGAATCTGACCCGGAGACGGCCGGGTGTCTCCATCCGTGACGGCCGACGGTGCTGCGGTGTCCTCACCATCCGATTCCTGGTCGCTGTCGATCGCGCCAGTCGCATATACCGCGACCGCACCGACAACGAGGATCCCGAGTGCGACGATCAGCCAGCGAGCAGCCACATTCCCGCGCGTGGCTTTGGCCTCAGTGTGTTCGTCACGCATGCCGCTCCCCGCCTGCGCACCCATCGAGTCACCCCCGGTCGTCCATTACCCCCACACGAACGTGCCTGCGACCGCGTTTCACGGCCACCGGCACGAATGTACCCACTATCTGGAAGCGCGCATCGGCGCGCCGGACCTACAGGCCCTTGAGCACCTCGGCGGCGGCCGATGTCATCGCATCGATGTCCGCGTCGGTGTGCGCCATGCCCACGAAGGTGGCCTCGAACTGGCTCGGCGCGAGCACGATGCCCCGCTCGAGCATGCCGCGGAAGTAGCGCGCGTAGCGGTCGGTGTCGCTGGTGGACGCGGTCGGCCAGTCACGGACCTCCTCGGCGGTGAAGAACACGCACGCCATCGCGCCCACGCGGGTGAGGAACGCGTCGACCCCGGCGGACTCGACAGCCGCCCGCAGGCCGGCCTCGAGCCGAGCACCCTTACGCTCGAGCTCGTCGTACACGCCCGGCTTGGCGAGCTCGGCCATGAGCGCGAGGCCGGCCACCATCGCGATCGGGTTGCCCGACAGCGTGCCCGCCTGGTAGACGGGTCCCACTGGCGCCAAATGCTCCATGATCTCGCGGCGCCCGCCGAAGGCGCCCACCGGGAAGCCGCCGCCGATGATCTTGCCGAGGGTGGTGAGGTCGGGCATCACGCCATAGCGCTCCTGGGCGCCGCCGCGAGCCACACGGAAGCCGGTGATGACCTCATCGAAGATGAGCACGGCGCCGTGCGCGGTGCAGAGCTCGCGCAGCCCCTCGAGGAAGCCCTCGGCGGGTGGGACGACGCCCATGTTGCCGGCCACCGGCTCCACGATGATCGCGGCGATCTGCTCGGGATACGCCTCGAGCGCCTCACGCACGGCATCGATGTCGTTGTACGGGAGCACCATCGTGTCGGCCACGGCGCCCTGGGTCACGCCCGGCGTACCGGGGATGTTGAGCGTGAGCAGACCGCTGCCCGCTGCCGCCAGGAGCGCGTCGGAGTGGCCGTGGTAGTTGCCGTCGAACTTGATGAACTTCTCGCGACCAGTGTAACCGCGTGCCAGGCGGATCGCGCTCATCGTGGCCTCGGTGCCGGACGAGACCATGCGCACCATCTCGATCGATGGCACAGCCTCGATGACCGCCTCGGCGGCGCGAGAGACGAGGAGGTGCACCCGGTGCTCGGCCTGCTCGGAAAGCACCTGGAGCAGGCGCACGCCGATGATGACGCCCGAGGCCCCGGTGATGGCTACAACCAGCTCCATGATCCTCCACCCGAAACAAAGGGGATCACGCCGCACTGCCCGGGCGTGATCCCCCTACGTGCAAGCCGGCGCGTGGCCTGCCGTTATTCCTCTTCTCCGGCCTCTTCCTTTTCCTCTGCCTCTTCCTCTTCCTCGAGCTCTTCCACTTCCTCGGCTTCCAGCTCGGCG
>JALHJB010000123.1 GCA_022839745.1 Actinomycetes bacterium
CTTGCCGTTGCGCTTGGCGACCGTGGGTCCGAGCTTGGCGCTGTTCACGTCGAGGTCGTCGAAGAGCCCCTTGAGGTCGTCCTCGCTCTCGGCGCCCACCGCCGAGCCCTCGATGTTGCGGAAGACGCGCTCAAGCGTCTCGTTGAGGTTCTCATCGGCCGCCGCGCGTGCACGTACGTTGGCGAAGAGCTCGCTCGGCAAGATGTAGAAGCCCTTCTCGGCCACCGTTTCCGCGCGTCCGAACTCGGCGTCGGCGTCCGCGAGCGCGGCATAGTCGAAGCCAGGCCGCCCGGCCGCCCGCTCCTGCGCGTTCAGGTACGCAGTGAGGTTCTCGGAGATGAAACGGTAGAAGAGGATGCCGAGCACGTAGCTCTTGAAGTCCCAGCCGTCGACGGAGCCGCGGAGGTCGTTGGCGATGTTGTGGAGCTCGGCTCGCTGGGCTTCCTTGGTGGATGGGGCCATGGCAGGCAGTCTCCTCCTGTGGTGCCGGGCTGGACTCCAGACAGTGTAACCGAGCCACCTGACATGGCGGCCCGAAGAGCCGCCCGGTCACCAGCAACCTACGGCGCCGCAGATTCATCCAGACGTCTCACCAAGTCTTGCCGTAACCGGAGCGCCACTCGCCGCATTTCCGGCACTTCTGATCCCATCCGGTTTCGGCATCAGCCATGCCCCAGTCATGGTTGCAGACGGCAGACCGGGGTCGAGAACCGCTACGCGAGCCACGAGACGAGATGAGCCCGTAACCGATCAACACCACGATCAAACCCACGATTATCAGACCTGGCGCATACTCCACATCCATCTCCCCTTATGGAATTACCCTGCGTGGAGAGTCTACAGCACGAGCGTCAGTCCGCGCCGGTAGTGCCGCCCATCGCCATGCCCCTCGCCTATGCTCACAGCCGCTTGCCCTTTGACGCGGCCCCGAAACACAAACAGACCCGAGGCGCTGTGCCTCGGGTCTGCGATGAGTCTTGGTCGCGGGGGCCGGATTCGAACCGACGACCTTCGGGTTATGAGCCCGACGAGCTACCAGCTGCTC
>JALHJB010000038.1 GCA_022839745.1 Actinomycetes bacterium
ATCCAAAGACAAGTCAGCCGGGTAGGACCCGTCGCCGGCGGGCGAACTTCTCGAACTGCTCGAACTTTGAGCGCGCGCGCGCTTCGGGTTCGCGGGCGCCGCCGAACTGGCGGCGCGCCCGCGGGGGGGTATGGGGGGGTGTGCGCGCGCTTCGAGTTCGGGAGGTTCGCCGTCGAACTTCCCGAACTTCCCGAACTTCGTGCGCGCTCGAAGTTCGAAAAGTTCGCGAGGTTCGGAGTGGGGAACTTCATGTTTGCTCCTCGGTTCCGATAACAAACCCATGCGGTCCACCACGGCCCGGCAGTCGCACGCGCTGGATGAGCCCCCGCTGCTCGGCCAGGGCGAGTAGGTCGCTGACCCGGCGCCATGACAGTCCGGCCTTTCGCACTGTCTGCTCGCGCAGCTCTGGAATGGTCACGGGCTGGGCACCGATGAACGTTTGCACGAACTTCTCTACGCTCCAGTCGGGCGGGTCGGGTTCTTCGCTGCAGCTGGCCTTGGCCCGTCGCGGCTTCTCGCTACGTAGTGCCGCCGGGTCGAGCTCCGGTGCCGGGACCCATACAGGGAACCCCCAGCGCAGCACGATCGGCTCGACCGGCGGCCAGGAGCGGACGGCGGCCTCCAGGACGACCGCCTTCGGCTCCTGGTGCGGCCGCATGACCACGTGCGTGTCCGTCGCCCGGCTCTGGCTGCCGGCGCCGGCCCCGACATCAGTCACCGACTTGGCAGATTGATTGCCCTTGGTCGTATGATGCACGATCACGAAGCAGCAGCCCAACCGGTCGGCAAACGCGTCGATGTGGTTGTAGATGCTGGCCATTGTGCCGTTGTCATTCTCGTCGGTGCCAACCGGCATGAACCGATACATCGCGTCGAGGATGACCAGCGCGTAGCGGCCGCTTTCCAGCGTGTCGAAGTACGCTGCCATTGAGAGGATGTCGCGCAGCCGGCCGCGCTGGCTCTGGACCTCGATCCGCTCGCGAATCTTGTCCATGCTGACGCCGAGCGCCGCGGCGACCTGCGGGACGCGATGGGCGATGGTCTCGCGGTGCAGCTCGTTGTCGATGATGAGCACGCGGCCCGTGACGGTCTCGAATGTGTCCAGCCAAAGCCGGCCTGACGCGACCGCCATCGCCAGGGCGAGCACGAGCCAGCTCTTCCCAGTCTTGGGCGGGGCGATCAGGTTCATGGTCTCGCCCTGGCGCAGCAGCCCCATGATCACGGGCGGGCGCAGCATGGGGCATTGCCGCAGCAGCTCGCCGACAGTCAGCGGTCGCGCTTCTGGCGTGCCGGCGAAGTCCTGGGCGAAGTGGTTCTCGACCAGCGCGACAGAGACCGCATTCGGCGCGTAGCTGGCGATGCTTGCCGCGACGCGCTCGACCTCGCGCTGGTCCAGCGGCGGATGGCAGCGCTCGATGTTGACCCGCAACAGGGCGGCGAGGATCTCTGTTCGCGACATGCCCACGCGCCGCATCGCGCCCGCCAGGCGGGCGAGCGTTGCGTTTCGCTGGCCCTGCGGGATCGCGTTCCCGTGGGCGTCGCACGGCGAGGCCGGCGTCCCGCTCGACGCCGAAGCAGCATCAAGCAGCGCCGTCAGCCAGGCCGGCGGCTCGGGAAGCTGCTCGGGCGGGATGTGCAGCGACTGCGCGTCGGTCCAGCGGTAGGGCTTGCCGTTCACGACCGAGGGCGTGACGCAGATGTACCCACCGTCGGCGCGCGTATCGACGTGCGGAGCGATCTGGCCTGCCGTGTTGCGCCACGCGCGGCCCTCGGGCTGGCGGAACAGGTGCTGCCGCCCGCCGCGCGGCGTGAGCGAAGTCGGGGCGCAGGCAAGCTCGTGCAGCTTCTTCGGTTCGTCGGCCAGCCAGGGGTTTTCCGCGCCGTCGATGTCGATTGCGACCAGGCCGTCGGTGCGGATAGCGACGTTGGCGTCGGGTTGCCGTGTCCACCACTGTTCGATCCGCTCGGCATCGGTGGTCGCGTCAAGCAGCCCGTGGCCGGTCAGCGGGATTTTCTGCCCGGGTGCGCAGGGGAACACCGGGTAGCCGAGGTCGGCGTACCACAGCGCGGCCTGAAGCATCGGGCTGGATGGGGCGACGGCCATCAGAAGGGCACCTCGCTTTCATCAATGGGGGCGGTGTACTCCGGCAACCCCTCCTCACCGTCTAGCCGCGGCGGTTTCGGCCCGAGTTCGTGCCGGACGATGCGGGCGAACTGCTCGCCGGGCTTGCACTCGACGACAATGCGTTTCGCAGGCGCCAGCGCGCCTATTTCCGCCAGCTCGACCGCCTCCTCGGCCGTTCTCGGCACGGGCTCGTTCGAGCGGGCGCGCCACCACGCTTCAGCCTTGGCGCGCGGGTAGCCGCTGTGCTCGAAGCAGACCCACTCGGAGACGTACGTCTGGAAGCCGATCCGGTAATCGACGCGCATGGTGCGCGGCGCGTCCGGCGGTGCGCCGCGCTTTGTGTGGACGGTGTAGAAGACGGCCGTGACCTCGTGTTCCGTCCGCGTGGCCTGGCCGGAGAGGATGCCCGCGTCGCTGGCCTGGCCGTCGTGTTTGCGAACTTGCCGGGGCGGGAACACGTGCCCGCACGCGGGGCACGTGGCATAGCCGGCCGCGATCACCTCGTGGCAGTCGGGGCACTCCTTCGCCGGCGCTTCGCCGTTGCCGTTCGAGCCAGGATTGTTGACGCGCAGCGCGTCGACCGGCCCGTGTCGCACGACATTGCCGCCGAAGTCCAGCACCAGACAGTCGGTTTTGCCCGGATGCAACCGGAAGCCCCGACCGACCATCTGGTAGTAGAAGCCCGGCGACAGCGTCGGCCGCACGATCGCCACGCAGTCGATGTTCGGCGCGTCGAAGCCTGTCGTCAGAACATTGACGTTGCACAGGTACTTCAGCTCGCCGGCCCGGAAACGCCGCAGCGCCTCGTCACGCTCGAACGGCAGTGTGTCCCCGCAGACGAAGCCACACTCGACGCCGTGGCGCTCCTGGAGCACTCGCGCGATGTGCTGCCCGTGACGGATGCCCGACGCGAAGATCAAGACGGAATGGCGGTCCCCGGTGTATTCGATGATCTCGCGGCACGCCGAGAGCACGAGCTCGTCGGCGTCCATGAGCTCCTCGACCTCGCCGGCGACGTACTCGCCGGCACGAACGTGCAGCCTGTCTGTGTCCGGCTTTTGCCTACCGGCCTTGGTGCGCAACGGGCACAGGTAGCCCTGGACGATCAGCTCCCGGACGCCGATCTCGTAGCAGATGGCGTTGAGGATGTTGTCCGGCGCGCAGATCGTTCCCGTGCGCATCCGGAACGGCGTGGCCGTGAACCCGATTACGCGCATGTGGGGGTTGATCGCCCGCAGGTCGGCCAGGAGCGTGCGGTACATGCCCTCGCCGTCCTCGGGGATCAGATGGCAGTTGTGGGCGAGAATGCCATTAGCGAAGTAAGAAGGGTGTCCGGAGACGTGCAGGTTGAAGACAACTCGATCGCCCGCTGGTTCGTGACGCGAAACACGGACCAGCCGTTTTGTGCCAGGTAGATCGTCTTGCGGGCGTCCTGCAGGCGACGAACCAGCGAGCGGTGGCTCTGGCCGTCCAGTTCGATGGCGATCATTAGCTGCGGCTGTGCGACGTCGATCTTCAGATGCTTGGGCAGGCAGCGCGAGTCGTGGTGCGGCACCGGGACCGCGAATTCCGCAACCCAGCCGTTGCCCATTCGTTTCAGGAGCCGCTCTTGTGGCTCGGTCAGCTGGCCGTTGCCTCCCCGCACCTTCGGGGCGTGTCCGCTGGCCTTCAACGCGGCGCTGACCTTCTCGCGGACTTCCGGCGATTTCATGCAATTGCTGTGGATCTTCGAACAGGAAATCGAGCAGAACCGCTGTTTCCGCCAGAGTTGCTCCTTCTGGATCGTGAAGCTCCCGTCCGGCTGCCGTTTGGTCCACGGGCGGAATTTCCGCCCGCAGCACTCGCATGCTTTCCATGCCGAACGCCAGCGAACCGACCTCCAGGGCGCCCGCTCGTCTCCATCCCGACTCAGTGAAGATCGGATGACCGGCCGTGCACGTGATGGTTGTTCCATCGGAGTACTCCAGGGTCACAAGTTCGCTCGCCGCCCTCGCCGACGTCGCGAGAACCCTCCCGATGCCCGTCGCGTTTCGGACGAACATTCCCGGCTGGACCAGTTCGATGGGCAGCTCGCCGGCGGGGGTGGATATGCGCGTCCCGGCGACAAAGCACTCGTCGACGATCACCAGATCGACGCGGTCGATGTCGGCGGCCTTCTCGTAGACAGACTGGATGCCGGCGATGGTGACCGCGTAGCCCAGGTCGTGTCGCTTCAGGCCCGCCGAGTAGAGGCCGAACGGCAGGTCGGGCGCCATGGCGCGGAGCTTATCCGCCGCCTGCTCGAGCAGTTCCTTCACGTGCGCGAGGATCAACACCTTCCCGCCCCAGCGCTGCACCGAATCGCGGCAGATCGTGGCGATGCAGGGGGTCTTG
>JALHJB010000039.1 GCA_022839745.1 Actinomycetes bacterium
CCTCGTGGCCAGAGGACTCTCTGGCGTGAAGCTCGTCGTCTCCGACTCCCACAAGGGGTTGATCGCAGCGATCGAGGCCGTGCTTCCCGGAGCCGTCTGGCAGCGCTGCCGCACACATTTCATGCGAAACGTGCTGTGCCGCGTGCCGAAATCAGCTCAACCGTTCGTGGCCACGCTCGTACGCACGATCTTCGCGCAGCCGAGCGCGGAAGAGGTGGCTGCCCAGCTCGCACGCGTCGTCGAGCAGCTCGAGGAACGCTTCCCGGACGTGGCGACCATGCTCGAGGATGCCGCAGCAGACATCACTGCGTTCTCCACGTTCCCGACACCGCACTGGCGTCAGATCTGGTCCAACAACCCACAGGAGCGGCTCAACCGCGAGATCCGGCGCAGAAGCGACGTCGTGGGCATCTTCCCGAATCGCGAGAGCATCATCCGTCTGGTCGGCTCGGTGCTCTCCGAGCAGCACGACGAGTGGCAGGTGAGCCGGCGCTACATGTCGATCGAGTCGATCGAGAAGACGATGCAGCCGCTGCTCACCGTGAAAGTCGGACTCGATCAGGAGGTGGTGCCCGCGCTCATGGTCGGCTGAGCAAGAAGCTCGAGGTCGGAGCAGAGGGCTTCATACACCACTTGACGGGACGTGGCCGCCGGAGAGAGCGGCGAGACTGATGGACTGAGTTCAGATGCTAGCCGCTTCCGTCTTGGACAATAGGAGTGCTGCGCAAATGTCAGATGAGATCACGAAGACGATGACGCTATGTCCCGAGTGCGGCAGCCTGATGAACCCCGTCGCCGTGAAGACTGTGAAACACCTCCTTGAGTACGAACTCGCACGTGCGCTGCAGCACGGCGAGTTCTGGCACTGCGCGAATCCAGACTGTGATGTCGTGTACGCCCGCTTCGCGGATAGCACCTCAAGCGACACGCCAGACGAGATCTACCGGCGCGATGACATCAAGGAGTGCGCCCAGCCTCACGCGGTGGGTCGCGAGAGGCTCGTGTGCTACTGCTTCGGCTACACCGCCGGCGAGATCGAGGACGACGCTGCCTCAACCGCCAATTCGGTCCCTGCTGCGATCACTGCGGAGGTCAGGGCAGGCAACTGCGCCTGCGAAGTGAAGAACCCCGCGGGCCATTGATGCACGGCCGAGGTCCGCAGGGTCACTGCGGCATGCAGGTCGTAAGAGTTCCCTGGCCGGCTACAACAGATACTTGGTGTCGGAGGTCGCAGTCGGGTACGCCCACAGTACCGCCTTCATCTGATCGACAGTCAGGCCGGCGCTCACCGCGAGCGCGAACAGGTTGATGATCTCTTCTGCGTTCACTCCGAGGACGTGAGCCCCAAGGATTCTGCTCGTATCTGATGTCTTGACGACCTTGGCGCCGGCGATGTCGTATCCCAAACGACTCTGAGTGAACCACCCATCCATGTCGGTCGTGACGACCTCGACGCCGGCCCGGCTGGCCGCGCGTGGCGAGATCCATGCCCGAAGCGTCCTCATGGCATATTGGCTACTCCAGTTGCGGACAACTGAGGTCGGCTTTATGCCAATGAATCGCCCCGGGTTTCCCGGAGACTCCACCGTTTGAGAGGATGGAGTCATGAACAGACATGCGCCCTACCCAGCAGAGGTACGTGAACGTGCCGTCCGGATGGTCTTCGAGCATGCGCCAGAGTACTCCTCACAGTGGGCCGCGATCCGCTCGATCGCAGGCAAGTTCGGCGTCAACGCCGAGACCCTGAGGCTTTGGGTGCGCCGTGCCGAGACCGACACCGGCGAGCGGCCCGGGCTCACGAGCGACGAACGAGCCCGCATGAAGGAACTCGAGCGCGAGAACCGCGAGCTGCGTCGCGCCAACGAGATCCTGAAGAGCGCCGCGGCTTTCTTCGGGGCGGAGCTCGACCGCCAATCGAAGCGGTAGTCGACTACATCGACGCCAATCGCGAGCGTTTCGGGGTCGAGCCGATCTGCGAGGTCTTGCCGATCGCCCCATCGACATACTACGCAGCGAGGGATCGAGAACCGTCGGCCAGGGCTGTCCGGGATGCTGAGCTCCGGCCCGAGATCGAGCGCGTTCACCAGGCGAGCTACGACGGCTGTTACGGCGCACGCAAGGTGTGGAGACAGATGAACCGCGAGGGCATCGCCGTCGCTCGTTGCACCGTCGCTCGCCTGATGCGTGAACTGGGGCTTTCGGGTGTGCGCCGGGGTCGTGCGTTCAAGGTGACGACTGTTCCTGACACCCGCGCCACAAGGCCGGCCGATCTCGTCGACCGCAAGTTCACGGCCACCCGTCCCAATGAACTGTGGGTCGCCGACATCACCTACGTCGCCACCTGGACCGGCTTCGCCTACGTCTCGTTCGTGACCGACGTGTTCTCGAGGATGATCGTCGGCTGGCGGGTGTCGAATTCGCTCAGAAGCGATCTGGCGCTCGACGCGCTGGAGATGGCGGTGCACGCGAGGGGCGGCGCCGAGGGCGTGATCCACCACAGCGACCGCGGCGTTCAATACCTGAGCATCCGCTACACCGAGCGGCTCGAGGAGGCTGGCGCTGTCGCGTCAGTCGGCAGCAAGGGGGATTCCTATGACAACGCGCTCGCAGAGACGATCAACGGACTCTACAAGACGGAGGTGATCAGGAGGAAGGGTCCCTGGCGCAGCATCGAGGATGTCGAGTTCGCCACTCTCGAATGGGTCCACTGGTTCAACAACGAGCGCCTGCTCGAGCCGATCGGCGACATCCCGCCGGCGGAGTTCGAGGGCCTCCACTGGCTTGAGAAGGAAGCAAACGATAGAGTCGGACTCAAAGAATCGAGTCTCCACTGAACCCGGGGCGATTCACAACTCTATTTGGGCACCAAATCGGGCACCAAATCGGGCACCAGGCCGGCGTCGAAGGCCGAGCCGCAGCAACAGGGATTTCTGGGCACCAAGATGGACTGCAGCGAAGCGAAATGGCCTCTGACCTGCGCTTTTGCCCTCCGCATGCCTCTCGGGAGAGCGTGATTTGGTGCCCGATTCCAAGCACGCAACTGGAGTTGACCCGCTTTCGTTGACACCCTAGAAGTAGACCCGCAAGGGTCGGAAGGGAGTCAGCGTATGGCGTACACACCGGAGTTCCGGACCGAGGCGGTCCGTCTCTACCGCCTCGGCGGGCGCGGCATCAAGGCCACCGCCCACCAGATCAGCGTCGCACCCGGGACGCTGCGCACGTGGGTCCACCAGGCCCAGGTCGATGAAGGGCTCGAGGATGGTCTCACGAGCGATGAGCGCGACGAGCTGAGGCGCTTGAGGCGCGAGAACCGCATTCTGCTCGAGGAGAAGGAGATACTTCGCAAGGCCGCGCTTTTCTTCGCTCGGGAGACCGATCACCGCAGATGAAGTTCTCGCTGATCGATGAAGAGAAGTCGCACCACTCGATCTCCCGCATGTCCCGCGTGCTCGGTGTGACGGCCGCGGGCTACTACGCTTGGAGGAGCCGGCCGAGATCGGCACGCTTGATCGAAGACGAGCGGATCAAGAAGCGCATCGTCTTCCACCATGAGGCCTCCAGGGGCACCTATGGCGTTCCGCGCCTGTACGACGACCTCGCAGACGAGGGCATCCACGTCTCACGGAAACGCATCGCACGCCTGATGCGCGAGCTCGGGATCGCGGGTGTGTCGGGCCGTGAGGGCACGCGCAGGCGCCGCAAGTCGACCGTGGCCGAAACCGCCGCGGTCGCAGACCTCGTCCGCCGTGACTTCACCGCTGATGCGCCGAACCAGGTGTGGTTCGCAGACATCACCTACGTGCCGACCTGGGAGGGGTGGCTCTTCCTCGCGGTGGTGATGGACGCCTGCACCAAACGCATCGTCGGCTGGTCGATGAGAGACGATCTGAAGAGTGACATCGTGGTCGACGCCCTCGGAATGGCGACGACGATGCGGCGTCCCAGCGCCGGGCTCGTCCATCACTCCGATCGCGGTGCCCAATACCGCTCACTCGCCTTCGGCAAGTCGCTGCGGGACTCAGGGATCCAGGCCTCCATGGGCGAGACCGGGGTGCCGCACGACAACGCGGTCACGGAGTCGGTCATGGCGACGATCAAGAAAGACTGTGTGCATCGACATCGGTTCAAGACGCGCGATGAGGCGAGGTTCGCGATCTTCGACTACATCGAGGGATTCTACAACCCGCATCGACGACACTCGTCGCTTGGCAACTTGTCACCGGCGGAGTTCGAGCGGAAACTGGAGCGGCGGCAGCTGGAGGCTGCCGCGTCCTAGTTCTCAGGTATCAACGGAAACGGGGCAGCTCCAAACAGGGAATTTCAGGCCTCTGACCTGCGAAAATGTGGTGCCCCCAAGGGAATTCGAATCCTGAAAGTGCTTGTGACTATTGGGACTCGTTGGGACTCGTTGGTACAGCGGAGCTGCGGCGAGTCCCAATAGGTACCAACGAGTACCAACAGTCACCAGGTATTT
>JALHJB010000022.1 GCA_022839745.1 Actinomycetes bacterium
CCACAACACCGGGGTGGGCTTCACGAGAGTGCTGCGTGACATCTCGGGTGCCCGCAAGGCAGACTACTGATGTCGGCGCTGGGTGGTGCTGCCCCCATTCGCCTTACACGAACCTTCCGCCCTCTCGATTCGCATAATCACGCTCACGGTGGTACACTCTTGCGGCTTCGCGCGCCCGCGCGTTGTGAACAGTCATGTAGGCCCCCGAGAGCATGACCGACCGGACAGCAAGCGACCGAGACGACATGGGACCGGGGCCCCGGAAGCACGAAAGGGGCCACCCACAGTGGTAGACGAGAACAACAGCTATATCGTGATCGACGATCACGAGTACACCGATGAGGAGATGCACGCCCTCATCGATGGCACCATCACCGACTTCGACGACGGTGACCTGGTGACCGGTACTGTGGTCCAGGTCGAGCGGGACGAGGTCCTGCTTGATATCGGCTACAAGTCCGAGGGCGTCATCCCGGCGCGTGAGCTCTCCATCCGCAAGGACGCGAATCCAGCGGACATCGTGGAGCTCGGCGACGAGATCGAGGCGCTCGTTCTCCAGAAGGAGGACAAGGACGGTCGGCTCATCCTCTCCAAGAAGCGCGCCGCCTACGAGCGTGCGTGGAACGATATCGAGAAGAAGTTCGAGGGCGGCGAGAACGTCGAGGGCGAAGTCATCGAGGTCGTCAAGGGTGGTCTCATCCTGGACATCGGCCTGCGCGGCTTCCTGCCGGCGTCGCTCGTTGACCTTCGCCGCGTGAAGGACCTCCACATGTTCCTCGGCGACCGCCTCGAGGCGCGTGTCATCGAGATGGACCGCAACCGCAACAACGTCGTCCTTTCGCGCCGCGTGGTGCTCGAGGAGGACCGCAAGCAGGAGCGTCAGGACGTGCTCAACAAGCTGGTCAAGGGCATGATCCTGCCGGGTACCGTGTCCTCGATCGTCGACTTCGGCGCCTTCGTCGACCTCGGCGGCATAGACGGACTGGTGCACATCTCCGAGCTCAGCTGGAGCCACGTGAACCACCCGTCCGAGGTCGTCGCCGTGGGCGACAAGGTCGAGGTGCAGGTCCTCGACGTGGACATGAGCCGCGAGCGTATCTCCCTCGGCCTCAAGCAGACCCAGGAAGACCCGTGGAAGCAGCTCGTGAAGGACTTCACCGTCGGCGTGATCGTGGACGGCAAGGTCACGAAGATCGTGCCGTTCGGCGCGTTCGTTGAGATCGGCGACAACGTCGAGGGTCTCGTGCACATCTCCGAGATGGCCCGTGGCCACGTGGAGAAGCCCGAGGATGTCGTGCGGGTGGGCGATGAGATCAAGGTCAAGGTCATGGACGTCGACCTGGACCGCCGTCGCATCTCGCTCTCGATCCGTGCGGCGAACGAAGAGCTCGGACTGCCGGATGCCATCCCGGTTCCGGAGGAGACCGCCGAGGATGTCAGCGACGAGTCCGCGGAGGTCGAGGAGGCCGTGGCCGCCGACGAGACCGTGGCTGCCGATGTCGTCGAGGACGAGGCCCCCGCGGCCGACGCCGAGACGGCCGTCGAGGGCGATGGGGACGAGGACTAAGCGTCCGGAACCACCGCTGAGGTGAACCCACCGGGGCTGGGCCCGCGCGAGCGCGCGGCCCGGCCCCGAACCGTCTGGAGGGTTGAGATGTACGTACTGGCACTTACTGGAGGACTGGGCTCCGGCAAATCGACCGCGGCGCAGGTGTTCGCAGAGCGCGGCGCCGTGGTGATCGATCTCGATGAGATCGGCAAGACGCTCCTGACGCAGGCGGCGACGGTGCGCGAGCGGGTCGTCGAGGCCTTCGGCGAGGGCATCCTCGGAGCCGACGGGCTGATCGACCGCGCCGCGCTTGCCGCCGCGGCGTTCGCCACCGAAGAGGGCACCGCCCGCCTCAATGCCATCATGCACCCGGCCATCCTCGCCGCGGTCGCCGGTGCGCTCGACACGCTCGCCCTGCAGGGCGAGCAGCCGCCGGCGGTGGTGCTTGTGATACCGCTGCTCGTGGAGTCCCCGCTGTTCCTGGAGCCGGTCGACGCCGTGCTCGCCATCTCGGCGAACGAGGACGTGCGCATCGAGCGTGCGATGGCGCGCGGCATGTCACGGGAGGATGCTGAGAACCGTCTGGCCAGGCAGGCCAGCGACGGGGAGCGCCGGGAGATCGCCGACTACGTGATCGAGAACGACGGCGACATCGAGTCGTTCCAGGCCGCCATCGGCGAGTTCTGGGATACGGAGATCGCTCCGCGGGAGAGGTGAGCGCTGTGAGGGAGCTTGCGGTCGTTTCGGAGTTCGAGCCGGCGGGCGATCAGCCGCGTGCGATCGCCGGGCTGGCCGATGGCGTCCGCTCCGGGCTCAAGGACCAGACGCTCCTCGGCGTGACCGGCTCGGGCAAGACGTTCACGATGGCCAAGCTCGTCGAGGCCGTGCAGAAGCCCACGCTTATCCTCGCTCCCAACAAGACGCTAGCCGCACAGCTAGCGAGCGAGATCCGCGACGTGATGCCAGACAACGCCGTCATGTACTTCGTCTCGTACTACGACTACTACCAGCCCGAGGCGTACGTCCCCACAACCGACACCTTCATCGAGAAGGACGCCTCGATCAACGCCGAGGTGGAGAAGCTCCGCCACGCCGCCACCGCCGCGCTGCTGTCCCGCAAGGACGTCGTGGTGGTTGCCAGCGTGTCGTGCATCTACGGCATCGGCTCGCCGGAAGACTACGCGGGCATGGCGGTGTTCCTCGCCGAGGCCGCTCCGTACGACCGCGACAAGCTCATCTACGATCTCATCGACATCCAGTACGATCGCAACGACTACGAGCTCTCCCGCGGGACCTTCCGCGTGAGGGGCGACGTGCTCGACGTCTTCCCGCCCTACGCCGACCTGCCCATCCGGGTGGAGTTCTTCGGCGATGAGGTCGAATCGATCTCCGAGGTGGATCATGTCACCGGCGAGGTGGTGAACAAGTTCAGCTCCACGCCCATCTGGCCGGCGACGCACTACGTCACGCCGAAGGACAAGATGACCGACGCGATCGGGGCGATCCGCGAGGAGCTCCACGAGCGGCTGGTGCAGCTCAACGCCGAGGGGAAGCTCCTGGAGGCGCAGCGGCTCGAGATGCGCACCTCGTACGACCTCGAGATGCTTGAAGAGATGGGGTACTGCAACGGCATCGAGAACTACTCTCGTCACCTCGACGGCCGCAACGCGGGCGAGCCGCCGCACACGCTCATCGATTACTTCGGCGATGACTTCCTCTGCATCATCGACGAGAGCCACGTGACCGTGCCTCAGCTGCACGGCATGTACGAGGGCGACCGGTCGCGCAAGCTCACGCTGGTGGAGCACGGATTCCGGTTACCGAGCGCGCTCGACAACCGGCCGCTCAAGTTCGACGAGTTCCGCGCGCGCGTGCCGCAGACCGTCTTCGTCTCGGCCACTCCGGGCGACTACGAGCTGCGCGTGTCAAAGCGCGTGGTGGAGCAGATCATCCGGCCCACCGGCCTCGTCGACCCCCTGATCGAAGTGCGCCCCACGCACGGCCAGATCGACGATCTCATGGCCGAGGTGCGCGAGCGGACGGAGCGCAACGAACGCACGCTCGTGACCACGCTCACCAAGAAGATGGCCGAGGACCTCGCCGATTACCTCTTCGAACATGGCATCAAGGTGCGCTACATGCACTCCGACATCGGCACGCTCGAGCGTGTCGAGATCCTGCGCGATCTGCGCGCAGGCGTGATCGACTGTCTGGTGGGCATCAATCTCCTGCGCGAGGGGCTCGATCTGCCCGAGGTCTCGCTCGTGGCGATCCTCGACGCCGACAAGGAAGGCTTCCTGCGCAACCACCGCTCGCTCATCCAGACGATCGGCCGCGCGGCCCGCAACGTCTCCGGCGAGGTGATCCTCTACGCCGACAAGGTCACCGACTCGATGCGCACGGCGATGGAGGAGACCGAGCGTCGCAGGGTGATCCAGCTGGCGTTCAATGAAGAGCATGGGATCGAGCCGCAGACCATCCGCAAGGCGATCCATGATATCGCGCAGTATGTGCGCGAGCAGGAGGTCGGGCTCGAGCCGAGCGTGGATGTGGCTGCCGAACTCGGGCAGCTGCCGCGTGAGGAGCTCGCGCGCGTGCTTGCCGCGATGGAGGAGGACATGCATTCGGCTGCCGAGGCGCTCGACTTCGAGAACGCCGCGCGGCTGCGCGACCAGGTCGTGAAGCTCAAAGCCGAGGTGGAGTCGAGCACGGCCGATGAGGTGCTGAGCAACCTGCGGCGTGGCGCACGCAAGGGCTCAACACACGCCGCCCGCCGTCGTAAGCGCTAGAGCTCGCCTTGAGCGTGCGACGAGCGCGCGGCGTTGTGCACACGGGCGCGTGGAGGTGTAGGCGAGGCATCAGCGCATCCGCGGGCAGGGTGCCGCGTGAAGCAGGTGGCACGCCCGCTAGGGAAGGTACTGCTGCTCGATCGTCGTGATCGTCTCGCCGCTCACCGTGAGCCAGTGGAAGCCGGCCCTGAACGCCTCCGCAGCAGGCCCCTCGAGTCGGACGACCCAGTCTGAGAGCGGCATGGTGCGTCCGCCGGGCTCGGAGCTCCCATCATCGTTGACCACCACGTTGACCGATATGCCGTCCTGCACGGCGAATCGCCGGAGGCGGGCGTTCTCGTTGACGATGTAGTAGTCGTTCGGGGGAGGGGACTCGTCGCCATGCGCCGCTGCCGCGGCGGCGGCCTCGTCACCAGTCAGGAACTGGATGTAGTCGACCTCGAGGTAGGTCGTGTCATCGTCGACCTCGGCGGAGACCACGATCGCGGGGACCCGCTCCGCGGATGGGGACGGGGCGTTGCCCGGGTCCTCAGCGCCGGTCGCGTCCTCAGGTGTTGGCGCTGATGTGGTCGGGCTCCGCTCATCGTCCGGTACCGAGGGGTCGCTGGCGGGCTGGGCGGCCGTCGGTTCGTCCGCGGGCACGGGAGTGCGCGCGGGTCCGTACAGCAGGATCGAAGAGACGCCCGCGATAACGGCCACACCAAGCAGGGCGAGGATGATCGCCACGCGCCTCTTGTGTCCCGGATCCATCATGCACGACCACCTCTCCCGGTGACGGGGTCGAGTAGTATGTCCCCAACCACATGGACGCCACACCCCCCGTCGGGTCCGCTGTCCGTGTCGGGGCCCGCGGGATTTCGGGTAGTCTTGAACGGTGCGCCACGACCGTGCGGCACGCAGTGCCCTGAAGGAGCCATCGATGGATGTCATCAGCACGCGCTCGCTCACCAAGTATTACCGTAAAGCGAAGGGTGTTGCGGACCTCACCATGAACGTCCCTGCCGGCGCCGTGTACGGGTTCCTCGGCCCGAACGGCGCGGGCGGTGGTGTGGCGCTTACCGATGAACTGCTTGCACGTTTCGAGTTCGACCCTTCGCGGCGGGTCGCACGGTGTTCCTCTCGAGCCACGTGCTCTCAGAGGCGGAGCGGGCCTGTGACACCGTGGGCATCATCCGGGGCGGGCACCTCGTGGCCGAGGAGGGCGTTAAGGCGCTCCTCGGAAAGCGGCTCCGCGAGGTGGAGGCCGTGTTCGGCGAGCCCGTGGAGCTGGAGATGCTGGCGGGGCTTGCCAGGGTGGACAACATCAGCGCCGTGAACGAGACTACGATGATCGCGCGCGCCAAGGGCGATGCGCTCGATTCGCTCGTCAAGCGTGTGGCAACGGCCCGGGTGGTCGACGTGAGGATCCAGCAGGCGAGCCTGGAGGACGTGTTCCTCGAGTTCTACCGGGACGAGCCCGTGCCGGAGACCGCTGGTGGAGAGGAGGATCGATGAGCTGGACGCTGTTTCGGGCCACACTGCATCAGCGCCGCACCTTGATCTTCTGGTTCACCGTGGGCCTTGTGTTCTACGCCTGGGTGATGACCTGGTTCTACCCCACCATCGGCGAAGAGTACGCCCGCATGATCGAGACGTTCCCGCCCGAGCTGCTCGCCGACGCGCTCGACCCCGTGAACATCGTCGCCTACTGGCAGCCGGGGCTCATCATCAACGGCGATCCCGTGGTCGCCGCGGACTGGTGGCTGTACGGAGCGATATCCGTCGTCACGCTGACCGCGTCGTTGGCGATCTTCGCCCGACGGGACGTTGCGTAGTGGTGGGCGCACCGCGTCAGGCCGAGGAGCGGTTCGACCTCCGGGAAGCGCTTCCCGGGGAGCGCTACTGCGCCTCATGCGCCACCCGTGTCTGCGGGTCGGTGCGGCAGCTCACAGGTGTGCTCGACGCCGAGTGCGATGCCGAGTCGGCGGAGCTTGTGGTCGCGTACGATCCACAGGCGATCCCGCCTGGTGAGCTTCGGCGCGTCGTCCACCGCGTCGCGCTCGAGGAAGCCGATGCCGTGGGGCACGCCGTATACCGGGTCGAGGGGCTCGATTGACCCGACTGCGCACGGACCGTGGCTGTGTCCGTACGTCAGATCCCCGGAGTGCTCTCGGCCGATCTCAACTTCGCAACCGGGCTGCTGCTCATGGAGTACGACCGCCAGCGCGACCCCCGGAGCAAAGCGGTGAGCACGGTGGTCGGTGCCGGGCACGGCATCGAGGCGGTCGACGCCGAGGACGGCCCGGCGTTGCCGCAGGTCACGCGGTGGACACGCATGCGTACCGAGGTCATCGTGGCCGTGTCGTCAGCGCTGCTGTTGATCGGCTGGCTCCTTTCGGCCGCTCATGGATCCGGGGCCGTGTCGTCCGAGGTGCCCGCGACCGTGGCGTACGCGCTCGCGATCATCGTGGGCGGTTCGCTCGTGTGGCGCCGCGCCGCCGTGTCGCTCACGGCGCGCACGCTCGATATGAACGTGCTCATGACGCTCGCGGTCACAGGCGCGGCGGCGCTCGGCGAGTGGGGCGAGGGCGCCACCGTGATCGTGCTCTTCGCCCTCGGCGGCATGCTTGAGGCACGCTCCGTGGCCCGTACACGCCGCTCGATCCGCGGCCTGCTCGACCTGACGCCGGAGCGTGCGCGTGTCCGTCGTGACGGCGCCGAGGTGCAGGTGGCGCCGGGGGAGGTCGCGGTCGGCGAGATCGTCGTCGTCCGTCCCGGCGAGCGGGTCCCGCTCGACGGGGTGATCGCCGAGGGGAGCTCCGCCTTCGACGAGTCCGCCATCACCGGCGAGTCCGTCCCCGCGGATCGGGGGCCGGGCGCGCAGGTCTTCGCCGGTTCGCTCAACACGTCGGGGCTGGTGGCCATCACCACCACCGCGCCTGCCGAGGACACCACGCTCGCCCGGATCGTGCACCTGGTCGAGGAGGCGCAGGCCGGCAGGGCGCCGGTGCAGCGATTCGTCGACCGCTTCAGCAGGGTGTACACGCCGCTGGTGGTGGCGGGCGCCGCGGCCGTGGCGGTGGCCGGTCCGCTCCTTGGCGAAGCGGGCGTGCTGCAGCCCGGGCTCGAGGGGTGGCGAGAGTGGATGTACCGCTCGCTCACCCTGCTCGTGATCTCGTGTCCGTGCGCGCTGGTGGTATCCACGCCGGTGGCGATCGTCTCGGGCATCACACGGGCCACGCGCGACGGCATCCTCGTCAAGGGCGGCGCCTTCCTCGAGCGCGCGGCCGGGGTGCGGGTCGTGGCGTTCGACAAGACGGGCACCCTCACCGAGGGGCGGCCGGTGGTTGCCGAGGTCGTGAGCGTCGTGGACGCCACGCCGGCCGACATCATCGCGCGTGCGGCCGCTGTTGAGGCGCATTCGAACCACCCGCTTGCGGGCGCGGTGGTAGCGGCCGCCGACGGGATCCCGGCCGCACGCGATGTGTATGAGGAGCCGGGCCGTGGAACGCGCGGGATCGTTGACGGCCGTGTGATCAGCGTGGGCAGCGGACGGTATGCCACGGAGCTGGGTGTGGGTGCTCACGACGCCGCCGACGCGATCGCCGCGCTGGAGACGCAGGGTCTCGCGGTGTTGCTGGTGATGGAAGGCGAGGCGCCCTCCGTGCGGCTGCTCGGGGTGATCGGAGTGGCCGACGCCGTGCGCCCCGAGGCCCGCGACGCGGTGGAGCTCCTGACAGGCGGTGGCGTCGGGCACGTCGTCATGCTCACCGGCGACGGCCCGGAGGCGGCGGTGCGCGTGGCTGCCACGGTGGGGATCAGCGAGTATCGGGCGCGGCTGCTGCCGCAGGACAAGTCGGCGGCGGTGGCGGAGTTGCGTGAGGAGTACGGCGCGGTCGCGGTGGTGGGCGACGGCATCAACGACGCGCCGGCGCTTGCGGCGGCGGACATCGGCATCGCGATGGGCGTGGCGGGTAGCCACACCGCCATCGAGACGGCCGATGTGGCGCTCATGAGCGACGATCTCGCTGGTGTAGCGCGCTTCCTGTCGCTCGGCCGCCGCACGATGCGCATCGTGCGGCAAAACGTCATCGCATCCATCGCGGTGAAGGTCGTGTTCATCGCGCTCGCGCTGGCGGGGAAGGCCACGCTGTGGATGGCCGTCTTCGCCGATACGGGAATCGCCTTGTTGGTGATCGCGAACGGCCTCAGGCTGCTGGGTCCCCGCACACCCACCCGCGCGGGGTAAGCGCTGTTCGTCGTGGGCGCTGTTCGTCGCGGGCGCTGTTCGCCGCATGCGCCGTTCGCCGAAAGGATCGGCTCACGTGTTGTGTTGCCTCGCAATGCGAGGTACTATCCATTACACAGTATCCACGAGGACGGGGGCGCGAGATGACCGACGACGTGATGCGGTTCTTCGCGACATGGCTCTTCACGCATGAAGCTGCCGACGAAGAGATCAAGGCCGCGATCCGGCGGGGGATGGCGGAAGGTCCCGAGGGCATGGCCGGGGGGCCCGACGCCTTCGTGGACGGCCTTGCTGCGATGGTCGAGGAGGAGAAGGAGCAGCTCAAGCGCGACCTTGAGGCCCGTGCCCGCGGCGAGGAGGTCGCGATCGAGCAGCAGTCCGACCCCGCGCTCGACGAGGTGCGTTTCGAGGTAGCCGAGCTGCGTGGCCGGCTCGACAACATCGAGGCGCTCCTCGAGGCCATGCTGCGCAAGCTCGGCGAGTAGGGGGCGCGACATGGCCTCGCGCAGCAGTGCCATCGTTCGGGTCACTCTCGGCGAGCTTATGCGCGTGCTCCCGTCGGCCAGGTTCGGGCTGGCGCCGGGACCTGTCCGGCGCGCAGCCTGGGCTCGGGCGCTGAGGCGCTCGTTCGAGCGGCTCGGTCCGGCGTTCGTGAAGCTCGGGCAGCTCATATCCGTGCGGCCTGACGAGTTCTCCGCCGAGCTCGTGGCGGAGATGCAGGGCATGCAGGACGCGGTGCCCGCGGTGCCCGCGGCCGCGATCCGGGCGGTCATCACCCGGGAGTTCGGCGCCGAGCCCGAGGTGCTCTTCGCCACGTTCGAGAACGAGCCGCTGGCCGCGGCGTCGATCGCGCAGGTGCACCGGGCCACGCTTGCCGAAGAGTACCGTCCGGTGTGGGGAGAAACGCTTCCGGCGGGTGCCGAGGTGGCCGTGAAGGTGGTGCGCCCGGGGGCCGCCGCGTCGATCCTCAGCGATGTGGAGGTCGTTCGCCGCATGGCGCTCCGGTTTGCGGGCACGCGCGTCACTCGCCGTTTCGATCCCGTGGCGCTGGTGGACGAGTTTGCGGCCACGGTGGACCGTGAGCTCGACCTCCGCCAGGAGGGCCGTTTCGCCGACCGTTTCAGCTTCGACTTCCGAGACGACCCCAAGGTGCAGGTGCCCCGGATCGTGTGGACGCGCTCCACCTCGCAGGTGCTCACGATGGAGTTCATCACGGGCTGGCGATTGAGCGATCTTGAGATCGCCCGGGCGGCGGGGGTCGACTGCAAGGGCCTGGCGATCCATGGTGCAACGGCGTTCATGCGGCAGGTGTTCGTGTACGGGCGCTATCACGCCGACCTGCATCCCGCGAACATATTCGTGACGCCTCAGAACACCATCGCGTACCTCGACTTCGGCATCGTGGGCTATCTCACGCCAGAGGAGCGCATGAACATCACGCAGGTGATGGCGGCGCTCGTGTATCGCGATCCCGACCGCGCCTTGCGGTACTCGGAGAAGCTCGGCGTGCACGTGCCGCCCGGGCACGTCGAGCCGGTGCGGGCGGGTCTTGGCAGGCTGCTCGATGGCGATGTGAGGCCCGACGGCACGCGCGACTTCGCGCACTTCGGCCTCGGGTTCCTGAAGCTGCTCGGCGAGCATGGCGTTGCGATCCCGAGCGGGTACGGGCTGCTCATCAAGTCGCTGGCAACGGTCGAGGGGGTGGCGCGCGCGCTGTATCCCGAGATCGACATCGTCTCGACGGCACAGCCGTTCACGACCCGGATACTGGGGCAGGCGATGGGCGACCCGGTGCGGGTGCGGGAGCGCATGCCGGCGGCGGTGCGAGCCGCGCTCAGGGTGCTCACGGAGTAGTGACGCGAGTGGCCGGCCGGGGGGCCGGCAGGGGAGGGGGAGGTCATGAGTGAGAACGAAGGTGGCACGATGACTCACACAGTGCGTGCGATGCTGGTGGCGTTGCTCACGTTCGTGGCGCTTACGGTTCTCGCGGTGCTCACACATGCGGCGGCGGCCCTTGCATCGTACGGGGCCGCGCTGCTGCTTCAAAGTCAGACGACATCCGAGGGCATGCTGGCCGTTACCGTCGTCGGGTACCTGACGGGAGTGGTCGCAACGGCCGTGGCGCTGTCGCAGCTGGTCGAACGTCTCCGTCCGCACGGTCTTGTGCGGGCGCTCCTCGGCGGTGCGGCGTTGTTCAGTGTTCCGACAACGATCGGCCTTGTGCTCGTGCTCGTACTGCCCACTGCCGTCGAGGCCATGGAGTCGGCCGCGTATCTCTACTTCGTGCAGCCGTTTTCACTGCTCATAGGTCTGGTCGCGCTGGTGCTCTGGCTGGTCGAAGCACGCACGTATGGAGCGCGCGGCCGCGCCGATCACGCTGAGGCCGCCCCGGGTCAGGAGGACTCGGTCTCGCTCACCACGTCGTCGAGCGAACCGGAGCGGTATCCCTCGAGGTCCTGCGTGACATAGACGAATCCCGCACCACGGACCGCCGACGCAAGCTGTTCGCGTAGCGCGAACGCCCGCTCCATCTCGGAGGGGTCGACCTCGATCCGCGCGATGTCCCCGTGCGAGCGGATGCGGACCTGCTTCAGGCCGAGCGCGCGCGCGGAGGATTCGGCCACGGCCACACGCTCGAGGCCCTCGTCGGTGATGGCGGTGCCGTAGGGGAAGCGCGTGGCGAGGCACGCCCCGGAGGGCTTGTCCCAGGTTGGAAGCCCGAGCTGCTCGGAGAGCGTGCGGATCTCGTCCTTGTGCAGGCCCACCTCGAGGAGCGGGCTCACCACGCCGAACTCCTTGGCCGCCCGGCGCCCGGGCCGACGCTGCGAGGGGTCGTCGGCGTTGGTGCCGTCGAGCACCCATGAGATCCCACGGGTCGTCGCGATCGTGCGGAACAGCGAGAACATCTCCGCCTTGCAGTAGTAGCAGCGGTCCGCCGGGTTCGCCTGGAAGCGCGGATCGGTGAGCTCGTACGTCTCCACCTCGTAGACGTTCAGACCGAGGGAGCGGGCGGTCGCGCGCGCCTCGTCGATCTCGGAGGCAGGGTGCACGTCGGAGACGGCGATGACCGCGAGGCATCGCTCGCCGAGCACCACATGGGCAGTGAACGCGAGGAGCGTGGAGTCGACGCCACCGGAATACGCGACGAGCGCGCTGCCCAGATTGGACAGGCGGTTGCGGAGGTCATCGTACTTTCGGGTCAGCAGCGTCACGGGGTCCCTTACTACAGGTATGCGTATCGTACACGACACGAGCGTGCCGCAAAGGGGAATGACCTGACCATACGACCGGAAGGAGTGCCGTATGGCGGGCGAAGATCGTGCGAGCATCGAGCATCTGGGGTCGGCGGAGCACACATATGCGCCGCCGCCGGCGTTCATGGAGCGTGCTGTGGTCGCGGGGCCAGACGCCTACGCGGAGGCGTACAGACGCTCAATCGATGACCCGGACGGGTTCTGGGGCGAGGCCGCGCGGGAAGAGCTCACGTGGATCACGCCGTTTTCCAAGGTGAGTTCCGGTGGCTTCGAGGATCTCGACTACCAGTGGTTCGCCGACGGCTGTCTGAACGTCTCGGCCAACTGCCTGGACCGCCACCTCGACACCTGGCGTCGCAACAAAGCGGCGATCATCTGGGAGGGCGACGATGGCAGCACCGCCACGTACACCTACCAGCAGCTCCACCACATCGTCAGCCGGTTCGCCAACGTGCTCAAGAAGAAGGGCATCGAGAAGGGCGACCGCGTGGCCATCTACCTGCCGATGATTCCCGAGCTGCCGATGGCGATGCTCGCGTGCACTCGCATCGGCGCCATCCACTCGGTGGTCTTCGGCGGATTCTCCGCGAGCGCGCTTCGGGAACGCATCCAGGACAGCGGCGCCAAGCTGCTCATCACCGCCGACGAGGGCATCCGCGGCGGACGCAAGGTCGCGCTCAAGGTGGCGGCCGATGAGGCGCTCTTCGAGTGTCCCAGCGTTGAGGCGTGCATCGTGGTCAAGCGAGGCAGCGGCGATGTGGACATGGAGCCGGGACGCGACACCTGGTGGCATCAGGAGGTCACAGCTCCGGAGGTGCGCAAGCCGTGCAAGCCCGAGCCCATGGGCGGCGAGGACCCGATGTTCATCCTCTACACCTCGGGCTCCACCGGCAAGCCGAAGGGCATCGTGCACACCACCGCGGGCTACCTGCTCTACACGCTCATGAGCTTCAGAACGGTGATGGACTACCGCGACGAGGACGTGTACTGGTGTACCGCCGACATCGGCTGGGTCACGGGACACAGCTACACCGTCTACGGGCCGCTCGCCGCCGGTGCCACCACGCTGATGTTCGAGGGTGTTCCCACGTATCCGGACCCCGGGAGGTTCTGGGCGGTCGTTGAGAAGTACCGCGTGAACACGATCTACACGGCACCCACGGTCATCAGGGCGCTGATGCGTCACGGCGCGGGTTGGCCGCAGCGGTACGACCTCACCTCGCTCCGGCTGCTGGGAACGGTGGGCGAGCCAATCAACCCCGAGGTGTGGGAGTGGTATCGCGATACCATCGGCAGGGGGGAGCTGCCCGTGGTTGACACCTATTGGCAGACGGAGACCGGCGGCTTCCTGATCACGCCGTTCCCGGGTGCCACCGTGCTCAAGCCGGGCTCGGCATCGTGGCCCTTCTTCGGGGTGGTGCCCGAGGTCGTGCGCGAGGACGGCTCGCGCGCCGATCCCGGGGACGGCGGGTACCTCACGGTCAAGCGGCCCTGGCCGGGGATGCTCCGCGGGACATGGAACGATCCGGACAAGAAGCGACTCCGTGAGGTGTACTTCGAGCGGTTCCCGGGCCGGTACTTCACTGGCGACGGTGCGCGTGTCGACGCCGATGGCGATTACTGGCTCCTCGGCCGCGTGGACGACGTGATCAATGTGAGCGGGCACCGTCTCGGCACGGCTGAGATCGAGAGCGCGCTGGTGAGCCACGAGAGCGTGAGCGAGGCGGCCGTGGTCGGCTTCCCGCACCCCGTCAAGGGCGAGGGCGTGCATGCGTACGTCATCCTGCGGGACGGCTATGTGGCCTCCGACGACCTGGCGACTATTCTGAAAGGCCATGTTCGCAAGGTCATCGGTCCCATCGCTCAGCCGGACCGCGTGCAGTTCGCGCACGATCTTCCGAAGACACGCAGCGGCAAGATCATGCGGCGCATCCTCCGGAAGATCGCCGCTGGAGAGCGGGACACTGAGGCGTTCGGGGATCTGTCGACGCTGTCGGACCCGAAGGCGGTCAAGGACCTCATAAACGGGCTGTAGCGGGTGTGGGGCAGTACTCGGCAGGTGCTGTGCTGCGTAGTCCTCGCCAGGGTGGCGCGGCATGCAGCAGGTGCCGTACTTCGTAGTCCTCGCCGGGGGCCCTCTGCGCCTCGGACGCTTCGCCTCCGAGGCGCCTTCCCCGGCTGCGGAGTGACTACGTACGACACCTGCCGCATGCCGCTTATCAGACAAGACCTCAGCGGGCTGCTGCCGCCTGCTCGAGGAGCGGGATGAGCGTCTCGGTGAGCTCGTCGGGCGACGGTGGCGCGCCATCGCGATCGGTCAGCTCGAAGACATCGTCGGCTCTGTCGCCACGGGTCGTGATGACAGCACGCTGGATATCCAGACCGGCGGCCTGACAGGCGCGCGCAAGGTCGTGCAGGAGCCCCATTCTGTCGGAGGCCTCCACGCGGACGGTTGCCGTGAATCGTCCCATGGCCCCGACCCGTATCACCGGTTGCTCCACGCGGGCGGGTCCGGGGTAGTGCTTCCGTCGCTCGGCGAGGCGTGTGTCGATGTCGTAGTGTCCGGTCAGTGCTGCGCCGAGGATGCGCTCGACCGCGCGCCAGGTCTCGGTGCCCGCTGGTGCGCGGGTGGCGGAGCCGACCGTGAAGGTGTCGAGCGCGATTCCCGCGGCTCCCGTCTGTGCCTCGGCCGCCAGGGTATCCAGCCCCGAAAGTGTCAGCGCCCCGCTGATGGTCGCGAAGAGGCCGGGACGATCGCGAGTGATGACGTCGACGACCCAGGTGCCTTCCACCTGACCGGATGTGATGCCGAGGGCGAAGCGGCCGGGAGCGCCCGGACCTGCGATCGACTGCACGAGCAGCGCGTCGCGCAACACCTGCGCGGCATCACGGCGCGCGAGGTAGCGGAGCGGAGCCTGGTCGAGGAAGGTCAGGACCGCGCGGGAGGAGCCCCGGGACAGCGCGGCCGTGCGCGCGTCCGCACGGGTGGCCTCGGCGGCCCTCACGATGCCGGCTCCATCAACACCGGGGGAGAGCGCGACGGTGAGCTTGTCCGCGAGTTCGGCCACGAGCGTCGCGCGCCACGGCGTCCAGACGTCAGGGCCGGTCGCGTGCATGTCGGCGGCGGTCAGCGCGAACAGGGGCTCGATGAGCGATGCCGATCCGATGCGGGCCGCTGCGGACAGCACGACGTTCTCGTCGGCAAGATCTCGGGTGGTCGCGACATCGGAGAGCAGCACGTGCTCGCGCACCAGCCGTGCGGCGTCCGTTCCCGTGCGGAAGGAGAGCCCGAAACGCGCGGCCGCTTCAGTGGCGGGCCCGGTGCTGCGGTCGGCGTGGCCGGGTACGGGCTCGCGCTTGCCGAGGTCGTGCGTGAGCGCGGCGATCACGAGCGCCGGCAGCATGTCTGTCGCCACCGCGGGGCCATCGAAAAGCGCCGTCAGTGCGCGAAGACTGTGGGCCCCCACCGTGTAGCGATGCGAGAGAGCCGGACGGCGGAGGGTCATCGACTCACGGAACCCGGGGACGGCGTGCTCGAGACGCCCCGCATAGACAGTGCGCTCGAGCGTGTCCAGGCCAGGAGCGCCCTCCCGCCCGAGCTCGAGGAGCTCGCCGAACGTGATCGGGGCTCCCGGCATCGCCTGCCGCCCGGCTGTACGGTCGCGCACGTCCAGCAGCGTGTGGTGGACCGCCTCGAGCGCCCGCTGGGTGGCAGTAGCGTCGATCGGCAGGTCGTCTTCATCTGTTACGTAGAGGGTGTTGCGCGCCCGCCCGTCGCTGCGATGGATGGCCCATCGGGCAGCGGTGATCGTGTTCTGCGCCGACGCCAGTCGGGACACTTCCTGCTCTGTCAGGAGCTCCGTTTGCACGAGTCCGGCGGGGGAGTGAGCAGGCGCGCCGAGGACGAGTGCCGTGCGCCAGACGAGCTCATCGACATCACGCTGCCCGCCCGCGCCGTCCTTGAGGTCGGGCTCGAGCAGGTAGGGTGAGCCAGGCCGCTCGCGTGCCGTGATGCGCTCGACGAGCGAGCGTCTGTCCCGGATGAGGCGCGCGAACACGGAGGTGACTACCCGGTTCGCGAGCGTCTCGTCCCCGGCCACGAAACGCGCAGTCAGGAACGAAGTCGCCACCGTGAGGTCCTCCCGTACCGCCCGGACCTGGTCCTTCGGCGTTCGGATCTGGTGTCCCACTGCGAGTCCCGCGTCCCAGAGCGGATACAGGAGCGACCGCACGAGCGGCTCGAGATCGCATGAGGAGCCCGCCGACACAATGAGCAGGTCGATGTCCGAGCCCGGCAGGAGCCGGGCCGCGCCGTACCCGCCGAGTGCGAACACCGCGAGCTGCGCACCGATGCGGGACGAAGCCGCCCTCGCCTGAACGAGGACGGCCTCATCAGTGAGCCGTGAGAGCTCGAGGGCGGCAGCGGTGCCCGGGGCGGCCTGCTCGATGAGCGCATCGCGCCGCTCGATGAACCATCCCAGGGGGTTCGCTGCCACCATCGTGCGTCGCCTTAGAGCGCGTCCGGGCCGCGTTCGCCCGTACGGATGCGGATGGCGCCTTCGCAGTCGTACGTGAACACCTTGCCGTCGCCGATCTTGCCGCTTTGCGCCGCGGCCACGATCGCGTCTTCCACCTGGGTCGCGAGGCCGTCGTCCACGACCACCTCGATCTTCACCTTCGGCACGAAGTCCACGGTGTACTCGGCCCCGCGGTAGATCTCGGTGTGGCCCTTCTGACGTCCGTAGCCCTTCACCTCGTACGCGGTCAGTCCCGCAACGCCCAGTGCCTGGAGTGCCTCTTTCACGTCGTCGAGCTTGTGCGGCTTGATGACCGCTTCGATCTTCTTCATCGGTGGTGCCTCCTCTCACGCAGCCGTCAGGCCACGGTCTCGGTGTGGACGAAGTCGGGATACGCGCGGTTGCCGTGCTCGCCGATGTCGAGACCTTCGCGCTCCTCGTCTTCGGTCACCCGCAGCCCGAGCGTCGCCTTGATCGCGAGCCATGCGACTATCGAGACCGCGAACACGAATCCACCGACGGCGAGCACACCGAGTGCCTGTGCGCCCAGGAGCTCGAAGCCGCCGCCAAAGAACAGGCCGTTACCGGTGGTGCCCGGGGCGAACTTGTCCTGCGCAAACAGCCCCACCGCGAGCGTCCCGAAGATGCCGCCCATGCCGTGGACCGCGAGTGCACCCACCGGGTCGTCGAGCTTGAGCTTGTCGAGCAGCAGCACGCCGAAGACGACCATTCCGCCGGCGATGCCGCCGATGACGAGTGCGCTGCCCATGCTCACGAACGCACAGCTTGCGGTCACACCCACGAGCCCGCCGAGCATGCCGTTGATCGTCATGCCGATGTCCGGCTTGCCGAGGACTTTCCACGCAACAGCGGTTGCCACGAGCGCACCTGCGGCGGCAGCGAGGTTCGTCGTCACGATGATGTGCGAGATCGCCATCGGGTCGGCCGCCATGGTGGAGCCTGGGTTGAAGCCGAACCAGCCGAGCCACAGTATGAGCGCACCGGTCATGGCCGAGGTCATGTTGTGGCCGGGAAGCGCGTGCGCCTTGCCGTCCTTGCCGAACTTGCCGAGACGTGGACCGAGCACCAGCACGCCTGCGAGCGCGGCCCATGCACCCACGGAGTGCACCACGGTCGATCCGGCGAAATCCCAGAAGCCGAGTGACGCCAGCCAGCCGCCGCCCCAGATCCAGTGCCCGACGGTGGGATAGACGAACGCCACGAGCAGGAACGAGAAGACGATGAACGAGACGTACTTGATGCGCTCGGCCACCGCTCCTGACACGATGGTGGCGGCGGTCCCGGCAAAGACCAGCTGGAAGAAGAACTTGGCCATGAGCGGCACGCCCGCCCAACCCATCGCCGAGTAGACGCCCTGGTAGGCGTCGCCCACGGCAGGACTGTTGTCGGCGCCGCTCACCATGAAGAGCCCCTTGAGGCCGATGAACGGGTTGCCGTCGCCGTACATGAGTCCCCAGCCGATCGCCAGGAAGGCGATCGTGGAGACCGCGAACACGATGAAGTTCTTGGAGATGATGTTGACCGTGTTCTTGGCGCGAGCGAAGCCCGACTCCACCAGCGCGAAGCCGAGGTTCATGAAGAACACCAGCATCCCCGCAAGGAGCACCCACATGGTATCGAGTCCCACCTGCACGTCCATACGCTCCCTCGCTTCCGTCTGCGCTCCGGTGCGCGTCCGTGTGTTCCGGCGCCGGAGTCGATCCCACTGACAGCTCAAGCGTGGGGGCGCTGTGTTTCTGGGGCGTGGCGGGAGAGTGAAAGGTTGAGGACGGGGCGGTCGGCAGGCGCTGCACGAAGTCACTCCGCAGCCGGGGAAGGCGCCGAGGACGCGCCGCGTCCGAGACGCCGAGGGCCTCCGGCGAGGACTACGCAGCACGGCACCTGCCGCCCTCACCCGCCCTCTCCTGGAACCCGCCTGCGCCGGGGCGTACAATGGGGATTTGCAGCGAAACCGCCTCGCACCAACCACGAAAGGTCGCTCCCGAATGTCTCTCGATCGCATCTCGATCCGCGGCGCCCGCCAGCACAACCTGAAGAACATCAATCTTGAGATCCCGCGCGACGAACTCGTGGTGGTCACGGGGCTCTCCGGCTCCGGCAAGAGCTCGCTCGCCTTCGACACCATTTACGCCGAGGGCCAGCGGCGCTACGTGGAGTCGCTTTCGGCCTACGCACGCCAGTTCCTCGGTCAGATGGACAAGCCCGATGTGGACCACATAGAGGGGCTCTCGCCGGCCGTCTCCATCGACCAGAAGACGACATCGAAGAACCCGCGCTCGACGGTGGGTACCGTCACGGAGATCTACGACTACCTCCGCCTGCTGTTCGCGCGGGTGGGTATCCCGCACTGCCCGGTCTGCGGCCGCGTGATCGAGAAGCAGACCGCCGAGCAGATCGTGGACACGCTGCTCGAGCTTCCCGAGGGCACCAAGTTCCAGGTGCTGGCGCCCATCGTGAAGGGCCGCAAAGGCGAGTACCACAAGCTGTTCGAGGACCTGAAGGCCGAAGGTTTCACACGTGTGCGCGTTGACGGCGAGGTGCGCACGCTCGACGAGGAGATCGTGCTCAACAAGAAGCTCAAGCACACCATCGACGTGGTGCTCGACCGGCTCGTGATGAAGGACTCCATCCGGCCGAGGCTTGCCGAGAGCGTGGACATGGCCCTCAAGCTTTCCGAGGGCACCGTGCGTGTGGCGGTGGTCGACGGCGAGGAGCACGAGTACTCCCAGGCGCTCGCGTGTCCCGAGCATGGATTCTCGATGGACGAGCTCAACCCGAGGGACTTCTCCTTCAACGCTCCGTATGGCGCGTGCCCGGAGTGCCTCGGCATAGGCAGCAGGCTCGAGGCAGACCCCGATCTCGTCGTGCCCGACCACACGCTCACCATCGCCGAGGGGGCGATCAAGCCGTACTCGGGCAACCTCAACTACTATCCGCAGCTGGTCGAAGCGGCAGCCAAGCACATCGGCGTGAGCATCGACGTCCCGTGGAGCGA
This sequence comes from Actinomycetes bacterium, assembly GCA_022839745.1. GTDB lineage: Bacteria > Actinomycetota > Coriobacteriia > Anaerosomatales > Anaerosomataceae > Anaerosoma. The sequence continues at coordinate 19,354 of JALHJB010000022.1, forward strand.
GCTTCCCGAGGAGGCCCGCCACAAGCTTCTGCACGGCTTTGGCGATGAGAAGATCCGCCTGGACTACCTCACGCGCGATGGCCGCGAAACGTTCTGGTACACGAAGTACGAAGGCGCGCTTGCGAGTGTGATGCGGCGTCATGAGGAGACCGACAGCGAGCTGAGCAAGGAGAAACTCGAGGAGTACATGGCGGTCATCCCGTGCGCGTCGTGTGGCGGGGCGCGTCTGAAGCCGGAGATCCTCGCGGTGACGGTGGGCGGCAAGAACATCCATGAGGTCACCGGGATGTCAGCCGGACAGTCGCTGCGCTTCTTCGAGGCCGCCGAGCTGCTCACACAGCGCGAGCAGATCGTGGCGAGCCGCATCATCAAGGAGATCGTGGAACGGTTGCGGTTCCTCGTGGACGTGGGGCTCGACTACCTCACGCTCGAGCGCGCCACCGCCACGCTCTCCGGCGGCGAGGCGCAACGCATCCGGCTCGCCACGCAGATCGGCAGCGGGCTCGTGGGCGTGCTGTACATCCTCGACGAGCCCTCCATCGGCCTGCATCAGCGCGATAACGAGCGCCTCATTGTGGCGCTCAAACGCCTGCGCGACATCGGCAACACGGTGATCGTGGTCGAGCACGACGAGGAGACCATCCGCGAGGCCGACTACGTGATCGACATGGGGCCGGGCGCTGGCGAGCACGGCGGCGAGATCGTGTGCATCGGCACGCCGGAGAAGCTGCTCACGTGTCCCGATTCGCTCACCGGACGCTATCTGGCTGGCGAGGTCGAGATCGCCCTGCCCGCCGAGCGGCGTACGCCGACGAAGGGGAGCGTCACGATCGTGGGGGCGCGGCAGAACAACCTGCGGTCGATCGACGTGGAGATCCCGCTCGGCATGCTCACCGTGGTGACCGGCGTGTCCGGCTCGGGGAAGAGCTCGCTTGTGGCTGACACGCTTGCGCCGGCGCTCTCCAACGCCGTGTACCGCACGCGTCACCGCACCGGCAGGCACGACCGCATCGAGGGCCTCGAGCGGCTCGACAAGGTCATCACCATCGACCAGAGCCCGATCGGCCGTACGCCGAGGAGCAACCCGGCCACCTACACGGGCGTGTGGGACGACATCCGCAACCTCCTGGCGTCCACCAACGAGTCCAAGGCGCGCGGGTACGCACCCGGGCGGTTCAGCTTCAACGTGCGCGGCGGTCGCTGCGAGGCATGCAAAGGCGACGGGCAGATCAAGATCGAGATGCACTTCCTGCCCGACGTGTACGTGCCGTGCGAGGTCTGCAAAGGCGCCCGGTACAACCGCGAGACGCTCCAGGTCACGTACAAGGGCAAGAACGTCGCCGAGATCCTCGACATGTCGGTGGAAGAAGCGCTCACGTTCTTCGAGAACATCCCCAAGATCCGCCGCAAGCTCCAGACGCTCTTCGACGTAGGCCTCGGTTACGTGCGGCTCGGCCAGCCCGCCACCACGCTTTCGGGCGGCGAGGCACAGCGGGTGAAGCTCGCGAGCGAGCTGCAGCGCGTCTCGACCGGGAGGACGTTCTACATCCTCGACGAGCCGACGACGGGTCTGCACTTCGACGACGTGCGGCAGCTCCTGAACGTGCTCCAGCGTCTGGTGGACGCGGGCAACACCGTGCTCGTGATCGAGCACAACCTCGACGTGATCAAGAGCGCCGACCACCTCATCGACCTCGGCCCCGAGGGCGGGGACCGGGGCGGCGATATCGTCGTGACCGGCACGCCCGAGGACGTGGCAGCATGCGCCGAGTCGTACACCGGGCGATTCCTGAAGCCCGTGCTGGAGGGTCACCACGCGCGCGTTGCGGCGAAGGGGTAGGACGCGGGGCAGCGTTGGGGCGCCGTGCGGCGGAGGCCGCAAGAATGCGAATCTGCCCCGAAAGGCACAATACATTGCAATAATATGCCCGACATGGCATATTAACGTCATGAAGTACCGCGAACTGCTGGACAGTATCGGTCGCCGCCCGGTCTTCGTCTCGTCGCTGCTGCGAGCCGGGGACGTGGATGAGGTCGACCTGGGTCGCCAGCTCTCACGCTGGGTGGTGAGCGGTAAGCTGCTGCAACTGCGCCGGGGTGTCTACGCGTTGCCGGAGGCGTTTCAGAGTCGCGCACCCCACCCGTTCGAGGTTGCGAATCTCCTGGAGCGGCCATCGTACGTGAGTCTCGAGAGCGCCCTGTCGTATCACGGCGTGATTCCCGAGGCCGTCTTCGTGACCACGAGTGTCACCACGGCCCGCGCGGGCGAGTTCGATACTCCCCTCGGCCGATACGGCTACCGGCACGTCGGCCCGGCGCTGTTCTGGGGCTATGCCACAGCACCGATCGGGGGCGCCGATGTCCTCGTAGCCAGGCCTGAGAAAGCGTTGCTCGATTTGGTCCACCTTCGACCAGGCGCCGATCGGCTGCTCTTCCTTGAGGGGCTCCGCTTGGACGTCGGCAGACTGGACCAGCAGGTGCTGGATGACATGGCGCGTCGCAGCGCCAGGCCGAAGTTGGTGCGGGCAGCAGCGAACGTCGCGCGGCTGCGTGAAGCGCACGGTGAGTGGGAGGCGCTGTGAAGGATCGCGCGATCGAGCTGGTGAACCATCGTCGACAGGGTGTGGACGGTCGCAACCTGCTGCGCGAGTTTCTGCAGTCGCGCATCCTCGGCGTGATGCAGGATGCGGGGGCGATGGTGCCGCTGGCCTTCATGGGTGGTACTGCCCTGCGTTTCCTTTACCGTCAGCCTCGCTTCTCAGAGGACCTCGACTTCGCGCTGGAACGAAACGGACGGGAATTCGATCTGCGCACGCTTGCGGAGAAGATCGCGCGCGAGCTCGAGCGCGAGGGATACGTGCTGAATGTCAGCCTGCGGCAGACGAGTGCTGTGCAGAAGGCGGCATTCGGGTTCGTCGGGCTGTTGCATGAAGCGGGACTGTCACCGTACGAAGACGAGTCGCTCAAAATCCTGCTCGAGGTCGACACCAACCCGCCGGCAAGCGCGGGGCTGGCTGTCACGCTCGTCGATCGTTTCGGCCCGCTGCGATTGCAGCATCACGACCTGCCGTCGCTGTTCGCCGGCAAAATCGCGGCCGTGGTGGCGCGCCCGTACACGAAGGGCCGCGACCTCTACGACCTCATGTGGTATCTCACGCGGGAACCGGCGATCGAGCCCAACCTCGTGATGCTCGCACACGCGCTGGCGCAGACCGCGCCGGAGGCGGCAGCTCTCGCCGCAGCCGATTGGCGTGAGGCGCTAAGGGTGCGGCTGAAGAGTGTGGATTGGGCCGATGCGCGCACGGACGTGCTGCGCTTCCTCGAGCAGCCGCGGGACATCGAGCTCATCGAAGCGGCGACGTTCGAGCAGCTGTTGGGGGAGGATCGATGACCGACCACGCGGGCGCCCCCACCCCCAACATCGTCTCCCAGCTCGGCCACGTGCCCGATTCGCCGGGCGTCTACCTGTGGAAGCAGGGCGACGAGGTCCTCTACGTGGGCAAGGCCAAGTCGCTCCGGAAGCGGATGCGGCAGTACACCGGCGGGCACGACGACCGGGCGATGATCCCGAAGATGATGGCGCGGGTCGACTCGTTCGACTACGTGACCACCACCACCGAGGCCGAGTCCATGATCCTCGAGGCCAACCTCATCAAGGAGCTCCGGCCACCGTACAACGTGGACTTCAAGGACGACAAGAGCTTCCCGTTCATCGCGCTCACGCTGTCAGATCCGTTCCCCGCGATCAAGTACACCCGCGAGAAGCACAAGCCCGGCACCCGCTACTTCGGCCCGTACACCGACGCCCGGGCGGCGCGCGAGACGATGGAGGTCGTGCGGCGCGTGTATCCCGTGTGCCGCGCCACGTGCGTGGAGTGGAAGCGGCTGACCGGGCGCGACGGTGAGCCCACAGGCACGGCATGCTTCGACTACCACGTGGGCAAGGGCCCCGGGCCGTGCGTAGGCGCGATCACGCAGGCCGAGTACCGCGAGCGCATTGACAAGATCGCGGCGTTCCTCGAGGGCCGGCAGCGCGACGTGGCCGACGAGCTCGAGCGCGCGATGCGAGACGCGGCCGCCGATCTCGACTACGAGCGCGCCGCGCGGCTGCGCAACTCGCTCGACGCCGTGCGCGCCTCACTCGAGCGGCAGCGCGTGGTCTCCGACCGGCCGCTCGACCTCGACGTCATCGGCCTCGAGCGCGAGGAGACCATCGCTGGCGTGCATCTGCTGCACGTCCGCGAAGGTCGCATCGTGGGCAGCAACGAGTTCACGCTCGACAAGGGCCTCGACGTGGGCGAGGTCGAGCTCATCGAAGGCTTCCTGCTGCGCTACTACGGCGCCGCGTCGTACGTCCCACGCGAGGTGCTCGTGCCAACGCTGCCCGAGGAGCCAGAGGCGGTGGAGGCGTGGCTGCGCGGCCTGCGCGGCACCAGCGTGCGGCTCGCCGTGCCGCAACGCGGCGACAAGCGATCGCTGCTCGAGCTCGCGTCGGTCAACGCACGCCACTCGCTCGCGCGCTACAAGCACCGCACCCGCTACGACGAAGAGCGGCTCAACCGCGCGCTGCTCGAGCTCGAAAGCGCGCTCGCGCTCCCGGCGCCGCCGCTGCGCATCGAGTGCTACGACATCTCCACGCTCCACGGACGTCACTCGGTGGGCTCGATGGTGGTCTTCACCGGGGGGCGCGCCGACAAGGCGGCGTACCGGCGCTTCAAGGTGCGATTGCCCGCCGAGGAAGCCAACGACGTCGCCATGATGGCCGAGGTGCTCAGGCGGCGGTTCGCGCGTGACGACGCAGGTGACAGCCGCTTCGCCCGGCAGCGGCCCGACCTGCTGCTCATCGACGGCGGCAAGCCGCAGCTCAACGCCGTCCACGCGGTGCTCGCCGAGCTCGGTCTCACGCACATCTCACTCGCATCGCTCGCCAAGCGCGAGGAGGAGCTGTGGGTGCCGGGCTGGGACGAGCCAGTCGTGTTACCCAACGGCTCGCCTTCGCTCTACCTCGTGAAGCGCGTGCGCGACGAGGCGCACCGTTTCGCGATCGAGTACCACCGTGAGCTGCGCGGCAAGGCGATGACCGCCTCCGTGCTCGACGAGATCCCCGGCGTGGGCCCCAAGCGCAAGAAGGCGCTCCTCAAGCACTTCGGCGGCATCCGCAAGCTGCGTGCCGTGAGTGCCGAGGAGATCGCGGCCGTGCCGGGTGTGACCCGAGATGTGGCCGAGGCAGTTGCTGAGGCGCTCCGGGCCGGACATCAGGACCGATAGCGGTCACCGGCGTTGAAGCGGACGCGCAACTGGTGAGCCGAGCGGCTGTGTCAGGGCGTGTATCATGGGTCCGTTCCGTGGGCACGCTGAAGGAGCGGGGTTGATCGCAGCCGGTACGCAGAGTGGATCGCAGTCACCCCGAGAGCCTGACGTGCGTCTGTGGAGTCTCTTCTGGGTGTTCTTCCGGGTGGGTCTGTTCACCATCGGCGGCGGCCTTGCGATGGCCACGGTCATCCGGCACGAACTCGTGTTGCGGCGCCGATGGGTGACCGATGCCGAGTTCATGCAGGAGATGTCGCTGGCGACGCTGGTGCCGGGTGCGATCGCGGTGAACATCGCACACATCCAGGGCCGGCGGCTTCGTGGCGGACCGGGTTCGGTCGTAGCGGTCCTCGGTACCGTTCTGCCCTCGTTCTTCACCATCCTCTTTATCGCTCTCTTCGCGCTGCCGTACTTCGAGCACCCGGTGGTGGCGGCGTTCCTGCGCGGATGTGCGGTGGCCGTGGCGGGCCAGCTCGCGTTCACGGCGTTCGTGTTCGCGCGTACGCATCTGCGCGGAGCGGCCAATGTGGCCGTGTGTCTCATCACGCTTGTCGTGCTTGCCGTGTTCGGAGTGCATCCTGTTGTGGCTATGGCGCTCGCGGGGGCGCTCGGCTATCTGCTCTCGGACGATCGGTTCAAGCCGACCGGCCTGGACACGGCACCGGACTGATGTGCGTGACCAGGGAATGGACGGAGGTGTGATGGCGGCGCTGCTGCAACTGTTCGCGAGTTTCGCGCTCATCGGGCTGGGCGCCTACGGCGGTGGCCTCGTGACCATACCGCTCATCCAACACGAAGTCGTCACGGTGCGCGGGTGGCTTGCCGCCGAGGAGATGAGTCAGCTGCTCGCCGTGGCTCAGATGACGCCGGGCCCTATCGCGATAAACGGTGCGACGTTCGTCGGTTACAGGGTGGCTGGGATCCCGGGCGCGGTGGTATCCACGGTGGCGGTGCTGCTGCCATCACTGCTCATACTCGCTGTGCTTGTCCGTATCGTGGACCGTATCGCAGGGAGTCGGCATGTCGGGCGGGTGCGTGGTGGGCTGCAGATCGGCGTGCTCAGCCTCATCCTGTTCGCCGTGTGGTCGTACGGCGCGGTCGTGGTGACAGGATGGTGGGAGTTCGCGCTTGCGGCGGGCGCGTTCGGGGTCCTTGTCGCCACAGAAGGCAAGGTGCAGCCGGCTCTGGTCATCCTCGGCTGCGGAGTGCTGGGAGTCGCTCTCTTCTGAGGGCGTGCGTGGTACGCAACGGCCGCGAGGCGCGTTCGGTTCTGGACCGCGTCATCCGATCACAGGGATCCTGGCGGGGTATCCTTCCGATGTGACGCGAGAAGGGGCTACGGTGGAGCGAGAGCAGATCCTGCGTGCGCTGCGAGACGGCAACGATCGCTACGTTGCCGAGCGCGGCGCCGAACTGGTTGGCGGTGTGCCCGGCGTGGTGCCCGCACATCAGCCGGTCGCGGTGGTCATCGGCTGTTCTGACGCGCGTGTGCCGGTGGAGCAGGTTTTCGACCAGCCGCCTGGCTCGCTGTTCATCGTGCGGGTCGCCGGTCACGTGCTCGAGCCGGCCGCCCTGGCGTCGATCCTGTACGCGATCCGTGAGCTCGAGGTACGTCTGGTGATCGTGATGGGGCATCAATCGTGTGGCGCGGTCTGCGCGGCGATGTCGGGCACCGACGATCCGGCGCTCCGCCCGCTGGTGGCGCCGATCGTCGATCGGCTCGCCCGGGTGGGGGATGACGGCATCTGCGAGGATGCAGCTGTCCGTGCTAACGCGCGTGCGGCGGTTGTCGAAGTGGTGGCATACCTGCGGCGGGTCGCGCCGGAACTCGCCTCGCAGGTGGACGTGTGCGGTGCCGTCAAGTCGCTCGACACCGGCGAAGTGGAGTGGCTGGACTGACACAGGCGCGTTCTTCCGGCTGTGCATGTCTTGACGTGGATTCGGGGCAACTATGCGTAGATGGCCGAGGTTCGTGGCGCTGGGAGTGGCTGTGACGCTCGTGGTAGCGGCCATCGGCTTCGTCGCGTGGACGCAAATCGCCCGGTACCCGGCGTTCGAGCAGGCGTCGGTCCTCGCTCATCAGGCCGAGAACGATCACGGGTGGTACGTCTTCGAGCCGGAGGGCGAGCCGCAGGCAGGTCTCGCGTTCTATCCGGGTGGGCTCGTGGACCCTGCCGCCTACGCACCGCTCATGCGTGCGTTGAGCGACCGTGGCGTTCTTGCCGTCATCGTGCCCATGCCGCTCGATCTGGCCGTGTTCGGCATCGGGCGTGCCGATGAGGTCATCGGCGCATACCCGGATGTCGACACCTGGGTGATAGGCGGGCACTCCCTGGGTGGCGCCATGGCCGCCGAGCACGTGAAGGACGACCCCGGCGCCGTTGACGGGATCGTGTTCCTGGCGTCGTATCCGGCCGAGTCCACCGATCTCTCGCAGCTCCCGCTGTCCGTGGTGTCTGTGTACGGGACCGAGGACGGCGTTGCGGGGGAGGTGTTCGAGTCATCCCTCGCGCGCCTGCCTGAGGACACCAGTCTCGTTGTGATCGAGGGCGGCAACCATGCCCAGTTCGGCGACTACGGCCCGCAGGAGGGGGACGGGACCGCGACGCTCGCCCGTGATGCGCAGCAGCGGGCCACCGTGGACGCGATACTCGAGCTGATCGAGTCGCTCCAGTAGCGGACAGCCTACCGGCTGACGCTGGGCCAGAAGAGTACTTCGAGGCGCTCGCCCTCGAACCCCCGGTCCCCGGAGATGTTCCTGACTACTCGGGCATGACGCCCAACTGGGCGTATACGCCACCGCTGAGGACGTTCGTAGACGGCCTGCCGGGCCTGGGCCCCGAGAACGCGAACAATCTCGGGCAGTTCCTGTCGGTAGCCAAACCGCTCCGCCGGCATCACCTTACAAAGCGCAGATACGCAGATCCCTATCAGCGGTCGAAGTGTCCGAGCGGACCGGGTGGCAATGCCCCCCGGGCCATGGTTGGCAGAGGCGAAGAGCCATGCTCGGTCCGCCTGGGCGTCGTCCCGAGCATACTGCGCCCGGGCCTAGACGAAAGGTAAGGCAGGTGGCTTGGAAGCGAATCGCAGCAAGCGTGGTACATGCTGCTCATTGTGCGGTTCACGGATCCAGACTCCGTGGCTCGCCCCGGTGCCCGATATGCAGACCGTCGCCTCTACACGTGCTCCTCGTGTGGCGCCGTGTACCGCGTGAACTTCCGCAACATCGTTCAAGCTACGCTCGCCGGGCTGATTGGCGCGGTTGCAGGTCTTCCTCTGTGATTCCCGGCTGTTCAGCGGTTCGAGTCGTACAGTGTGGGGCTCGGCATGCTGGTAGGCCTGACCGCGGTGTCACTCCTGGCCCTCGTGGTAGGAGCGTTCGCGGGTCGAATCGCATTTCGGCTCGTCCCGGTCGGTCAGACGCAGGCGCGAGTCGCAGGGTCTCAGGGGAAGGCACCGCTCGCCTAACCCGTGCTTCCGACTCACGCAGACGCAAGCCTGACATGAGGCGCTCGGCGCGCAGCTGAAGCGCAAGTACGTTAGGCCTAGATTCTGCAAGCGCGATTGACTAGTGACGTGGTATCGCCTACGATACCACTATGATGATGCGAGTCGTAATCGACACCTGCGTGCTCGTCTCGGCACTGCGCTCGTCGCGCGGCGCGTCATTCCGCCTGGTGAACCTCGTTGGCACCTCGGCTTTCGAGATCGCTCTCTCGGTCCCGATCGTTCTTGAGTACGAGGATGCCGCCAAGCGCCTCGGCGATGCGACTGCCCTCGCACATGAGGACATTGACGACGTCATCGACTACCTGTGCAGCGTCGCGCACCTCCAGGAGATCCACTTCCTGTGGCGACCGCTGCTGCGCGACCCGCGAGATGACCAGGTGCTCGAACTCGCGGTCGAAGCGGGGTGCGATCTGATCGTCACCCACAACATCCGGGACTTCGCCGGCTCCGACCAGTTCGGTATCCAGGCCATACGCCCCGGTGAGTTCCTGCGAAGGATCGGAGGAGAGTCATGAGCACCATAAGCCTGCGTCTCCCGGAGTCGCTCCACCGCAAGGTGCGCGATCTCGCCAAGGCGGAAGACGTCTCCATCAACCAGCTCATCACCACCGCGCTTGCGGAGAAGATGTCCGCGCTCATGACCGTGGATTACCTGCAGGCGCGTGCAGCCCGCGGTGATCGTGCATTGTTCGAGCGCGCGATGGGTAAGGTGCGCGACGTTGAGCCGGATGAAGACGACGCCTGATCAGGCCTAACCCGGGCGTCGAGCAGAAAGCGCGCCCGTGTGATGTGGGCTCGGGCAGGGGATCGGGTGAGGGGCGCGCTTCAGCTCACGCTCTAAGACGCTGGATGGAACCAGGTATGAGCAATGCCTGACTCGGAATCAGTCACAGAGATGTGGTCGGCATTGGTAGAAGCACGCCCCGAACTCGCCCTTGAGGGGACCACCTACTCCGCGTGGCACTTCTGCGACAACGAAGCCGATGCCAACGAACTAGCGGATCTCGTTATGTCCGGCACGAAGCGCGCCACTGCCGGCCTCCTGTGGTTCTACGAGGAGGAGGGCGAGCCGCTTCCCGCGGTTGGAGACCTCAACGTCGTCACGGATTGGGATGGTCGCGCGCGCTGCGTGATCCGCACCACGTCCGTCGAGGTGGTCCCGTTCGAGGCGGTGACTCCGGAGTTCGCGGCAATCGAAGGCGAGGGCGACGGCTCCCTTCGCTACTGGCGTGAGGCGCATGAAGCTGCCTTCACCCGTGAGCTCGCAGGTTCCGGTCGGGCGTTTGAGCCCTCGCTGCCTGTTGTGTGCGAGAGCTTCGAGGTCGTGTTCGGGGACGCGTGTTCGGGCAGATGAGCTACTGTGAGTTCTACCTGAACGACGCTGCGGTCCTCAGGGACATCGTCAGTGCATCACCTGGTCGGCTGTGGTCGAGGATCGTCCCTGCAGTTTGGCTGGCCGATCCATCGGGTCGCCACCAGTTGCGCTACTGGGACGGGAGCATGTGGACGTCGTCGGTGAGTGATGGCGGTGAGCAGAGTGAGGACCCGCCCTAGATGCCGCGTCAGTGCGCCCGACGGCGTAGACTCTAGCTGCAACCGGGAAAAGGGGACCACATGCCCGACTCACGGACTCACCCGCATACCGAGATGCCGACGATTGACGATCTCACGAGCCTCATCCTTGAGAAGCAGCCAGCCCATCGCGATCTGTACCTGGCCGCGCATCAGCTCTTCCTCGAGGTCGTTCCCGAGCTTCGCTACTCCGTCGATCTCACCGATGCGGTGATCGGCTACGGTCAGCGGCAGTTCGGTTACGACGGCTGGGGGATGGCCGCCCTCTCGCCACACGCGAAGTGGGTATCGTTCATCCTCTTTCGCGGCGCGCAGCTCGACGCCCCCGACGGACTGTTCGAGGGGAGCGGGCCGCACATGCGCCACCTGAAGCTGCGCGCGCTCGAGGCGTTCGGGGCCAAACGCGACATGCTCGCGGGGCTGATCGCCGGCGCGGTTGCAGTCCTACAGCCGGAGCAGGGGAGTGCCTGATATGGACGACCACACCGCGGATCCTCGGCCCACACCGGTACGTCTTCTCGCGGCCACCGCATGGCTTACCGCTGTCGTGGCAGCGGTGGTGATCTGGACCACGATCGGATTCTTCGCGCTCATGCCGGTCGGCATCTTCATTCCGCTTGGCGATCCCGAGCAGGTGCCGATGTGGCTGGCGTACGCGGGGCTCGTGTTCGTGGGATTCGTGTGGCCCCTGGTGCTGCTCTTTGGTACGCGGCGCCTGACGGCTCTCAGCCGCATGATCATGGCCGTGTACGCGCTTGGTGCCGTGGCCATCGCCTTCAGCGGCGGACTCGCCATCTTCAACCGGCCTATGAATGAGCCGCTGCAGCGCGTGCTCGCGGCCGCGCTCATCCTCGGGGCAGTCGGGCTGACGGTGTGGTGGGTGAGACGCGCCGCTCCACGCGCAGGTACGGACCCGGTCACATGACGCTCGACGACTTCTTCGGTGATCACGACGACTCCCGTCGCCTCTTCGAGGCGGTGCGCGCGTGTGTTGAGAGCATCGGCGATGCGGAGATTCGCGTGAGCACAAGCCAGGTGGGCTTCTACCGGCGCACGGGGTTCGCGTACGTCTGGATGCCCGGCCAGTACCTCGGGGAGACCGATGTGCCGCTGGTACTCACCGTGGCCCTCCGGCATCGCGACACATCGCCGCGCTGGAAGGAGGTCGTGGAGCCCGCTCCGGGTCGCTTCACGCATCATCTGGAGCTGCGGTCGCCGGACGAGGTCGATGCCGAGGTTCGCGATTGGCTCGCCGAGGCGTGGGCACTGGCTGAGTAGGTCACCAGGTCCCGGCACCACGTTTACCCCGCGGAGCACGGCAGGTGCTATCCTCTCAGGTGGGGGAGGCGACCGACGCGTGTCGCCAGGGGCACTCCCGTGATGGTTCGCATCACATCAGATTGGGGTACCCATGAAGGCACGCCGCCGTACGTGGCCGTCGCGCGCGATATCCACCGCCGTCTCTCTCGCGCTTATCGCATCCGGCATCGCTTTCTGGCCCGGACTCGCGCCTGTCGCCTCGGCCGCGGGCGTCTCGGTTGCGCCGACGGCATCGGCCACATGGACCACCGCCGAGGACTTCACCGCCAACGCATCGACCACGGGTGTCCGTACAACACGCAGCAACCTCTCCACGAGCACGGTGCCTGGTGCTGCGCTCGTGGGCGGCGACCTGGCGAGGATCGTGGCGGGCACGAATCACGCGGTCGCGATACGGGCCGACGGTAGTGTCTTCGCCATCGGAGACTACTCCAGAGGTCAGGGCAACGTCTCGTCCTGGACGAACATCGTCGATGCCGATGTCGGTGATGAGCACACGGTGGGCCTGCGGGCAGACGGCACGGTCGTGGCGGTGGGGTATGCCAGCAGCGATGGGCGCCTCAACGTCTCGGGATGGTCGGGCGTGAAAGATGTTGCAGCTGGTAGCGCGCACACAGTCGGGCTGCGTTCG
>JALHJB010000023.1 GCA_022839745.1 Actinomycetes bacterium
CCGAGGAGGGGCAACCCGCCTGGCGCAAGTGGATCCTCTACTACGTCTCTGCCGAGGCTTCCGGCCTGGTGCTCCTGCGGCGCGAGGTCCCCGGGACCTTCCCGCCGGATCCCTCGCCCTGGGCCATCCCTCCGGCTCTCCTGACGCCGCCGGGCCACGAGAACCGCATCATGTGCCGGAACCTCTCCTTGTTCCGGGTCTGGGCTCTTCCGGCCGACTCAGGGGGGCTGACCTGCCAGATCGAGCTGGTCCTCAGCCAACAGACCCGCCATCCCGTCGGAGCCGAGGCCCCGCTGACCCACACCGTGCGATTCCAGAGGACCGTGCTGACGAGGAACCCGCAATGATTCGTCGCCCCTGCTCTCGTGGCTTCGTGCTGATCAGCATGATCATGCTGCTGGCATGCCTTTTCACCCTTCTCTTCGCCCTTCTGACCCTCTCCGAGCAGAGGAGCCGCCTGGTCCATCTCAACACCGAGCGCACCGTCCTCAGCGCGGAGGCCCGCGCCGGGTTGAGCGAGGCGGCCCATCTCCTGGCGGAGATCCACGACTGGAACCGGGCCGCCGGGGAGCTCCCCTCCGATCCGGTCAGCCTGAACCAGGCGCTCGGAGCCTGGCATCGCCTGGAGGTCGTCTCGGCCCGCTCCCAGGAGGTGACCGTCCGCAGCGTGGCCTGGTTCGAGGCCGCCCCGGGCCGTCCCGGGCTCACCCGGCACCTCGAAGCCACCTTCCGCCGAGCGGGCCTCTCCTTCCCGGACGCGGCCCTGTACGGGGCCCGCTGGGTCGTGCTGGAATCCAACGCGCGCACCGATTCCTACAACTCGAGGAATGCCGCCTACGACCCGAAGAATCCCGGGGTGGAGGGGCATGTGGGCAGCAACGCCGATCTCACCCCCATCACCCTTCGCTCCAACGCCGACGTCAAGGGGGATCTGGTGGTCGTCCAGCAGGCCCAGCCGTCCATCCGGCCCAACGCCCGCTATACCCAGACCCAGCGCCGCGAGGAGCCCCTGCCCCTGCCGGTGGTGCCCGTGCCCGCGGACCTGGCCGGCTCCTCCTCGCGGGGTGACATCCATTCGGGGGTTCCGGTCGAACTCTCTCCGGGCCGCTACGGGGACCTGACGACCGGGGCCAGGGGGCATGTGGTCCTGAAGCCTGGGGACTATCTCTTCGACAACATCGAGATGGGCCAGAACAGCGTCCTGCTGGTGGCCGAGGGCAAGGTGGAGGTCATCGACCCGTCGTACGTCTGCGGCGGCCACTAGTCCATGCCAGGGAGCACGCCGCACATCGGCCGTCTCACCGTTGCGGTCGCGTCGGGCAAGGGCGGTACGGGCAAAACGCTCGTTGCCACCAACCTGGCCGTCGCGGCGGCCCGGGCGGGCTCACCCGCGGCGCTCGTTGACTGCGATGCGGACGCACCCAACGACGCGCTGTTCCTCGCGCCTGAGGCGCCGCAGGTGAGCGCCGTCGACGTGCCGCTTCCTGTGGTGGATGAGTCCGCGTGCACGCTCTGCGGCGCGTGTCGGACGCAGTGCGCGTACGGGGCGATCCGCATCCTCGGCGGCAGGGTCATCGTGTTCCCCGAGATGTGCCACAACTGCGGAGCGTGCGTGAAGGTGTGCCGTCCCGGCGCGCTGCGCGAGCAGCCGCGGCGCGTGGGCGAAGTGGAGTGGGGCCGCGTTTCAGGCGAGATCACCGGCCCCGCGGGCGTTGATGTCATCACCGGGAGGCTCGATATCGGCGAGGTGAAGACGCCCACGGTGATCCGGGCCGCGCGCAAACGCGCGGAGATCCTCGGCCGCGCCCTGACGGTGCTCGACTCGCCGCCGGGTGTGGCGTGCGCGGCCGTTGCGGCCATGCGCGGCGCTGACGTGCTCGTGCTCGTCACGGAACCCACGCCGTTCGGCCTGCATGATCTGGAGCTTGCCGCTGGCCTCGGCCGCGAGATGGGCATCCCGCTCGGCATCGTGATCAACCGCGACACCGGCGGATCCTCAGACGTGGACGAGTTCGCCGTTCGCGAAGGGATACCGCTGCTGGCGCGCATCCCCTTCGACCGTCGCGTGGCAGAGGTGTACGCCGGCGGCGGGCTGGTGATCGACGAGCATCCGGAGGGCGGACGCTGGTTCGAGGCGCTGTGGGACGCTGTCCGCGCCCTGGCCGAGGGGGAGGCGTGATGCAGCGGATCGTCTTCGCATCGGGCAAGGGCGGCACCGGCAAGACCACGCTCACCGCGCTCACGGCCCGGCTGCTGGCCGATGGCGGCGAGCACCTCGCACTCGCCGACTGCGACGTGGAGGCGGCCAACCTCCCGATAGCGCTTCGTGCCGAGGTGGTCTCGAGCGAGCCGTTCGCGGGTGGCTCGAAGGCGGTGATCGACGCGGAGGCGTGTCGCGGATGCGGCGCATGCGCACTGGCCTGCCGCTTTGGCGCCCTCGGCCCTTCGGCGGACTACTTCCGCGCGCAGACGTACGAGCTCGACCCGTGGGCGTGCGAGGGGTGCGCCGCATGCGTGAGTGCATGTCGGTATGGCGCGATCACGATGGTGGCCTCGCAGGCCGGTGAGGTGATGGCCGCCGAGACCGCTCCGGGTCCGATGGCGTTCGGCAGGCTCGCGCCGGGTGAAGACCTCTCAGGGAAGCTCGTGACAGAGGTGCGCCGGAAGACCGACGAGCTCGCGGAGGCCCGCGGCATCGAGCGGATGTGGATCGACGGGCCCCCCGGCGTAGGGTGCCCCGCCATCGCGGCGATCACCGGTACCGATCTCGTGGTGGGAGTGACCGAGCCCACCCTTTCGGGCGAGCACGACCTGATGCGGCTGGTCACCCTCGCGCGGCGGTTCAAGATCCCCGTAGCCGTTGTGCTCAACAAGGCCGACCTCTCAGAGTCGGGAGCCCGGCGCCTGCGCGAGCGGATCGCCGCCGAGGGACTGGAGCTCATCGGTGAGATCCCGTACGACCCCGCGGTGGCCGTGATGCCCGGGCTTCTCGCTCGCGGCGAGCTCACCGCGTATCCGGAGGGTCCGGGCATGGACGCCATCCGGAGTATCGCCGCCTGGCTGGCAGAGCGCAGGAGCGCACGCGGCTAACGCTCTCCGCGTTCCCGTACTGGCTGCCGGATGTGTGGCTCTCCTCGGCGATATCCTGCCGCCAGCGGCGGATCCGTCTCGCACCGACGTGCAGGAGCTCAACACGTTCGCAACGGCGATCGTGCAGGCCGAGCAGCTCGGCATACCCGTGGCCAACGTGCTGCGCGTGCAGGGGCAGAAGACGCCGGTGAAGATCGCGTTCCCGCTGGTGCTGTGCGTCCTTCCCGCCACGCTCATCGTCATCCTCGGCCCGGCCCTGCTCTCCATCGCTCGCGCGTTGTTCTAGCGGTCGTGCCGGCTGCTGAGGGTGCACGCTTTCACCCGCGGCGTCTCATGGAGGATACTTGACCGGTCCGGATCCCGACCACGACGGAGTGCCCATGGACCGCTCGCGCATCGAAGAGGGCGTACGCCTCATCCTGGAAGGCATCGGCGAAGACACGTCGCGTGAGGGGCTGCTCGATACCCCCAAGCGCGTGGCAAGCATGTACGAGGAGATCTTTGCCGGGCTCGATCAGGACCCGGCCGAGCACTTCGCGGTGACTTTCAACGAGGGCCATCAGGAGATGGTGCTCATCCGTGACATCCCGCTGTACTCGGTCTGCGAGCACCACCTCGTGCCGTTCCTCGGCAGGGCGCACGTGGCGTACATCCCGAGCAAGGAGGGCCGCATCTGCGGGCTCTCCAAGATCGCCCGGCTGGTGGACGTGTTCGCCAAGCGGCCGCAGGTGCAGGAGCGGCTCACCTCGCAGATCGCCGACACGCTCGTGGAGCAGCTCGACCCGCAGGGCGTGCTCGTGGTCATCGAGGCCGAGCACCTGTGCATGTCGATGCGGGGCGTGCGCAAGCCCGGCACGGTGACCACCACGTCGGCGGTGCGTGGCATCTTCGAGCGCAAGGCCGCCACGCGGGCCGAGGCGATGAGCCTCATCAAGGGAGCGCGGTAGACGATGCCGGGCAGCGGACATCGCGTGTGGCGGTGCGGGCGGTTCACCCTCCCGCTCGGCCGGGTGCATGTGATGGGCATCCTGAACGTCACACCCGACTCGTTTTCCGACGGCGGTTCGCACCTCGGCGTGGACGCGGCGCTCGAAGGCGCGCGTCGCCTGCGGGCGGAGGGAGCCGGCATCATCGACATCGGCGGGGAGTCCACGCGCCCCGGGTCGGAACCGGTGAGCGTGGAGGAGGAGCTCGAGCGGGTGGTGCCTGTGGTGCGCGCCCTCGTGATGGAGCTCGACGTGCCGGTCTCAGTCGATACGCGCCGCGCGGAGGTCGCCGCCGAAAGCGTGGCCGCCGGGGCGAGCATCATCAACGACGTGTCGGGTTTCCGGGACCCGGCCATGGTCGAGGTCGCTGCCACCACCGATGCGGGCCTGGTGGTCATGCACATGCTCGGCGAGCCCAAGACCATGCAGCGGGAGCCTCACTACGACGATGTCGTGGCTGAGGTGTGCGCCTACCTTGCGGAGCAGGCGCGCATGCTCGAGCGGGCCGGCGTGGCGCCCGAGCGAATCGCGCTCGACCCGGGGCTCGGCTTCGGCAAGACCACCGCGCACAACCTCGAGCTGCTGCGCGGGCTCGAGACGCTCGTGGCGCTCGGCTATCCCGTGCTCATCGGCGCGTCGCGCAAGCGGTTCATCGGCGAGGTCACCGGAGTGGACGTGCCGGCCGAGCGGGTGCAGGGGAGCGTGGCGGTGGCGAGCTGGTCGGCGCTTCTCGGCGCCGATGTCGTGCGTGTGCACGACGTTGCCCCCACGCGCGAGGCGCTTGCGATGATCGCGGCGATCGCGGAGGACGGAGAGGTCTCTCGATGAGCGCGCACGCGTTCCTCGCTCTCGGCAGCAACCTGGGTGACCGGCTGGACACGTTGCGGCGCGCGCTCGAGGCCATCGAGGCCATCGACACCACCAACGTGCTCGCAGTCTCCAACGTGGTCGAGTCCGAGCCCTGGGGCGTGACCGACCAGCCGCCGTTCGCCAACGCGGTCGCCCGCGTGGTCACCTCGGTGCGGGCCGATACGCTGCTCGCGGCGCTGCAGGGGATCGAGGACTCGCTCGGCAGGGTGCGCGCCGAGCGCTACGGGCCGCGCGCCATCGACATCGACATCGTGCTGTATGGCGACGAAGAGTGGGACAGCCCCGAGCTGGTCATCCCGCATCCCCGTGCGGCAGAGCGCGACTTCGTGGTCACGCCGCTGCTCGAGATCGCGCCCGACGCCACGTGGCCCGACGGGACGCCGATCACGGCCGAGCGTGCCGTGCACGGGCGCATCACGCGGGTGCTCGGCCCGGTGCCGGGCTATGGCGATCTCACGCCCATCGCCAGCGGCGCGGGTGCGCATACCGCTCCGCTTGCCGAGGGCCCGTGGGTCGAGGTGTCGTCGCAAAGGTTCAACGTGTCGGGCGGTCTCACCTACGCGGCCGAGCTACGGTTCGACGCCGCGGTGCTCGAGCAGGAGGGCATCCCGTACGCGTGGGATCCGGTGCCGCCTGCCGAGGAGTACAACCTCTACCTGATGTCGCGTGTGTATCGCCTGCTGGTGCCTGAACCTTTGGCGGCGCGTGCCCGCGCGCTCCTGGCCCAGGTACGCAGTGCGCCCATCGTGCCGGACGGCGGTAGCGGCGAGCCGGAGTAGAAAGACGCCGTTCACGAGCCGGTTTTGGCCGTGTCCTGGTTGCTCCGGCGTCGGTGTATACTCGTAGCCCATCTCAGGAGGCGGCCCGGACCCGGGTAGGGCCGGGACCGCGAGGGAAGGAGCGCTATGAGCAGCAGCACGCCATCCAACGCACGCCCGTCACGGGTCACCACCACGCGCCTGGCAGAGCTCAAGGCCGCCGGCGAGCGTATCGTGATGATCACGGCATACGACGCCCCCGGAGCGCGTCTGGCAGATGCCGCCGGCGTCGACTCCATCCTCGTGGGTGACTCCCTCGGCATGACCGTGCTCGGGTACGACAGCACGCTTCCGGTCACGATGGACGATATGGTGCGTGCCACCGCCGCTGTCTCCCGCGGGACGTCACGCGCGCTCGTTGTGGCGGACCTGCCGTTCCTGAGCTACCAGGTGAGCGTGGAAGACGCCGTCCGCAACGCGGGACGTCTGCTCGCCGAGGGTGGCGCCCAGGCCGTGAAGCTCGAGGGCGGCTCCGAGGTGGCCGACCTGGTGGGGATCCTCGTGGATGCGGGCATCCCGGTCGTTGGCCACGTGGGGCTCACACCGCAGTCGGTGAACGTCTTCGGTGGCTACAAGACGCAGGGCAAGGACGTGGAAGGCGCGCTCACGCTGGTTGACGACTGCCTGGCGCTCGAGGCCGCCGGCGCGTGCGCCGTGGTGCTCGAGCTCGTGCCCGCCGAGCTCGCCGCGTTGGTCTCCGAGGAGCTGACGATCCCCACGATCGGCATCGGCGCTGGCGCCGGATGCGACGGTCAGGTGCAGGTGTTCCACGACGTTCTAGGTCTGGGCGACTTCACGCCGCGCCACGCACGGCGCTTCGCCGAGATCGGCGAGGCCATCATCGCGGCCATCGCCGCGTATGCGGGCGAGGTCCGCACCGGTGAGTTCCCCGCCGAGGGGCAGCTCTCGCATCTTGATGAAGCGGTGCTGGCCGAGCTCGAGCGCGCGCTCCCGTTGACAGAGAGTGAGGACTGAGGATGGAGCGGCTCGCCTCCAAGCAGGAGGTCCGTCAGGCGGTTGCCGAGGCACGGCGTGAAGGGAAGCGCATCGCGCTCATCCCCACGATGGGCGCTCTGCACGAGGGGCACCTGTCGCTCGTGCGCGCCGCGGCGGAGCGGGCCGACTACATCATCGTCTCGGTGTTCGTGAGGCGTATCCGCGCGATCTCGATCGCGACGTGGACCTCCTTGGCGCCGAGGGCGTCGACCTCGTGTTCGCGCCCACGCCCGAGATCATGTACGCCTCAGACGCGCAGGTCACCGTCGATCCCGGTCCGCTCGGCGCCCTCTACGAAGGCGCGGTACGGCCCACACACTTCGGTGGCGTGTGCACCGTGGTCACGAAGCTCTTCTCCATCGCGCTGCCGGACCTCGCGTTCTTTGGCGAGAAGGACTACCAGCAGCTCGCGATCGTACGCCGGATGGCGCGCGACCTGGACCTGCCGGTGAAGGTGGTGGGCTGTCCCATCGTGCGCGAGTGCGACGGGCTCGCGCTCTCGAGCCGGAACGTGTACCTCTCGGCCGAGGAACGCGCGGCGGCACCGGTGCTGTATCAGGCGCTTCGCACCGCCGAGACCCTCGTGCTTGATGGCGGGCGCGACGCCCGCGTGGTCGCGGGAGCGCTGCGTGACACCATCGCGGGCGAACCGCTTGCCGTGCTCGACTACGCCGAAGTGGTCGACGCGGCCACGCTGCGGCCGGTCGATACGATCGCCGGCTCAGCGCGAGCCCTCGTTGCCGCGCGCTTCGGCGCCACGCGGCTCATCGACAACATCGCCCTGGAGGTGGGCTAGGTGGCAGAAGCTCTGGTGACACCCGAGGAGGTGCGCATCCTCGCCCGCGAACGCAAGGCGGTCATCCTGGCGCACAACTACCAGCGCGCCGAGGTGCAGGCCGTGGCTGACGTGGTGGGCGACTCGCTCGAGCTCGCGCGTCGTGCGGCTGCTGTGGACGCCGAGGTGATCGTGCTTGCGGGCGTGCGGTTCATGGCCGAGAGCGCCGCGATCCTCGCGCCTGGCAAGACCGTGCTGCTGCCGCGGCCCGACGCGGGCTGCCCGATGGCCGACATGATCACCGCCGCGCAGCTTGCCGAATGGAAGGCCGAGAACCCCGGCGTGCCGGTTGTGATGTACGTGAACTCCTCGGCGGAGGTCAAAGCGCTTACCGATGTGTGCTGCACGTCGGCGAACGCCGTGGAGGTCGTCCGCTCGCTGGGCGTGCCGCGCGTGCTGTTCGGCCCCGACCGCAACCTCGGCCAGTGGATCGCCGGTCAGGTGCCGGACGTGGAGGTCACCGTGTGGAACGGCTGCTGTCCGATCCACGACCGGGTGTCGCTCGAGATGGTGCGCGAGGCCAAAGTGGCCCACCCCGGAGCGCCGGTGATCGCGCATCCCGAGTGCCGTCCCGAGGTGAGCGCCGAGGCCGACGCGGTGCTCTCCACGAGCCAGATGATCCGCTGGGCGCAGAAGGCGGGCGAGCCGGAGGTCATCGTGGTGACCGAGGGCGGCCTGCTCACCGGACTCGCCAAAGCCGTGCCCGACACGCGGTTCATCGGCATCATCCCGGCGATGATCTGTCCCAACATGAAACTCACCGGGCTCGAAGACGTCCGCAACGCGCTCCGCGATCTCACGGGGCAGGTGGTGGTGCCCGGCGAGGTGGCTTCCGCAGCCCGCGCGTCGCTCGAGCGCATGACGGCGATCGGGTAGGGGCGCCGTGGACAGGGGTGCCGTGCTCAGACAGTCCTCAGCGGGGGCCCTCGACAACGCCTGCGGAACTGCGCCGGCTACCCCTGTCCACGGTGCCCCCTCTCTCGTCGCCACAGGCCTGCCGCCGACACTCGATGTGCGGTACCTGCTGCCGTTCGACACCGACGCCATGCCGGTGGAGCGCACCGACGTGCTCGTGATCGGCTCCGGCATCGCGGGGCTCACAGCGGCGCTTCACGCGTCGAGCCTCGGCAAAGTCACGCTCGTCACAAAGTCCGAGGTCACCGACGCGAACACCTGGTACGCACAGGGCGGCATCGCGGGGGCGGTGGGCGAGGCCGACTCGGTCGACCTGCACCTTGCTGACACGCTCGTGGTGGGCCAGGGCCTCTGTGACGCCGAGGTGGTGCGCGCGGTGGTAGGCGAGGCCGCCGAAGCGCTCGCCGAGCTCGAGTCGCTTGGCGTGCGGTTCGATCGCGCGGCCACAGGCGAGGTGGCGCTCGCCCGCGAAGGCGGCCACAGCCTTCCGCGCGTGCTGCATTCGGGCGACGCCACCGGTGCCGAGGTGCAGGACACGCTCTCGGCGGTGGTGCGGCGCGCTCCCGGCATCAAGCTGGTGGAGGACACGTTCCTGGTGGACCTGCTCACCGAGGACGACCGGTGCGTGGGGGCGATCGTGATGGACCGGGGCAGCCACGCGATGATGGCGCTGCACGCCGATGCGGTGGTGCTCGCCACCGGCGGCTCGGGCCAGGCGTACCGCGTGACCACCAATCCGCTGGTGGCTACCGGCGACGGTGTGGCGGCCGCGTGGCGCGCCGGCGCCGAGATCGCCGACATGGAGTTCATGCAGTTCCACCCCACGGCGCTCGACAGCGACGCGACCGTGAAGTTCCTGATCACCGAGGCGCTGCGCGGTGAGGGCGCCTATCTGCTCGATTGCGGGCTCGAGCGGTTCATGCCCGCGCTTCACCCGCTCGCTGAGCTCGCCCCGCGTGACGTGGTGAGCCGCGAGATCGAGAAGGTCATGCACCGCTGTGGGCGTCCGAACGTCTGGCTCGACGCCCGTCACCTCGGCGCGGACTTCCTCGAACGGCGCTTCCCAACGATCTGGCAGGGGTGCCGCGAGGCCGGCTACGACCTCTCGTGCGATCTCGTGCCCGTGGCTCCGGCCGCGCACTACCTCATCGGCGGGGTGCGCACCGATATCGACGGACGCACCACGCTTGCGGGGCTGTACGCGGCGGGCGAGTGCGCGGCCTCGGGCCTGCACGGCGCCAACCGGCTGGCGAGCAACTCGCTCCTGGAGGGGCTCGTCTTCTCGCGCCGGATCGTACGCGCGCTCGAAGGCGAGCGCGTCCGGCAGCGTCCCGGCCGGATCCACGCCCCGGTGCGCGCGCAGGCCGGCAGCGGAGATGCGCGCGTGGTGCGTTCCGCGCTGCAGGAGCTGATGAGCCAGCATGCCGCGGTCACGCGCTCAGCGGCGGGCCTCGCAGAGGCGTCCGCGTCCATCGCCAGCCTCGCCGCCGGGCTCGGTGATGCGCATCCCTACGAGGTGGAGACGCGCAACCTGCTCACGAACGCGGCGCTCATGACCGCCGCCGCGCTCGTGCGGGAGGAGAGCCGGGGGACGCACTTCAGGAGCGACCACCCGGAGCGTGACGACGCCGCATGGCGCGGGCACACCGTGTGGCGCCGAGGTGACGATCCGCGTTACGAGCCGCTTGCCGGCCTCGAGACCATCCCATCCGCCGAAGGGGTGCTGTAGTGCACGGCTTGCCTCCTTCAGACGACCTCATCGCACGCGCGCTTGCCGAGGACCTGGGCGTGGAGGCCGCGCGCTTCCTCGGCCAGATGTCCGCCGACCCCGCCGTGCTCGACGCCGATGTGACGGGCGCGGCCACCGTGCCCGTCGATGCCGGGTTCACCGGGCGCATCGTTGCGCGCGAGGAGGGCGTGGTGTGCGGCCTGGCGCTCGTGGAGCGCACCTACCAGCTGCTCGCGGCGGCCTCAGCGCAGCCGGAGGTCTCGTGCTTCCCGCTGGTCGCCGAAGGCGCCGACGTATCTCTTGGCGACGCGGTGCTCGAGATCGAAGGGCCTGTGCGGCTCGTGCTTGTGGGCGAGCGGACGGCGCTCAACCTGCTGATGCAGCTCTCCGGCATCGCCACCGAGGCCCGCCGCTGGCAGCGTGCGGCCGGTGACGCGCTCACCGTCACCGACACGCGCAAGACGCTCCCCGGGCTGCGCGCGCTGTCCAAGTACGCGGTCCGGGTGGGCGGCGCCACAAACCACCGCGTGGGCCTGCACGACATGGTGCTCATCAAGGACAACCATATCGCGTACTCCGGCGGCGTGACCGCGGCGGTGGAGGCCGCGAGGGCGACGCAGCCGGGCATGCAGGTCGAGTGCGAGGCCGATACCATCGAGCAGGCCGTGGAGGCCGCGAGCGCGGGCGCCGACTACGTGCTGCTGGACAACATGGACGACGCGACGCTCGCCCAGGCGGTCGTCGCGGTGCGTGAGGCCGCTGGAGACCGGCGGTGCCTCACCGAGGCGTCGGGTCGCGTCACTTTCGAGCGGCTGCTGTCGCTCGCCGCCACGGGTGTGGACCGTGTCTCGGCGAGTGCGCTCACGCTCGCACGGCCGCTCGACTTCGGGCTGGACGCCACGTGAGCGACCTCCGGAGCCGCTACCTCAACTGGTTCCGGCGCGCCGCGTTCGCGCTCGTGTTGCCGCTCGTCCTGATCGCCGTGCTCCAGGCGGCGTCGGCAGCCGAGTGGTGGCACAGCCCCGCGCCCGATGCGGGCAGCATGCGGTACCTGTTCATCTCGGTCGCGGTGGCCTCGGTGGTCATCGGTCGCAGCACGCGCACCCGTGACACGGCCAAGCTGCCACTCGACGAAGCGGCGCTTCGCTCACTGTCGTGGCGACTCGTGGTGTACTCGTGCGCACCGGTGGTGATCGGTGCAGTGCTCGCGCTCATGACTCGCCAGGCGTGGGACTTCTATGCGTTGCTCCTGGTCACCCTGATCGGGATCGTCGCGCTCTTCCCGCGGTTCGATCAGTGGGTAGCATGGTCGCAGCCCCCGGATGGAGGGCAGCACTGATGCCGGTCACCGGATTCGCGCCGCTCGACTGGTTCCTCGGCCTGCTGGACACCTGGGGGCACCTGATCGTGGCGGGCTTCACCATCTTCGAGAATCTGTTCGTGATCGGCTCGTTCACCCCGGGCGAGACGGTCGTGATGGCCGCCGGTTTCGTCTCGGAGATGGGCCGGCTCAACCCCTGGCTGGTGGGCGTGTCGTCGCTCGTGGGAACGATGATCGGGAGCAATCTCTCGTACTGGTTCGGGCGGCACGGCGGCCGCAATGCGCTCCTCAAGTGGGGCGGCAAGTTCTTCGACGAGGAACGCGTGATCGCCGCCGAGGAGTACTTCGACACGCACGGCAACAAGACGGTGCTCATGTCGAGGTTCGCGGCGGGCTTCAAGAACTTCGTGCCGGTCATCGCGGGCGCGTCCCGCATGCGGCTGTGGATCTTCGAGCTGTATACGTTCGCCGGAGCGCTCATCTACACCACGCTGATGGTGATGCTCGGCCGGATCTTCGCGGACAATTTCGATCGTGCGCTCGCCGTTGCGCGGAGCCTCACCTGGCTCGGTCTGTTCTTGCTCCTGGCGATGCTCGCCGTGATCTTCTGGGGACGCCGACGCTACATCGCTCGCAAGGTCGATCTGTTCGTGGAGCTCGCCGAGGAGATGGAGAGCGCCGAGCACGACCATGCGGGTGACGGGGGCGAGGAGCACACCCCCGCACGTGAGCCGGAGGTCGACGAGTGATCGAGCTCTCAACGAGGGCGAGCGTGGCAGCCTCGCTCCACGACGCCGGGTCCGCGGGCGTTTCGGGCGAGGCGATCGCGGGACGGCTCGGCATCTCGCGCGCGTCGGTGAACGCCCACGTGGCGGCGCTGCGTGCGCTCGGCTATGAGATCGCCTCCTCATCGCGGGTGGGGTACCGGCTGGTCTCGGCCCCCGACTCCTGCATCCCAGAGGAGGTGGGGCCTCGCCTGCGCGACCCGCTCTGGGTCTCGTGCACAGGCGGCGAGGAACTCACGTCCACCAACGATGAGGCCAAGCGCCGTGCCCGCGCGGGCGCGCCGGAGGGCACCGTGGTGGTCGCCGCCCGGCAGACGGCCGGCCGGGGACGGTTCGACCGGTCGTGGGAGTCACCGGCAGGCGGCGCGTACGTATCCTGCGTGCTGCGCCCGCCGCTCCCGCCGGCCTCACTCGGCCCGCTCCCGCTTGTGGCGGCCGTGGGTGTGGCCCACGGCTGCGCGGCGCTCGGGCTGGACGTGCGGCTCAAGTGGCCCAACGATGTCGAGCTCGAGGGGCGCAAGCTCGCGGGCATCCTGCTCGAGATGACCGCCGAGGCGGACCGTGCCGAGTGGGTCGTCCTCGGCTGCGGCGTCAACGTTGCCGGCGTGCCGCACGAGCGCGCCGCCTCGATCCGCGAGCGGCTGCCTTCGGTACAGGTGGCCGACGTGGCCGCGGCAGTGCTCGACGGGATCGCGGCGATGTATCAGCGCTTTCTCGCCGAGGGGTTCGACCCGCTGCGCGAACGCTATGTCGCCCGGCTCCGCACGCGTGGTGCCAGCGTGGCCGTCCGCGACGCGGCCGGTACGCTCGTGGCCGAGGGCACGGTGCTTGGCGTGGGGGAGACCGGCGAGCTGCTCCTCGACTCGGGCGGGCGCACCGTGCGCGTGGCAGCGGGAGAGGTCACGCTCCGCGCCTGAGGCCACCGTGCTGTCGTGCTTCCACCCGCATCGCCGTCCGTTGACCAGCACGGTCAGGCACACTATCGTAAGCACCTTCTAGAAGGAACCTTACGATTGGAGCGACCACGTGCGCGATTCACGGACGGCAGCGATGCTGCGGGCAGCGTTGGCGGCGGCGCTCGTGAGCGTGGGCGCGATCGTGAGCGTCCCGATAGGCCCCGTGCCGGTCACGCTTCAGATCCTCGTCCTCGCGGTGATCGTGTTGCTGCTCTCACCGGGCGAAGCGTTTGCCGCAACCGCCCTGTACGTCGCTCTCGGCGCGATCGGACTGCCGGTGTTCTCCGGGGCAAGCGGGGGTGTTGGCGTGCTGCTCGGCCCCACCGGCGGCTTCCTGCTCGGCTTCCTGGCAGGCGCTCCCGCCGGCGCGTGGGTGCGCAGGCGTGTGGGCTTGTGGCTGCCGGGGCGGCCGACGCTCGCCGACGTGGCCGGGGTGTGCTTGCTGGTGGCGATCTCGTACGGCTTGGGCTGGGCAAGGCTGGCGGCTGTCACCGGCATGGGCGCGACGGCAGCCTTTGGCGTTGGGATCGCACCCTTCCTGCTGCCCGACGCCGTGAAGGTCGCGGGCGCGATCGTCGTGGCACGCGCGGCGAGGCGCGCCGGGCTCGGCGAGCCGGTCGAGGGCGCACCGGCGATCCCCTCGGCGTGACGCCCCGTGCACCGGCGGCCCCTCCGGCGTGACGCCACCGTACATCGGCGACCGCCGCAGCCGGACGCCGGTGAGGCCGCCCTGTCGCGTGTCAGAGCGCCCCGCTACTATGGACGGGTATCCGGTGGAAGCGAGTGCGGGGAGGCCGAGTGTCCGGTTCTGTGCGGTTCGTCCATGCGGCTGATCTTCACCTCGATGCGCCGTTCAAAGGTGTCGATGCGGAAGACCCTCGTGTCCGTGCGGCGCTGATCGCCGCGACCGTCGGCGCCCTTGATACGCTCGTCGAGGTCTGCATCGAACGTCGCGCCGACTTCCTCGTGCTTGCGGGAGACGTCTACAACAGCATGGACGCGCCTCTGCGTACGGAGTTCGCGTTTCGCGATGCCTGCGCGCGCCTGGACGCGGCGGGCATCCGCGTGTTCGTCGCCCGCGGCAACCACGATCCGGCGAGCAGCCGGTCGGCTGGTCTGGCGTTGCCGGCCAACGTGCACGTGTTCTCCGCCGATGAGGTGGAGCGTGTGGTGTACGAGCGCGAAGGCCGGCCGATCTGTGCCCTGTACGGCCGCTCCTTCCGGACAGCCGCGGAGACGGCGAACTTCGCGGCGGGCTACGCCCGCGACCCGGGCGACGAGCTCGCCATTGGTGTGCTGCACACGAACGTGGGCGACCGCCCCGGTCACGGGCCGTACGCTCCCTGCTCGATCGGCGACCTGCGCGCAGCCCACATGGACTACTGGGCGCTCGGACACATCCACAAGCCCGAGGTGCTCTCTCAGGATCCGCCGATCGTGTACAGCGGGTGCACGCAGGGGCTGCATCCCGGCGAGACTGGCGATCGGGGATGCACCGTGGTCACGCTCGACCGGCACGGAGCGACGCTCGAGCGCGTCTCCACGGCCCGCGTGGTGTGGGCCGCCGCCACGGTCTCGGCCGTGGGGCTCGACGACATCGACGCGGTGCGCGGCGCGCTTCTGGCCGAGGTCGACCGCGTGGTGCGTGACACGGGCACCGCACCGGGAACGCCGGCGGTGCTGCGCATCGACCTCACGGGCCGGAGCGGCGCCCATGCGGCGCTCGCGCGTCCGAAAGCGCTCGACGACCTGCTGGCCGACATTCGCGGCGCCGGGCTCTCCCGCGATCCGTGGGTTTGGGTCGACCGCGTGCGTGACCGGACGATGCCCGCGATCGACCTCGATCTGGTCCGCTCAGGCTCGGACTTCGCTGCCGACCTGGTGTCGCTCGCCGATTCGCTGCTCGCCGACTCTGACGCGCTCGGGGCGTACGTGGGAGCGCTCGCGCAACCCATCCTCGGCACGCTCGACTCGAAAGACCTCTTCGAGCCCGACGCCCGCGACATCATCGAGCGCGCTCGCGATCTCGCGCTCGATCGGCTGATGGCGGAGGAGCGCCGATGAGACTCCGGCGGATAGAGGCCGTCAGGTACGGCAGGCTGGCGGGCGCGACCCTCGGCGACCTCAGCGACCAGCTCACCGTCGTCCTGGGCCCCAACGAGGCCGGCAAGTCCACGTACACGTCGCTCGTCAGACACGTGCTCTTCGGATACCCTGCCGCTGGCCGCAAAGAGCCGGGCTACTTCACGGGTGGTGACGGTCGGCTCGCGCGGCTCGTCTTCGAGGATGGAGACGGCTCGTGGGTCGTGGAGCGCTCGGAAGGACCGCATGGTGGCGTGGTGCGCACCCGCGCCCTCGCCGGCGTGGAACGGCCGGACCTCGTCGATGAGCTCACGCAGGGCGTGAGCGCGCTTGCGTACCGGATCGTCTTCGGCTTCGGTCTTGATGATATGGCGGCGATCGAGGAGCAGCGGGCGGCGGGTGACGACGTGCTCTCGCGTTTGTATGCGGCGAGCGCGGGGCTGCGCGTCAGTCCTCACGAGGTACGCGCCGCGCTCGAGAAGGACGCGGGCGAGGTGTACACCCCGGGCGGACGCAAGCGCGAGCTCAACACGCTGCTCGCCGAGCTGCGCGCCGTACGGACTGAGGAGCGTTCGCTCAAGGCGCAGACGGAGGCGTATTCCACAGACCGGGAGCGGCTTTCGCTGCTCCGTGAGCAGCTGCCGGAGCTCAGGGACACGCTCGAGCGGTCACGGGCGGAGCTCACGGCGCTTGCGGTGGCCGTCGATCGTGGGGACGAGCGGCTTGCCGCGATCGACACCCAGGAAGAGTCGCTGATCGGGCTTCGGCAGGAACGCCGCCGTTTGATCGAGGAGCTTGACGCGATCGAGCTCGATGAGGCGCTGCTCGGAGCGGGGCCTGAGCTCGATGCGCTGCTCGATGAGGCGCCGCTGTACATCGAGCAGGCCCGGGAGATCGCGGCCTCAGAGGCCTCACTCGCCAAGGCGTCCGCCCGCGTGGGCGATGTGGTGGGGCGCAGCGGACTGGACGAGACCGCGCTTTCGATGTTCGGCGACAACCATGATGACGCCTCGATGATCGAGGAGACCCGCGAGGCGCTGCAGCGCCTGCAGCTGCAGACCGACAACCGTGCGGAGACGGTGGCCCGAGCGGCCGCCGCCGCGGCGCAGGCGCGAACGGCTGCAGAGCGGGTACTTGTGCCGCTGGGTATCGTCTCCGAGGACCCCGCCGACGCCATCGCCGAGCGGCTGGCGGCGCTGGAGGCCCTGGAGGCGTCCCGCGCGGACGCGGGTGGGCGGGCGGCGCGCTCTTTCGACGCCCCTTCGCTCATCCTGCTCGCGTCCGGCGTTGTGGCTATCGTCACGGGCGTCTTGGTGCGTGAGTGGACCACCGCCGGGCTCGGGGCCGTTCTCGTGGTGATCGGGCTGTGGTTCTTGGTGCGGGCCCGTGCGGGCGTGCCCACCGTCCTCGATGATGATGCTCGCGTGGCGCTTCGCGTGCTCGGCCTGGAGCAAGATGCCGGCACGCTCGACCTGTCGCGTATGCGACGTTCGCTGGAGGCCGCACGTACCGCCGTGGCGGCGCTCGAAGCCGCCACGGCGGCCCACGATGAGGCCGTGCGCGATGCTGCACTTGCCCGTGGCGCGCTCGAGACGCGGATGGCGCTGTGGCGCTCGTGGCTTGCGGAGCGGGGGCTGTCTCCCGACCTGTCGCCGGCTGGAGCGGCAACCGCGCTCGCGTCGGCTCGCGAGGCCCGGATGGCGCGCCAGACGGAGTCGGAGCTCCGTGACGACATCGCGCGCCGCATCAGCGCGCTCGACCGCTTCCTCGAGCGCCTGGCCGTCGCCGCGACACCGCACATCGAGGTGCCCTCCCCGATGACGCGCGACGCGCTCCCCACGGTTGTGAACCGCTTGCGCGAACGTCTCGTCGAAGCACGCGCACGCGCCGCGCGGGCGGAGGAGCTTCGGCGTGAGATCCGGCCGGCCGATGCGCGCATCGCCGCGGAAGAGGAACGGCTCGAAAAGGCCAGGGCCGACGTCAGGGAGATCCTGGAGCGGTTCGGCCTGTTCGAGGGCGGGACGCTCGAAGACCTGCGTCTCCGTCGTCATGCTGCGGAGCGCGATGAAGCGGACGCGTCGGCGGCATTCGAGGCGTTGGTGGGCGAGATCAGCGCGCTCGAGGCGCGGCTTGAGCAGGGCGCACGCGAGCAGCGAAGCGCGGAGCTCTCGCTCACCGAGGCCGGGCTTGTGGAGCGAGTGACAGACGCGGTCGATCGCCACCTGGTGGCCGCGTGCGCCGCACGGCTGCTGGCCGACGCGCAGCAGCGGTACGAACGTGAACGACAGCCTGAAGTGGTCCGCGAGGCCGGTCGCCTGTTCTCAACGATGACGCAGGGCCGTTATCAGAGCCTCACGGTCCCGCTCGATTCAGGCAGGATCGAGGCGTTCGACTGTCAGGCGGCGGCCCGGACATCGGACCTGCTGTCTCGCGGGACCGCCGAGCAGTTGTATCTCGCGATCCGGCTCGGGCTCATCGCACGGTCGGGCGCGGTCGGCAGTTCGCTACCGGTGCTGATGGACGACGTGCTCGTGAACTTCGATCCCGAGCGCCGCACGGGCGCGGTCGAGGCGATCGCGCAGCTGGCCGAGGAGCGCCAGGTGGTCTTCTTCACGTGCCATCCCGAGACGGCGCAGGTCTTCAGAGACGTGGCGGACGGGTGCACGCTGCTGGAGATCGGACGCATCGGCCCGTAACGCCGGACCTGCGACACGGGACCAGTGGCGCAGCGACTCACGAGCGGTCGCTTGCGTTCCCGTGCGTTCCGTGTGCGCTGCCAGTGACGAGCTAGCCCTGCTTCACAGTGGGGAAACGCAGTGTGAAGACGGTGCCGCCCTCAGGGCGTGGCGCGGCCGTGATCGTGCCGCCGTGCGCGGACACGATCGCCGCCACGATCGCGAGTCCGAGGCCCGCTCCGCCGGAGCCGCGGTCCCTGCTCGACTGAGCGCGGTAGAAGCGGTCGAAGATCCGCGCCGCATCCTTCTCTCCGATGCCGGGCCCCTCGTCCAACACCCGTGCGACCGCGCGGTCACCGTCATCGGCGATCTCGATCGTGAGCTTCTTGCCCTCGGGCGTCACCCGCGAAGCGTTGTCGATGAGGTTGCTGAAGACCTGCTGCAACCGGTCACGGTCGCCCAGCACCGGCGCGGCCTTGCCTGTGATCTCCACCTGCACGCCGCGCGCTTCCACCAACGGAGCGAGCGCCTCCACGGCGTGCTGCGCGATGCTGGTGAGATCGACTTGGGAGAGCGGGAGCTCACCTGTGGCGCCTTCGATGCGCTGCAGCGTGATGAGGTCGTTGGCGAGTCGCGCCAGGCGCTCGGACTCGCGCGCGATCGTCGAAAGGAACTGCCGGGCATCGTCCTCGGGCACGTCTCCGTCGAGCAGCGTCTCGGCGGCTCCGCGGATCGCGGTGAGCGGCGTCCGCAACTCGTGGCTCACATCCGAGACGAACCGCGACTTGCGGCGCTCCTCTTCGTGCAGCTCGAGTAGCGCGTTCTGCACCTCGTCAGCCATCGCGTTGAACGCCTCCGCGACCGCCCGCGTCTCACCCGAGCCCGAAGGGCGCACACGCACCGAGTGATCGCCCCCTGCGAAGGCCACAGCGCCCTGCGCGAGCGAGCGTAGCGGCGCGGACAGCCAGCGGGCGAGGAGCTCGGTGAGCACGAACGTGGCCAGTACGAACGCCAGCGCCGCAACGGCCAGCTGCATGCGGTAGTCGCGCACGATCGTGGTCACGGAGAACGTTGCCGCCGAGTTGTGCACCACGCCCACGACCCGACCGTCCACGGTGATGGGTCCCGCGATCGAGATGCCGATACGGCCATCGGGCAGCACGCGCTCCGCGGAGGCGATCTCACCCGCCAGGGCGCGCGAGACCTCGGGCGTCTCCGCGTAACCGATGCCGATGTCGGCGCCGGTGGAGTCGGCGACCGATACGCCGGCACGGTCGAGCACACGGATGTGTGACGCCGACCCACGTCCGGCCATCGCAAGCTCGTTCGCGAGCGCTGCGGCCTGAGAGTCGCTGAGACCGCTGGCGCCGGATGCCGTGATCTGCGCCGAGAGAGCGGCTGCAAGGACGCTCTGCTCGCTCCTCAGCCGCTCTTCGATCTTGCGCAGCCCGTAGGACTCGAGTTCGGTGAGGAAGTAGACGGAGAGCACGGCTGCAACCGCCACCGCGACGATCAGGAACGCGAGGAGCAGCCGACGGCGGATCGATGAGCGCATCGCGGGCTACGTCGCCAGCCGGTATCCGTACCCACGTACGGTCTCGACGACCGCCGGGTCCACGCCCGCAGCCGCGAGCTTGTCACGGAGGCGCTTGATATGCGTGTCCACGGTCTTGGTCTCCACCACGTACTGCCACTCCCACGCTTCTTTCAGCAACTGCTCGCGGGAGAGCACGCGACCGGCGTGACGCATCAGGCACGCGAGCAGTTCGAACTCGCGAGGAGTGAGATCGATTTGTGTCTCGCCGTGGAACGCCAGGTGGGCGCTCTCGTCGAGCGAGATGCCGGCGGCCTCAAGCGGGCCGGTGTCCTCGGCGCCATCCGTGACGCGGCCTCCGGTGCGCCGCAGCAGTGCCTTCACGCGCGCTACGAGCTCGCGCACGCCGAACGGTTTTGCGAGGTAGTCGTCGCCGCCGAGCTCCAGGCCGACGACCTTGTCGAGCTCCGTGTCACGGGCCGAGAGGAACAGCACGGGGGTTTCGCTGGTGGTGCGCAGCCGCCGGCACACTTCGTAGCCGTCGGTGCCGGGCAGCATGATATCGAGCACGATGAGGTCGAACGGGCTCTCTGTGGCGAGCGCAAGCGCGGTATCGCCATCGGGGGCCACGGTCACCTCGTACCCCTCCTTGCGGAGGTTGTACGATACGAACTGCAGGATCGACTCTTCGTCGTCGACGACGAGGATCCGGGCGGGTGTGGTCGTCACGAGGCGTCCTCCAGGAGTCGAGGTCATACGCGATGATACCACCGGGGCGCATCGGCCACGCCGATGCTGTTGCCGGGTCGTCACGGTCGTCGCGCGATTGAGGAAAGGGACGGTCATGATCCTTGCGGTGGATATCGGCAACACCCAGACGGTGCTCGGTCTCATCAGTGAGGAGGGGACCACGGCGCACTGGCGCATCTCCACTGAGCCTTCGCTGACCGCCGACGAGATCCGTGTTCGCATTGCCGGGCTGTTCCTGCTTGATGGCGTGGGCTGGGATGCTGTCGAGCGCGTGGTCATCTCCTCGGTGGTTCCGGCGCTGACGGCCGCCTACGAGGACCTGGCGCGCGGGGCCACGGGTGTCGAGCCTCTCGTGGTGGGCCCGGGGATCAAGACAGGCCTGCCGATCGCGTACGAGAATCCGCACGAGATCGGCGCGGACCGCATCGTGAACGCGATCGCCGCGGTGGAGCGGTTCGGGGCCCCGGTGATCGTGGTCGACCTCGGAACCGCGACCACGCTCGATGTGGTGGATGCCTCGGGAGCGTACCTTGGAGGCGCGATCGCTCCGGGTCTCGAAACGAGCGCCGGAGCGCTCTTCAGCCGCGCCGCCCGGCTCTCGGCGGTGGACCTTGAGCCGCCTGTGCGAACCATCGGCCGCAATACCAGGGAGTCTGTCCAGGCGGGGCTGCTGATGGGGCATGCCGCGCTCATCGACGGGCTCGTGCATCGCATCTGGGACGAGCTCGGGGGTCCCTGCGCGGTGGTGGCAACGGGCGGCCTTGCCGCACGCATCGCTCCGCTGTGCACCACGGTCGACGCGGTGGACGACGACCTCACGCTCAAGGGCCTTGCGCTCATCTGGAAACGCAACGTCTGAAAGAGGGCGTACGGCGGACGATGTGTCCGCCGTACGGCACGTCAGTTGCTCCAGCCATCCAGCGTCCTGAAGATACCTGAATCGCGGGTGTTTCACGGATTCGGTGTGGTACGATGCAACCGTTCAGGCAAGCAATGGCAGTCACGGTGCGCCACATGGCCCGCCCGGGTCATCTTCGCGCCCCGCTTCGGTCTGGTCGCCGCATGTTGTGCGACAGGTAGGGAGTGATCGCTCTAGTGAACAAGCGCGCGAAGCAACGTCTGATCGGTGTCACTATCCTCATCTTCGTCGCCGTCGGAGCACTCATCCTGTTCTCCGACTTCAGCGGCGGCACGGCCACCAAGACCTCGGTCGCCCAGGCACTCACCGAGGCCGATCTCATCGGCACGCAGGTCGAGGTGTCCGGTGAAGTCGTGGCGGGTTCCTGGGTGTCCGGCGCTACGCCGTTCGTCTTCGAGATCGAAGACGCGGATGACCCCGATGCGGGCCGTCTGCGCGTGGTGTGGAACGAGGTCGTGCCCGGCTCCTTTGGTGACGGCACCACGGCCACCATCACCGGCGTGCTCGAGGAGGGCGGCTCCATCGAAGCCAAGTACCTCGTCATCAAGTGCCCTTCCAAGTACGAGTCGGCCACCGGCGCGCTCACCGTCAACGACGCGCTGTCCCGCAGAGGCGAGCTTGCCGGTGTCACGCTGAAGATCACCGGCTTCGTGGTCGACGGCTCGATCGCGGGCGCCGGTACGACCCCGCGTTTCCAGATCGCCGATGACGCCGCGGGCGCTAACGCGCTTGACGTGGCATGGGGCGGCGGTCTTTCCGATGAGTTCGTCGATGGGGCCAAGGTGGTCATCACCGGCTCTCTCGAAGCGGATGGCGTGTTCCAGTGCACCGAGGTCGCGCTCGATCAGGCGGCCAAGTAGCCCCGCACGGTTCTCACTCTCGAACGGAGTCCCTGCATGCATATCGGAACCATCGGCAACCTCCTGCTCGCCCTCGCCAGCCTCTCGGCGATCGCGTCGATCGGCGCGTATGCGTTCGGTCGGCAGGGGAGCGGTGACACCCGCAAGCTGGGCCACCTGCTGACCTACGGTGTGTTCGGCTTCACCACGCTGGCGATCGTGTTGCTCGCGGTCTCGTTCCTCACTGAGAACTGGGCGCTGCAGTACGTCGTGTACAACCACCCGACCACTGTCGGCCCCTGGGCGTGGGTCTACCGTCTTTCAGGCGTGTGGGCCGGACGTGAGGGGTCGCTCCTGTTCTGGGAATGGGTCCTGGCGGTCTACGCGGCGTTCATCGCGCGCAAGTTCATGAAGGAAGACAGCACGCTCGGCGCTGCCGGTCTTGCAGTGCTCAACTTCGTGCAGCTGTTCTTCCTCGCGGCGCTGTTCATCGACACCAACAACCCCTTCAAGCCCACGCCTGCTGGCATGGTCGATCCCGCCACCGGCGCCCTGCTCACCAGCGCAGCTATGAACCCGCTGCTGCAGACATGGGCCATGGTGCTCCACCCGCCGACGCTGTTCGTGGGGTACGCGGGTCTCGCGGTGCCGTTCGCATTCGGCCTGGCGGCGCTGTTCACGGGTGATGTCTCGAAGAAGTGGGTCGTGCTCACCGACCGCATCACCGTGTTCTCGTGGCTCTTGCTCGGCATCGGTATCGGCCTGGGTTCGGTCTGGGCGTACTACGAGCTCGCGTTCGGCGGCTACTGGGCGTGGGATCCGGTCGAGAACGCATCGCTCCTGCCCTGGCTCACCGGCGTTGGCCTCGTGCACTCCATGACGGTCTACCGTCGTCGCGAAGGCTTCCGCATGTGGACCTTCATGATGGCCGCGTTCACCTTCGTGTTCGTCTTGCTCGGCACGTTCATCACGCGCTCGGGCATCGTGCAGTCGGTGCATGCGTTCCAGGAGGACCCGCTGTCGTTCTGGCTGTTCCTGATCATGATGGTCGGTTCGCTGGCGGTCATGGGCATCGGCGTGTACATGCGCCGTGGCCAGCTCTCCAGTGAGGCCGATGGCTTCGAGAAGATCATGTCCAAGGAAGGCTCCTACTACTTCAACAACGTGCTCATGCTGATCTCGGCCGTGCTCGTTGCGTACATGACGATGGCCTCGGCGTTCCCCGAGTGGATGCCGCTCGGTGGCCAGTCGATCAAGCCGCCGTCGTACGACGCGCTCGCGCGGCCGCTCGGCATCTTCTACATCCTCATCATGACGCTCTGCCCGATCCTCGCGTGGGGCGGCGGCGACTGGAAGAAGCTGTGGGAGAAGGCCAAGGGTCCGCTCGTGGTGAGCGCACCGATCGCGGCCGCGTTCATCGCGATCTACATCTACGCGATGCTGCCGTTCTACACTCCTAACGGGACGACCGCCGAGTGGTGGCACCACTTCCTGGCGCTGAGTGGTGTGCTCGTGGCCGCCGCCGCCATCGGCCTCCCGCTGTGGCTGTTCTTCGACGGGGCCCGCAAGCGCGCGGCCGCCCGCGGCGAGTCGTTCGGCCAGGCTCTGCTGTGGATCATCACCCGCGCGCGCACCCAGTCGGGCGGCTACCTCACCCACCTGGGAATGGGCATCATCCTCATCGGTCTTGTGGGTTCCACGATGTTCGTGCGCACCTACAACGCCCAGATCCCGCAGCAGGCGGGCGCCACATATGAAGCCGAGGGCTACACGTTCTCATATGTGTCGCTCGATCAGACGATGGAGAACGTGCGCCCCGGCTCGACCCAGGGCGACACGGTCTACACGCTGAACCTCGACCTGCTGCGTGACGGCAAGAAGATCGACGAGCTGCACCCGCAGATGCGCTTCCCGCAGCAGCTCGCGCAGCAGCGTCAGAGCAACCAGCACGTGTCGCTGCGCAGCGAGTTCCTGAAGGACGTCTTCATCTCGTTCTCTGGCACCGGCGAGGGCAACACCGCCGTGGTGACGATCAAGTTCTTCCCGCTCCAGTGGTGGGTATGGACGGGCTTCATCGTGCTCATCATCGGCAGCGGCCTTGCGTCGTGGCCCAAGAAGCAGCTTGCGGCCTAGGGACGTGACAGTGACCGAGGAGCACCAGCACACGCTTGCGCTGGAGGTCCGGGACCTGACCCGGGCCTTCGGCGTGCGTAAGGCGCTCGACGGTGTGAGCCTCGAGCTGCCTGTGGGCGCGTTCCTCTCGATCTTCGGCCCGAACGGCGCGGGCAAGACCACGCTTGTGAAGGTCCTGACCACGCTGCTCAACCCCTCGAGCGGCTCGGCGCGTGTGCTTGGCCGTGACGTGGTGAGCGATGCGGTGGATCTCAGGACGCATATCGGTCTGATCAGCCACAACCCGTTGCTCTATCCGGATCTTACCGCCGAGGAGAACCTGCTGTTCTTCGCCGATATGTATGGCGTGGAGCAACCGCACGTGCGGGTCTCCGAGCTGCTGGAGGCCGTGGAGCTCGACCACCGCAAGCTCGACCTCACAAGGACGTTCTCGCGCGGCATGCTCCAACGCCTCTCGATCGCCCGGGCGTTGCTGCATCGGCCCGAGGTGATCTTCCTCGATGAGCCGTACTCGGGCCTCGACCCGCACGCCATGGACATCCTCGACGGACTCATCGCGCAGATCCGCGATTCCCATACGTTCGTGATGATCAGCCACGACCTCGATAAGGGCCTCGAGCTGTGCAGCCACGCACTCATCCTCGCCAAGGGAAGGGTCGTGCTCTACGAGCCGCGAGAGGCGATCGACGACGCGGCCTTCCGCCAGACCTACCGCTCCACCGTGGGAATGGGGGTGTCGTAGATGGCAAGCGCCTCGGGACGGCAGCTGAGGGCGATGCTCCGCAAGGACATCGTGATGGAGCTCCGCACCAAAGAGATGATCATGTCGATGGGCCTGTACTCGCTGCTCACGATGGTCGTCTACTTCGTCGCACTCTCGCAGGCGGGTTCGAACTTCGACCCGCGTGACATCGCCGCGGGACTCCTGTGGCTCGCGTTCATCTTCACCTCGATGCTCGGTCTCAACCGCTCCCTCGTCCACGAGAAGGACCAGGGATGCCTTGAGGCGTTGTTGCTTTCGCCGGTGGACCGTCCGGTCATCTTCTTCGCCAAGGCGGGCGGCAACCTGATCTTCTTGCTTGCGGTCGAGGCGCTCACCCTGCCGGTCTTCGGTTTCTTGTTCCTGCAGGGGACCCATCTCGACTGGGGCTCGATCGCGCTGTTGCCACTCATTCTCATCGTGGGTTCGATCGGAATGGCAGGCGTGGGGACGCTCCTGGCAACGATGTCGGTGAACACCTCCGGCAAGGACTTCGTGCTCGCGATGCTGTTCATCCCGCTGATGTACCCGCTGCTCCTCGGCGCGGTCACCGCCACCGGCGGCGCCATCGTGGGCGGCGCGCAGGGTGTGTCCGTGTTCTGGACCGGCATGGGCTGGGTCGTCGGCTACGACGTGATCATGCTGCTCGCTTCGTACGGGCTCTACGAGTTCATCGTCGGCGCTTAAGCGCCGCTATCCGCGATAGGAGGCTGACGGCCACGTGAGATCGATAACGACGAGGGCGATGATCGCGCTGGTGCTCGGCGGCGTGCTCACCCTGGGCGCGTTCATCGGAGCGTTCTTCTGGGCGGGCGTGCCGGATTTCGGGTTCGTGCGCACCGCCGGGCAGGTCGATTCGGTGCGCTACAAGGGGCCGTTCGAGCAGGCGATCGACGAGGCGCGCTACCTCGCCAACTACGCGGGGTACACCGTGGAGGTCGAGGCCGACGGCGAGTCCGTACGAGGCGAGCTCGTCTCGGCCGATGCGGAGTCGGTGGAGATCGCGACCGGCTCGGGCAACGTGACCATCGACGCAGCAGACTTCGAGGCGGCCACGGTCTTCGGCTCCGAGTACGGGCGTCCCGACTGGGGCCAGAAGATCTTCTACTTCCATGTGCCCGTGGCCGAGATCTCGTTCGTGGTGTTCGCCTTCGCGGCGTTTTACGCAATCCGCTTCCTGATGACACGAAATCGCGACTACGACACCAAGAACCGCGTGTCCATGGAGGTCACGCTCGTGTTCGTGGGTCTCACGATGGCAACCGGAATCCTATGGACGAAAGCGGCGTGGGGCGTCTGGTGGGACTGGGAGCCGCGGCTCACCACGTACTTCATCCTCACGCTGCTCGTGATCGCGTACTTCGTCCTGCGCAACTCGGTCGAGGACGAGGAGCGTCGCGCCGTGTACGGTGCGGTCTTCTCGATCCTCGCGTTCATCGACGTGCCGATCTCGTTCTTCATCACCCGGCTGATCCCGTCGAACCACCCCGTCATCGAGGGCGGGGGGCTCGAGGGGCCGATGCTCATCTCGTTCATCCTCGGCCAGATCGGCATGATCGCACTCGGCTACGCCATCTACCAGCTGCGGATGGGTGAAGTGCAGCTGCAGGAACGCATCGAACAGGCCAAGACCCTTCTGGAGAGGTGATCTGAGTGAACCCGACGCTGAAAGAGGTCTACTCGCTGGTTCTGACCCAATGGCCGCTCGTGGCCGGCGCGTACGCGCTGCTCTGGGCTGGCATGGTGCTCTATGTGGGCATGGCGCTGAAGCGCCTGAACGGCCTGGGCAAGCAGCTCGAGGTCCTCGAGGCCGCCGTTGCTCGCCGTCAGGCCGCCGAGTAGGAAGACACGGAACGACTGAGGAGGCACGGTGCTTCAGGTAGCGTTCGTCGCATTCTGGCTCGCAATGGCGTTCTACGCGGCTGCGACGGTGCTCTATGCGTATCAGGTCGCAACGAAGCGCCAGGCGCTCACGTGGTACGCCACGTTCGCGACCGGTGCCGGTTTCCTGTTGCACACGGCATCGGTCGGTTTTCGCTCATCGGCTACCGACGGCACCGAGCTCACCGGCGCGAACGTGCTCGTGCTCATGGCGTGGGCGCTCGTGCTCGTCTACTTCCTGCTTGAGCACATGCTCAAGGTCAAGACGTACGGCGTCTTGCTCGTGCCCGCCGCACTCGTGATGATGCTCATCGCGCAGGTGCTTGGAGCGAGCCGCAGCGTGCTCGCCGATGTGACGGCGGAGCAGGCTGCGCTTCTGGACAGCTGGCGCGTTGGCATCCATGTAGCGCTCATCGCATTCGCGAACGCGGGGTACGCCATCGGCGCCGCCGCATCGCTGCTCTACGTGGTGCTTGAGCGTCAGCTCAAGGCCCGCAAGACCACGAAGCTGTTCAGCAGGCTCCCGTCACTCTCGCAGGCCGACAAGGTCGCCGGCCGCTCGGCGCTGTGGGCGTTCCCGGCGTACTCGGCCGGACTCCTGCTGGGCGTGCTCAGGGCGATCGAGACCGACGTGAGCCTGTGGTGGGCCGACGCGCGCGTGGTGCTCGCGGGTATCGTGTGGGTCGTGTTCGCGGCCTACCTGGTGCTGCGCTGGCGTCACGGCTGGCAGGGCCGCCGGGGCGCGTATCTGTTGCTCATCGGATTCGCCATGGTGGTCGCGCTCGCGATCGTTGCGCGCACGGTACCGGTCGGCTTCCATGTGTTCGGGCTGTAAGGGGAGTCGCGTGTTGTTCTGGACGAACAAGCATGTGGTGATCACCGGCGCATCGAGCGGCATGGGCCTGGCGTCGGCCGAGCTCGTGGCGGCGGCCGGCGCGCATGTGTCGCTGCTGGCCCGGGACCCCGGCCGTCTCGAGGCCGCGGTGGAGGCTGTGAGCGCGCGGTGTGCGCGAGCGGACCAGCGCGTGACCGCACACCCGTGTGACGTGGCGGATCCCGCGCAGGTCACGGCGGCGATCGGGGGCGCCGAGGCGGCGTCCGGCCCTGTTGACGTCCTCCTCACCTGCGCGGGCTTCTGCGAGCCGCAGCGGTTCATCGAGACCGAGGTCGAGGACCTCGTGCGGCATATCGACGTGAACCTTCTCGGCACGATCTACGCCGCCCGCGCTGTCGCTCCGTCCATGGTCGAACGCGGCTCGGGGCACATCGGGCTGGTGTCCTCGATGGGCGGGCTTGTGGGCGTGTACGGCTACTCGGCTTACAGCGCGGCCAAGTTCGGCGTCACCGGATTCGCCGAAGTCGTCCGGAGCGAACTGCGGCCCCACGGTGTGGGCGTGACGCTCGCGTGTCCCCCGAACATGGATACACCCGGGTACGCCCGTGAGGTGGCCACGCAGCCGAAGGAGACCGCCGCCATCAACGGCATGGCACGGACCATCCCGCCCTCGGTCGCCGCTGCCGAGTTCGTGCGCGCGATCGAGCGCAACCGCTTCCTCGTGGTTCACGGCGCGTCCAACAGGATCCTCTACCGGGTCGAGGGACTTTGGCCCGAGCTGTTCCACCGGGTGTTCGACGGCAAGATCGCC
Source organism: Actinomycetes bacterium (assembly GCA_022839745.1). Lineage (GTDB taxonomy): Bacteria > Actinomycetota > Coriobacteriia > Anaerosomatales > Anaerosomataceae > Anaerosoma. The sequence continues at coordinate 28,521 of JALHJB010000023.1, forward strand.
GGCGCCCGCCGCGGGGAGGTGCATGCCGGTGTCGCTTCGTAGCGCCATCGCTGCGCATCCCGCCTCGCAGCCTGTGCGTTTCCGCGACAGGTGCGGCTCCGCACGGGCACATATGCATCTGACGACGTTCAGGCGCGCGCAGACGGTGCACTCGCACTGCCACATCGCCCCCGCCGGGCCTGCTTGCCTGAACAACAACGCACCGTTCCGGCGGGGGCGCCCCAGCCTCACTGCGCGCCGCCTGCGCGTGTCTCTGTCTGCCTACGATCTCTCCCCGGAGGCGATCCGCTCGCAATGCACCTCGTACTGATCGGTCTCAGCCACAAGACGGCGCCTGTTGCAATCCGGGAGAAGCTCACGTTCCCGGCCGACGTGCAGCCGCGGGCGCTCGCCTCGCTCACCGGTAGCCATCTGGTGTCCGAGGCGGTCATCCTCTCCACATGCAACCGCACCGAGGTCTACGCGGTCGCATCCGACAGCGACGGCGGCGTGAACGCGGTCATCGACTTCCTCGCCAGCTTCCACGAGCTCGACCGTCATGAGCTGGTGCGCTACCTGTACATCGTCACCGGCGAGGCGGTGGTCCGGCACCTGTTCCGGGTTGTGGCGTCGCTCGACTCGATGGTTGTCGGTGAAGCGCAGATCCTCGGCCAGGCGAAGACTGCGTACGACTATGCGCAAAGCGCGGGCACCACCGGCAAAGCGTTCAACAAGCTCTTCCGTCAGAGCTTCGAGGTGGGCAAGCGCGTGCGCACCGAGACCGCCATCGGCGAGTCGGCCGTATCGATCAGCTACGCGGCCGTGGAGCTCGCCAAGAAGGTGTTCGACACGCTCGACGGCCGGACGGTGCTGGTGCTCGGCGCGGGCGAGATGAGCGAGCTCACGCTCAAGCACCTCGTGGCCAACGGTGTCTCGGGCGTGCTGGTGGCCAACCGCACCTTCGAGCGCGCCCAGGACATCGCGGCGCGATTCAACGGCACGGCGGTGCCCTACGAGAGCTTCTACGACCGGATCCGCGACACCGATATCGTGATCTCATCCACGGCGGCCACCGAGTACGTGATCACCAAGGCCGATCTGGCGCCCGCGGCCAAGCACCGCTCGCGGCCGCTGTTCCTGATCGACATCGCCGTCCCGCGCGATATCGACCCGCGCACCAACGAGCTCTCCGATGTCTTCCTGTACGACATCGACGACCTCAACGGTGTGGTGGAGGCGAACCTCGAGGAGCGCATGGCCGAGGCGCGCCGGGCAGAGGGCATCATCGATGAGGAGGTCGCTGCATTCTACGGCTGGGTCGAATCGATGGAGGTCGTGCCCACCGTGGCCGCGATCAGGGCCAAGGCCGAGGTCATCCGCCAGATGGAGCTCGAGAAGGCGCTCAAGCGGCTCGATCTCTCTGACAAGGAGCGTAAGACCGTCGAGGCGCTCACGTGCGCGATCGTCAACAAGATGCTGCACGGTCCCACGGCTCGCCTCAAGAAGCTGTCGTCCACCAAGGACGGTTACATGTACGTGGATACTGCCCGCGTGCTCTACGGGCTGGACGATTCAGAAGACAAGCAAGGTCCGGGCGCATTCCGCAACCTGCTGAACCTGCGTGCGCGCGAGATCGTCGAAAGGCATACAGAGACAGGGGAGGGCATCGGCGACTGTGGAGCATGAAGAACTGGTCATCGGCACGCGGGGCAGCAAGCTCGCGCTGTGGCAGTCGGAGTACATCAAGGCGAGACTCGAGGAGATCACCGGCCTGCCGGTGAGCCTCAAGGTCATCAAGACCACCGGCGACAAGATCCTCGACGTGCCGCTCGCGAAGGTCGGCGGCAAGGGCCTGTTCACCAAGGAGCTCGAGGTCGAGCTCCTGGCCGGCACGGTCGACCTGTGCGTGCACTCGATGAAGGACGTCCCCACGGAGCTCCCCGACGGCTGCATCATCGCGGCGATGCCCGAGCGCGTGGACCCGCGCGACGTGCTTGTCTCCGGCGCCGGGTATGACCTCGATACGCTCCCGCAGGGCGCCAAGCTCGGCACCTCGAGCCTGAGGCGCCGTTCCCAGGTGGCGCACCTCAGGCCCGATCTCGAGATCGTGGACGTGCGCGGCAACCTCGACACGCGCATGCGCAAGGCCGAGGACGGCGAGCTCGACGCGGTTATCCTCGCCTCGGCGGGCATCACGCGCATGGGCTGGGCCGAGCGCATCACGAGCTACGTGCCTGTGACGCAGATGGTGCCGGCGGTGGGCCAGGGCGCCATCGGCATCGAGATCCGCGAAGACGCCGAGTACATGCTGCGCATCATGGAGAAGATCGGCCATCCGGAGACCATGGAGTGCGTGACCGCCGAGCGTGTGGTCATGCGCAAGCTCGAGGGTGGCTGCCAGGTCCCCATCGGCGCGCACGCGCGCTACGAGGACGGCACGCTCACGATGGACGCGATGGTAGGCTCGGTGGACGGCGAGCGCATCATCCGCCACCAGATGTGCGGAGACGCCGGTGAGCCGGAGGCGCTCGGCGAGGCGATGGTGGAGGTGCTCCGCTCGCTCGGAGCCGACGAGATCCTCGCGGAGATCCGCGAGGCCGCGCCGGACGGCTCGGTCGACACGCTGCTCGGCAGCTGACGGACGGGCGGCGGATGGGCGGACTCTCGGGCAAGCGGGTGGTGGTGACGCGGACGCGCGCGCAGGCTGGCGCGCTCGTCGAGCTGCTTGAAGCAGCGGGTGCCGAGGCGCTCGTGTTCCCCACGATCGAGATCGTCGATCCGCCGGACCCGAGGCCCCTGGACGCGGCGATCCGCGATCTCGATGTGTACGCCTGGGCGGTGTTCACCTCGGCGAACGCGGTCGAACGGTTCTTTGCGCATCTTGCGGCGGTCGACAAGGACGCTCGCGCGTTGTACGGACTGCGCGTTGCGGCTGTGGGCCCGGCGACAGCCAGGGCGCTTGAGGCGCACGGTATCGTGCCTGACTTCGTGCCCGACGAGCATGTTGGCGAGGGCGTCTTGGAGGGGTTGTGCGTGCGCGGCGTGGCCGAGGGTACGCGCGTGCTGTTGCCCCGGGCGCTTGAGGCGCGCGAGGTGTTGCCCGACAGACTGCGCGAGCGCGGTGCGCGGGTCGACGTGGTGCCCGCGTATCAGACGGTGACCGGCCCCGGTGATGCGTGGGTGCTCGAACGGCTCCGTGCCGGCGAGGCTGACGCGGTGACGTTCACATCGCCCTCGACGGTGCGCGGCTTTCTGCGTCTGGCTGCGGACGTTGATGTAAGGCGCCTCGTGGTGGCGGTGATCGGACCTATCGCGGCCAGGGCCGCGCGCGAGGCCGGCTTGGCCGTGGCGGTGGAGCCGAAGGAGTACACAGCGCCGGCGCTCGTGGCGGCGCTCGAAGCGTACTACGCGTAAGGGACTCTCCGGCCGGATCGAGGCCGGTTGTGAGATTGACAAAGCGAGATTCGCTCGGCATTGTATACATCTGCGCCCGGCCCCTTCGAGGTCCGGCCGCAGTTGATGGGGATGTAGCTCAGCTGGGAGAGCGCTGCGTTCGCAACGCAGAGGTCGGCGGTTCGAGCCCGCTCATCTCCACCAGGGATACTCTGCCGGGGCGGCCACGCGTATGCGGGTCGCCCCGGCTGTTTGTCAGCACGCATCGGTCACGACGGAAGGACAGCAATGGGTACGACGGTTGCAGCACAGTCAGGCTTCATGGCGTGGTTCAGCTCGTACGGCCAGGTCGTGTACATCTTCACCCAGATGGCGTTCTGGACCGTGCTTGGCATCGCCGGCATCTACGCCGCCATCAAGTATGCGCAGTACGTTGACTTCACGATCGGCAAGAAGGCCGCGCCCAAGGCTGACACGAAGGTCGAGAACGCCGCTGATGTCGTGATCGAGGCCAACGAGGAGTTCGCCGAGTAGTACTGGCTGTGCGGGCACACACGCCCGCCGGATCACGTGTTGTTCGATCGTTGGGACCCGGAGCGGGTGTCTGCCTGCTCCGCCGTCCGCATTAAGGAGGCCACTGTGGAGTTCCCCGTGTACCGTCCGCGCCGTATGCGTCGCACCGAGACGCTGCGTGCGTTCATGCGTGAGACATCGCTTCACGCGAGCGATCTCATCTACCCGCTGTTCGTGGAGTTCGGAACGGGTGTTCGCCGCGAGGTCCCCTCGATGCCGGGCGTGTTCAACATCTCGCTCGACCAGCTGCCCGCCGAGATCGACGAGCTCAAGGCGCTCGGCGTGCCCGCCGTCATCCTCTTCGGCATCCCGTCGGTCAAGGACGAGGCCGGCAGCGGCGCGTACGCTGAAGAGGGCATCGTGCAGCAGGCGATCAGGGCGATCAAGGCCCACGATCCCGAGTTCACGGTGATCACCGACGTGTGCATGTGCGAGTACACGAGCCACGGGCACTGCGGCATCCTCGACGATGATGGCTACGTGATCAACGACGTGACGCTCGAGATGCTCGCCCAGGCCGCTGTCAGCCATGCCGAGGCGGGCGCCGACATGGTCGCTCCGTCCGACATGATGGACGGCCGCATCGGCGCGATCCGCTCGGCGCTCGATGCCGAGGGCTACAGCAACGTGCCGATCATGGCCTACTCGGCCAAGTACTCGAGCGGCTACTACGGACCGTTCCGTGACGCCGCCGACAGCGCGCCCTCCTTCGGCGACCGTCGCGCGTATCAGATGGACCCCGCCAATAGCGATGAGGCGATCCGCGAGACCGCGCTGGATGTGGCGGAGGGGGCCGATATCGTGATGGTCAAGCCGGCGCTCGCGTACCTCGATATCGTGCGCCGCGTCAAAGACGAGTTCGGCTACCCCACATGCGCGTACAACGTGAGCGGCGAGTACGCGATGGTCAAGGCGGCCGCGCGCAACGGATGGATCGACGAGAAGCGCGTGGTGCTCGAGACGCTGCTCTCGATGAAGCGCGCCGGCGCAGACATGATCATCACGTATCACGCCAAGGACGCGGCGAAGTGGCTCAAGGAAGGCTAGCGGTCCGATGAGTGTGACACCCAAGCGCAGACTCCCCATCTACACCACGAACGACGCTCCCGTGGGCTATCGGATCGAGCGTACGCTCGGGCTGTGCTGGGGCATCACGGTGCGCAGCCGCGACATGATCGCCACCACGGTGGCCGGTCTCAGGACCATCATGGGCGGCGAGATCAACGAGCTCTCCGAGTTGGCCGAGCACGCGCGAGAACAGGCCCTCGAGCGCCTGGAGGCCAACGCGCAGCAGATGGGCGGGAACTGCGTCATCGGCATGCGCTTCGACTCCACCGAGATCATGCAGTCCACCAACGAGATCATCGCGTACGGGACGGCGGCCGTCGTCGTGCCGGTATCCGAGTGAACAGATAGCGAGGAAGCGAACCATGGCAGACAACGTAGGCAACGCCGACGCGCGTCCGGATCTGGAGCTCGAGGCCGAGTTCGGCGAAAGCACGCCGACGATCGACGAGCAGGAGATGGCCGAGGCCATGGCCGGCTGCGGGCAGACCGCCATCGGCGTGCCCATCAGCGCGGCGGCATCGGCCGAGGGCGCCGGTGGCCCCGGCTCGCCGGTAGCCTCCTCCTCGCTGTCCTCGGGCACAACCCGCCCTGCGGAGGCTTCGTCGGGGGCTCCGGCGCAGCCGGACTTCCCGGCGGCGTCGGCCGGGCATCCCGGCGGTCACCGCGGCATGCCGGCCGGCCACCCGCAGATACCGGCGGGCGCGGAGATGCCGGCCGGGCATCCTGGCGGCCATCCGGCGGGCGTGACGATGGAACGCCAGCGGCATGGCGGCGCGCGCTCAACGGGCTTCCGGCCCGGCGGCGGCGAGGCGGCCGAGGCGTACCTGAAGCGTACCGGCATCAAGCCGCCGCGCATCATCGCGTGGGAGATCACCCGCAGCTGCAACCTCAGCTGTGCGCACTGCCGTGCGGCGGCCGAGTTCGGCCACTACGAGGGCGAGTTGTCGCTCGACGAGATCAAGACGACGATCGACGACATCGTCACCATCTCGAACCCGATCATCATCCTCACCGGTGGCGAGCCGCTCATGCGGCCGGATATCTGGGAGATCGTGGACTACGCGCACGAGAAGGGCGCGATGCCGGTCATCGGCACCAACGCCACGCTCATCACCGAGGAGATCGCGGCCAAGATGGCCGAGCACAAGATCCCGCGCATCTCGGTCTCGATCGACTTCCCCACGGCCGAGGAGCACGACGCGTTCCGCGGAGAGCCCGGCGCGTTCGACGCTTCGATCGCCGGCATCAAGATGGCCAAGGCGCACGGTGTGGGCGTGCAGATCAATATGACGGTCACCACGCTCAACCACACCAAGGTCGAGGCCGTGCACGACCTCGCCGAGGAGCTCGGCATCGACGCGTTCCACATCTTCATGCTGGTTCCCACGGGCCGCGGGAGCGACATGCTCGACAAGGAGCTGCCGCCCGAGGAGTACGAGCGCGTGCTCACGTGGGCATACCACCGCCAGAAGACGAGCCCGCTGCACTTCAAGCCCACCGATTCGCCGCACTACTACCGCATCATCCGGCAGCTCGCGAAAGCCGAGGGCAAGAAGGTCACGCGCGAGGAGTACGGTCTCGACGCGATGACCCGTGGGTGCCTCGGCGGCATCACGTTCTGCTTCATCTCGCATGTGGGCGATCTGCAGCCATGCGGCTACTTCGACATGCAGCTCGGCAACGTGAAGGAGCGCCCGTTCTCGGAGATCTGGACGGACTCGAAGGTGTTCAACGAGCTCAGGGATTACTCGCTCCTCAAGGGCAAGTGCGGCGCGTGCGAGTACAAGGCCGTGTGCGGCGGCTGCCGGGCACGTGCGCTCGAGGTCACCGGCGATTACCTCGCGAGCGAGCCGTACTGCATCTACGAGCCTCCCGGATGGACCGGCGAGTGCGATGAGGCCGTAGCAACGACCGACTGAGGACCGGGGGCCGGACTTCGGCCCTGGAGGACCGATACATGCGCGAGATGGACGATCAGGCCAGGCGGCTCGTGGCTGCCTTAGGCGATGGGCTCCCGGTGTCCGTGCGGCCCTATGCCGACCTCGGCGTCCGCATCGGACTCAGCGGTGCGGAGGTCGTCTCGACCCTGCGCGCGCTGCGGGATGCGCGATCAGTCCGTCGCGTCGGCGCCGTGCTGTCACCCTCGGCGCTGGGCTACATCGCCGCCCTCGGCGCCCTGGCGGTGTCCGAGGACGCGCTCGACGATGCGGCGTCAGTGCTTGCGAGCGTGCCGAACGCCACGCATGCCTTTGAGATGGACGACCGGTATCGCCTGTGGTACGTGCTGGGCACGCCCTCGATGGCGCGTCTGGAGATCGCCGAGAGCGAGATCGCGGGCAGGCTCGGCGTGGCCGACCGCTTCAGGGTCTTGCCGGCCGAGGAGTACCGGGTGACGCACGGTTTCGATGCCGATGGGGCACCCGAGCCTCCCGCGCCCGCGGCGGATGCGATGCACCTGGATCACGACGCTCGCGCGCTGGTGCGGTTGCTGCAGGGCGATCTCCCGCTCGAGGAGCGGCCGTTCTCCGCGCTGGCGCAGACGCTTGCCGAGTGCGGGTACGACGCCGACGAGCAGCAGGTCCTCGAGCAGGTGCGCGCGCTGGTCGCAGGAGGCGTGGTCCGGCGGTTCGGGGTCACCATCCATGAGCGTGCGGAGCCGTGGCGCCTCGCGCTCGCGACGTGGGTCAACCCTCGACACGCCGCGGGGGCTGGCTCGCTCATCGCGGCGTTCCCGGAAGTGCTGCACTGCTTCGACCGGCGTGTCCCCGGCGGCGGCAGGGCGATCGTTGCGGTCATCGAGACGCCCGACCGGACCACGCTCGATCGTACGATAGAGCGCATCGGCGCCGGCGCCGATCTCGGCGCGCCGCGCATCGCGTACCCGCTCCGCGAACTCAAGCGAGCGCCGATGAGGTACTTCTCCGAAGGGGACTGACTCGCAGAACCGAGCCGTAGGCCCCTCGCTCGCTGTCCTCGGCGCATAGAGCGCGCCTGCGGAGGCTTCGCTCGAGACCTCGGCCTCGGTTCGCTTCGAGGGCTGATATACTCACGTTCCAACCGTCAGCTACTCCTCAGGGGGTCTCGCACAGATGAATCACGCACACTCATCGGACCTGTTCGCCCGCGCGCAGCGCGTCATCCCCGGTGGCGTGAACTCGCCGGTCCGCGCGTTCAAGAGCGTCGGCATCGACCCGCTGTTCTACGAGCGCGCCAAGGGCTCGCGTGTGTGGGATGCCGACGGCAACGAGTACATCGATTTCGTGGCTTCGTGGGGTCCGATGATCCTCGGCCACGCGCCGGACGTCGTGTTGGATGCGGTGCGCGAGCAGCTGGACAAGGGCACCA